>NZ_JBVIGF010000004.1:0-75755 GCF_055570965.1 Streptomyces sp. NPDC031064
TTTCCCTTTCCGGCGGTTCCGACTCTATCAGATCCTTTCGGGCCTGATTCCCGGTCAGAGCGGGTTGTCTTTCCGGCTGTTGGGCCGTTCCGACGTTTCAAACTCTAGCGGATTTCCCGGGCGGCTCATAATCGAGCCTTCGAAACGAATTTCGGCATGCCGAAATATGTCCCGGTCGGGAGTTTCGTGCTGAGTTTGGTTGCCGCGTTCGCGGCGGGATCGGCTGCCGCAGAACCGTTACGGCTCCGTGGCAACCCGAAGAACTTTACGCATCGGGGGAACCGGTGTCAACCCGGCCCCGAGTCCGGCTAGTCGAGGTCCTTGAGCCGGCCGCCCGCGTCCGGCTGGGCGTGCTCCACGCGGCGGAGCAGGCGGATCAGCATCTCGCCCAGGAGCCCTCGTTCCTCCGCCGACAGGTCCTGGAGCAGGTCCTCCTCGAAGGCGGTGGCCATGCGCATCGCCTCCAGCCACTTGGCGCGGCCCTCGTCCGTCAGCTCCACGATGACCCGCACCCGGTTGTTCTCGTCCCGGTCGCGGGTGACCAGGCCGTCGGCCGCCATGCGGTCGATGCGGTGGGTCATGGCCGCCGGAGTGAGGCCGAGGCGCTTGGCGAGGTCGCCGGGGCCGAGGCGGTAGGGCGCGCCGGAGAGGACGAGGTGCTTGAGGACCTCCCACTCGGCGTTACTGATGCCGAGCTCGGCGACCTGGCGGCCGTACGCGACGTTCATACGGCGGTTCAGCCGGCCCAGGGCCGAGACCACCTTCTCGACCTGGGGGTCGAGGTCGCGGAACTCGCGCTGATAGGCGGCGATCTGCTCGTCGAGGCTCGGTTCCTGCGTGTCGGACATGCGGGGAGTATCCCACGGCACTCGTTGGCGTTGAAGTCCTTCAATGTGTACAGTTAAGCATCGAACTTTAGTGTTGAAGTCTTCAGGACTGAGTCCTACAGAGTCGAAGTAGGTGAGTGTGACCAAGGCGATGGGCGCGGCGATGCGCCGGATCCAGGCAGGGAACGTGCTGAGCGCGTTCGGGCTCGGGTTCACCGTTCCGTATCTCTATGTGTATGTGGCTCAGGTGCGGGACCTGGGCGCCGGTACGGCGGGGGCCGTGCTGGCGGTCTTCGCCATGGCCGCTCTGGTCGTCCTCCCCTTCACCGGGCGGGCGATCGACCGCCGGGGGCCGCTGCCCGTGCTGGTGGGGGCCTCTCTGCTGGCCGCCGTCGGCGCCCTGGGCATGGGGCTCGCGGGCAGCGTCCCGGCCGTCGTGGGTGCGGCGGCGCTGCTCGGGGCCGGTACGGCCGTGATGCAGCCGGCGCTCGCCACGATGATCGTCTGGTGCTCGTCCACCTCGACGCGCACCCGCGCGTTCGCCGTGCAGTTCTTCCTCCAGAACCTCGGGCTCGGCATCGGCGGTCTGATCGGCGGGCAGCTCGTGGACGAGAGCCGGCCGGGCAGCTTCCTGCTGCTCTTCTCGATCGAGGCGGCGATGTTCCTGGTGCTGGCGGGGATCGCCGCGACCGTGAGGATGCCGCGTACGCCGTCGATCACCGACCCGCGGCCGGAGAGCCCGGAGAGCATGGGCGGGCTGCGGGCGCTGCTCGGGCACCGGGCGATGGTGCAGCTCTGTGTGCTGGGCTTCGTGCTGTTCTTCGCCTGCTACGGGCAGTTCGAGTCGGGTCTCGCGGCGTACGGCACGGAGGCCGCCGGGATCGAGCCGTCGGCGCTGGGGATGGCCCTGGCGGCGAATACGGCGGTCATCGTGGTCGCCCAGTTCCTGGTGCTGCGGTTCGTGGAGCGGCGCCGGCGGACGCGGGTGATCGCTTGGGTGGGCCTGATCTGGACCGCGGCGTGGCTGTTCGCGGGGTACGCGGGGCTCGGGCACGGCAGCCAGGCGATGGCGACGGCGGCGTTCGTCGCGACGTACGGGCTGTTCGGGCTGGGTGAGGCGATGCTGTCGCCGACCGTGGCACCGCTGGTGGCCGACCTGGCGCCGGAGTCGATGGTCGGGCAGTACAACTCGGCGTTCGCCCTGGTCAAGCAGCTCGCGCTGGCGGTCGGGCCGGCCGTGGGCGGGCCCATGGGGGCCGCGCTGCACGGGCCGTACATCGTCACCTTCGTGCTCTTCTCGCTCGGCATCACCGTGCTGGCACTGCGGCTGGGCAGGAGGCTGACGCCGGCGCAGGACCACCCGTACCTCGTGGCGAAGACGCGGGTGGTCGCCCAGCACAAGCCGGGGCAGCCGGTCGAGGCGGCCGCCTGACCCGGCACCGCCTAACCGGGCAGGGCGAACTCGCACCAGACGGCCTTGCCACCCCCGGGTGTGCGGCGGCTGCCCCAGGACGAGGCGATCGTGGCGATGATCGAGATGCCGCGACCCGCCTCGTCCTCCGTTTCGGCGCGGCGGCGGCGCGGCAGGTGGTCGTCGCCGTCCGTCACCTCGATGATCAGGCGCCGGTCGGTACGGCGGAGTCTGAGGCGCATGGGTGGTGTGCCGTGCTGGAGGGAGTTGGCCACCAGCTCGCTGGTCGCCAGGACGCCCAGGTCGCGCAGTTCGACCGGGAAGCGCCAGCTCGACAGGACACCGGAGGCGAAGGCACGCGCGCGTGGAGCCGCTTCGACGCCGCCGAGCAGGTCGAGGGCGGCGTTGTGGAACAGCTCCGCGTCGGCCCCGGTGCGGGAGGGGTGCTGGAGGACCAGGACGGCGACGTCGTCGTCGTGCTCCGCGGTGACGCCCAGGGAGCGCAGCAGCCGGTCGCAGACCACCTGGGGGCTGCCGGTGGCGCCGGCCAGGGCGCGCTCCAGGGCGGCGACGCCCTCGTCGATGTCCTCCCGGCGCCGCTCGACCAGGCCGTCCGTGTAGAGGACGGCGGTGGAGCCGGGCGGGAGGGCGATGGTCCCGGAGGTGTGCAGCCAGCCGCCGGTGCCGAGCGGGGGGCCGGTCGGCTCCTCGGCGCGGCGCACGCTGCCGTCCTCGTCCCTGACGAGGATCGGGAGGTGGCCGGCGGAGGCGTAGACGAGGCGGCCCTCGTTGGGGTCGTGGACGGCGTAGACGCAGGTGGCGATCTGGCTGGCGTCGATCTCGGCGGCGAGGCCGTCGAGGAGCTGGAGCACCTCGTGGGGCGGCAGGTCGAGCCGGGCGTAGGCCCGTACGGCGGTGCGCAGTTGTCCCATGACGGCCGCCGCCCGGACGCCCCGGCCCATGACGTCGCCGATGACGAGGGCGGTGCGTCCGGCGCCGAGGGTGATGACGTCGTACCAGTCGCCGCCGACCGCCGCGTCCGTACCGCCCGGCTGGTACGTGGCGGCGACGCGGAGGTCGTCGGGCTGCTCCAACTCCTGGGGCAGCAGCGAGCGTTGCAGGGTGACGGCGGTCTCGCGGTGGCGGCGCTCGCTGGCGCGCAGCCGCTCGGCGGCCTCGGCGTGGTCGGTGACGTCGGCGGCGTGGACGAGGACGCCGGACTCGGCGCCACCGCGCGTGTCCACGGGCAGGCAGGTGACCGTGTACGAGCCCCCCGCGTGCGTTCGGCGGGATTTGACCGTACGGGGCTTTCCGCTGCGCAGCACCTGGTCCATGAGCGGCAGCAGGCCCAGTTCGGCGAGCTCGGAGCAGGCGGTGGCGGCGGGGGCGCCGGGCGGGCGGGGCCCGAAGGCGGTGGCGTAGGCGTCGTTGACGTACGCGACGCGGTGGTCGGGGCCGTAGGTGAGGGCGACGAGGCCGGGGAGGCGGCCGAGGATCTCCCGTACGGAGAAGTCCTCCGGGGCGGGGACGTCGTCGGGCAGGGGCTCCAACTGCTGGTCGGACTCACCTCGCGCGGCGGGTACGGAGTCCCCCCGCTGCGCCGGCGAGACCCCATGGCCGGTGCCGCGCGCGGCGGCGCGGCGCTGCGTACCGGGGAGCCGGGCGCTCCAACGCGTGAAGTTCACGGATCTGTATGCCTCATGGTGTCGTTGCCGTGCGTTGCCGTGCTGAGTCACTCTGTGCAGGTGTGAGCCCACCTATGGTCACACGTCCAGTGTGACCGACCGCACTGACAAGAGGCGTCTGTCGGAACTCGGCCTCGTCAGCGGTGCCGTCAGTCGGACTTCGCTCCGCCGTCCGCGGTTCCACCTTTCGACGCCTCGTCGTCCGGTTCGGGCGGCGGGGGCCCCGCGGCGAGTTCGAATTCGGCGCGCGGGTGCTCCAGGGAGCCGAGGGAGACGATTTCCCGTTTGAACAGGCCCGCGAGGGTCCACTCGGCCAGGACGCGCGCCTTGCGGTTGAAGGTGGGCACGCGGCTGAGGTGGTACGCGCGGTGCATGAACCAGGCGGGGTAGCCCTTGAGTTTGCGGCCGTAGACGTGGGCGACGCCCTTGTGCAGGCCGAGGGAGGCGACGGACCCCGCGTACTTGTGGGCGTAGTCCTTGAGCGGCCGGCCCTGGAGGGAGGCGACGAGGTTCTCGGCGAGGACCTTGGTCTGGCGCACGGCGTGCTGGGCGTTGGGCGCGCATTCCCGGCCGGGTTCGTCGGCGGTGATGTCCGGGACGGCGGCGGCGTCCCCGGCGGACCAGGCGTGTTCGACGCCCTCGATGCCGAGGCGGGCGGTGCACTTGAGGCGGCCGCGCTCGGTGAGGGGCAGGTCGGTGCCGGCGAGGACGGGCGCGGGTTTCACGCCGGCGGTCCACACGACCGTACGGGTGGGGAAACGGCTGCCGTCGCTGAGGACGGCGACCCGGTCCTCGCACGATTCCAGGCGCGTTTCGAGGCGTACGTCGATGTTGCGGGCGCGCAGCTCGCGCACGGCGTACCTGCCCATCTCCTCGCCGACCTCGGGCAGGATGCGGTCGCTCGCCTCGACGAGCACCCATTTCAGGTCCTGCGGCTTGATGTTGTGGTAGTACCGCGCGGTGTAGCGGGCCATGTCCTCCAGCTCGCCGAGGGCCTCGACGCCGGCGAATCCGCCGCCGACGAAGACGAAGGTGAGGGCGGCGTCGCGGATGGCGGGGTCGCGGGTGGAGGAGGCGATGTCCATCTGCTCGATGACGTGGTTGCGCAGCCCGATGGCCTCCTCGACGGTCTTGAACCCGATGCCGTAGTCGGCCAGGCCCGGGACCGGGAGGGTGCGGGAGATGGAGCCGGGCGCGATGACCAGTTCGTCGTAGGAGAGCTGGACCGGTCCGGCGCCCTCCTCCTCGGTGGCGAGGGTGGTGATGGTCGCCGTGCGCTTGGCGTGGTCGACGGCCTTGGCCTCGCCGATGACGATCCTGCACTTGTCGAGGACCCGCCGCAGCGGCACCACGACGTGCCGGGGCGAGATGTTGCCGGCCGCCGCCTCGGGGAGGAAGGGCTGGTACGTCATGTACGGGTCGGGTGTGACCACGGTGATCTCGGCCGTGCCGCTTCTGAGCTCGGCCTTGAGGTGCCGTTGGAGGTGCAGGGCGGTGTACATCCCGACGTAGCCACCGCCGACAACGAGAATGCGCACAGGTTCGGTCACCATCCCATGACGCAACGGGCTCCGGGGTTTGTCCACAGGCCCGGCAAATTGTGTGACCGGAGGCCGTGCGGGGCCCGGGGTGGCGCGGGAGGTGCGTGTGGGGGAAGGTGCGCAGGTCAGGGGATGGGTGGGGGGTGGCGTGAGGGGGCAGAATCGGGAGTGTTCCGGTCCTTGCTCCGATCGGGGGGCGCACCGGTCGGAACTGCCCCTTCTGAATTGACCTCGACTCAACTATGTTCGTATGTCGTCGGGGAGTCGGGGCGCTGCGCATGACCTGAGCGCGCGGTCCGGGCCCCGGTTGTCAGGGTGGGGGAGTCTCCGGGGGGAGACACATCATTACCGGGGGAACATTCATGCATATTCAGGATTCCCGTTGGTCGACCGCTGTCGCGTCGGCGTCCACTTCGTCGTCTTCGTCCGCGGAGGGGCTC
Source organism: Streptomyces sp. NPDC031064 (assembly GCF_055570965.1). NCBI lineage: Bacteria > Bacillati > Actinomycetota > Actinomycetes > Kitasatosporales > Streptomycetaceae > Streptomyces > Streptomyces sp. NPDC031064. Next base: position 5,905 of record NZ_JBVIGF010000004.1, read on the forward strand.
GGCGGTGGGATGAACGGCAGGATCGGGGCCGGCGGGCCGTCGAGCCGTACGGCGCCGCTGCGGGTGGACGCGCAGCGGAACCTCGAGCACGTGCTGCGCGCCGCTCGGGAGGTGTTCGGCGAGCTCGGGTACGGGGCGCCGATGGAGGACGTGGCGCGCCGGGCGCGGGTCGGGGTCGGCACGGTCTACCGCCGGTTCCCGAGCAAGGACGTGCTGGTGCGGCGCATAGCCGAGGAGGAGACCTCCCGGCTCACCGAGCAGGCGCGTACGGCTCTGGGCCAGGAGGACGAGCCGTGGTCGGCGCTCTCCCGGTTCCTGCGGACGTCGGTGGCCTCGGGCGCGGGACGTCTGCTCCCGCCGCACGTGCTGCGGGTGGGCGTGGACGAGCCGGGCGCGGCCGGTGCGGTGGGCGCGGGGCAGGCGGACGAGGCGCGGGTGCCGCAGCAGCGTGGCGCTTCGGCCGTGTCGGCCGTGCCCACGGTGGCGGGGCAGCCGGAGCTGCGGGTGGTTCCCACGCGCGCGGCGGTGGCGGCCGAGCTGGACGACGCGGGCGCCTCGGAGCTGCTGGAGGTCGTGGGGCAGCTCGTCGACCGGGCCCGGGAGGCGGGTGAGCTGCGCGCGGACGTGACGGTGGCGGACGTGCTGCTGGTCATCGCCACGGCGGCGCCCTCGCTGCCGGACGCGGCCCAGCAGAGCGCGGCGTCGGCACGGCTCCTGGACATCCTGCTGGAGGGGCTCCGGTCCCGCCCGGCGTGAGGTCCCACCCGGCGTGAGTGGCGGGGCGGGGGCGGTTCGGGCCGGCGTTCGGGAGGTTTCCCCGGATGAGTGGTTGACGCGCTCTCGCCCCGACAGGGGCCGTGCTCTGTGGCACTCTTGCCCGGTGTCCGGGTCTGAGCAGGGGTACGGGGGCTTCCGCGATGAGCGGTGAACGTCGCGGTGAGCCGCTCGGGAGCGGGGCACCGGCCGACGGTGCGGCCGCGCCGAAGGTGCCGAGCCAGGGCGGACGGGGCGAGGGGCGCGCGGGTGGCGGCGACGACTCCGTACTGCCGCCGCCCATCGAGCTGCCGCCGTCGGACGCCGAGCTCGTCCAGCGGCTGCGGGACGGTGACGACACCGCCTACGAGGAGCTGTTCGTCCGGCACTCGGGCGCGGTACGGCGCTACGCCCGCACGTGCTGCCGGGACGCGCACACGGCGGACGATCTGACGGCGGAGGTGTTCGCGCGGACGCTCCAGGCGGTGCGCGGCGGCGCGGGGCCCGAACAGGCCGTGCGCGCGTACCTGATGACGACGGTCCGGCGCGTGGCCGCCGCGTGGACGAAGACGTCCAAGCGCGAGCAGCTCGTCGAGGACTTCGCGGTGTTCGCCGCGCAGGCGGTGCGCGCCTCGGAGATGTCCGACGCCGACACGCTGGAACTGGGCGCCGACGTGCGGGCGATGCACGAGGCCGAGCAGTCGCTCGCCGTGCGGGCCTTCCGCTCGCTGCCCGAGCGGTGGCAGGCCGTGCTGTGGCACACCACGGTCGAGGAGGAGTCGCCGAGCGAGGTGGCGCCGCTGTTCGGGCTGACCGCCAACGCCACGGCGGTGCTGGCCAGCCGGGCCCGTGAGGGGCTGAAGCAGGCGTACTTGCAGGCGCATGTGAGCCGGTCGCTCACGGCCGGCGGCGATTGCGCGCGCTACGCGGACCGGCTGGGCGCGTACGCCCGGGGCGGGTTGCGGATGCGGGCCGAACGGGGCCTTCGCAAGCACCTGGAGGAGTGCGCCCGGTGCCGGCTGGCAGTGGGCGAGCTGGAGCAGGTCAACGCCGGGATCCCCGCGCTGCTGCCGGTCGCCGTCATCGGCTGGTTCGCGGCCGGGTACTCGCTCAAGGCCGCCGGGCTGGTGGCCGGTGGGGCGGCGGGAGCGGCGGGCGCCGGTGCGGGTGCGGCGGCCGCGGCGAGCGGCTCCGGGGGTGCGGCGTCCGGGGCGTCGGGCGGGGCCGCCGGTGGAGCCGCGGCCGAAGGGCTCGGCGCCCCGGCGAAGGCGGGCATCGCGGTGACCGTCGCCGTCACCGCCGTAGCGGGCGTGGTGTGGGCGCTGTCCGGAAGCCCGGCGCCCACCCCCGCACCGGAGGCGCGCCCGCCCGCCGCCGAGCCGGTCGTACCGCCGCCTGCCCCGGCCCCCAGCAGGCCGACGCCGCCGCCCACGCCGGAACCGGCCGTTCCCGGGCCCGCCCCGGAGAAACCGACACCGCCCGCCGGCCCCACGCCCGCCCCCGCGCCGCCGGCGCCCGCCGGCCCGAGGCCGAAGCCGACGCCCACACCCACGCCCACCCCGCCGCCGAGCCCGCCGGCACCGGCGCCGAAGCCGACGCCTCCCGCACCCGCCCCACCGCCGCCCCCGCCCACCGTCTACCAGGTCAACCGGCTCGACTACAGCCTCTACGGCGACCACACCGGGCCCGAGGTCCGGCTCGGGGCGTCGAGCTGGATGTGGCAGCGCTGGGGCATGTCGGTCGGCGGCAAGCGGTACGGGCACGGCGTGACCGTGCACGCCCGGTCGTCGCTCACCATCGACCTCAACCGCCGCTGCTCGGCCTACGAGGCGTTCGCCGGCGTGGACGACATGGCGCTGGGGATGGGCGCGGTGCGCTTCTCCGTGTACGGGGACGGGACCCGGCTCTGGCGGTCGCCGGTGCTGCGCGGCGGCGACGCGGCCGTGCCGTTGCGCGTGGGCATCGCGGGACGGAAGACCATCCGCCTGGTCGTCGAACCGGACCCGGCCACGCCGCTGAGCTCCGTGGCGCCCGCCGACTGGGCGGAGTCGCGGATCATCTGCGGCTAGTACCCGGCGGCCTGGAGGGCTACGAGCGCAGCGTGGGGCGCGGGGGCACCCCGGCCGCCACGGCGCGTCGGCGCGGTGCCGCCGTGCCGGTCCAGCAGGTGCCCCGGCGGGCCAGGAGGCGGCGCAGCCACAGCTCCGTGGAGACCAGGTCGGCCAGCCCGTCCAGGGGGACCGGTTCGCCCTCGGTGGCGGCGCGCAGCGCCTTGCGGACGACGCGGGCCTCGATCAGACCCGCGTCGGCGAGGAGCGGCGCGTCGAAGAGGGCCATGAGCTGTGGCAGCGCGGCGCGCAGGCCCGCGCGGTTGGCGGCGGCCGTCGGGGCGTGGGAGGTGGCGCCCCAGCCCGGCGGCAGGTCGTGGATGCCCGCGCCCGCGAGAACGGTGCGCAGTATGGCGGCGCGGGCACCGGGCTGGACGCGCAGCGATTCGGGCAGGTCGCGGCAGGCGCGTACGACCTGGTTGTCGAGGAAGGGCGAGTGCAGCCGCTGGCTGCGGACCTCGGCGGCCTGCTCCAGGATGCGGTGGTCGGCCGCGTAGCGGGCGAGGGCGGCACGCGCGCGTGCCTCGCCGGGGCGCTGGACCGAAGTGGGCCTGGTGGCCGCCTGGTTGAGGCGAACCGATACTTCAGCGAGGGCCTCGCCGGTCAGCCAGCGCGCGGCGGGGCCGGGCCGGGCCCACGCGAGGGCGGCGAGGGAGGCGCCCAGCGGGCCGCCGGGGGCACCCGGGCTGCGGTTGGCCTCCAGCAGCCGGTCGGCGGCCGATTCCAGCCCGGCGCGGTAGGGCGTGCGGGCCAGCTTGCGGGCCGCCCGGTAGACGGTGAGCGGGACGAGCAGCGAACCGGCGGTCGGGCCCGTGGCCTTGGCGAGGGCGGTGACGGGCCGCAGCAGGTGCCGGCGTCTGCGGTCCATCAGGAGGTCGGCCAGGCGCGCGGGGTGGGCGTCGAGCACCTGCCGTGCGCCGTGCCCGGTGAAATGGTCGGCGCTGCCCGCCGCGAGGCGCCGCCGGTGGCGTTCGGCGGTCACCAGGGAGGGCCCCGGTTCGTCGGTGAGGGGCCCCTCCAGTTCGGCGTACGGGAGGGCCTCCTCGGAGGCGGCCACGACGACGTGGTGCAGGCGCGGGTTCTCGGCGATCGCGCGGGCGCGGGCGCGTTCCGCCTCGGCGTCCCGGCCGCCGGTGGCCAGGTCGTTGAAGGTGACGGCGAGCAGCCGTTCGCCCGCGCCCGTGCCGTGGCCGAGGATCGTGCCGGGTACGCCGGGCAGGCCCGCCGCGAGCAGGGCCAGCGTGCCGGACGCGCTGCCGCCGGAGAGGTCGGCGCCGATGCCGGGGGCGGGCGCCCCGCGGGCGGCGCGCCGTTCGGCGGGGCCCATGCCGGGGACGGGCCCGGGGTCGGGCGGCAGTGTCTCGGGCGCGTGGCGGGGCGCGGTGAGGCGTGCCCGTACGGCTTCGACCAGGGCGTCCCGTACGCCGTCCACGGCGCGGTCGGGGTCGATCTGGGGCGCGGCGACGGCGAGCGAGGCGACCGGTTCGTACCCGGTGATCTCCCGCGAGCCCTCGCGCAGCACGAGCGCGTGGCCGGGCGGGACGCGTTTGACGCCGGCGTACGGGGTGGAGTCGCGCAGCGCCTCCGGGGTCTCGGGGCAGGCGAGTAGGGCGGCCAGGTGGCCGATGTCGAGCTGGGCCTCGATGAGGTCGGCGAGGGGCAGGGCGGCGGTGGCGTACGCCGTGCCGTTCGCCCACGGGGTGTGGAAGACGGGCCGCGCGCCCGCCAGGTCACCGGTGACGATGATGCGGCGGCCGACCTGGACGACGGCGGTGTAGCTGCCCGGCCAGGCGGTGAGGTGGCGCATGGCGCCGCCGCGCGCGGCGAACAGCCCGACCCTCAGTTGGTCGTCGCTCGCCGCGCAACAGCCCAGTACGGCGAGGCGGGTGATGGGGTCGACGGTGACGACGCGCACCTCGTCGGGGCGCCAGTCGCCGACCGCCCACAGCGGATCGGGGTCGCCCCACAGGAGTTGGGCGCCGACGGGGTGCACGGTGGCGTTCTCGTCATCGCTCCCGACGGCCCCGGCCGTACCGAAGCTCGCGGCGATACTGCTCCACCCCACCAGCCACCGCATCGCCGCCTCCACAGCCTGTGGACAACTCAGCACTCTTGATGGAGACATGCTGCCACGACAACGGCGCACAGGAGGGGCTACGGGCCGCGCCCCGTGAAATGGGAACGCGCCCCTGGCATTGGCCACTTGGTAACGGTATGAGGGAGGGTTCGCCCGGCCGGGCGACGGGCATCAGATGGGCATCATTCAGCCAATCTCCGGGCCCGCCCTAACCGTACATTTGTTTACACACCTACCCACAAAGCTCAGTCCGGGAGGCGCTGTCCGCCTCCCGGACCGGTCCGCCACCCGCGGGGATTGAGGCGGCGGTGTCCCCCAGCCCGCTGCTTCCAGTACAGCGGGCCGACCCACGCAGCACCCATGGAAGCGCTCCCCCACGGCAGCGGCCAGAGCGCACGGGCGGGCGCACGGCCACACACCCGGAGCACGACGAGGGCACGGCGAGAGCACGGCGGCCGGGCGCGTCCACGTACGGGGCCTCCCGGGCGGCCGGACGAACGCACAACATCTCGCCATACGGAACACCGCCCCTTAACGGTGGGGATGCGGCGAACTACGCTGGGTTTACGAATGCCGCGCGCCTATGCCTGGCGTCGCGGCGGCCGTCTGGGTCGAGGGGTGGCGCATGTCCAGGGAGCAACGCGGGCCGAACGAGAAGCTCGGCACCGTTCTCGCCCTCGCGGGAATCAGCAACGCCGGCCTGGCCCGGCGGGTCAACGACCTCGGAGCACAGCGCGGTCTGACCCTTCGGTACGACAAGACGTCGGTGGCCAGGTGGGTGTCGAAGGGCATGGTGCCGCAGGGCGCCGCACCGCACCTGATCGCGGCCGCGATCGGGCAGAAGCTGGGCCGTCCGGTCCCGCTGCACGAGATCGGCCTCGCCGACGCGGACCCCGCGCCCGAGGTGGGGCTGGCCTTCCCGCGCGACGTGGGCGAGGCGGTGAAGTCGGCGACCGACCTGTACCGGCTGGACCTGGCCGGGCGGCGGGCGGGCGGCGGCGGGATCTGGCAGTCGCTGGCCGGGTCCTTCGCGGTCAGCGCGTACGCGACGCCCGCGTCCCGGTGGCTGATAACCCCCGCGGACTCGTCGGTGGAACGGTCGGTGGCGGCCACGCCCGAGGGCGCCGCCGACGAGGGCGGCGCGGTCCGGGTGGGGCACAGCGACGTGGCGAAGCTGCGGGAGGCGGCGGAGGACGCGCGGCGCTGGGACTCCAAGTACGGCGGCGGGGACTGGCGTTCGTCGATGGTGCCCGAGTGCCTGCGGGTGGACGCGGCGCCGCTGCTGCTGGGCTCGTACTCGGACGAGGTCGGCCGGGCGCTGTTCGGGGCGACCGCCGAGCTGACCCGGCTGGCGGGCTGGATGGCCTTCGACACGGGCCAGCAGGAGGCCGCCCAGCGCTACTACATCCAGGCGCTGCGGCTCGCGCGGGCGGCCGCCGACGTGCCGCTGGGCGGGTACGTGCTGGCGTCGATGTCGCTCCAGGCCACCTACCGGGGCTTCGCCGACGAGGGCGTCGACCTGGCGCAGGCGGCGCTGGAGCGCAACCGGGGCCTGGCCACCGCGCGGACCATGTCCTTCTTCCGGCTGGTGGAGGCGCGGGCGCACGCCAAGGCCGGCGACGGCGCCTCCGCCGGGGCGGCGCTGCGGGCCGCCGAGGGCTGGCTGGAGCGGTCGCGGGAGGGCGACGCGGACCCGTCCTGGCTGGGCTTCTACTCGTACGACCGGTTCTGCGCGGACGCGGCGGAGTGCTACCGGGATCTCAAGGCGCCGCGCCAGGTCCGCCGCTTCACGGAGCAGGCCCTGTCGCGGCCGACGGAGGAGTACGTCCGGTCGCACGGTTTACGGCTGGTCGTGAGCGCCGTCGCCGAACTGGAGTCGGGCAACCTGGACGCGGCCTGCGCGGCCGGCACACGCGCGGTGGAGGTTGCCGGGCGGATCTCCTCGGCGCGCACCACCGAGTACGTACGGGACCTGCTGCACCGGCTGGAGCCGTACGGGGACGAGCCCCGGGTGGCGGAGCTGCGGGAGCGGGCGCGCCCGCTGCTGATGGCTCCGGCGTGACCTTCGCCTCCCCAGGTTTGCGCGCATTGTCAGTGGGCCAGTGCACTATCTGGGGTGGGAGGTGGCACAGGTGTCCGCGTACGGCAGTTCCGGCAGTGAGGGCTTCGGCCGCTTCGACTGCGACGTGCTCGTGATCGGCGGCGGGATCGTCGGGCTGTCGACGGCGTACGCGATCACGCGCGCCGCCCCGGGCACGCGGGTGGTCGTGCTGGAGAAGGAGCAGGGCCCGGCGCGGCACCAGACCGGGCGCAACAGCGGGGTGATCCACAGCGGGATCTACTACCGGCCGGGCTCGCTCAAGGCGCGGTACGCGGTGCGGGGCGCGGCGGAGATGGTGAAGTTCTGCGCGGAGTACGGCCTTCCGTACGAGGTCACGGGGAAGCTGATCGTGGCGACCGAGCGGACCGAGCTGCCCCGGCTGCACGCGCTGGTCCAGCGCGGCCGGGAGAACGGCATTCCGGTCCGTGAGCTGGGCCCGGCGCAGATCACCGAGTACGAGCCCGAGGTGCGGGGCCTGGCCGCGATCCACGTCGGCACGACCGGGGTGTGCGACTACGGGGCGGTGGCGGCGCAGCTCGCGGAGGCGTCCGGCGCTCGGATCCGGTACGGGGCGGAGGTCACCGCCGTGGACCGCCGCCCCTGGGGCGTCGCCGTGCGGACGGCGGCCGGGACGGTCCTCAGGGGCCGGGTGCTGGTGAACTGCGCGGGGCTGCACTGCGACCGCGTGGCGCGCCTCGCGGGCGACGACCCGGGCATGCGGATCGTGCCGTTCCGGGGCGAGTACTACGACCTGGGCCGGCCCGAGCTGGTGCGGGGCCTGGTGTATCCGGTGCCGGACCCGGCGTTCCCCTTCCTGGGCGTGCACCTGACGCGGGGCATCGACGGGGGCGTCCACGTCGGGCCGAACGCGGTGCCCGCGCTGAGCCGCGAGGGGTACGGCTGGTCGGTCGTCCGGCCCGGCGAGCTGGCCGGGACGCTGGCCTGGCCCGGCTCCTGGCGGATCGCCCGCCGCCACTGGCGGTACGGGGCCGGTGAGCTGCACCGGTCGGCCTCGAAGCGGGCGTTCACGGAGGCGGTGCGGCGCCTGCTCCCGGCGGTGACCCCCGAGGACCTGCGCCGCGCCCCGGCGGGCGTCCGGGCGCAGGCCGTGCTGCGGGACGGCACGCTGGTCGACGACTTCCTGATCCGCGAGGCCCGCCGGACGGTCCACGTGCTGAACGCCCCGTCCCCGGCGGCCACGGCGTCCCTCCCGATCGGCCGCGAGGTCGCCCGCCGGGCGCTGGCGCACCTGGGCTGAGCCCCGCCGCGCGGGCCCTGCCGTCCGGGGAGCGCACCTGGGCCGAGCCCGCCGTCCGTGCGGCGCCGTAGACTTTGGGCATTGTGTCTGAGTCCCGTGAAACCGCCTTGCACCGCCGTCCCAAGGGTGAGCCCCGATTCCCCGAGGGGCCCGCGCCCGACCCCGCCGGGTCGCACTTCGAGCGGCGGATCCGCAGCTTCCAGCCCCGGCGCAGCCGCGTCACGCCCGGCCAGGGCGACGCCCTGCGACGGCTGTGGGGCGTATGGGGGCTGGACATCGACGGGCAGCGCACGCTCGACCTGGACGAGATGTTCGGCGGGCTCCCGGTGGTCCTGGAGATCGGGTTCGGGATGGGGGAGGCCACCGCGCAGATGGCCGCCGACGACCCGTCGACCGGCATCCTCGCGGTCGACGTGCACACGCCGGGCCAGGGCAACCTGCTCGCGCTCGCCGAGAAGGCCGGCCTGACGAACGTACGCGTGGCCAACGGTGACGCGATCATCCTGCTGCGCGAAATGCTCACCCCCGACGCGCTCGACGGCGTACGCGTGTACTTCCCCGACCCGTGGCCCAAGAAGCGGCACCACAAGCGCCGGCTGATCCAGCCCGAGTTCCTCAGCCTGGTCGCCACCCGGATGAAGCCCGGTGCCGTACTGCACTGCGCCACGGACTGGGAGCCGTACGCCGAGCAGATGCTGGACGTGCTGACCGCGCACCCGGACTTCGCCAACACCGTGCCCGGCGGCGGCTACGCGCCCCGGCCCGCCTTCCGGCCGCTCACCCGCTTCGAGGGCCAGGGCCTGGACAAGGGGCACGTGGTGCACGACCTGCTGTTCAAGCGGGTGTGACCCCGGGCGTGGCCGTGCGTCCGTAGCAATGCCGTCGCGGAGTGTCAGTGACGGTCGTTAGGGTCGATCACGTGTCCTACTCGTCTGCGCAGCACCAGTCGCCGTATCCGGCCGTCCCGGCGTACGAACCACAGCCGTCGTTCGACGCCGTGCCGGAGCGTGCCCGCTGGCGCTACAAGCCCCGCCGCGCCTTCTGGCGCAGCAAGGCGGTGCGGGCCTCCGCGGTCGTCATCGTGCTCGCCCTGTGCGGGCTGGTGATCCTCGCGCTGGTGCGGGAGCAGACCGGCACGCAGGGCTTCCTGGTGGGGCTCGGCCTCGCCGTGCTGCCGGTCCCGCTGCTGATGGCCGCGTTCCGCTGGCTGGACCGGGTCGAGCCGGGCCCGTGGAAGAACCTGCTGTTCGCCTTCGCGTGGGGCGCGTGCGCCGCCGCGCTGGTCGCGATCGTCGCCAACACCTTCGCGACCCGCTGGATAGCCACCGCCACCGCCGACCCGTCGTCCGCGGACACCCTCGGTGCGACGGTCATAGCGCCGATCGTGGAGGAGAGCGCCAAGGCCGCCGCCGTGCTGCTCATCTTCGTCTTCCGCAGACGGGACTTCACCGGGATCGTGGACGGCGTCGTCATCGCCGGGTTCACCGCGACGGGCTTCGCCTTCACCGAGAACATCCTGTATCTGGGCAACGCCTTCGGGGAGGACCAGCAGATCGGGACGTCGGGGCTCGCGTCCGTCACGGCCGCGACCTTCTTCGTACGGATCGTGATGTCGCCGTTCGCGCACCCGCTGTTCACCGTGCTCACCGGCATCGGTTTCGGCATCGCCGCGATCACCGCGCGCCGCAAGAAGGTCCGCCGGATCGCGCTGCCGGTGCTCGGGCTGGCCCTGGCGATGGGCATGCACGCGCTGTGGAACGGCTCGGCGGCGCTCGGGCCGTGGGGGTTCTACGCCGTGTACGGGGCGTTCATGGTGCCCGCGTTCGGGCTGCTGACGTGGCTGGCGATCTGGTCGCGCCAGCGCGAGCTGCGCACGATATCGGGCGAGCTCCCGGCGTACGCCGCGGCGGGCTGGCTCACCCCGGCCGAGCCGCTGGCGCTGTCCTCGATGCGGGCGCGGGGTCTGGCCCGTGGGTACGCGGCGCGCTGCTTCGGCCCGGCGGCGGCGCGCGCGGTCGGCGAGTACGAGGCGTTCGCGACGTCGCTGGCGTTCCTTCGCCACCGGGCCCGCCGGGGCGTGGTGGGCCACGACTTCATGGCGCGCGAGCAGGAGCTGCTGCACCACCTGTGGCAGCGCAAGGAGATAGCCGGGCCCGCGCTGACGTACGCGGCACAGGCCACCGGCCGGGTGTGGACGCCGCCCCCGCATCTGAACTACGGCGGCTACAACCCGTACCGGTACTAGGCCGGCAGCCCTGGCGTCGGGGGGTGTGCCGCCAGGGCTGCCGGAGTGCGAGGTTCAGGGAACCGGGGCTCAGACGGTGAGGCCCTTGCCGCGCAGCCACGCCAGCGGGTCGATCCCGTCGCCGCCCGGCGTGTGCACCTCCAGGTGCAGGTGCGGCCCGGTCACGTTGCCGGTGGCGCCGACGCGGCCGATGGTCTCGCCGGTGGCGACCGTCTGCCCGGCGCCGACCGTCATGGACGACAGGTGGCAGTACCAGACCTCGGTGCCGTCCTCCAGCTCCAGGACGATGCGGTAGCCGTACGACCCGGACCATCCGGCCGACTTGATGGTGCCGCCGTGGACGGCCTTGGCGGGCGTGCCCGTGGGCGCGGCCAGGTCGAGGCCGGTGTGGTAGCCGGAGGACCACATGTTGCCGGCCTGGCCGTAGGTGGAGGTGATGGTGTACGAGGAGGTCGGCAGGGACCAGCTCCCGGCGAGCTTGGCCAGCCGCTCCTCCTCGGCGGCCTTCGCCTTGGCGGCGGCCTCGGCCTCGGCCTTCGCCTTCTCCTCGGCGGCCTGCTGGGCGGCCTGCTCCTGGGCGGCGGTCTGCTGGGCCTTCGCCTCGGCGGCGGCCTGTTCGGCGGCGGCCGCCTCGGCCGCGGCCTTCGCCTCCGCGTCGGCGGACGCCTGCTGCTGCTCGGCCTGCTGGAGGATGCGGGCGCGCAGGGCCTCGCCCGCGTCGGCGCCGCCGCTCTGCTGCGCGGTGGCGTCGGCCGAGCCGGTGAGGGAGGCGGCGGTGAGCGGCCCGCTGTCCGGGGTGCCGGCCTCGCCGGAGTCCGCGGAGTCCGTCTCGTCGGACATCAGGGAGCCGATGCCGGGCAGGGAGTCGGCGTCGGGCAGGTTGTCCGTGACGACGTCGGGCAGGGATATGGAGACCGCGGGCTTGTCCTGCGCGGTGGCCATGCCACCCGCGCCGACCGCCGCGATCACGCCGACGCCGAGGACGGTGGAGCTACGGGCGAGGCCGCCGCGCTGCTTGGCGATGCGGTGCCGGCCGCGCACGGGGCGGACGGTTTCCTCGGTGGGGTTCCATTCCTCCCACTGCCCGTTTACGGGGGCGGCGTCCGGGACACCCGAAGTGTTGAACGAGGCGATCGAGCCGTACGGAGCTTCGGGGGCAGGCCTGTTGGACGCCACGGAGGCGCACTCCTTTCCTTCCTTCTCGCCTACCGGGTTAGCTGACGGGTTCGGAGCAGGAAGGTCTCCTACGGGCCTGGTTCAGCCCGATTCACCCCAAAAGGTGGTTCCCCGGTTCCCTCACGGGATTCGGCGCACGCGCACGGTGCCGTCTCTTGCGACGGCTGGGACGACCGCGCTGCGTTATCGAACGTTAATAGACGCGGGCTCCGGATTCCAAGCCGTTCCTACTGATCATTAACTGGACGGCCCCGGGATTTACCGGCCCACAATCGGGCACAACGGGGCGACTTGACCGCACATCAGAAAGATTCACCGGCCATAGTGATGCTGACGGTGCGTCAAATGTTATGCGGAGTGACACGCTTCGGCTACGCACCGTACCGACGGCCGGTGACGCGGTGGACGCCGCTACGGCACGACCGGCATCGTCCTGCGCCGCTCCGGCTGCCCCTCCGCCGGCCGGGTGACCGCCAGCAGCGCCAGGTCGTCCGTCGCCCCGCCGCCCGTATGCCGCCGTACGTCGCTCACGAGCGCGTCCAGCATCGCGTCGGGCCCCGGGAAGAGCCGCCCCGACAGCCGCGCGACCGGGTCGTAGAAGACCCCGTCCGCGTCCCGGGCCTCGGACAGCCCGTCCGTGTAGAACAGCAGCGTCGCCCCCGCCGGATACGGCACCTCGTACGCCCGGTCCGGCCACGTCCCCAGGTCCGACATGCCCAGCGGCAGCGCGGGCTCGGCCGGCTCCAGCAGCTCGGTGCGCCCGTCCGCGTACAGCATCAGCGGCTCCGGGTGCCCCCGGTCCACCACCCGCACCACGGCCTCCCCGCGCGGCACCTCCGCCAGCACCGCCGTGGTGAACCCCTCGAAGGCGTCCAGCCCGTCGCGCCGCGTCCCCTCCCGCGCCAGCGCCCGCTCCAACCGCTGCGCCACGCCCTCCAGCGAGCTCTCCTGCTCGGCCGCCTCCCGGAACGCCCCGATGACCACCGCCACCGCCTCGACCGCCCCCATGCCCTTGCCCCGCACGTCCCCGACCACCAGCCGCACCCCGTACGGCGTGTCCTGCACGGCGAAGAGGTCACCCCCGATGAACGCGTCCGCCTGCGCCGCCTCGTACCGCGCCGCCACCTGCAACCCACCGATCCGCTCGGCCGGCGTCGGCAGCACGGCCCGCTGCGCGGTCTCGGCGATCACCCGCGCCGAGGCGAGCTGCTCCCCACTGCGCCGCACCACCCGGTTGATCAGCAGCGCGAGCGCCGCGACCACCGCCACGGTGAGGATCTCGGTCGGCGCCTGCACCTCGTCCAGGGTGCCGTTGCCCAGGTGCAGGAACAGCACGGCCAGCACCGCGCACAGCCCCGACAGCAGCGTCGTCCGGGCGGCGAACAGCGGCGCCGCGACCAGCGGGGCGGCGGCGAACAGCGGCACGGCGGTGAAGCGCGGCGGAGTCGACAGGTCGTACACCACGCCCCCCACGATCAGCAGCGCCGGCAACGCACGGACGAACCGCCGGGCACCCCCGCGCCCGTCGCCACCGTCCCCGCCTCGCTGCCCCACCACTGGCCTCCTGCCCGCTCCGCCCACGGCTGCGGACGGTACCGCGCCCCACCCGGGCTCCCCGGAGCCGCGCCGCACGGCGACCCGCCGTCCACCGACCGAGCGACACGTCCGGAACGCGGACACGACGAAGGCCCGGTGCGCAATGCACCGGGCCTTCGTCATCAGTAGCGGGGACAGGATTTGAACCTGCGACCTCTGGGTTATGAGCCCAGCGAGCTACCGAGCTGCTCCACCCCGCGTCGGTGAACACCACCTTACGCCATCCGGCGCACGATCCCTAACCAATATCCCTGGTAGGCCGTGTGGGACTGTCCAGCCCGCCCCATGTGCCTGACGCGCTGTGCCCCGGCCGGCGAAGGTGACCGGGGCACGAACTCACCGGTCGGAGCCCTGTGGGGCTCGAGACGTGCTGCTCGCCTGCCGGAAGAGGCACACGCCTAAGATCCCTCGATGGAATCGAGGTGGCTGCGCAGTTCTGCTCCGATCTCTTCTTCGCCTCCCTCGGCCGGCAGGGGCCAAGGAAGCTGCTCTCCATTCGCCATGGCGAGACTGCTGGCAAAGCGGATGAGGTGCGGGGCCGGGACGAATGAGTCACGGAGCCATCGGGCAAAGGCCGCGGCTTCGGCGACCGTCACATCGGTGAGGGTGATGTAAGCGTAATCGGCTTCCGGCAACGAGGCGGTTCCGTCGATCCAGACGTCGGGGGCAAGCTCGACCTCGAAATCGAGAACAGTCATGTGGTGAATCCCCGAGACCCTGTATTCCACGGTGGGTTCCGGGAACGCCTGCCTAAGTGCCCGCTCCAGGGATTCGAGGCCGGCCTGCCAAGCGCCCCCCGCATCCTGGGGAGGGTAGAAGGCGAAGTTGGTACGGATATTCCGTTCAGCTGACACAGTCATCCTCTGTCTCACGGCACGTATCGCGTCGAGCCTGGTGTACCCGTCATGGCCATCATGGACTGCCAGTAGGCCGCGTTGTCCTTGCCGTTCGTGACGATCTCCAGCCCCCGGATCTCACTGTTCGCCGGGTTGGCCATGGCCTGCTTGTACCGGACGAGTTCCTTTTCGTCGCCCGCGTACATGGCATCGACGACAGGGTCCCAACTGATCTTTCCCTTGTCGTTCACCTTGACCGGCTTGGCCAAGGTGTCTTCGACGCGGTCGAGGGACCGGAAACTCTTCTTCTTGCAGTCGGGATCCCTGACGTGCTTTGCCTCGACCAGATGGCCGTCCGCAGGTCGGATGCCGTCCACCATCAGCCCACGCTTCTTCCCCACCAGCGGCACCTCACGCTCCGGGTAGCCGGCGATGCGCAACTGATACGCGTTGTCGGGATCGCTGGGGCCACCACCACCTGCCAGTCCGCCGGGCCTCAGAGAGTTCATCCAACTGCGGAACTGCTGTTGCTCGCCGACGTTGAGGAGACGTGTCGTGCCGGGGACCGGGGGAATGGGGTCGGCGAAGGCAATTCCGGGGTCGACGGGATTGACTGTGGGCAGGAGGGCCGGCGCCCGGCCCGTATACGCGGCGAGCCTGATCGGCACGGGGATCGGCACGCGGATCGGCGGGGGAAGAATCGGCACCCAGGGCGCCCCGGGGCTCGCGGGGCCTTCAGGACTGGGCAGCTTCACCCTGGCGGCAGCCGAGTCGAGCGCGTGAGCGATCTCGCCCAAATCGCGTATCCAAGGGTCGCCCAGCACCGCGTCATGCAGTCCACCGTCGTAGCCGTTGGCGCCGAACATGGGCTGATCCCATGGCATGTCGACTTCGAAGGGATCCGTCTGGTGGTAAAGGATCTTCTCCTTGGCCGCCTCCACGTGGTCCGCATACCGGTCGCACGCCTTGCCGAGCTGGATACAGGCGGCGACCAGATTGGTCACCAGGGGTTCATCCGCTTGCGCCTTCGCAGGTGGACAAGTGAGGCCGACACAATGCTTGAAGTACGTCCGGAAAGCGTCGGCGGCCTCTCCGGCGTGCGCCTTGCCGGCGGTCCCCGCGTACGCCTGAGCGTCCTCAAGGAAGCGCTGCATGAGCGAACCGGCATGTCGCCAGGACGTGGCGACAGCTCGGATCTTCTCCGGTGAACCACGGAACCGGTCGCTCTTCCCCATCGGCGCGTACTGGTCGTACCAGGCCGTCTCACCCACCACTTCGGGGAGCTCCTGCCCGAGGCCGAGATAGTTCTCCGTGCAGTCGGTACCCGGGTCTCCCATGCCAACCGTCAGATCGACCTGCTTCCCCAGGAAAGCTGCGACCTGTCGGCTCTCCACGGCCATGAACTCCCGAGCCGTACGCATCAAGCCACGGCTGCTCTCTCCCAGGACGTACGAGCTGAAGCCGATCTTGTCCAAGGTGGCGGCCGCCGCCGACACGTACACCTTGGCAAAGGCACGGCCAGCATCGTCATCTCCAGCCATGCCGTGCTGTTGTGCCAGCTCGTGGCCCAGGGCGATGGCCGTGTCACGGGCGCCGCGCATCGACTCGACCAGACCCATGGAACTGCGGATCATTCCGTCCGCGATGACCTTCACGTCAGGCGCGAGTCCACTCACCGTGCCGCCTCCCCGTGCAGACATGAAGATCAACCTAGAGCAATGCCTGCTGCTCGATCTGCGCGGGATCGCGCCCACATGCCACGCACGCAAGACGGGTCCGGACACGCTTGTGCCCCGGCCAGGGAAAGCGACCGGGGCACAACCTGCTGGTCAGAGCCCTGGAAGGGCTCACGACCCGGTAGGCCGTGTGGGACTCGAACCCACAACCAACGGATTAAAAGTCCGCTGCTCTGCCAATTGAGCTAACGGCCCTCGGCGAGTCACCCCTGAGCATAGCCCCACGGCGCCCGGCATCCGATCGGGTATCGGGTGAACGGGCGCGCCGTGGTGGCATGGCTCGGGCCGTCGGCGGGGGGCGGGGGTCAGAAGAGCGCGCGGTAGTGCTGCCAGCCGGTGGCGATGGTCACCGTGGCGCCGAACGACCCCTTGCCGTCGCCCTTGTTGCGGAGCAGTTTGCCGTTGGCGTCGCGGGAGAGGAGGTCGGGCAGGCCGTCGCCGGTGATGTCGCCGACGCCGAGGATGTCGGTGCGGCCGGCGCCCCAGTCGCGGAAGACCAGCGCCCGGGGCTTCAGCGTGCCGGTGCCCGTGCCGCCGTAGCGCCACAGCTCGCCCGACGGGTCGCGGGCCAGCAGGTCGCCGTGGCCGTCGCGGTCGGTGTCGCCCGCGCCGATCAGGCGGTGGCCCTTCCAGCCGGAGCCGATGACGACGCCCGGGTCGAACCCCGCGCGGGCGTTCGAGCGGTAGAGGTGGAGGTTGCCGGTCGTGGCGTGGCGGGCCAGCAGGTCGGGGCGGCCGTCGCCGCTGAGGTCGCCCGGGGCGGCGAAGGCGTCCATGCTGTTCCAGCCCGTACCGATCTGGACGTGCTCGGAGCCCCCTTGGCCGGGCGGGAAGTGGACGCCCGTGCAGCGGCCGCCCGTGCGCCACAGCTTGCCGTCCACCGTGCGCAGCAGCATGTCCTCGCAGCCATCGCCGTCGATGTCACCGAACGGGATGAACCGGGTCGCCGGGTTCCACGGGCCGCTCGCCCAGTAGCCGCTCGCGCCGATGCGGTGGCCGGACAGTTGCCCGCCCGTCGTCATCGCGTAGTACTCGCCGAGCCCGTCCGCGTTGGCGTCCCGGAAGGCGGACCGCCCGCCCGTCACCCGCAGCGAGCCGGAGCCGAGGGCCCGCGCCCCCGTGCCGTCGCCGGGGTCGGCGGTCAGGCTCCAGGTGTACGGCCCGCTAACCGCCGGGCGCCCGTCGGCCGTGCGCCCGTCCCACCTGATCCGGAGCGCCGCCCCGTCCCGCTCGGGGCTCCGGTCCGTACCCGACAGGACGCGCGCCACCCGCCCGTACGCGTCCTTCAGGATGAACGTCCAGGAGGCGGCGGGACGGCTGAGGCGCCAGTGCCCCCGCCACCGGGCCTCGTCCGTCCCCAGCCGCAGTGCGGGGTCCGTCCGCGTGTCGAGCAGGGTCAGCGGGGAACGCGGCACGGTCACGCGCTTGAGGTGGATGCGGCGCTGTTCGTCGGTGTACGCGAGGTGGCCGCCGTACTTGTCGACCGTCCACTCCCCCACGTGCTCCCGCTCCACGATCACCTGCTCGGTGGCGGGCCGGCCGGCGCCCCGGTGGAAGTCGACCAGGCGCAGTCGCGTCTCGTCGGCGGTGCGGTGGACGAGGAAGCCGTCCGCGAGCTGGGCGCGCTGGAGAACCGGCACCGGGATGCTGCGGCGTGCGGTGTGGTCCCACACGCCCGCCTTCGCCTCGGCGGTGCAGCGCCAGTACAGCCAGCGCCCCACGGCCTGGAGCTCGTCGGGCCGGCAGTCGGAACCGAGCGTGAGCTCCGGCGAGTTGGCCTTGGTGCGGAGGTCGTAGGAGTTGACCGTGCCGCGCCGGGTACCCGGCTTCCACAGCTTGTCGCCCCACACGGCGGACGCCGTGATCGAACGGGTGTGGACCAGGCCCTGGGCGTCCCCCAGCGGGTCGCGGTCGGAGGCGTCGAAGGACCCGATGAGCTGCTTGCCCTGCCGGGTGTTGTTGACGACGAGGTACGAGCCCGCCGCCCCCACCACCAGGTCGGGCGCCTCCCACCAGCCGAGCACGGCATGGCTCTTCGGCACCTGCCCGCCCGACGCCTCCTGGTCGCCGAGCGGGGTGCTGTAGCCGACCCGGCCGTCACCGAGCGCCCACAGCCGGGACTCGAACCCGTCGCACTGCTCCCCGGCCTGCGGCCCGCACGGCCACCGCACCCAGAAGCCGGAGTCGGCCAGCCGGCGGGGCCCGGGCTCGACGGACCCGACGGCCGGCAGGTCGTACTCGTACAGCCCCCGCCACTCCTCCGGGTCCGCCCAGCCGGTCACGGTGAGCCTGCCGCCGCCCAGCGCGATCCCCTCGACCCTGGCCGGGCCGCCCTGCCAGGTGCCGAGCGTGATGACGGCCTCGTCGGCCCCGGCCTCCGCCGGAGCGGCGGAGGCCGGGGGCGCGAGGGCTGCGGCCGTGGCCGCGAGCGCCGTCGCGATGGGGAGTGCGGTACGCCGTGCCGTGCGGGTGATCATGATCAGCCCCCTGGTGGCCGCTTCGACCTCGTGGAGGTTATGACCACCCGCATGGCACGACGGTTGTACCCGGGCTCAGAAAAGGCCCTTGTACCCCTGCCAGCCGGTCCCGATCTTCGCCGTCGAGCCGAACGACCCGGTGCCGTTGCCGCTGTTGCGCAGCAGGTCACCGGCGGCGTTGCGGGAGACGAGGTCCGCCTTGCCGTCCTTGTTCAGGTCGCCGACGCCGACGAAGGCGTTGCGGCCGGTCGCCCAGTTGTTGCCGAACACCAGGGCGCGCGCCTTCAGCGTGCCCGTCGCCGTGCCGTTCATCCGCCACAGCGAGTTGGCGCCGTCCACGGCGAGCAGGTCTCCGGCGCCGTCACCGTTGAGGTCCCCGGCACCGACGACGGCGCGGTACGCCTTCCAGTTGGTGGCGATCCGGCCGCGCGCCTTGAGCTTGCCGGCGCCGTCGTCCGCGTACAGGTAGAGGTCACCCGTGGTCGTCTGACGCGCCACCAGGTCCACCCGGCCGTCACCGGTCAGGTCGCCCGGCGAGGTCAGGACGTTGAACTGCGCCCACGCCGTGCCGAGCGAGGTGTACGGGGTGGACGTCGTCAGCGCCTTGCCGCAACCCGGCCGGTACGCGCGCAGCTCGCCGCCCAGCCGCACCAGCACGTCGTTGCACCGGTCGCCGTTCAGGTCCCCGAAGGGCACCGCGACCGCGGAGGTGGACCAGCCGCTGCCGCTCACCGCGCCGGACAGCGTCCCCGTGCCCGTCCCGTACCGGACCGCGAGGGTGCCGGTCGAGCTCAGCGACACGAGGTCACCGACACGGTCGCCGTTGTGGTCGCGCCGCGCCGGCGGGGTGACCGGGGCGACGGTGGCGCCGGACAGCGTGACCGTGCCGGTCTGCGTCAGGGCGGCGCCCTGCCCGTCCGCCGGGGCCGCCGTCAGCGTCCAGGTGTACGCGCCGTCGGCGACCGCCGCGCCATTCGCGTCCTTGCCGTCCCAGGCGGCGCCCAGCACGCCCCGGGCCTCACCGCCCGTCAGGGTGCGCCGCACGGTGCCGGAGCTGTCCTTGACGGTGAGCTGCCAGGAGGCGGCGGGCTTGGACAGCCACCAGCGGGGCTTCCAGGGCGCGGTGCCGCCCTTGACGTCCTGCGCGGCCGGGACCTCGGCGTCGATGCGGGCGATCGGGGAGGCGGGCACGCCCGCGTCCACGACCCGGACGTCGCCGTCGGTGGTGGCGGTGAGGGCGATCCGCCCGGTCGCGGGGTCAACGGCGTACTTGTACTCCCGCTCGCCGTCGTCGGCGACCTTGTGGGTGGCGACGCCCACGGGCTGGGTGCCCCGGATGTCGGTCACCTTGACGTCGGAGCCGTTGCCCCACACGACGTAGCCGTCGCCCAGCTCGGAGACCGGCTCCGTGTAGGTGTGGTTGACGTTCTTGTCGAGGTCGAAGACACCGCCCCGGGCGATGGCTCCCGCGCAGTCCCATCTCAGCCAGTGCGAGGTCACCTTGATGGACTCGGCCTTGCAGCCACTGCCCAGGTTCACGGTCCGCTTCACCGCACCGGACCTGGCGTCGTAGCCCTTCACCGTGCCGGCCACCTCACCGGCGGCCCAGACGGTGTCCCCGTACAGCGCGGAGTCCCACGCGTTGACGCCGGGGAAGGAGGCGAGCTGCTTGCCGGTGTCGAGGTCGACCGTGATCAGTCCGGTGTACGAGCCGTCGGAGCGCTCGCCGGTGGCGGCCAGGTAGCGGCCGGACGCGTTCACCGCCTCGAGCCGGGTCAGGCCGGCGGTCACCGGGGTGCCCTGGGTGGCACCGGGCTGCCACAGCAGCGGGAACCGGCCGTGGTTGGAGTCCGGCCGCAGCAGCAGGCGGCCGTCGCCCGTGGCCGTGATCTCCGGGCACCCCGTGCTGTCCGTGCAGTCGGTGAGGTCCATGCCGAGCGGGCCGAGGTCCTGCATGGCACCGGCTGCCAGCGCGCCGGTGACCGACACGGTCCGGGTGCGGAACGCGTTGCTCAGGTCCGTCATCCGCTCCAGCGAGTACAGCGTGCCGTTGGCGAAGCTGAAGGAGCGCGGCATGGACGTCATGGGCCTGATGCCGGTCAGCTCGGTGACCGTGGGCGCCGAGTCCGTGAGGCCGACGAGCTGGACGCCCAGCGCGTCGGCGCTGTCCCCGCCGACCAGCAGCAGTTTCGTGCCGTCGGGGGTGGGCTGCGCGTGGGCGCGTCCGTACGCCAGGACGGTGGTCTCCGCCCCGCCGGTCAGCGGCACGGCCACGACGCGGTACGGGGCGGTCCCGCCGAGCCCCGACTGGCGGGCCACGAACGCCTGGTCGCCGATGACGCCGAGGAGCCTGTCGCCCTCCCGGTACGGCAGGTCCGCGGTCCGGGCCTGCGCGAGAGCGCCCTCGGGCGTCACCTCACCCTTGGCGTAGAACGCGACCTTGCCGTCCTTGGTCCACTCCACGACGTGGTCGGGGGTGAGGACGGTGCCGGCGGTCTCGGCGGCCGGGGTGCGGGCGAGCTGCCTCACCTGGCCCCCGCTGATCCAGACCGGTCGGGTCACGCCGTCCTCGCGGTACGCCGTGACCACTCCGCCGGCGTCCGCCGACTGGATCTTGTACGGCCGTTCGGCGCCTTCCGGCCAGCCGGTGACCTTCGCGGTCTCGACCGCTCCGCCGGCCGGCCGGTGCGTGTGCCACTCGGGCTCGGCGGTGCTGCTCGCCTGGCTGTACGTCACGACCGTGGAGCCGTACGTACCGACGTACCGGTGACCGGAGGGCAGGTCGACGTACTGGTTGGTCCCCGCGACGGGGTCGAACAGCCGGACGCGCCCCGCGCTGGTGGGGCCGGTCCCCAGCGCGGCGATGACATCGGAGCCGGCGCCGTACGTGGCGCCCTCCTCCGGGCCCTCGGCCTCGTTGTACACGGGATGCGTCGTCCCGGAGTACGTGGACCAGAAGTGGCCGCGGCCCTCCTCGTACCGCAGGTAGCCGGTCGGGCCGGCGGAGAGCGGGATCACGCTCCTCGGGTGGGCGGCCGGGGTGGCCTCGAAGACGGCGCCGGGCGCGTCGTCGGCGACGGCGGCCGGGGCGAGCGGCCCGACCCCGGAAATGAGCGTCACCGCCGCGACGGCGGCGATGGAATGGCGTATGAGAGCGCGACGGGGCACTCAGGTCCTCCCCAGGAAAAGTGCAGAGTGCGCGGGGAGTCGTGCAAAGGCACCGTGCGCCGGCTCGAAGATCCCCCCGGACGCGCCCCCCGCTGCGAGTGAGCCGGATCGTAACAGGACAGGGCCCGTATCCCTGTACGGGATACGGGCCCTGATCAGTGCGTTACGCGTCAGCCGTTGCGCTTCCAGCGCGGCTTGTCGTCGCGGCGCCCGAAGGAGGAGCCGGAGTTGGAGCCACCGCGGTGGTCGTCACGGCGGCCGTAGGGGCGCTCGTGGCCACCGGTGCGGAAGCCGCCGCCCGAGGGGCGGTCGTCACGACGGTCGCGGTTGAACGGGCGGTCGCTGCCACGATGACCGCCGGTGGGGCGGTCGTCCCGGCGGAAGCCGCCACGGTCGTTGTCCCGGCGCTCGTCGCGGCGGAAGCCACCGGAGGGCCGGTCGTCGCGGCGGAAGCCGCCGGACGGGCGGTCGTTGTCGCGGCGGAAGCCGCCCGAGGGACGGTCGTCGCGGCGGAAGCCGCCACGGTCGTTGTCCCGGCGGTCGTCGCGGCGGAAGCCACCGCGGTCGTTGTCCCGGCGGTCGTCCCGGCGGAAGCCACCCGACGGGCGGTCGTCACGGCGGAAGCCACCGCGGTCGTTGTCCCGGCGGTCGTCCCGGCGGTCGTCACGGCGCTCGAACGAACGGCCACCACGGTCGTCGCGGTCGCGGCGCTCGTAGTTGCCCCGCTCGTCGCGGCGGTCGCGGCGCTCGTAGTTGCCCCGCTCGTCACGGGAGTCACGGAAGTCGCGGGAGTCACGGGACTCGCGCGCCGGCTGCGCCGGTACGGACGCGATCGCGGCCTGGACCTCGGCCTCCGCGGCCTCCGTCACCTCGGCGACGGCCGCCTCCGGGTCCTCGCCCCGCTCGCGGGCGGCACGGGCGACCAGGCGGTCGGCCTCCTCGCGCAGCTCCACGGCACGGCGCTGGAGCCGCTCGAGCTGCTTGGTGAGGTCGGCGACCTCGCGCTCGGCCTGCTTGGCGGCGTTGTTCGCGGAGTCGGCCTGCACCTCGGTCAGCGACCGGGCACCGGTGATCTCGGCGACCTCCGGGTCGAACGCCCCGGCACCGCCCACGATGTGGCGCGTGGCGTCGACGCCCGCGTCCTCCATGAGGCGGAAGATCTGGCGGCGCTGGTGCGGCAGGGCCAGCGAGACGACCACGCCGGACTTGCCCGCACGGGCCGTACGGCCCGAACGGTGCAGGTAGTCCTTGTGGTCACCGGCCGGGTCCACGTTCAGGACCAGGTCGATGCCGTCGACGTGGATGCCGCGCGCGGCGACGTCGGTGGCGACGAGCGCGTTGACGTACCCGTCCTTGAAGTCGGCCAGGGTGCGCGTACGGGCGCCCTGGGTCATGCCGCCGTGCAGCGCGTCGGCCTTCACGCCCGCCTCGCGGAGCTGCTCGGCGATGCGGTCGGCACCGAGCTGGGTGCGGACGAAGATGATGGTGCGGCCCTTGCGGGCGGCGATCGCGGCGGTGACCGGCGCCTTGTCCTTGGGCTTCACGACCAGGACGTGGTGGGTCATGGTCGTGACGGCACCGGCGGACGGGTCGACCTCGTGCGTGACGGGGTTGACGAGGTAGCGCTTGACCAGGCTGTCGATCTCGTTCTCCAGCGTGGCGGAGAACAGGAGGCGCTGGCCGCCCTCGGGGACCTGGTCGAGCAGCTCGGTGACCTCGGGCATGAAGCCCAGGTCGGCCATCTGGTCGGCCTCGTCGAGGACCGCGATCTGCACGGCCTCCAGGGAGCAGGCGCCGCGGTTGATGATGTCGCGCAGCCGGCCCGGGGTGGCGACGAGGATGTCGACGCCGCGCTCCAGGGCGTAGATCTGGTTGCCCATCGACGTACCGCCGCAGACGACCTTCATCTTGAGGCCGAGGACGTCGCCGTACGGCTGGAGGGCGTCCGCGACCTGCATCGCGAGCTCACGGGTCGGGGTGAGGATGACGCCGCGGGGCTTCTTCTTGTCGGTGTGGCCGCCGGCCAGGGTGGCGAGCAGCGGCAGACCGAAGGAGAGGGTCTTGCCGGAGCCGGTGCGGCCGCGGCCGAGGATGTCCTTGCCGGCCAGGGCGTCCGGGATGGTCGCGGCCTGGATCGGGAAGGGGGTGGTCACGCCGTTCTGGGCGAGCTTGCGGACGATGCCCTCGGGCAGGCCGAGGTCGGCGAAGGTGACCTGCGCCTCGTCCGCCGCCTGCTGCTCGGGAGCCTCGGGAGCGTCGACGGCCTCCACGGCCTCTACGGCGTCTGCTGCGTCGACGAGCTCGTCGTTCTCGGGCATGACGGCGTGGTCAGGACTGAAAATGGACATGCGAAATGCGAAACCTTCCGGAGTCTCGGCACGCGCCCGTCAACTCCGTGTTTCGCAATTCGACCGCCTCTATGCGGTCAGCCACGGCAAGGGAGAGTACGCGCCACACGCGGCGCTCTCGGTAGTGGCGCCGGGCAAAGGGGAACATGGGATCAAACGA
Organism: Streptomyces sp. NPDC031064; assembly: GCF_055570965.1. Taxonomy (NCBI): domain Bacteria; kingdom Bacillati; phylum Actinomycetota; class Actinomycetes; order Kitasatosporales; family Streptomycetaceae; genus Streptomyces; species Streptomyces sp. NPDC031064. The sequence continues at coordinate 29,944 of NZ_JBVIGF010000004.1, forward strand.
TCTACCACCATACGCACTCTCCCCCACTCAGCGCAAACCGGCTCACGTCACCCCGCCTGTGACGTCCACCTCACGGCGCCCCGCGCCACGCCGACGAAGCCCCGCCACGCCACGCTCCACCCCCGCGAAGCCCCGCCACGTGCCACGCCACGCGCCACACCCCCGCGAAGCCCCGCCCCGCCACGCGCCGCACCTGCGACGCCGCTCACGCGGGTGCCGGCGACGCCACTCACGCCGGTGCCACCTGCGGCGACGCCTCGGGTTCCGCCCCCGGCCCGTCCCAGCGGTCCTCCGGCGCGCCCATCGCCTGCGTCCGCGTGTCGGCGGCCGGTGAGGCGGACGGCGGGTCCGACGGGTCGGGGCTCGGCTCGGTGGGCGGCGTCGACGGGGGCGTCGGCTCCGGGGGCGTCGTGGGCTCCGGCGGCGTCGGCTGCTGGCTCGGCGAGGCACCGCCGCCGCCCGTGCCACCGCCGGCGCCGCCGTCGCCGGTCGGCGAGGGAGCGGGCGGCCGCGCGGGCCGCGCCCCGGGCGTGCCGTCCGCCGACGGCTTCCCGGACGGCGCCGCCGACGGCTCCGCCGAACCGGTTCCGTCGCTCGGCCCCGGCGAGGCCCCGTCCTCCTCGCCCGGCGCGCCCGCCTCGCCCTCCAGCCCCGGCCCGGTGCGTACGTCGTGCCGGCCGCCCGGCGCGTCGGCACCGCCGTCCGGCTCGGCCGCCGCGGCGCCCGACGGGCCGGCGGACCGGGCGGGGCCCGGCTTCGCGCCCGCGTCGGACACGCTCATGCAGCCGCTGACGGAGCCTGCGGAGGCCGCTACCGCCAGCGCGGTGACGGCCCATCGGACGGGGACGGGCAAATGGCGCACGAGGGCACCTCCATGGGTGCTGGACGGGGTTTCCCTGCCCAACTCCCCAGGCCCCACAAGGACACGCCCGCCCCGGCGCCCGTGTCGGCCCGACCGTCAGCCGTACCCGAGCTCGTGCAGCCGCTCGTCGTCGATCCCGAAGTGGTGGGCGATCTCGTGCACGACCGTCACCTCGGTCTCGGCCACCACGTCCTCCCGCGAGTCGCACATCCGCAGCGTCGGCCCCCGGTAGATGGTGATCCGGTCGGGCAGCACGCCCGCGTACCACTCGCCCCGGTCGGTCAGCGGAGTCCCCTCGTACAGACCCAGCAGATCCGGATCGTCGGCCGACGGCTCGTCCTCCACGAACACCGCGACGTTGTCCATCAGCCGCGTCAGCTCGGGCGGGATCCGGTCCAGCGCCTCGGCGACCAGTTCCTCGAACTCCTCGCGTGTCATCTCCAGCACCCGGCCATTGTCAGGGATGGCCGGGCATAGTGAACGGTCCTCATGGGCATACGGCGCCCATGGCCGCCCGAGCTGCCCTCCGCACCACGTACGCCCGCCTGCTGCGCCACTACCGCTCCCACCACACCGACCCCACCTCCACCCTGGTCCACACCCCTCACCCATATGCCCGCGCCTTCGGGCTGGTCGCCGTCGTACTGATGGGGGCGTGGCTCGGCCTGCTGATCGTCGGTAGCGTCCGTACGCCCGTGGGGCCGATGGACACGAGCATGACCCTGCGCCCGTCCCTCTCCGGCGGCACGAAGATCAACGTCTCGCCGCTGGGCGCGCTGGAGCTCGACTCGCACACCGCGCCCATCCGCCTCGACGTGGACGTGGACCAGCTCGACCCGGTGCGTTCCCAGGCCCTGGTGGAGCACCCCGAGCGGATCACCGGCCTCCAGGACGAGATCACCCAGGACGTCGCCGACGGCACCCGGGAACTGGCGTGGCGTTCCTGCGTCGCCGTCGTGTCGGGCGCCACCGCCCTCGGGCTCGCCGTCTACCGCCGCCCGCGCCGCGCCCTGGCGGCCGGGGGTCTGGCGCTCGCGCTGCTGGCCGCCTCCGGGGCGTCCGCGTACGCCACGTGGAACCCGAAGTCCGTGCTGGAGCCCAAGTTCTCCGGGCTCCTGTCGTCGGCGCCGTCCGTGGTGGGCAACGCCCGCTCGATCGTGACGGAGTTCGACGTCTACCAGAAGGAACTCGCCCGTCTCGTCACCAATGTGACGAAGCTGTACGACGCCGCCTCCACGCTCCCGACGTACCAGCCCGACCCGGGCACCATGCGCGTGCTGCACGTCTCCGACATCCACCTGAACCCGGCCGCGTGGGAGATCATCCGCTCGCTCGTCGAGCAGTACCGGATCGACGTGATCATCGACTCGGGCGACACCATGGACCACGGCACCGCCGCCGAGAACGGCTTCCTCGACCCGATCAGCGACCTCGGCGCGCCGTACGTCTGGGTGCGCGGCAACCACGACTCGCAGGTCACCCAGCGGTACCTGGGCGGGCTGCGGAACGTCCACGTCCTCGACCATGGCCGCGCCGTCACCGTCGCCGGTCTCCGGGTGGCCGGCACCGGCGACCCGCAGTTCACGCCGGACCGCTCGGTGGTGGCGGCCGGCGACGACGCCGAGCGGGCGGTGGGCGCCCGGCTCGCCGCGGCCCTGCGCGAGCAGGCCCGGCGGGGCACGCCCGTCGACATCGCGGTGGCCCACAACCCGGTGGCCGCCCAGGAGACCGACGGCCACGTCCCCCTGGTCCTGGCGGGCCACGTCCACCGCCGCGTGAACAAGCTCCTGCCGGACGGCACCCGCCTCAAGATCGAGGGCTCCACGGGCGGCGGCGGCCTGCGCGCCCTGGAGGGCGACGAGCCCGAGAAGGTCCACGCCTCCGTGCTCTACCTGGACCGGGACACCCGCCGCCTCCAGGCCTGGGACGAGATCACCCTGGGCGGCCTTGGCCTGACGACCGCCGAGGTCAGCCGCCACGTCCCGGACGAAAACCCCCCGACGGCCCCCTCCGGAACCCCGTCGCCACCCGGCCGCCCGACCCCGTCCCCGTAACCGTTTTGGCGAACCGTCCTCACATCCCATATGCTTCTCACGTCCCCGACGCGCTGACGAAGCGCCCAGGCGGGCCATCAGCCCTCATCGTCTAGTGGCCCAGGACGCCGCCCTTTCAAGGCGGTAGCACGGGTTCGAATCCCGTTGGGGGCACGCATCACCGTGTGCGAGACTGGTTCTCGCGCATTGCTTGGTCCTGTGGAGCAGTTTGGAGTGCTCGCCACCCTGTCAAGGTGGAGGCCGCGGGTTCAAATCCCGTCAGGACCGCTGCGGCTCGAAAGAGTCGCGTGGCTGGGTAGCTCAGTTGGTACGAGCGTCCGCCTGAAAAGCGGAAGGTCGCCGGTTCGACCCCGGCCCCAGCCACCGCCACGAAGGCCCCGTCCGATGGACGGGGCCTTCGTCGTACCACCGTGGAGCGCCCCACCGGGCGGCAGCGGGCGAAGCCCCCACCGCCGCCCCGTCGGGGAAGATCAGACGCGCTCGCGGCCGCGCCAGCCCCGCACGCCCAGGGTGATCGCGACGACCGCGACCACTCCCACCAGCAGCGCCCAGTCCGGCACCGCGCGGCCGAGACCGGACGCCCATTCCTCCACCGCGTACGAGTCGTCGACCGACAGCAGGCCCGGGAGGGCGGTCGTGCCGTCGAAGGCGAGGAACAGCGCGCCCAGGGCGATGAAGAACAGGCCGGACAGCAGCGACGTGCTGTGCAGCTCGACGCGCCCCACGCGCAGGGCGCGTCCCCGCAGCCAGCCGCGCCGGCCCAGGTCGTAGCGCTCCCAGAGCAGGGCCAGCAGGAACAGCGGTACGGCCATGCCGAGCGCGTACACGGCCAGCAGCAGGCCCCCGTACGCCGGGCTGCCGCTGAGCGCCGCCACCGTCAGGACGCTGCCCAGGATCGGGCCCGCGCAGAAGCCGGCCAGGCCGTAGACCAGACCCAGGGCGAACACGGAGAGCGCCGACACCGGGCGGATGCGGCCGCTCACCTCGGCGATCCGGCGCGAGGCGAAACCCAGGCCCAGGATCTGCGCCACGCCCAGCGCGACGATCGTCCAGCCGCCCACGGCGACCAGCAGGTCACGGTGGCGGTAGAAGAGCCGTCCCGCGAAGGAGCCGGCCGCGCCCAGCGGGACGAGCGTGGTGGCGAGACCGGCGTAGAAGATCCCGGTCCGGGCGAGCAGCCGGGCCGGGGTGTCGATGGAGTACGCGAAGAACGCGGGCAGGAGCAGCGCGCTGCACGGGCTCAGGAGCGCGAGCAGGCCGCCCAGGAACGCCGCCAGGTAGCCGATGTCCGTCACTTCGCCGCCTCGCGCCGAGCGGATTCGATTGCGGTCGTGAACGTCTCCATGGGCTGGGCGCCCGCGATGGGCCGGCCGTTCACCAGGAACGACGGGGTGGACGTGGCGCCCAGCGTGTACGCCTGCTCCTGGTCCTTCGCCACGGCCTGCCGCGCCGCCTCGCTGTCGAGGTCGCGGCCGAAGCGGTCGACGTCCGGCACGCCCGCGTCCCGCGCGAGCGCCAGCACCCGGTCCTCGCCGAAGCCCTTCTCCTTCGCGCCCTCGGCGTACGCGGCCTTGTGGAACTGCCAGAACCGCCCCTGCTGTCCGGCCGCCCACGCGGCGCGTGCCGCACGCTCGGACTCCTCGCCGAAGATGGGGAAGTTGCGCCATTCGATGCGCAGGATGCCCTCGTCGACGTACTTCTCGATCAGCTCCGGCTCGGTCTCGCGGGCGAACTTCCCGCAGTAGCCGCACTTGAAGTCGGCGTATTCGATCAGTACGACGGGGGCGTCGGCGCGCCCGACGGCGAGCGGGTCCTTGGCGTCGCGCCGGGCGTACTTCTCCAGCTCGGGGTAGACGCCGGCCTGCGGCTCCGCGGACGACCGGGGCTCCACGGACTGCTCGACCACGAGGGAAGGGGACGCGGACGGCCCGGACGGCTTGGTGGCGGTGTACGAGACGACGCCGAGCAGCGCGGCCGCGGCGACGACACCGGCGCCGATGAGGTAGGGCTTGGACTTGGACATGGTGGAGCTCCTGTACGCGTGGGGAAGTGACCGGCCGGGGATACCGCGCCGGCTATACGCGCAGGATCGACAGGTCCAGCGGAGAGAGCGGCACGAGCGGCGGCGGCCCCCGCCGCGGCCGGACGTCCGGCTCCGTCTCGTCCACGGCCCACGCGCCGGTCGCCACGCGCGCGTGGTGCAGGGCGGGCAGCAGCTCGCAGAGGGTGCCCGGGCGGGGCGGCACGGCCGGCGCCAGCCCGCCCTCGTCGTCGAGCGGGTCGCACCCGGGCGCCTGGCCGACCCCCTGCCCGGCGGCATCGGCGGCGGCGGCCACCACGTCGTGCCCCGCGCCCTCGCCCGCGTAGCCGGACCCCTGCCCGGCGTACCGAGCGCCCTCGCCCGCGTGTCCGGCGCCCTGACCGGTGCCCGGGCCGCAGACCAGCAGCGTGCCCAGCAGCACGAGCGCGGCGGCGGCGAGGCGGCACCACCGGCTGCCGGCACGAGGCATGGGCACCGCCTTCCAAGGTCATCCGGGGGTCGTCGACTCGCCGGAAATGGTACGGGGAAATCGGTTCGCCACTCCGTCGCCGCGAGTGAGATCCTGGATCAGGTATGTCTACTTCCTTCGCCGACCTCCAGACCCTGCTGGCCGAGGTCTCGCTGCGCGACGCGCACCGGCTCGGCCGCCGTCTCGAAGGCGCCCGCCGCATCCGCAAGCCCGAAGCCCGGCAGGCCGTGCTGGACGAGATCGCCGCAGAGGCCGGGAAGGCCGCTGCCCGCACCGCCGAGCGCGCGGCGCGGGTGCCGGAGATCACGTACCCCGAGCAGTTGCCGGTCAGCCAGAAGAAGGACGACATCCTGGAGGCGATACGCGACCACCAGGTCGTGATCGTCGCCGGTGAGACGGGGTCCGGCAAGACGACCCAGATCCCCAAGATCTGCCTGGAGCTGGGGCGCGGCGTCCGGGGCATGATCGGCCACACGCAGCCCCGCCGCATCGCCGCCCGCACGGTCGCCGAGCGCGTGGCGGACGAGCTGAGGACGCCGCTGAGCGAGGCGGTCGGCTGGAAGGTCCGGTTCACCGACCAGGTGAACCAGGACGCGACCTTCATCAAGCTGATGACGGACGGCATCCTGCTCGCCGAGATCCAGACGGACCGCGAGCTGCGCGCCTACGACACGATCATCATCGACGAGGCCCACGAGCGCAGCCTCAACATCGACTTCCTGCTCGGCTACCTCGCCCAGCTCCTCCCCAAGCGCCCCGACCTCAAGGTCGTGATCACCTCCGCGACCATCGACCCCGAGCGCTTCTCCCGCCACTTCGGCGACGCGCCGATCGTCGAGGTCTCCGGGCGCACGTACCCGGTCGAGGTCCGCTACCGCCCGCTGCTCGAGGAGGACTCCGACGAGTCCGACCGCGACCAGATCACCGCCATCTGCGACGCGGTCGACGAGCTCCAGGCCGAGGGCCCGGGCGACATCCTGGTCTTCCTCTCCGGTGAGCGGGAGATCCGCGACACGGCGGACGCGCTGCTCAAGAAGCAACTGCGCAACACCGAGGTCCTGCCCCTCTACGCCCGCCTCTCGCACGCCGAGCAGCACCGCGTCTTCCAGGCCCACTCCGGCCGCCGCATCGTCCTGGCGACGAACGTCGCCGAGACGTCCCTGACGGTCCCCGGCATCAAGTACGTGATCGATCCGGGCACCGCCCGCATCTCCCGCTACAGCCACCGCACCAAGGTGCAGCGCCTGCCGATCGAGCCGATCAGCCAGGCCAGCGCCAACCAGCGCAAGGGCCGCTGCGGCCGTACGTCGGACGGCATCTGCATCCGGCTGTACGACGAGGACGACTTCCTCGCCCGCCCGGAGTTCACGGACGCCGAGATCCTGCGGACGAACCTGGCGTCGGTCATCCTCCAGATGACGGCGGCCGGTCTCGGCGACATCGAGAAGTTCCCCTTCATCGACCCGCCGGACCACCGCAACATCCGCGACGGCGTGCAGCTCCTCCAGGAGCTGGGGGCGCTGGACCCCGCCCAGAAGGACCCGAAGAAGCGGCTCACGCAGCAGGGCCGCAAGCTCGCCCAGCTCCCGGTGGACCCGCGCCTGGCGCGCATGGTCCTGGAGGCCGACAAGAACGGCTGCGTCCGCGAGGTCATGGTCATCGCGGCGGCCCTGTCCATCCAGGACCCGCGCGAGCGGCCGGCCGAGAAGCAGGCGCAGGCCGACCAGCAGCACGCCCGCTTCAAGGACGAGACGTCCGACTTCCTGGCCTTCCTCAACCTCTGGCGTTACATCAGGGAGCAGCAGAAGGCGCTGTCGTCCTCGGCCTTCCGCCGGATGTGCAAGTCGGAGTACCTCAACTACCTGCGCATCCGCGAATGGCAGGACATCTATACGCAGTTGCGTACGGTCGCGAAGCAGATGGGCATCCACCTCAACGACGAGGACGCCCCCGAGGACCGCGTCCATCTCTCGCTCCTCGCCGGCCTGCTCTCCCACATCGGGATGAAGGACGTGAAGGACGGCGCCAAGAACGAGTACCTGGGTGCCCGCAGCGCCAAGTTCGCGATCTTCCCCGGCTCGGCGCTCTTCAAGAAGCCGCCGCGTTTCGTGATGTCCGCCGAGCTGGTGGAGACCTCCCGCCTGTGGGCGCGGGTCAACGCGAAGATCGAGCCCGAGTGGATCGAACCGCTGGCCGGGCACCTGCTGAAGCGCACGTACTCCGAGCCGCACTGGGAGAAGGACCAGGCGGCCGTCATGGCGTACGAGAAGGTCACGCTGTACGGCGTGCCGATCGTCGCCCAGCGCAAGGTCAACTACGGCCGTGTCGACCCCGAGGTCAGCCGGGAGCTGTTCATCCGGCACGCGCTGGTGGAGGGCGACTGGCGCACGCACCACAAGTTCTTCGCGGACAACCGCAAGCTCCTGACGGAGGTCGAGGAGCTGGAGCACCGGGCCCGCCGCCGCGACATCCTGGTGGACGACGAGACGCTGTTCGACTTCTACGACCAGCGGGTGCCCGAGCACGTGGTGTCGGGCGCGCACTTCGACTCGTGGTGGAAGCACAAGCGCCGCGAGGAGCCGGACCTGCTCGACTTCGAGCGCGAGATGCTGATCAACGAGAAGGCGGGCGCGGTCACCAAGGCCGACTACCCGGACTCGTGGCGGCAGGGCGCGCTCAAGTTCCGTGTCACGTACCAGTTCGAGCCGGGCGCGGACGCGGACGGCGTCACCGTGCACATCCCGCTCCAGGTGCTGAACCAGGTCACCGACGAGGGCTTCGACTGGCAGATCCCGGGCCTCCGCGAGGAGGTCGTCACGGAGCTGATCCGCTCGCTGCCCAAGCCGATCCGCCGCCACTACGTCCCGGCGCCGAACTTCGCGAAGAGGTTCCTGGACCAGGCCGTGCCCTCGCCGGAGCCGGTCACCGTCACGCTCGCCCGCGAGCTCCAGCGGATGGTGGGCGTCCCGGTGAACGCCGACGACTTCGACCTCTCCCGCGTCCCCGACCACCTGAAGATCACCTTCCGGATCGTCGACGAGCGGCGCCGGCAACTGGCCGAGGACAAGGACCTGGAGGCGCTGAAGCTGCGACTGCGCCCCAAGGCCCGCCAGGCGCTCTCCAAGGCCGCCAAGGCCGCCACCGCCGGCCCCTCGGGCTCGGGGCAGTCCCTGGAGCGCACGGGGCTGACGGACTGGACGATCGGCACGCTCACCAAGGTCTTCGAGACCCGGCGCGCCGGCCAGCCCGTCAAGGCCTACCCGGCCCTGGTCGACGCCGGCGAGACCGTCTCCGTACGGCTCTTCGACACGGAGGCCGAGCAGGCGCAGGCGATGTGGCGCGGCACCCGCAAGCTGATCATGCTCAACATCCCGGTGAACCCCGCCAGGTTCGCCTCCGACAGGCTGACGAACCAGCAGAAGCTGGCCCTCTCCCGCAATCCGCACGGCTCGGTCCAGGCGCTGTTCGAGGACTGCGCGACCGCCGCCGCCGACCGGCTGATCGCCGACCACGGCGGCCCGGTGTGGGACGAGGAGTCGTTCCGGAAGCTGTACGACAAGGTCCGCGCCGACCTCGTGGAGCTGACGATCCGTACGGTGGACCAGGTGCAGCAGATCCTGGCCGCCTGGCAGGCCTGTGAGCGCCGCCTGAAGGCCACGCAGAGCCTCGCACTTGTGAACAACGTCCAGGACGTCCGCGAGCAGCTCGCGGCCCTCATGCCGGCCGGCTTCGTGACGAAGACCGGCCTCAGGCGCCTGCCGGACCTGATGCGCTATCTGGTGGCGGTGGACCGGCGGCTCCAGCAGATGCCGACGTCCGTCCAGCGCGACACCACGCGGATGGAGAAGGTCCACGAGATGCAGGACGAGTACGCCTGGCTGCTGGAGCAGCTCCCCAAGGGCCGTCCCGTCCCGCAGGAGGTGCTGGACATCCGCTGGATGATCGAGGAGCTGCGCGTCAGCTACTTCGCCCACGCCCTGGGCACGGCCCACCCGGTCTCCGACAAGCGGATCATCAAGGCCATCGACGCGGCGGCGCCATAGTGACGATCACGTCGCCATGAGTGAGGTCGACCGGACCCTCTGACCTGCTGTACAGTGTGATTCGCAGCCGCGCGGTCGGCCGCGAATCGAGGTCCTGTGGAGCAGTTGGTTAGCTCGCCACCCTGTCAAGGTGGAGGTCGCGGGTTCAAGTCCCGTCAGGATCGCAACCGGAAGTAACAGAAGGGCCCGTATCCCCCAGGGATGCGGGCCCTTCTGCTGTACGCCTTGACGCGGTCATCTGCCACCGGTACCCAAGCAACAGGGAAGCGGGGGCCCTTCACCGGAGGTGACGCGCATGGCGGCGGCATCCACAGCCAGGCATGAGACTCGCGCGCTGCTCCGCGCCCATCTGGCGGCCGCGTCGGGCTACCGCCACATCACGCGCCACTGCCCCGTCTGTCACCGCCTCCTGAGACTCGCCATGGAGTACCCGGACCCGGTCCAGGAGGAGCCGGAGAGCGACGGGAAGGGGGCCGAGGAGCGGTCGGGGGACCCGGCGAACGGCACCGAATGAGTGTGACGCGAGTCACGAAACCTCTTTTGAAAACCGCTCAACTTACACCCTCCCTACAACCACCCCATTTAATATGTGCAATTGCACCCTTCCCGGGGGCCTCCGGCCGGGAGCCCGAAGGTGCGTCACAGCCCCCGCACCGGCCGGCGGTCGGCGCACAAAAAGATCGCGCTGGACCCGGCGGAGTCCAGCGCGATCGATGACGAAGGCCCGTTGGGGCGGGCTCACGTCGGTGGAGCTATGGGCGGGCGGACCGGGTTGGGGGACCCGGAAATGCCCGGTTCATCAGGGTGTTCAGGCCTCGCTGCGCTGCTGCGGGATACCCGCGAGCAGTGCGCGGACCTCTGCCTCGCGGTACCGGCGGTGTCCACCAAGCGTGCGGATGGACGTGAGCTTGCCCGCCTTTGCCCAGCGGGTCACCGTCTTCGGGTCCACGCGGAACATCGTGGCAACCTCAGCGGGGGTCAGCAGCGGCTCGGCATCAGGGGTGCGAGCGGTCATGAGCGGCCTCCTCGGGAGAACCGAACCTTCTCGGTTCTTTCCTCTAAATTCTGCACCTTGACCCGCGTTGCCCGAAATGGCGGACGCGAGCCGAGTCGGTTATAGGACGAACGGCTTGTCCTCGGCACTACAACTACACCATCTGTCCAGCCACGTTCGGCCAAACCGATGGAATTGCCCTCTCAGGTGTTCATCAGCGGCGGAAGCCGATGGACCATGCCATAGCGGACAGTCACGTCACAGTGACGATCAGTCACAGAGCGATCAGGAGTCAACAGGACCCCCCATAGCGTGCAATGCTGAGCCTTCCGCCCATACTTGGACGGAAGGAGCCCTCCCCGGACTCCTTGTCCTATTTTGGCATGAGGTTGGGCGATGGGCGCAAGAGCCCTGTTAGTGCTATCCGTCACCCTTGACACAAAGGCCCGGATCGGGACCAAGGGCCCCACCGGAGCACCCGCATGCCCTCGGAGCGAGATCATCCGGTAGAACGCCCGCCAGATCCATAGCGGAATCCGTAGTCTTCACCAGCCCTCGGCGATCGCCGGCGGTCTGCGGCGGCGGACCGCCTCAGACCAAGATCATCATCTCAGTTGGCGCGCTGCCGGTCGCGCACCGCGCGCCACCGCTCCGTGAGCCGCTCGTACGCCTTCCCGGCCGCCTCGCCGTCCCCGGCCCGCAGCGCCGCGATGCCCGCCGCCACGTCCGCCGCCGACCGGTCCTCGGCCAGGGACTCCTCCGGCAGGGCGTGCACCAGCCCGCCGTAGTCCAGCTCGACCAGCGAGCGCGGGTGGAACTCCTCCAGCCAGCGCCCCACGTCCACCAGGCCCTCGGTCAGGGGACCCTCGTCGATCGACTCGCGCAGCGTCTTCAGCGCCCGCGCCACCCGCCGCCGGGCCTGCACCATCGGCGTCCGGTACCGCAAGCGCGGCGCCTTGCCCGGGCCGCCGGCCGCGACGTACTCCCGCTCCTCGTCCGAGAACAGGGCGAACCACCGCACCGGCACCTGCCACACCGCCGTACGGATCCACGGCCTCGCGTCCGGGTTCCGCTCCCGCCACCGCTCGTAGTCCGCCTCCACCTGCTCCCGCACCACCGGCGGCAGCGCCGCGTCCAGGACCGCCGGCGGCAGCGTGCCCGGCAGCTCCTGAAGGGCCAGCCAGCCGCGCAGCCGCGTCCGCCACGGGCACACGCACACCACGCCGTCCACCTCCACCACGAAGGCGTCGGCGCTCTCCTGCACGGGCACCGCGACCGGCGGCGTGGCCAGCAGGCCCACGAGCGAGCGGCGCAGCTCGTCCTGGGCGGACGGCGCGGTACCCCGGCGCGCGTACCTGGCCCAGTGACCCCGCTCCGGCTCGGGGAAGGCCGCCAGCGGCTCGTACACCCGCAGGTACGACGCGTACGGGACGAGGACCGAGGAGACGGCTGGCATGTCACGAATCCTTCCACGCCCGTACTCCGCGAGGGGGTGATCCGCGGCACTGGCTCTCATCTACGCGCAGGTAGGACTTACTCTCTTGCCGTCAAGGTCCTCCCCCACCCGCAGGAGGGCCTCATCCGCCGCTTCGTACTTGGGAGTCACCACCGTGACCGATGTGACCGACGGCGTCCTGCACACCCTGTTCCGATCGGAGCAGGGGGGCCACGAACAAGTCGTGCTGTGCCAGGACCGCGCCTCCGGCCTGAAGGCCGTCATCGCCATCCACTCGACCGCCCTGGGCCCCGCCCTCGGTGGTACCCGCTTCTACCCGTACGCCTCCGAGGAAGACGCCGTCGCGGACGCGCTGAACCTGTCCCGGGGCATGTCGTACAAGAACGCCATGGCCGGTCTGGAGCACGGCGGCGGCAAGGCCGTGATCATCGGTGACCCGGAACTGATCAAGACCGAGGAGCTGCTGCTGGCGTACGGCCGGTTCGTGGCCTCGCTCGGCGGCCGGTACGTCACGGCCTGCGACGTCGGCACCTATGTGGCTGACATGGACATCGTCGCCCGGGAGAACCGCTGGACCACCGGCCGCTCCCCCGAGAACGGCGGCGCCGGCGACTCCTCCGTCCTCACCGCCTACGGCGTCTTCCAGGGCATGCGCGCCTCCGCCCAGCACGCCTGGGGCGACCCGACGCTGCGCGGCCGCAAGGTGGGCGTCGCGGGCGTCGGCAAGGTGGGCCACTACCTGGTGGAGCACCTGCTGGAGGACGGCGCGGAGGTCGTCATCACGGACGTACGGGAGGAGTCGGTGCGCCGGATCACCGACAAGTTCCCGCAGGTCACCGTGGTCGCGGACACCGACGCGCTGATCCGCACCGAGGGCCTGGACGTCTACGCCCCGTGTGCGCTCGGCGGCGCGCTGAACGACGACACCGTGCCCGTACTGACGGCGAAGGTGGTGTGCGGCGCGGCCAACAACCAGCTCGCGCACCCCGGCGTCGAGAAGGACATCGCGGACCGCGGGATCCTCTACGCCCCCGACTACGTCGTCAACGCCGGCGGTGTGATCCAGGTGGCCGACGAGCTGCACGGGTTCGACTTCGACCGGTGCAAGGCGAAGGCCGCGAAGATCTTCGACACCACGCTGGCGATATTCGCACGTGCGAAGGAAGACGGGATTCCGCCGGCCGCCGCGGCCGACCGGATCGCCGAGCAGCGCATGGCGGAGGCACGCCGCGGGTAATTCCGCGGTGAGCCGTGGTTGACAGCGTCGACCCGCCGGCCGCCGTGAGCGTGTTTCCCCCGGAGGGAGACATGGCTCACGCCGGTCGGCGGGTCGACCGGCAAGAAGAGGTTAAAATCGCTGCTGACCAGCGAGGACAGGGCGCCTCGTCGGTCCTGCTCCGGGGCGCGTCATGCGGGCGGCGTACCGTATGGCCGCGGAAGCAGGTACCGTTGAAGCCCTACGGGCCGGTCTCTCCACGGAGAGTCCGTTCCGAATCATGAACGCGTGTCAAGACTCTGGGGCCGTCGAGCCCCGTCACCGAGGGGGTCGAGCCATGGGGCGCGGCCGGGCCAAGGCCAAGCAGACGAAGGTCGCCCGCCAGCTGAAGTACAACAGCGGCGGGACTGACCTGTCGCGTCTGGCCAGCGAGCTGGGCGCTTCTACTCCGCAACCGCTCTCGCAGCCGCCGAATGGCGAGCCTTTCGAGGACGATGACGAGGAAGACGACCCGTACGCCCGCTACGCGGAGTTGTACAACGACGACGATGACGAGGACGACGAGTCCGGTCCGTCGGCACAGCGTCGCGGTGCTTGACGCCTGATTTCACTCAACCCGGTCCGGGGCCCCGCCCCGGACCGGGTTCTGTGCTGCTCAGCTCGCGTACTCCCCGGTCAGGGTCGCGCCCGTGGTGTGCTCGCCGCGCTCGGTGATCTCACCGGCGACCCAGGCGTCCACGCCCCGGTCCGCCAGCGTGGTCAGCGCCACGTCGACCGACTCGGCGGGGACGACGGCCATCATGCCGACGCCCATGTTCAGGGTCTTCTCCAGCTCCAGCCGCTCCACCTGACCGGCCTTGCCGACCAGGTCGAACACCGCGCCGGGGGCCCAGGTCGACCGGTCGACCGTGGCGTGCAGCGCGTCCGGGATCACCCGGGCGAGGTTCGCGGCGAGGCCGCCGCCGGTGATGTGGCTGAACGCGTGCACATCGGTGGTCCGGGTGAGCGCCAGGCAGTCCAGCGAGTAGATCTTGGTGGGCTCCAGCAGCTCCTCGCCGAGGGTGCGGCCGAACTCCTCGACCTGCTGGTCCAGGCGCATCCCGGCCCGGTCGAACAGCACATGGCGGACGAGCGAGTACCCGTTGGAGTGAAGGCCCGAGGACGCCATGGCGATGACCGCGTCACCCGTACGGATGCGATCGGCGCCCAGCAGCCGGTCGGCCTCCACCACGCCCGTACCGGCGCCGGCGACGTCGAAGTCGTCCGGGCCCAGCAGGCCGGGGTGCTCGGCGGTCTCGCCGCCGACGAGGGCGCAGCCGGCCAGGACGCAGCCCTCGGCGATGCCCTTGACGATGGCGGCGACCCGCTCGGGGTGGACCTTGCCGACGCAGATGTAGTCCGTCATGAACAGCGGCTCGGCGCCGCACACGACGATGTCGTCCATGACCATCGCGACCAGGTCGTGGCCGATGGTGTCGTAGACGCCCATCTGGCGGGCGATGTCGACCTTCGTGCCGACGCCGTCGGTCGCGGAGGCCAGCAGCGGGCGCTCGTAGCGCTTGAGGGCGGAGGCGTCGAAGAGACCGGCGAAGCCGCCGAGGCCGCCGAGGACCTCGGGGCGCTGGGTCTTCTTCACCCACTCCTTCATCAGCTCGACGGCGCGGTCGCCCGCCTCGATGTCGACGCCCGCGGCTGCGTAGCTGGCACCGGTGGTCTCAGTCTCAGACATGACTGTGAGAACTTTCGTGTCGTACTGCAGGGATTGCGGGTGGTCCTACGGGCGACGGAGCGCGTCGGCCGCGGCCGTGGCGGCCGGTCCGGCGGCCAGCTCGGTCTCCAGGAGCTGCTTGCCGAGCAGCTCGGGGTCCGGCAGCTCCATCGGGTACTCACCGTCGAAGCAGGCGCGGCACAGCTTCTGCTTGTCGATGGTGGTGGCCTCGATCATGCCGTCGATGGAGATGTACGAGAGGGAGTCGGCGCCGAGCGACTTGCCGATCTCCTCGACCGTCATGCCGTTGGCGATCAGCTCGGCGCGGGTGGCGAAGTCGATGCCGAAGAAGCACGGCCACTTCACGGGCGGGGACGAGATCCGGATGTGGACCTCGGCGGCCCCGGCCTCGCGGAGCATCCGGACGAGAGCGCGCTGGGTGTTGCCGCGGACGATCGAGTCGTCCACGACCACCAGGCGCTTGCCCTTGATGACTTCCTTCAGCGGGTTCAGCTTCAGCCGGATGCCGAGCTGGCGGATGGTCTGGGACGGCTGGATGAAGGTCCGGCCGACGTACGCGTTCTTCACCAGGCCCGCGCCGAAGGGGATGCCGCTGGCCTCCGCGTAGCCGATCGCGGCGGGCGTGCCGGACTCGGGCGTCGCTATGACCAGGTCGGCCTCGACGGGGGCTTCCTTGGCCAGCTTGCGGCCCATCTCCACACGGGAGAGGTACACGTTCCGGCCGGCGATGTCGGTGTCGGGGCGCGCCAGGTACACGTACTCGAAGACACAGCCCTTGGGCTTCGCTTCCGCGAATCGCGAGGTGCGGATGCCGTTCTCGTCGATGGCGATCATCTCGCCCGGCTCGACCTCGCGGACGTAGGCGGCGCCGCAGATGTCGAGGGCGGCGGACTCGGAGGCGACGACCCAGCCGCGCTCCAGGCGGCCGAGGACCAGCGGGCGGATGCCCTGCGGGTCGCGGGCGGCGTAGAGGGTGTGCTCGTCCATGAAGACGAGGGAGAAGGCGCCCCGGACCTCGGGGAGGACCTTGGCGGCCGCCTCCTCGATGGTCAGCGGCTTGCCGTCGTCGTCGACCTGGCCCGCGAGGAGCGCGGTGACGAGGTCGGTGTCGTTGGTGGCGGCCACCTGCGTGGCGCGGCCGTCCTTCTTGGGCAGGTCGGCGACCATCTCGGCGAGCTGGGCGGTGTTGACCAGGTTGCCGTTGTGGCCGAGCGCGATGGAGCCGTGGGCGGTGGCCCGGAAGGTCGGCTGCGCGTTCTCCCACACGGAGGCGCCGGTCGTCGAGTAGCGGGCGTGTCCGACCGCGATGTGACCCTGCAGGGAGCCGAGGGAGGTCTCGTCGAAGACCTGGGAGACCAGGCCCATGTCCTTGAAGACGAGGATCTGGGAGCCGTTGCTGACCGCGATTCCCGCGGATTCCTGACCCCGATGCTGGAGGGCGTAGAGCCCGAAGTACGTGAGCTTTGCGACCTCTTCACCCGGAGCCCAGACACCGAAGACGCCGCAAGCGTCCTGGGGGCCCTTCTCGCCGGGAAGCAGATCGTGATTGAGTCGACCGTCACCACGTGGCACGCCACCGAGTGTAGGCGAGGTCGACCACTGGTCCGAATTGGGGACGGAGCTGCTCGGCGGGCCGGCGGGAGGCGCAGCGGATCGTTCCATTCCGGTTGCGCCCCGCCGATGGGCGCCTGACCAGCGGCTGAGCAGGCCCTGAGCGGGCCGGACGGCCCCCGGGCCGGGGCTGACCAGGGGCGCCGGACCCGCTGCGGGTCGCGCCGGGTGTGACGGACCTCGCAGCCGGTCCGGACCCTACTTGGCGCCCTCCGCGCCGGCCGCGAAGCCGGCTCCGTCCGGGGCGGTGACCGTCAGGCTGCGGTGGTCGATCTTGTACGTGACCTTGCCCTTCATCGTCTCCAGCAGGGCGCGCTCCAGCTCCATCTCGGGGCCCGGGCACAGCTTGCGGGTGCTGGTGACGCGGCCGAACGTCAGCGTCGAGCCGTCGGTGGTGACGGGGGCGTTGAACTGGTTGCAGCCCAGGTTGCCGCGTACGGAGCCGTCCTTGCCGAACACGAAGGACGCCTTGCCCTCGGTGCCGGCCGGCAGGGAGGTGGCGGCCTGGCCGGAGACCAGCGAGTTCACCGTCCACTTGGTGCCGACGAGCGGTGCCGGGGGCTGCTCGCTGAGCCGGATCGAGTCGCCGTCGGTGGTGGTCAGCGTCAGCTCGCCGTCGGCCAGTCGCGCCTTGAGCTTGCCGGTCAGGGCGGACTTCAGCGCGTCCTCGAAGCCCTGGAGCGGCTCGGGGCAGCCCATCTCGGTCATGCCCGTGTCGCTGAGGGTGATCGTGTCGCCCTCGACGACCGCCCTGGCGTTGAAGTGGTTGCAGCCGAAGTTGCCCTTGGCCTGGCCCTTGGGGTCGATCTCGACGTGGGCGCCGGCCGGGGCTGCGGTCTTCCTGCCGTCGACGGTGACGCTCTCGACGGTCCAGTGCACCCCGGTGACCGGCACGTCGGGGCGTACGGAACCGCTGCCGTCGCCCGCGCCCGATCCGTTCCCGCTCTGGGTGCCGCAGGCGGTGAGGCCCAGGGCGAGGAGCGGGACGAGCGCGGCGGCGGCCCGGGGGAGGTGCGGGGGATTCTTCAGCATGGTCGGCATGGTGATGGGACGGACGGGGTGGGGCGCCGGTTCCGTTTCGGGGCCGTCCGAGGGCGTTGGGCCGGGGACGGGCTCAGCCGAGGACCGGGAGGTGGGCCGACAGGTCCGCCCGTTCGCCGCTCGCGTGGACCCGCGCCGCGGCCAGGGCCTCCGCCCACGAGGTGCGTCCCGTGGCGAGCCGGATCCACGTCAGCGGGTCGGTCTCCACGACGTTCGGCGGCGTCCCACGGGTGTGCCGGGGACCCTCGACGCACTGCACCACCGCGTGCGGCGGCACCCGCACCTCCACCGACCCGCCCGGGGCCTTCACCGCGAGCGCGTCGGCGAGCAGCCGGGTGCAGGCGGCCAGCGCCCGGCGGTCGTACGGGAGGTCGAGCCCGGTGGCGTCGTTCAGGTCGTCGGTGTGGACGATCAGCTCGACCGTGCGGGTCACCAGGAAGTCGGCGAGGCGGACGCCGCCGAAGCGGGTGACGATGAGCCGCTCGTCCGGGGCCGCCGCCAGTACGTCGGCGAGCCGCTGCCCGGTCTCCTCGTACAGTTCGGCCAGCGCGCCCGGGGTCTCCGCGGCCGCCTCGGCGATCTCGCGGGTGTCGTGGTCGACGTCCCCGGCGTACTTCCGGGTGGCGAGCGGCCAGTCGAGCAGGGCCAGGTCCCGGGTGGCCGGCTCGGGCTCGGCCACGCCCCGGATCACCGAGCGCACGGCCATCGTGACGTGCGCGGCCAGTTCGCGGACCGTCCACTCGCCCAGCCGCGTCGGCAGGGCGAGTTGCCCGGGCGTGAGGGTCAGGACCCCTTGGCGTACGTGGTCGAACTGGGCGAGCACGGCGGCCCGCGTCTTGGCGGGGTCGTAGCTGCGGGTGCGCTTCTTGGCGGGAGGCATGGGCCGAGGCTAGCCGCGCCGCCGTGTGGCAGGGCCGTATCCCCCGGCGGAGACTGGAAGAGGGTTACGAGAGGGGTGTGAGGATCATGGCGCAACACCCTGACGCCGCACTGGTGCGCAAGGCCTACGAAGCGTTCACCACAGGAGACATGGACACGGTCGCCTCCCTGATGACGGGTGACTGTACGCACCACGCGCCCGGCGAAAGCCGGATGTCCGGGCACATCAAGGGCCGTGACAACGTGATGGCCCACTTCGGACAGCTCATGGAGCTGACCCACGGCACCTTCCGGGTGGAGCTGCAGGACGTCTTCGCGGACGGCCGAGGCCACGTCATGGCCGTCCACAAGTGGCACGGCGACCGCGGTGACCGGGGCATCGAGATGAAAGGCGGCATGTTCATCACCATCATCGACGGCAAGTTCTCCGACGTCGACGAGTGCGTGGAGGACATCGACGAGGCCGACGCCTTCTGGGGTCAGCCCGAGTAGGCGCGGGGGTCGGGCGAGTCGGCGCCCGCCCCCACGGTGAACCTCTCGCCGCCCGCCGGGACACCGACACCACGCCAGGTGAACGGGATGCCACGGGCGGTGCTCGGGTCGGGGCCGTCCATGAGCTGGAAGTGCAGGTGCGGTTCCGTGGAGTTGCCCGAGTTGCCGCAGTGAGCGATCGGCTGCCCGGCGGCGACCCGGTCGCCCGTGCGCACCCGCAGCGAGCCGCGCCGGAGGTGGGCGTACATCGCGTACGTACCGTCGCCGAGGTCCAGCACGATGTGGTTGCCGAGGATGCGGCGCGGCCCGCCCAGTGACCGGAACAGGCCCTCCACCAGCAGGAAGTACGGCAGCGCGGGCAGCGAGTTGCGGCTGAGGTGGTCGCGTTGGCGGTCCTCGGCGTGCACCACCGTCGCGTCCGCGACCGCGAGGAGCGGGGCGCCGAAGGCGGGGAAGTCGCCGTTGCGCAGCACGACGGGCCACAGCGGGGCGAAGGACGGCCTAGGGCGCGTCTCCGACTCGGCCACGATGTCGATGGCGTACGTCTGGGCCAGGAAGTGGGTGCCGTGGCTCGGCACCTTGTCCGCCGGGCTGTTCAGGGCGGACCAGGTGCCGGCGACCGGCGGGTCCACCTCGACCGCGTCGCGTGCGCCACCGCCGCCGCCGTCGGCGGTGGGGGCGGCGGCGATACGGCGCTCCTCCGTGCGGTTCAGCGCGATGCGGATGGCGACGGCGGCCAGGGCGGGAAGCCAGCCGACCCAGTAGTCGTACGGCAGGTCGACGAAGGGCGAGGCGAGCGCCTGGACGATGAAGAGCGACCACAGGACGCGGACGAGTATCGCCGCGGTCTTGCGCATGGACATGCTGTTCCCCCGTGTTCGGTTGCGGTTTTACGGCGTTACGGCCCTACGGCTTTACGAGCCCTCCGGCCGGGCGGCGGCCAGGGCCACCAGCAGCGGCACCACGCGCCCCGCCGGGACCTCGTAGCGGCCACGCCCGGCGGTGTGGAGCCAGCCCGCGCCGGTCAGTTGGCGCAGGTGGTGGTAGATCTGGCCGGTCGTGCCGATCTCCTCCAGCGCGGCCAGCTCCGCGGCGGTGCGCCGGCCGCCGACGATCTCGCGCAGGAGCCGGAGCCGGACGGGGTGGCCGAGCGCCGCGAAGGACTCGGCGGCCTCCGTCCAGTCGCCGTCCAACTGCTCGTCGGTGAGGACGCCGTACTGCCACTCGTACTGCTCCCCCGTCGGCAGCCGCACGGCTCCGGTGAACAGCACCCCGCCGTCGGGCACGCCCGCCTGGGCGAGCTGCGCCTTGAGCCCTTCCAGGGCCCAGAAGTCGCCCTCCCAGACGGGCGGTACGGCACGGTCGCCGCTCTCCAGCGCCGCCATGCGCCGCTCGAGCTCCGCGACGCGCTCCTCCAGCTCCATGACCTAGAGAATACGTAGTTACGTAATTACGTGCAAGCGAGGAAGCACAAAAGAGCCCCCGCCCGGACCACCGGGTCCGGACAGGGGCTCTCTCAGCGGGGTCGGGTCAGGCGAGCAGACCCGGGATGGTCGCCTCGTGCGCCGTACGCAGCTCGCTCAGCGCGACGCTGAACTCGCCCTGCACGTCGATCTCGTCGCCGTCCACCACACCGATCCGCGTCGCGGGCAGGCCCCGCGCGCCGCACATGTCGGTGAAGCGGAGCTCCTCGCTGCGCGGGACGGACACGACCGCACGGCCGGCCGACTCGCTGAACAGGAACGTGAAGGCGTCCAGACCGTCCGGGACGACCAGGCGCGCGCCCTTCCCGCCGCGCAGGCAGGACTCGACGACCGCCTGGACGAGACCGCCGTCCGACAGGTCGTGGGCGGCGTCGATCATGCCGTCACGGGAAGCGGCGATCAGGATCTCGCCGAGCAGTTTCTCCCGGTCCAGGTCCACCCGCGGCGGCAGGCCGCCGAGGTGGTTGTGGACGACCTCGGACCAGGCCGAGCCGCCGAACTCCTCGTGCGTGTCGCCCAGCAGGTAGAGGAGCTGGCCCTCCTCCGCGAAGGCGATGGCCGTACGGCGGTTCACGTCGTCGATCACGCCCAGCACGGCCACCACCGGCGTCGGGTGGATCGCCACCTCGCCCGTCTGGTTGTACAGCGAGACGTTGCCGCCGGTCACCGGCGTACCGAGCTGCCGGCAGCCGTCCGCCAGACCGCGCGTGGCCTCGGCGAACTGCCACATCACCGCCGGGTCCTCGGGCGAACCGAAGTTCAGGCAGTCGGAGATGGCGAGCGGCTTGGCACCGGAGGCGGCGACATTGCGGTACGACTCCGCCAGCGCGAGCTGCGCGCCCGTGTACGGGTCGAGCTTCGCGTACCGGCCGTTGCCGTCCGTCGCGATCGCCACGCCGAGGTTGGTCTCCTCGTCGATCCGGATCATGCCGGAGTCCTCGGGCTGGGCGAGGACGGTGTTGCCCTGCACGAACCGGTCGTACTGGTCGGTGATCCACGCCTTGGAGGCCTGGTTCGGGTGCGCGACCAGTTGGAGGACCTGCGCGCGCAGTTCCTCGCCGGAGGTGGGCCGGGGCAGTTTGTTCGCGTCGTCGGCCTGGAGGGCGTCCTGCCACGCGGGCCGCTCGTACGGCCGGTGGTAGGTCGGGCCCTCATGGGCGACCGTGCCCGGCGGCACGTCCACGATCTGCTCGCCGTGCCAGAAGATCTCCAGCCGGTCGCCGTCGGTCACCTCACCGATGACGGTGGCGATGACGTCCCACTTCTCGCAGATCTCCATGAAGCGGTCGACGTGCTGCGGCTCGACGATCGCGCACATGCGCTCCTGCGACTCGCTCATGAGGATCTCCTCCGGCGAGAGCGACGCGTCACGCAGCGGCACGGTGTCCAGCTCCACGCGCATACCGCCGGTACCGGCGGAGGCGAGCTCGCTGGTCGCACAGGACAGGCCCGCGCCACCGAGGTCCTGGATGCCCGCGACGAGCTTCTCCTTGAAGATCTCAAGGGTGCACTCGATCAGGAGCTTCTCCTGGAACGGGTCGCCGACCTGGACGGCGGGCCGCTTGGTCGGCTTTGTGTCGTCGAAGGTCTCCGAGGCGAGCACCGAGACGCCGCCGATGCCGTCGCCGCCCGTGCGGGCGCCGTACAGGATGACCTTGTTGCCGGGGCCGGAGGCCTTGGCCAGGTGGATGTCCTCGTGCTTCATCACGCCGATGCAGCCGGCGTTGACCAGCGGGTTGCCCTGGTAGCAGGAGTCGAAGACGACCTCGCCGCCGATGTTCGGCAGGCCCAGGCAGTTGCCGTAGCCGCCGATGCCCGCGACCACGCCCGGCAGGACGCGCTTGGTGTCGGGGTGGTCGGCCGCGCCGAACCGCAGCGGGTCGACGACCGCGACCGGGCGGGCGCCCATCGCGAGGATGTCGCGGACGATGCCGCCGACGCCGGTGGCCGCGCCCTGGTAGGGCTCGATGTACGAGGGGTGGTTGTGCGACTCGACCTTGAAGGTCACCGCGTACCCCTGGCCGACGTCGACGACGCCCGCGTTCTCGCCGATGCCGACGAGCATCGCGTCGTTCTCGGGGGCCTTCTCGCCGAACTGCTTCAGGTGGACCTTGCTGCTCTTGTACGAGCAGTGCTCCGACCACATCACGGAGTACATGGCCAGCTCGGCACCGGTCGGGCGCCGGCCGAGGATCTCCCGGATGCGCTCGTACTCGTCCTTCTTCAGGCCGAGCTCGGCCCACGGCTGCTCGACGTCGGGGGTCTCGGTGGCGTGCTTGACGGTGTCGAGGCTCATCAGACGTTGACCAGCTTCTTGAGGATCGAGGTGAAGAAACCGAGCCCGTCGGTACGGCCCGTACCGACCAGCGGCTCAACGGCGTGCTCCGGGTGCGGCATCAGGCCGACGACATTGCCGGCGGCGTTGGTGATGCCGGCGATGTCCCGCAGCGAGCCGTTCGGGTTGAAGTCGACGTACCGGAAGACGACCCGGCCCTCGGCCTCCAGCTCGTCGAGCGTGCGCTCGTCGGCGACGTACCGGCCGTCGATGTTCTTCAGCGGGATGTGGATCTCCTGGTCCTGCGCGTAATCGGCGGTCCAGGAGGTCCCCGCGTTCTCCACCCGCAGCTTCTGGTCGCGGCAGATGAAGTGCAGGTGGTTGTTGCGCAGCATCGCGCCGGGCAGCAGGTGCGACTCGGTCAGCACCTGGAAGCCGTTGCAGATGCCCAGGACCGGCATTCCGGCCCTGGCCTGCTCGATGATCGTTTCCATCACCGGCGAGAACCGGGAGATGGCCCCGGCGCGCAGGTAGTCGCCGTAGGAGAACCCGCCCGGCAGGACGACCGCGTCGACCTGCTTGAGGTCCTTGTCGCGGTGCCAGAGCGGGACGGGCTCCGCACCCGCCAGCCGGACCGCGCGCAGCGCGTCCCGGTCGTCGAGCGTCCCGGGGAAGGTGACGACCCCGATCCGAGCGGTCACGACTCCACCTTCACGACGAAGTCCTCGATGACGGTGTTGGCGAGGAACGTCTCGGCCATCTCATGGATGCGGGCGAGGGCGGCGTCATCGACCGGCCCCTCCACATCGAGCTCGAAACGCTTTCCCTGACGGACGTCGGCGATCCCCTCGAAACCGAGGCGGGGCAGTGCGCGCTGCACCGCCTGTCCCTGCGGGTCGAGGATCTCCGGCTTGAGCATGACGTCGACTACGACGCGTGCCACTGGCACTCCCGGTGGTGTGTTGCGTGGGCGGTTCCCTCAGCGTACCTGTCTCCAAAATCTACGCGAGTAGACATCTGGAGGACCCTACAAATGGACACAGGAACACGCCGACATCCAGCAGGAAAAATCCCGGAAAAGAATGCCACCGGCCATTGCCTCCGGACACGCTGATGCAATTGCCTGGGCTTCACAATGCCATGTGATCCGCTGTACAAAGGAATACAGCGGAAAGCAGCATTGCCCGTCAACAGCCGTAAATCCGGTATAGCCGCATGTCAGACATGTCACGTCAGGCATGTCAAGCAGGTCAGGGCGGCACACCGCGGGAAAGGACCGATATCCGTGGCGCAGCGCGTAGTGGTCACGCTCTTCGACGACATCGACGGAGGAGAAGCGACGGAAACGGTCACCTTCGGCCTCGACGGCAAGATGTACGAGATCGACCTCAACCCCGCCAATGCAAAGAAACTGCGCAAGGCCCTTGAGCCGTACGTGGAGGCCGGCCGCAAGCGGTCCGTCGGCGGCGGTACCGGAACCGGCCGCGGCAAGTCCCGCGCCTCGTACAAGCACACCTCGCTCGAACCCGACCCGGCGGCGGTCCGCGCCTGGGCGCAGTCGAACAAGATGGACGTCCCGGCCCGCGGCCGG
This sequence comes from Streptomyces sp. NPDC031064, assembly GCF_055570965.1. Taxonomy (NCBI): domain Bacteria; kingdom Bacillati; phylum Actinomycetota; class Actinomycetes; order Kitasatosporales; family Streptomycetaceae; genus Streptomyces; species Streptomyces sp. NPDC031064. The sequence continues at coordinate 54,181 of NZ_JBVIGF010000004.1, forward strand.
ATCCCGAAGCGGGTCTACGAGGCGTTCCGCGAGGCGAGCTGACGCCCCGCCGCCCCACCCCGGCGCCCCCTCGGAGCACCGAGTTGCGCGACACCCCTGGTGATCCGCTAGAGTCTGGATCACGCCGAGGGGCGAGGCCGAAAGGCCCCGGACCTCACGCAGCGTGCGGGTGTAGTTCAGTAGTAGAACATCCCCCTTCCAGGGGGAAGGCGCAGTGTGCGATTCCTGTCACCCGCTCTGCATCGCTTACCAACCACTCCGGTGGATCAGGTACAGTGGTGTTCGCACCGCCCGGTGAAAGTCGGTCGGGAGCAATGCGGACGTGGCTCAGTTGGTAGAGCATCACCTTGCCAAGGTGAGGGTCGCGAGTTCGAATCTCGTCGTCCGCTCAGAGTACGAAGGCCCCGGTCATCACGACCGGGGCCTTCGGCGTTCCGCCACCGGGTCGCCGCCCGATGACATTTGTCATCGACAACCGGTGACAGCGCGGCCTGCCCCCGCGCGGCGGGTGGCGGAAGCCTTGAGGCATGACCAACGTGATTGAGGCGGAGGACCTCCGGCGCCGCTACGCCGGGGGGTTCGAGGCCGTGACGGGCATCACCTTCTCCGTGGCGCGCGGCGAGATCTTCGCCCTGCTCGGCACCAACGGCGCCGGCAAGACCTCCACCGTGGAACTGCTGGAGGGCCTCGCCCGCCCGAGCGGCGGCACCGTACGGGTCCTCGGCCACGACCCGTACGCCGAACGCGCCGCGGTCCGGCCCCGGATCGGCGTGATGCTCCAGGAGGGCGGTTTCCCCTCCGACCTCACGGTCGCCGAGACCGTACGGATGTGGGCCGGCTGCACCACCGGTGCGCGGCCGGCCGGGGAGGCGCTGGAGATGGTCGGGCTGGGCGCCCGGTCCGGGGTGCGCGTCAAGCAACTGTCCGGCGGCGAGAAGCGGCGGCTCGACCTGGCACTGGCCCTGCTCGGCCGCCCCGAGGTGCTGTTCCTGGACGAGCCGTCGACCGGCCTGGACGCGGAAGGGCGGCGCGACACCTGGGAGTTGGTGCGGGCGCTGCGGGACGGCGGTACGACCGTGCTGCTCACCACGCACTACCTGGAGGAGGCCGAGTCGCTCGCCGACCGGCTGGCCATCATGCACCAGGGGCGGATCGTGACGGCCGGCACGCCCGCCGAGGTGACGGCCTCGCGGCCGGCCCGCATCCGCTTCGCCCTCCCCGAAGGGGTGCCGGCCGGGCGGCTGCCGCTGTCACTGCGGGCCGCGGCGACGGGCCGGCGGGTCGAGATCCGTACCCACGAGCTCCAGGACGCCCTCGGCGAACTGCTGCTGTGGGCCCGCGAGACGGACGTACGGCTCGAAGGGCTCGACGCCCGGTCCGCCTCCCTGGAGGAGGCCTTCCTCGACATCGCGCGGAACGACGCACGGAACGACGTCCGGAACGACGCACGGAACGAAACGGTGGGTATGTGACATGACCTCGGTGGCGGAACGCATGGGCGCGCTGGGGCGGGCCGAGCTGACCCTCCTCGTACGGAACCGGTACGCGCTGTTCACCGCGCTGCTGATGCCCGTGCTGATGGTGGGGGTGCTGCGGTCCTCGCTCGACCGGGTCGACCTCGAACGGGCCGGGATGAGCGCCCTTGAGGCGGCGCTGAGCGGCGGCGTGGTGATGATGCTGATCCTCGTCGTCTACCTCAACCTCGTCTCGGCGTACGTGGCGCGGCGCGAGGAGCTGGTGCTCAAGCGGCTGCGCACGGGCGAGGCGTCCGACCGGGAGATCCTCGCCGGGACCGCGCTGCCCGCGCTGGTGCTCGCGGTGGCGCAGAGCACGCTGATCGTGGCGGCCGGCGTGGTGTTCCTCGGCACCCGGGCACCGCAGCGGCCGGAACTCCTGGTGCTGGGGGTGCTGTTGGGTGTGGTGATGCTCATCGCGCTCGCCGGGGCGACGGCCGCGGTCACCCGGACCGTGGAGAGCGCACAGATCACCACCATGCCGCTGTTCCTGATCTCGGCGATCGGCTCCGGCCTGTTCGTCCCGCTGGAGATACTCCCGGAGAAGGTCGCCTCCGTGTGCGAACTGCTGCCTCTGTCGGGCGTGATGACGCTGGTACGGGCCGGCTGGCTGGGCGGCGCCGGGGACGCGAGGGAACTGGTGGGCGCGGCGCTGACGGCGCTGGCCTGGACGGTTGTCTCGGTGTTTGCTGTGCAGCGGTGGTTCCGCTGGGAACCACGGCGCTGACGTACGGGGTCGGGGGGGATACGGGGATGAAGCTGACCGGGTGGTGGAGCCGGCGGAGCAACCCGGAGAAGGTCGAGCTCTACACCCGTTGGTCGTTCCACACGTTCGTGCTGATCGAGGTCGGCGCGATCGGACTGCGGGCGTTCGCCGGTGCGCCGCAGCCGCTGGGCGGCTGGCTGCTGTTGCTGTCGTGTGCGCACGCCGTGCTGGGCGGGGTGGTGTCGTCGAGGGCGCTGGACTGGAACGTGGGCCGGCGGGAGCGCCCCTACCGGCTCATCGCCGCGCACGGCGCGCTGTCGGTGGGGGCGGCGGCCGGGGCGCTGGTGCTGTACAGGGTCGGTGCGCTGAACGAAGCGGGGACCGCCGGCGCCGTGGTGATCGGGGCGCTCGGCTTCGGCATCTGCTCGGTGGTGCTGTGCATGGCGAAGGTCCGGCACATGCTGTACCTGGTGCTGGCGACGGGGGCGGGGCTCGGGCTGCTCTGCCTGGCGCTGGGGATGCGCCGGGGCGAGGCGGCCGGGTTCGCGGTAGGGCTCCTGATCGCCGGGCTGATGCTGGCGTTCACCAGCGGGTTCTCGGGGTGGCTGCTGCGGGCGGTGTGGGAGCTGGACGCGGCGCGCGAGCTCCAGGCGCGGCTCGCGGTCGCGGAGGAGCGGCTGCGGTTCGGGCGGGACCTGCACGACGTGATGGGCCGCAACCTGTCCGTGATCGCCCTGAAGAGCGAGCTGGCCGTACAGCTCGCCCGGCGGGGCAAGGCGGAGGCGGCCGTGGAACAGATGGCCGAGGTGCAGCGGATCGCCCAGGAGTCCCAGCGGGAGGTGCGGGACGTGGTGCGGGGTTACCGGGAGGCCGATCTGCACACGGAGCTGGAGGGCGCGCGGAGCGTGCTGGCGGCGGCCGGGATCGCGTGCACGGTGGACGTGGCGGAGGCGTCGGCGGAGGCGGAGCTGCCGGCGCGGGTCCAGTCGGCGCTCGCCTGGGTGGTGCGGGAGGGGACGACGAACGTGCTGCGGCACGGGGACGCCCGGCGGTGCACGGTGTCGGTGTCGGTGCCGGGAGCGGGGCCGGGGTCGGGGTCGGGAGCGGGGCCGGGGTCGGGAGCGGTTGGCGCGGAGGAGAGGTGCGTGGTGCTGGTGGTGGAGAACGACGGGGTGGACGGTGGTTCTTCCGCCGGGGCCGGATCGGGTCCTGGGACCGGGTCGGGCCTGGCCGGGCTGCGGGAGCGGCTGGCGGCGCTGGACGGGACGCTGGAGGCCCGGCGGGTGAGCGGCGGGCGGTTCCGGGTGACGGCACGGGTGCCGGTGGGGGCCTCGGTGCCGGAGGAGGGGCCCCCGGTGCCGGAGGGGGCTGCCTCGGTGCGGGAGGGGGCGCGGTGACCGCCCCCGTACGCGTACTGCTGGCCGATGACGAGCACCTGATACGGGGCGCCCTGGCCGCCCTGCTCGGGCTGGAGGACGATCTCGTGGTCGTCGCCGAGGCGGCGTCCGGGCCCGAGGCGCTCGCCATGGCCCGGGCGCACCTGCCGGACGTCGCGGTGCTGGACCTCCAGATGCCGGGCGCGGACGGTGTGAAGGTCGCCACATCGCTGCGGGCCGAGCTCCCCGGGTGCCGGACCATGATCGTGACCGGGCACGGGCGTCCCGGGCACCTGAAGCGGGCCCTCGCGGCGGGCGTGCGGGGCTTCGTACCGAAGACCGTCAGCGCCCAGCGGCTCGCCGAGATCATCCGTACCGTGCACGCCGGAAACCGTTACGTCGACCCCGAGTTGGCCGCCGACGCCATCTCCGCCGGGGACTCCCCGCTGACCGCCCGGGAGGCGGAGGTGCTGGAGCTGGCGATGGACGGGGCGCCGATCGCGGAGATCGCCGAGCGGGCGTCCCTGTCGCCCGGGACGGTACGGAACTACCTGTCGTCGGCCGCCTCGAAGCTGGGCGCCGAGAACCGTCATGCGGCGGCACGTCTCGCGCGGGAGCGAGGTTGGGTATAGTGGTCTCGCGCTACGGCGCATGCGGACGTAGCTCAGTTGGTAGAGCGCAACCTTGCCAAGGTTGAGGTCGCGAGTTCGAGCCTCGTCGTCCGCTCAGATGGAAGCCCCCCGGCCGGTCGGCCGGGGGGCTTCCGCGTTCACCGCGCCTACTGCCAGGCGTGGCCGGTCAGCAGCTCGTACGCCTCCAGGTACTTCGCCCGGGTCGCGTCCACGACCTGTTGCGGGAGGGGCGGGGGCGGCTGCTCGCTCGTGCGGTCCCAGCCCGAGGCCGGCGAGGTCAGCCAGTCGCGGACGTACTGCTTGTCGTACGACGGCTGGGCGTGGCCCGGCTCCCAGGCGTCGGCCGGCCAGAAGCGCGAGGAGTCCGGCGTCAGCACCTCGTCGGCGAGGACCAGGCCGTCGCCGTCGTGGCCGAACTCGAACTTGGTGTCCGCGAGGATGATGCCCCGGTCGCGGGCGATGTCCCGGGCGCGGGAGTAGATCGCGAGGGTCGACTGGCGGAGCTGGGCGGCGGTCTCCGGGCCGACCTGGCGGGCGACCTCCTCGTACGACACGTTCTCGTCGTGGTCGCCGACGGCCGCCTTGGTGGCGGGGGTGAAGATCGGCGCGGGCAGCTCGGAGCCGTCGGTGAGGCCTTCGGGGAGGGCGAGGCCGCAGACCGTACGGGACTCGTTGTACTCGGCGAGGCCGGAGCCGGTGAGGTAGCCGCGGGCCACGCACTCGACCGGGACCATGCGCAGCGACCGGCAGATCAGGGTGCGGCCCGCCCAGTCGGCGGGGGCGCCGGCGGGCAGCTCGGTGGAGATGACGTGGTTGGGGATGAGATCGGCGAGCCGGTCGAACCACCAGAGCGAGAGCTGGGTGAGGACACGGCCCTTGTCCGGGATCTCGGTGGGCAGCACCCAGTCGTAGGCGGAGATGCGGTCACTGGCGACCATGACGAGCTCGCCCGCCTCGTTCTGGTACAGGTCGCGCACCTTGCCGGTGTGCAGATGCACCAGGCCCGGGACCTCGACGGGCTCGGGCTTTTCGACGAATCCGGACACGGTTCCTCCCCGTGGTTCTGTCCAATCGACTCCGATTCTCCCGCATGCGGGAGCCGGGGCTTTGGCCAGGGGTCTCGCGGAACGTGTGGGGCGCGCGGGATCTTCAGGAAGGATCTTCGGGATGAGCCTTTCAGGGGGGTTCTAGTCCCGTTTGCAGATGCGGTCCAGGAGGTTGGCCGTGGCGCGCTGGATACGGAGGTCGACATGACCCGGCCGGTCCAGGGCCGGTGACCAGGCGAACGTGCCCGAGGCGAACACCAGGGCGCCGGAGGGGGCCCGGTACAGGGAGGTCTCCTGGTGGCGCACGTTGTTCTCGCCGTCCCGGTAGGGGGAGTGGGCGAGCAGGATGCGGCGCCGGTGCTCGGGGAGGGCGGTGCGCGGGAAGTACCGGTCGGCCTCGCCGGCGACCAGGCCGGGCAGTTCGTCGCCCTCGCCGGCGCCCGTGGCGTCCCAGAGCCAGTGCTCGGCGTTGCGGACGACCATCGGGTGCGGTTCCGGGACCCGGCCCGCGTACTGGATGCCGAGGAGCTGCTGCTCGGGCCGGTCGATCTCGCGCCACAGGGCGGGCTTGCCCGGGCCCCGGCGTTTTCGGCAGGTGAGGAGCCGGTCCGGGACGCCGGAGGGCGAGGGCGCCAGCTCGACCTGCCAGTACATGGTGTTGGCGGACAGGAACACCAGCGAGGTGCCCTGGTCGCGGGCCTGCTCCACGGTGCGGCGCATGGGCACCGACCAGTACTCGTCGTGGCCGGGGAAGACCAGGCCCCGGTACCGGGTCGGGTCGATGCGGCCGGCGTGCAGGTCGCGCGCGTCGGCGTAGGCGAGGTCGTAGCCGTACCGCTCCGCCCAGCGGATGAAGTCGTAGGCGTGGCCGACGTGGAGCGGCAGCCCCGCGCCCGCGTAGGGGCGGTCGAAGGAGACGGTGGTGGCGGCGTCCTCCTCGCCGAGCAGGCGGCCGTCCTCGTCCCAGGCGTGGTAGAGGCTGGCCCCGGTGCGGCCGTCCTCCGGATAGAGGTTGTACGCCTGCCAGGTGATGTCCGGGAGGAGCAGGAGCAGGTCGGCGGGGTGGCTGTCGCGGACGGTGAAGGGGATGTGGGAGCGGTAGCCGTCGAGGGTGGTGAGGACCGCCACGTACGCGCCGATCGACCAGTAGGACGGCACCTGGAGCCGCCAGGAGAGCCACCAGTGGTGGCAGGAGACCGTCCGGTCGGCGGTGAGCGGGGGCGGCTGGACGATGCCGGAAAGGCGCGGGCTGGTGGTGATCTTGGCGGCGCCGTCGCCCGCGTAGTGCCCGATCCGATAGATGTCGACCGAGAACTGCTGGGGCGGGTCCACGGTGATGTGGAAGTCGATCGCCTCGCCGGGGGCGACCGCGCCGGTGGAGGCGAAGCCCTTGATCTGCCGGCGTACGTCGTCGGCGGAGCGCGGTCCGCCGTGGCCGCCGCGTGCGAGGGCGGGGTCGGCGTACCAGGGGACGACCTGGCCGGTGTCGCCGAAGTACTGCTCGCTGCCGCGGAGCCAGGGCAGCGGTCCCTGGCCGAACGGGTCCGTGACGGCATGGGCGAGGGCTCCCGATTCCCACCGCCGAATCTGTTCCGCCCCCATGTGCGCCCCTCCCTCGATTCCCCCGCGACTGTCAGTGCCGGTCTCCAGCACATCACATAACGCACTCACTCCGTCACCGTTCGTCGTTAATTGGCGAGAACGGAACGTGGCATTCCGGTTTCGGCGCGCCGGTCGCGCGTCCGTCCCACATCGGTCAGACGAGGCGTACGGGCTTCTCGGGACGCACGCCGACGGTCGCCAGCCAGGAGCGGAGGGGCTCCGGATCGGCGTCCTCTATGAGGCTCAGCACCCGGGCGGCGAGGTCGGGGTGGCGCTTTCCGCCCACCAGGAGGGTCGGCCCGTCGAGCCAGTCCAGCCCGGGCGCGGCACCCGCCGTGTCGACGGCCGCGCAGCAGACCATGGCGGTCACGTGGTCCGCCAGCAGCTCCCGCCCACTGCGCGGCGGCTGCAACGGGAACAACGGCAGCGCGTCGCCCCCGGGCCCCCACGCGGCATGGTCCAGATCGCCGGGGACGGATATGGGGCGTGGTGGGGTGGGCGGGATGGGGGCGGTCGGGGTGGTGGGGGCGGTCGGGGTGGCGGGGGTTGGGCTTGGGGTTGGGGCGGGGGCGGGGGTGGGGCTTGGGGCGGGGGTGGCTGACGGTACGGGGGGCTGCGGGGGCGCGGGGGTGGGGGTGGCCGGGGGCGTGGGCGCGGGGGCTTCCGGGGCTTCCGGGGCAGGGGTGCGGGCCGTGTCCGGCTCGGGGGCCGGCTCGGGGGCCGGCTCGGGGGCCGGGTCGGGGGCCGGGTCGGGGGCGGGTGCCGCACCGGCGGAGCTGGGCGCGCCGGGGTCCGGGGCGTCGGCCGTGGCGGGAGCCGGGCCGGGTGCGGGGGTCGCGGCGGGTGCGGGAGCCGGGGCGGGCGTCGGCGGGCCGGTGGTGGCCTCGCGGGAGAGTTCGGCGGTGATGGCGGCGGCGAGCGTCTCGCCGGTGTGGGCGGTGGCCAGGTGGTCCATCACCCGGGCCAGCGTCGCGTCCGCGTCCGGGTCGACGCCGAGGCGGTCGAGGACCCGGTGGAGGCGGGCCGCCTCCGTACGCCATTTGCGGTCGACGACCTCGTCCGGGTACTGCTGCCAGTCCACCGGGGCCCAGCCGGGGCCCGCCTCCGCCGGCCCGCCGTGGAAGAGGCGCGCGGCGAGCAGCGAGGTGGCCTCGTCGACGAGCCCGGGCTCCTCCAGCAGGTCGCACGCGGGCCGCTCACCCAGCCGGGAGGCGAACCCTTCCGCCAGCCGGTCGCGGCGCGACAGTTCGGTCAGCGCCGAGACGACGCCCGCGTCCAGCCGGGAGGGCCAGCGGCCCATGCGCCAGGCGGGCAGGGCGACCCGGGTCAGCAGCCGGTCCCAGCCCGCGTACGCCAGCCCGACCTGCTCCTGGGCGACGATCCGCAGACCGTAATCCACAGCCTGTGCACGCTCCGACGCGGCCGCCGCCACGCCCCGCTCCATCTCGGCCGCGTGCACCCGGCAGTTGCGCAGCAGCACCCGCACCACCACGCCGACCAGGCGCGCCCCCAGGCGCCGTACCGGATCGAGCCCCGGCCGGTCCGCCACCGCGACCGCCGCGTCCAGGCCCCGGACGAAACGGCGGGCCGCCGCTATGTCGGGGTGCGCGGACGGTCCCGTACCGGCGACGACCGGCGCCAGCACCGCCCGCAGCTCGGCGACCCGCATCCACCAGAGGAACGGTGACCCTATGACCAGGACGGGCGGGGTGTCGGAGCGGTGCACGCCGGGCACGCCCGGTATGCCGTGCGCCGGGTGCGTACGGTCCTCGAGCCAACTGTCGCAGTCCGGCGTCAGCGCTATCCCGGACGGCACCGGCACATCGAGCCGCCCCGCCAGGTCCTGCACCATCCGGTACAGGTCGGGGGCCGACTCCCGGGGGATCTCGACCGTCGGGGTGAGCGCCGGGCGGGCCCGCGCGATCACGGTGCCGACCGCGGCGGCCGCCAGCAGCACGACGACCGCGAGCACGGACACCACCCAGCGGGCGGCGTCCCAGCCGGCGCCGGACAGATGGCCCGTGGCGCCACCGGCCAGCAGTACGACGGCGAGCGCGGCGGGCAGCAGCGCCACGGCCAGCGCCCTGCCGCGCACCCGCAGCACGGCCAGGGCCCGGGCATGCGCGGCCCGTGCGCCCAGCTCCTCACCCATTCCGAAACGAGTACCGGAATCGGACACGGCCGTACGTCACCCCCTTCTGCCCTGTGGCGGACTGCCTCGCGGCGGTGTTGGTCACTCCCCCACTGTGGCACCCGCCACTGACATCGCAATGCCGGTGGGCCAAGTGCCGGAACGCTTGCGCGGCACCCTAGTTGGGGCATCGGCAGGCGTCATCCGGATGGGTCAGCCGTCACTCGATGGAATGGCTTTGGGCAAAGGTGAAGACGGTCCGGCGAACCGCGCGGTTCACTCGCGCGATCGCCCGGGTTTCACGCCCCGGCGGCCTTGCGCGCGATGTCCGTACGGTGCTGAGAGCCGTCAAGCCGGATACGTCCGACCGCCGCGTACGCCCGCTCCCGGGCCTCGGCGAGGTCCTTGCCGGTCGCGGTGACGGACAGGACGCGCCCGCCCGCGCTGACGACGGCGTCACCGTCCCGCCTGGTACCGGCGTGCAGGACGTACGCGTGGGGCGCGTCCTTCGCCGCGACCTCGTCCAGGCCCTCGATCGGGTCACCGGTGCGCGGCGTGCCGGGGTAGTTGTGCGAGGCGACCACCACGGTGACGGCGGCGTCGTCACGCCAGTTCAGCGGCGGCTCGCTGTCGAGGGTGCCGTTGGCGGCGTGCAGCAGGACCCGCGCGAGCGGCGTCCTCAGGCGGGCCAGGACCACCTGGGTCTCGGGGTCGCCGAAGCGCGCGTTGAACTCGATGACCCGCACGCCCCGCGAGGTGATCGCGAGGCCCGCGTACAGCAGTCCCTGGAAGGGCGTGCCACGGCGGCGCAGCTCGTCGACGGTCGGCTGGAGTACGGTCGCCATGACCTCGTCGACCAGTTTGGGGTCGGCCCACGGGAGCGGCGAGTACGCGCCCATGCCGCCGGTGTTGGGGCCCTCGTCGCCGTCGAGCGCGCGCTTGAAGTCCTGGGCGGGGGTGAGCGGCAGCACGGTCGTGCCGTCGGTGATCGCGAAGAGGGAGACCTCGGGGCCGTCCAGGTACTCCTCGATGACCACGCGCTCGCAGGAGCGGGCGTGGGCGCGGGCCTGCTCGATGTCACTGGTGACGACGACGCCCTTGCCGGCCGCCAGGCCGTCGTCCTTGACGACGTACGGGGCGCCGAAGGCGTCGAGCGCCTCGTCGATCTCGTCGTGGGTGGTGCAGACGTACGAGCGGGCCGTGGGGACGCCGGCGGCGGCCATCACGTCCTTGGCGAACGCCTTGGAGCCCTCCAGCCGCGCGGCCTCCTCGGAGGGGCCGAAGCAGGGGATGCCGGCCGCCCGTACGGCGTCGGCGACCCCGGCGACGAGCGGTGCCTCCGGGCCGACGACGACCAGGTCGGCCTCCAGGCCGGTGGCCAGGCGGGCCACGGCCGCGCCGTCGAGGGCGTCGACCTGGTGGAGCTCGGCGACCTCCGCGATTCCGGCGTTGCCGGGCGCGCAGTGCAGAGCGGTGACGTCGGGATCGAGGGAGAGAGAGCGGCACAGGGCGTGTTCGCGGGCGCCGCCGCCGATGACGAGGACCTTCACGCCAGCCAGGGTAGCCCGCGGAGCGGGGCGATCTTTGTGCGGGCCACCGAGGACGCCCCCGCTACTCGTTCGTATATTCCTCCACCACCGTCGCCCCGAGCTCGCGCACGATCAGCTCATGGCCGGAGAGCGCCGAGTCGACGAGGTCGGGATCGTCGTCCTCCGGCATGTCGTCCTCGGGCCTGACCGGCTGCCGGGCGGCGGGCGCCCTCGGGGGCTCCGTGGCGGGCGGCCCGGAAGCCGGGGCCGGGGCCGGCCGGGGCGCCGGGGCCTGCGGCGTCTGCTGTACGGGGCGGGGGGCGGCCTGCGGGCCGGGCGCGGGCGGCTGGGCCGGGCGTCCGCCGCCATAGCCTCCGCCACCGCTGCCGCCGCTGCCGCCCGTGAAACCGCCGCCTCCGCCGCCGGACTGGGGCGGGGGCGCGGAGCCGCCCGACGGGTCGACGATCGCCTCGATCTTCCACTGGACGTTGAACTGCTCGGCGAGTGCCTGCTTCAGGACGTCCTCGCTGCCGCTGCTCGCGAAGTTGTCCCGGGCGCCGGCATTGAGGAAGCCCAACTGGAGGGTGGTGCCGTCGAAGCCGGCGACCTGGGCGTTCTGGCTGAGCAGGATCCAGGTGAAGCGGCGGCGGTTCTTGACCGCCTCCAGGATGTCGGGCCACATGTTCCGCACCTGGGCGGCGCCCTGGGCCATACCGGGAGCGGGAACGGCGGCAGGGGCCGGGGCGGGGGCGCCTGTGGGCGCGGGCGCCGACGGCTCCGGCTGGGGTGCCGGGGCGGCGGGCCGCGCGGACGCGGAGGAGGGCCAGGCGCCCGGCCGACCGGCCGGCTCCTGGGACCCGGGCGCGGCGGCGGACGGCCACGCCCCGGGCCGGGACGCGGCGGGCTGGGCGGCGGGCGGTGTGGCCGACGGCGCCGGAGCCGGTTCCGCGGGCGGGGCGGGGGGCGCGGTCCGGGCGGGCGCCGGGGCGGCGGGCCCGGGCTGCGGCGCCGGGGCGGCGTCCCCCGGCCCCCGCACCGCCGCGCGGGCGGCGGCGGGTCCATCGCCCGGCACGACCGGCGGCACCTGGGCGTGGGCCTCGGGCCCGGGTACGTACCCCATGGCGGGGCCCGGGCCCGTGGCCTGGAACGCGGCGCCCTGGACCACCGAGCCCCGCTCCAGCCGGTCCAGCCGGGCCAGCAGCGAACGCTCGTCGGTGAACGCGGCGGGCAGCAGCACGCGCGCGCAGATCAGTTCGAGCTGGAGGCGCGGCGAGGTCGCCCCGCGCATCTCGGTGAGCCCGGTGTTCACGATGTCGGCGGCCCTGCTGAGCTCGGCGGCGCCGAACACGGACGCCTGGGCCGCCATCCGCTCGACCACGTCGGCGGGCGCGTCGATGAGCCCCTTCTCGGCGGCGTCCGGCACCGCGGCCAGGATCACCAGGTCGCGCAGCCGCTCCAGCAGGTCGGCCACGAACCGTCGGGGGTCGTTGCCGCCCTCAATGACCCGGTCGACGACCTCGAACGCGGCGGCCCCGTCGCCGGCGGCGAAGGCGTCCACCACGGAGTCGAGCAGCGAGCCGTCCGTATAGCCGAGGAGCGCCGTGGCCATGGCGTATGTCACACCGTCCTCGGCGGCGCCGGCCAGCAACTGGTCCATCACGGACATCGAGTCACGCACCGACCCGGCGCCGGCCCGCACGACGAGCGGCAGCACGCCTTCCTCGACGTGGATCTGCTCCTTGCCGCACACCTCGGCCAGGTAGTCCCGCAGCGTCCCGGGCGGCACGAGCCGGAACGGATAGTGGTGCGTACGTGACCGGATGGTCCCGATGACCTTCTCGGGCTCGGTCGTCGCGAAGATGAACTTCAGGTGCTCCGGCGGCTCCTCGACCACCTTCAGCAGGGCGTTGAAGCCCGCCGAGGTGACCATGTGGGCCTCGTCGATGATGTAGATCTTGTACCGGCTGCTCGCCGGCCCGAAGAACGCCTTTTCGCGCAGCTCACGGGCGTCGTCCACGCCACCGTGCGACGCGGCGTCGATCTCGATGACGTCGATCGACCCCGGCCCGTTGCGCGCCAGGTCCCGGCACGACTGGCACTCCCCGCACGGTGTGGGCGTGGGACCCTGCTCACAGTTCAGGCACCGCGCCAGGATCCGGGCACTGGTCGTCTTCCCACACCCGCGCGGCCCGCTGAACAGGTACGCGTGATTGACCCGGTTGTTCCGCAGGGCCTGCTGCAACGGGTCGGTGACATGCTCCTGCCCGATGACCTCGGCGAAGGACTCGGGACGATAGCGGCGGTACAGCGCAAGGGACGACACCCTTACGACGATATCGGGCCCCACCGACAATCGGCCCGGCCCACCGGCCCTGTCCCCGCCAACGCAAGCGCCCCCCACGCACCCGCCAGAGCCGACCTACCCTTGCTGCCTTCCGGCCCTGGGGGAGTTCAGTCAGATAGCGCCACGTGAGGGGCTGCGCCCAGCCTACCCGATCCCACGGCCCCCCGGAGTCACCCCCCGGCCCCCGCCGCCCCCCTCAGCCGCCCTCGGAGGTCGCCGGCGGGAACGGGTTCGCGAGCACTCCTCAACGTCTTGTATTGTTTGCGGCGGAGGATTCGCCTAGAGGCCTAGGGCGCACGCTTGGAAAGCGTGTTGGGGGCAACCCCTCACGAGTTCGAATCTCGTATCCTCCGCCAGCCCAGAGGGCCGGACCACGGAAGTGGTCCGGCCCTCTGGCTTTGCATGGGAGCAGGAGGGCAGGGGCCCGGGGTGGCCTTCGGGGGCGCCGGGGCTCACGACTCGTCGGGTTGGCAGTGGGGGCACCACACCGTGGAGCGGCTCGCCAGGCGGGAGCGGTGCAGGGGGCCGTGGCAGCGGGGGCAGGTCGGGGTGGGGTCGTCGCGGTGGCCGGTGAGCCAGGAGGCGCGTGGGGGGACGCGGCCGACGGTGACCGCGGAGCGGAGGGTGCGCCGCATGTGGGTGTACAGGCGGCGGCGTTCGGACTCGGTGAGGTCGTTCGCCCGGCAGGTGGGGCGCAGCCCGGCGCGCCACAGGATCTCGTCGGCGAGCAGATTGCCGAGTCCGGCCAGGACGGACTGGTCGGTGAGGACGGTCTTGACGCGGCCGTGGCGGGCCGAGAGCGCGGCCTCGAACTCCGTACGGTCCACCGCCATGGCGTCGGGGCCCTGGCGGTCCAGCAGCCGTTCGACGGCGGCGTCGTCGGGGGCCAGCCAGAGGCCCTGGAGCTTGCGCTGGTCGCGGTAGCGGAGCTGCCGGTCGCCGCCCACGGTGAACAGGACGCGGTCGTGGGCCTCCGCCGCGTCGTCGGGGTGGCCGCAGACCAGAAGCCCGGTCATGCCGAAGTGCAGCATGAGGGTGGGACCGCCGTCGGTGCGGGCGAGCAGCCACTTACCGTGCCGCTCCGCCGCCGTGAACCGCCGGCCCTCCAGCGCGTCGCGCAGCCGCCGCGTGCTCACCCCGTGCAGTACGCCCGCGTCGCGCACGTCGACGCGCTCGATGATCCTGCCCTTCGCGCAGGATTCCAGCACCTTCCGGAAGCCCTCGACGTCCGGCAGCTCGGGCATGGCGTACGTCCTTCGATCCGGCGGACACATCCAGGATGTCGCGCCGGATTCCCATGAGGGAAGAGGGGCCGGACCGGGGTCGGGCCGGCCCCTCGGGGTACGTCAGCGCTCCGTGCCGGCCTTCCGGCGGCGGGCGGCGAAGAGCGTGCCCGCGCCCAGTGCCACGGCCGCGCCCGCCGCCAGGGCGAGGGGCGTGGCGGAGGAGGCGCCGGTGGCGGCGAGGGTGCCGGGCGAGGGGGTCGTGGTGACCGGGAGGGGCGACGTCGTGCCCTGGGGCTGCGGGTCGGGCGTGGCGGTGGGGGTGGTGGTCGGGCCCGGGGTGGCGGCCGCGGCGACGACGTCGAAGGCGTACTCGTAGAACTCGGGAGTCCCGCCGCACGACTTGTCGTCGTTGGCGTAGTCGGCGGCGAGGGAGGCGACCCCGGGGCCGGCCGGCGTCTTGGCGTCGGTCTTCAGGCGCAGTTTGACGTCGGCGTGGGCGCCGGGCGCGAGCTTGTCGACGGCGCCCGCGTAGTGGTCGGCGTCCACGTCCTGCCAGGCCGGGGAGGCGGCCGTGGACCACTGGACGTCCAGCGGGTCGCCGCCCGCCTCGACCTCTACGTACGGCCAGACCTCGTCGAGGGTCCGGTCGGTGCCGTTGGTGACGCGGACCGTGAAGTCGACCGTCGTACCGGCGGTGACCTTCGCGGGCAGGCCGGTCGCGGTGACGGTGAGCCGGTCCTCGGCGACGCACGCGCCCGCCTCCGCCTCCTCGCGCGCCCCGGCGAGCGCCTTGTCGGCGGCCTCCTTGGCGGCGAGGGCCTTGGCCTTCGCCTGGCGGGCCAGGTGGATGCGCCGGGACGCGGCGACCAGCGCGTCGTCCCGCGCCGTGTCGGCAGCCTCCGCCTTGGCGTCGGCGGCGTCCTTGGCCTTGGCGGCGGCCTCGGCGGCGACCTGCGCGTCGGCGACGTCCTTCTCCGCCTGCGCCCGCTCCGCCTCCGTGGCGGTCGCGGGCAGCTCCTTCAGGGCGGTCTGCGCGTCGGCGAGCGCCTTGTCCGCGGCCTCCTTGGCGGTGGCCGCGGCTTTCGCCTCCTTGGCCGCCGCGGCGGCCGCCACGGCGAGGGGTGCCTCGTCGGACTGCTCGTCGATGAGCGCCTGGAGGGCCGCGACCTCCTCGGCGACGGCGGCGTCGTACGCCTTCTGCGCCTCGGCGGCCGCCTTCTCCAGCTCCTTGAGGGAGGGCTTGGCGGCGTCGCCCGCGAGGGACCTGCCGACGGGCGGCGGCACCTCGGCGTACGCGGGCGTGACGGAGAGCAGTACGGCGGGCGTGGTGACGGCGGCGACGACAGCCGTCGCGAGGACACGGCGGATCTTCACAGGAGCCCTTTTGGTCGGAAAGGTCTGGAGGCTGGGTCTGGCGGAGTGGTCTGACGGAGAGTGGGCGAAGAGTAGGTCTGGCGGAGACTGGGTCCGGCGGCCGAGCGGTGGAACGCGAAAGCGGCCGCTGAGGAGCACGACAACCTCGCACACCACGACCGGCGATGATCGTATGACCGGTTCGGGCGGCGTGGAGGGGCAATACCCCTTCTTCGGGCGCGCCCCGCATTCGCGTCGAGCGACAAACGCGGCCAAGAAGGGCAGTTGCTCACCGTGCCCGATGTGTTTCTGTGAGGCTTTTCTCGCCGGGACCGCCGCACTGTGTCGAGAACGGGTCGCCGGGTCCGACGTCCCATGTGAACGTCATCCATGAGCCTCCGAGGCATCCGAGGCACCCCATGAAAGGACCGGCATCATGAAGTACCTGGTGATGGTGCAGGGCACGCAGGCCGACTACGACGCGATGAGCGGCAAGGCCTCCGCGCACAGCCCCGCCTGGAGCGAGAAGGAGATCCAGGCGATGTTCGCGTTCATGCAGGAGATCAACGACGACCTCGCCGAGTCGGGTGAGTTCGTCGACGGCCAGGGGCTCGCCGAGCCGCGCCAGACCCGTCTCGTCAGCCTGGGCGAGGACGGCCGGCCGGTGATCACCGACGGGCCGTACGGGGAGACGAAGGAGGTGCTCGCCGGGTACTGGGTGCTCGACTGCGCCAGCCTCGACCGGGTCACCGAGATCGCGGCGCGCGTCGCCCGCTGCCCGCAGCCCGAGGGCGCGCCCGAGTACCCCGTCGTCATCCGGCCCATCATGGAGAACGGCACCGACATCTGCTGAGGCACCGTGAACCACGACGTCGAGGACCTGCTGCGGCACCACGCCCCGCAGGTCCTCGGCGCGCTCGTACGCCGGTACGGGCACTTCGATCCCGCCGAGGACGCCGTACAGGAAGCCCTGCTCGCCGCCGCCCGCCAGTGGCCCCGCGACGGGGTGCCGGACAACCCGCGTGGCTGGCTCATCCGGGTGGCCTCGCGCAAGCTGATGGACCAGCTCCGGGCCGACGAGGCGCGGCGCAGGCGCGAGGAGGCGGAGGCGGCGCTCGCGCCCCGCGACGCGTTCACCGCGCCCCCGCCCGGGGAAGGCGACGCGCCCGGGCAGGGCCGGGCGCCGTCCGAGGACGACACGCTCACGCTCCTGTTCCTGTGCTGCCACCCCGACCTGACGGCGGCCGCCCAGATCGCGCTGACGCTGCGCGCGGTGGGCGGCCTGACGACGGCCGAGATCGCCCGCGCCCACCTGGTCCCGGAGGCGACCATGGCCCAGCGGATCAGCAGGGCCAAGCAGAGGATCAAGGGGGTGCCCTTCCGCCCGCCCCGGCCGGAGGACCGTGACCAGCGGCTCGCGGCCGTCCTCCAGGTGCTGTACCTGATCTTCAACGAGGGCTATACGGCGACCTCCGGTCGCGAACTCCGCCGCGCCGACCTCGCCCGCGAGGCCATCCGCCTCACCCGCGCGGTGCGCCGCCTGCTGCCCCGGGAGGGCGCCGTGACCGGACTCCTGGCGCTCATGCTGCTCACCGAGGCCCGCAGCGCGGCGCGCACCGGGCCGCACGGGGAGCTGATCCCGCTGGACGAGCAGGACCGCGCCCTCTGGGACCGGGACGCCATCCGCGAGGGCACCGCCCTGGTCGAGGAGGCCCTGGCGGAGGGGCCGGCCGGGGCGTACCAGCTCCAGGCGGCCATCGCCGCGCTGCACGACGAGGCGGAGCGGCCGGAGGACACCGACTGGCCCCAGATCCTGGCGCTCTACGACCTGCTGCTGCGCCGCGCCCCGGAGCCCGACCCCATGGCCGAGCTGAGCCGCGTGGTGGCCCTCGCCATGGTGCACGGGCCCGAGGCCGGGCTCGCCGAACTCGCCGCCCTGGAGGAGCAGTCGGCCGGCCGGCTTCCGGGCAACCATCGCCTGGACGCCGTCCGCGCGCACCTGCTGGAGCGGTCGGGTGACACCGAGGGCGCCCTGGCGGCCTACCAGGCGGCCGCCGCCCGCACGCTCAGCGTCCCGGAGGCCCGCTATCTGCGGACGCGGGCCGCCCGCCTGCGGGACCGGGACCGGGGCCAGGAGGGCCAGGAGGGCCAGGACGTACGGCCGTCGCCCTGAAGAACGTGTAGTGGAACGTGCCCTCGCCGCTCGCCGTGCGGTACAGGTCGGCGATCCCCCCTCCACGAGCGCCGGCCGTGTCCGGTCGGCGTACACCGTGCGTGGGCGGACGACGACGTCGTCGTACCCGGCCGCCGACAGCAGCGGCTGGAGGCGGCGCCCGACCAGCGCGTCACCGCCCGCCGCCGCCTGGAGGCGGACCTGCGCGTCGATCGCCACGCGTGCGTGGTGGCTGTCGGGATGGAAGAGCGCGGAGCCGTGGTCGCCCTCGATCACGGTGACCGTGCCGCCCGGGCGCAACACCCGCAGCAGGGCGGTCAGGGCGCGCCCCGGGTCCGGCAGGTGCTCCAGGACGAAGCACACGACGACGTGGTCGAAGTGGCCGTCTGGAAAGCGTAGTTCGCGCAGGTCCGCCTGGTGCCACTCCACCCGGGCATCGGGTACGTGCGCCGCCACGCGCGCGCGTGCCCGTTCCAGGGAGGCGGCGTTGACGTCGACGGAGACGAGCCGGGCGCCGGGGCTGGACAGCGCGAGGTGCACGGTCTGGGCGCCGACACCGCACCCCGCGCGACACCGGCAGCGGCGGGACGCGATGATCGCCGTGATCGGCCGGCACCTGCCGGGGGCGGTCGTACACGGGGCGGCGGCGGGGCTGCACCTGACGGTCACCTTCGGCGCGCGCGAGGTGGTGGACACCCGGCTCGCGGCGGCGGCCCTGGCCCGGGGCGTGAAGGTGCACCCCCTGTCGTGGCACGCCCAACTCCCCTGCCCGCCCAGCCTGGTGATGGGGTACGCGGCCGGGCCGCCTGGAACGGTCGCGGAAGGCGTACGGCTCGTGGGCGAAGCACTCGGGTGACCGGCGTCGCCGTCAGCCCTCCGGCGGCAGCTCGTCCGCGATGCGGTCGCGCATCGGGCGGCGGGACAGGGCGGCGAGGGTCTCGTCGATGAGGCGGCCCAGGGGGTACGGGAGCTCCGCCTCCAGGGCCGCCGCCGCTGCCGCCGTGGCCGTCCACTCCGCGTCCAGCACGGGCAGCAGCGCCTCCGCCTCCGGCGTCAGGCGGGCGACCCTGCGGCGTGAGTCGGCCGGGTCCGGGGCGAGGACGGCGAGCCCGTCCTTGACCATCTGGGCGACGGTCTGGCTGGCCGCCGAGTGCGTGACCCCGGTCGCCGCCGCGATGTCGCGGATGGCACACGGACCGTCGGCGGCCAGCAGCCGGACCACGGGCGTGTAGCGCGGGCGGAACCCCGCGAGGCCCAGCCCGGCGTACACGGCGGCGACGTCGCCGTCGAGCAGGTCCAGGAGGTGGCGGAGCCGGGTACCGAGCAGTTCCATCGGCGAAATGTAACAGCGCTGTCAGAATGTGGGAGGGCCTCGCCGGTGTATCCGCCGTGCGGCGGCCGCCCCGGACGCAGCCCGCCTCGCCCCCGTACGCCTCGTGGCCGCAGACGTGGCCGTGGCCGCAGACGTGACCGTGGCCGCAGACGCGAGCCGGGTGCCCCCGCCGTGCGGCTCCGCAGCACCGGCGCGATCATCGAACCATGACGACCACGATCCACCTCGCCCAGCAACCCGAGGCCGACGAGCTGCTGGGCCGCAGCCCGCTCGCCGCGCTCGTCGGCATGCTCCTGGACCAGCAGGTGCCCATGGAGTGGGCGTTCTGCGGGCCGTACACGATCGCCCAGCGGCTGGGCGCCGACGACCTGGACGCGCACGAGATCGCGGCGTACGACCCGGAGGCCTTCGCCGGCCTGCTGTCCGCCAAGCCCGCCGTGCACCGCTACCCCGGCTCGATGGCCAAGCGGGTGCAGCAGCTCTGCCAGTACCTGGTGGACGAGTACGGCGGTGACGCGAGCGCGGTGTGGTCGGACGCCGCCACCGGCAAGGAGCTGCTCGACCGGCTGCTCGCGCTGCCCGGGTTCGGCAAGCAGAAGGCGCAGATCTTCCTGGCCCTGCTGGGCAAGCAGTACGGCGTACGGCCCGAGGGCTGGCGGGAGGCGGCGGGGGCGTACGGCGAGGAGGGCTCGTACCGTTCGGCCGCCGACATCACCGGGCCGGAGTCGCTCGCCAAGGTCCGCGCGTACAAACAGGAGACGAAGCGAGCCGCCAAGACCGCCAAATCGACCAGGAAGACGGGATCTTCGGCGGCGGAGTGACACGTTCCGTTGCCAAACGTACGGAATGTGGCGTGAGTTCTGGCACATCTGTTCACAGGAGCGTGGGAGATCGCTAGCTTCCCTTCAACCTCGTTCGCACCGGGAAGGACCTCTGTGAACGCATCCCATCGCAGAGCCGTGGCCACCCTGGCCGCAGCCGCACTCGCGACCCCGCTCCTGCTGGCTTCCGCATCCCCCGCTTCCGCCGGTGACCCCGGCAAGGAGGCGGCCAAGGACGCCGCGCACCTCTCCAAGAAGCTGGTCCGGGAGGCGTCCGCCAAGGACGCGTACAAGCACCTGGAGAAGTTCCAGCAGATAGCCGACTCGGCCGGCGGCCACCGGGCGGCCGGCTCGCTCGGACACGACGCCTCCGCCGCGTACGTGTACCAGCAGCTCAAGAAGGCCGGTTACCAGGTCTCGTACCAGCAGTTCGAGTTCATCTACACGCAGACCCAGGCGGAGAAGCTCTCCGTCGTCTCGCCCTCGCCGCGCGACGTCGCCATCACGGCGATGACGTACACCAAGTCGACGCCCGTCGGCGGCGTCAAGGCCGGCCTCGCCGCCGTCCCGGCCCCCGCCGACGACACGACGCCCGGCTGCGAGGCCGCCGACTACGCGTCCGGCACCTTCACCGGCAAGATCGCCCTGATCAAGCGCGGCGGCTGCACCTTCGCCGACAAGCAGGCCCAGGCGGCGGCCGCGGGCGCGATCGGCGCGATCGTCTACAACAACGTCCCCGGCTCGCTCGGCGGCACCCTCGGCGCCCCCGAGGCCGGCAAGATACCGACCGGTGGCATATCGCAGGCCGACGGCCAGGCGCTCGTCGCCGACCTGGCCAAGGGCCCGGTCGAGGTGAACTTCGAGATCCGCCAGCTCCAGGAGAAGCGGACCACCAACAACGTCATCGCGGAGACCGCCCGCGGCAACGCCGCCAACACCGTGATGCTCGGCTCGCACCTCGACTCGGTGACCGCCGGCCCCGGCATCAACGACAACGGCTCCGGCTCGGCCGGTCTGCTCGAAGTCGCCCTGGAACTCGCCAAGTCCAAGCAGAAGCCCACCAACAAGGTGCGCTTCGCCTGGTGGTCGGCCGAGGAGAACGGCCTGCTCGGCTCCGAGCACTACGTCGACAACCTCAGCGAGCTCGACCGCAAGGAGATCAAGCTCTACCTGAACTTCGACATGATCGCCTCGCCGAACTACGGCCTGTTCGTGTACGACGGCGACAACTCCGACGGCGTCGGCGCGCCCGCCGGCCCGGCCGGGTCCGCGCAGATCGAGCGCGACATCAACGAGTTCATGGACAAGCAGGGCCGCCCGCACGAGGGCACCGACTTCACCGGCCGCTCCGACTACGGCCCGTTCATCGCGGTCGGCATCCCGTCCGGCGGCACGTTCACCGGCGCGGAGGGCCTGAAGACCGCCAAGCAGGCGGAGAAGTTCGGCGGCACGGCGGGGGTCGCGTACGACGCGTGCTACCACGCCAAGTGCGACGACATCAAGAACATCAACATGACGGCGTTCGACGCCAACATCGACGTCATCGCCAACGCCGTGGGTGTCTACGCCCACGACCTCAGCTCGCTGCGCAAGCCGGTCGTCACCGTCCCCACGGACGGCGACGCGGGCAGCGGCGGCGGCCTGCACGACGGTCACGACCACGACGTGACCGAGTAACCGAGTAACCGAGCAACAGCACCCCCAGGAGGCGGGGGGGGGGGGGGGGGGGGGGGGGGGGGGGGGGGGGGGGGGTTTTGGTTTTTGTTCCCCCCTCGCCTCTTTTCCCTCC
>NZ_JBVIGF010000004.1:75765-123650 GCF_055570965.1 Streptomyces sp. NPDC031064
GAAAAAAAAAGAAGGAAACGAGAAAAAAAAAAAAAAAACAACCACCCACCCCGGAACCCCCCCCCCCCCCCCCCCCCCCCCCCCGCGCCCGTCCCGGTTTGCTCGGATTCCGCCTCCCACTCGAATTTCGTCCCCCTCGGACTGGCGTCGCGTGGCTGCGCCGGGAGCCGCTCGCCCGGTAGGCTTTCCGTGTGATCTTCAAGCGCATCGGTAACGGGCGGCCGTATCCCGACCACGGCCGGGAAAGCACCCGGCAGTGGGCGGATGTCGCGCCGCGCCCGGTCCGCCTCGATCAGCTCGTGACCACCAAGGGGCAGCTCGACCTGGAGACGCTCCTCGCCGAGGACTCGACCTTCTACGGCGATCTCTTCGCGCACGTCGTGAAGTGGCAGGGCGATCTCTACCTCGAGGACGGACTGCACCGCGCCGTACGCGCGGCTCTGCAACAGCGGCAGGTCCTGCACGCCCGCGTGCTCGAACTGGACTGACTCGAACCGGACGGACGACAACCTGACTGAGCGGTCGGCGACCGTCGGCGGCACCGCCATGTCAGCCTTTCGGGCCCTTTCCCACCCGTCCGGCCCCCATGGGCTGATCGTTTAGTAGGCATAGTCACCGGGCGGCATTACGCTGCGCCCATGAGCATGCTCACTCCCCCCGGTATGGGCGGAAAGTACCGCATTACGGGTGATGCCTACCCGCGCATGCGCCGCCCCCGACGCCGGCGCCGGATCATGGTCGCGGCGCTCGCCGCAGTGGTCGCCCTCGGCCTGGGCGGCTGGGGAACGCTACAGCTCATCGATGTCTTCGGCGGGGGCGGCACCGACACCCGCGCCCGCACCGCGGCCGGGCCCGGGTGCAAGCCCCGCAAGAACCCCGTGACACCGGTCCACGTGCCCCTCAAGCCCGCCCAGATCACGGTGAACGTCTACAACGCGACCCCGCGCGCGGGCCTCGCCAAGTCGACCGCCGACGAGCTGAAGAAGCGCGGCTTCGTCATCGGCAAGGTGGGCAACGCCCCGGCCGCGTACGACAAGAAGGTCCCCGGCCCCGGGATACTGCTCGGCGCCACCGGGGCCCGCGACAACGCCTTCCCCGTCCTCCGTACGCAGCTCAAGGGTGCCGCGCTCAAGATGGACACGCGCGCCACGGCGGACGTGGACCTGATCATCGGTACGGCGTTCAAGAGCCTGACACCGCCGAAGGACGCGACCGCCGCCCTGGCCGCCCTGGCCAAGCCCGCGCCCGCGCCCTCCGGAAAGTGCTGAGCGGCCGTCCCGCGAACCGCTGATCGGCCGTCCCGCGAACCGTCAGTCGGCCGTCCCGTACATCCGGTCGCCCGCGTCGCCGAGGCCCGGGACGATGTAGCCGTGCTCGTTGAGGCGCTCGTCGACCGAGGCCGTCACGACCGTCACCGGCGTGCCCGCCAGCTCGCGCTCCATGACCTCGACGCCCTCGGGCGCCGCCAGCAGCACGACCGCCGTCACGTCGTCCGCGCCGCGCTTGATCAGCTCCTGGATCGCGGCGACCAGCGTGCCGCCGGTGGCCAGCATCGGGTCCAGGACGTACACCTGGCGCCCGGAGAGGTCCTCCGGCATCCGGGTGGCGTACGTGGACGCCTCCAGCGTCTCCTCGTTGCGGATCATGCCGAGGAAGCCCACCTCGGCGGTCGGCAGCAGCCGCACCATGCCGTCGAGCATGCCCAGGCCCGCCCGCAGGATCGGCACCACCAGCGGCTTCGGGCTCGACAGCTTCACGCCGGTCGTCCGGGTCACCGGGGTCTCGATGTCGACCTGCTCGGTGCGCACGTCCCGGGTGGCCTCGTACGCGAGCAGGGTGACCAGCTCGTCGGCGAGCCGCCGGAAGGTCGGGGAGTCGGTGCGCCTGTCGCGCAGCGTGGTGAGTTTGTGCGCCACCAGCGGGTGGTCGACGACGTGGATCCGCATGCCCTCAACAGTAGCCCGCACTGGCATCAACCCCCGCCGCGGAGGGAAGGTGGGGTGGACGGACCCAGCCTGGGGGTGGTCGCGATGCCGGAGCCGGAAGAGCCGGAGCGGGAGCGGGACGGCCGGGCGCCGGACCGCCAGGAGAGCGACGCCGAGCGCAGGCGCCGCCGCGCCCAGTTCCTGCGCGAGCTGAACGAGGCGAAAGCACTGCGCGACCGCGTCCAGCCACGCCGGGCGAGAGCCGCCAGGATGCGCCAGGCAATGCGGATGCGCACGTTCCGCTGGTGACACGGACCGGCATCGGACTCAGACTGGTGCACGACGCAAGAGCGGAACACCTCTCCTGAGGGCCTCGCATCTGCCACGATGCCGATGGGCGGGGCATTCAGGAGCGTGCCGCCCGATCGTCACACCTCTGATCAGTGGGAGAGTCACGGTGTACTTCGCCGCACTGCTCGCGCGCACCGAAGACGGGTGGGAAGCGAGCGACACAGAGCTCGACGATGTGGAGACCTTGTCGGATCTGACCGAGCTTGCCCGCGAGGCCTCGGTGGACGACGACACAGTGATCGTCTTCATCGAGCAGGAGGACGCATGGTTCGGCATCGTCCGCGTGGAGGGTGAGGACGACCCTCGGATCTACGTATCCGACGGAGCGGCCGCCGCCCGCTCCTCGTACGGGGAGATCCTCACCAAGGAACTGCTGGGCGACGACCAGGAGGACGACGGCCCCGACCTGGACGCGCTGGACCTCGACGGCACCGAGGACGGGGAGCCGGCCGAGGACGACGACGAGGAGGAATCGGCGGTGACGGCCGAGGCCGTGCCCGCGGAGCCGGTCGGCGACCGGCTGGTCCTGGCCGACCTGGGCATGTCCGAGGAGGACCTGCTGGCGCTCGACACCGACGCGCTGTCGGAGATCGCGGACGCGCTCGGCGCCGCGGAGGTGCTGGAGGCCGTCCGCTAGTGCGTCCCGCACCGACAGCACCCACACCCTCCGCCCCGGACCCCGCTCGGGACCCCGTCCGGGAGCCGTGGCGGGCGCCGATGCGCCACGCGCTGGAGGAGGCCGAGCGAGCCGCGCGGGCCGGCGACGTACCGGTCGGCGCGGTCGTCCTGTCCCCGGACGGCACGGTGCTCGCCACCGGTCACAACGAACGCGAGGCGACCGGCGATCCGACCGCGCACGCCGAGGTCCTGGCGCTGCGCCGGGCCGCCGAGGCGTACGGGGAGTGGCGGCTGACGGGGTGCACGCTGGTCGTCACCCTGGAGCCGTGCGTGATGTGCGCGGGCGCGCTCGTGCAGTCCCGGGTGGACCGGCTGGTGTTCGGGGCCGTGGACGAGAAGGCGGGCGCGGTCGGATCGCTGTGGGACCTCGTACGGGACCGGCGGCTCAACCACCGGCCCGAGGTGATCCAGGGCGTGCTGGCCGAGGAGTGCGCGGCGCTCCTCACCCGCTTCTTCCGCGACCGCTGACGCGACGTGGAGCCCCGCCGACAACGGATTTCTTCGTAGCGGCACCTTTGGGCTAAGCTCTCTCTCGGTAGCGTGTCCGAGCGGCCGAAGGAGCTCGCCTCGAAAGCGAGTGTGGCGCAAGTCACCGAGGGTTCAAATCCCTCCGCTACCGCTCTTGTGTGAAGGGCCCCGACGCATCGGCGTCGGGGCCCTTCCGCGTGTCCGTGGGAAAAGGTGGACGGAAAAAGGTGGACGGGGGGAGCGGCATCGGGGGGACAAGCCGCTCCCCCCGATGAGAACCGGACCCGCACGTCCGAGCCGCTCCGGGGGAAGCGCGCGGCACGGACCCGCCGCAGTGGGACCGGTTCGCTCACCCCGCGGGTTCCTGCCGGGCCCGCCGGGCTCACCGTCCATGCTCCGCCCCGCGCCTTCCCGGCGGGACCGGCAAAAGCCCCCGATGGGGAGGGCCTTGGTCCTTAAAGGCTCGGTTAGACTCACCCGACCGCCCACGGGATCGCAGGGGAGAGACGGGGAGCCAGGGTCAGATGGTGCAGGCCAAGAAGATCACGCTGTACGTCCTCGTCGTCTTCGTGCTCTACACGATCATCAACTCCCCACAGCGCGCCGCCGACCTCGTAGGGGTAGGGTTCGAGGGCATTTCGAGCGCCGCGCAGGGCGTCGGCGACTTCATGACCGAGCTCGTCAACTAGGAGTTCCTGTGATCCGCCACCTGGTCCTGTTCAAGCTCAACGACGGGGTGCGGCGCGACGAGCCGCGCGTCGCCGAGGGCGTGAAGGCGTTCGAGGAGCTCGGTGGGCTCATCCCGGAGCTGGAGTTCTGGGAGTGCGCCTGGAACATCACGGACCGGGACATCGCGTACGACTTCGCCATCAACTCGGCGGTCGCGGACAAGGACGCGCTGAAGCGCTACATCGAGCACCCGGCCCACCAGGCCGCCGCCGGCCAGTGGCGCGAGTTCGCCACATGGGTGATCGCCGACTACGAGTTCTGAGCCCCCGCGCCACCTCCGGCGCCTCCGGGACACGAGCCCCGCACCCCACTGGTGCGGGGCTTTTCGTGTGCGTACGTCGACAACACGACGTTATCAGGTGCTTGCACACAGTGGACATGTCTTGTGATGCTATGACCGCTTTTGACGGATGAGTTGACCGTAATTGACCGCGAGACTCGCGAGACCGACCGCGAAGGGGTGGCGTGAACGTGCCGGCCAGTACGACGCCTCAACAGGTGCCGCCCCAGAACGAATCGGAGGCCCGCACCAAGGCACAGGGGCGGGCCGCCGACACCCGAGCGCTCACCCAGGTGCTGTTCGGCCAGCTCAAGACGCTGGAGCCGGGGACCCCGGAGCACACCCGGGTGCGCGGGGCCCTCATCGAGGCGAACCTGCCGCTGGTGCGGTACGCCGCCGCCCGCTTCCGCTCCCGCAACGAGCCCATGGAGGACGTGGTCCAGGTCGGCACCATCGGGCTGATCAACGCGATCGACCGGTTCGACCCGGACCGGGGCGTGCAGTTCCCGACGTTCGCCATGCCCACCGTCGTCGGCGAGATCAAGCGGTATTTCCGCGACAACGTCCGCACCGTCCACGTACCGCGCCGGCTGCACGAGCTGTGGGTGCAGGTCAACGGCGCGACCGAGGACCTGACGACGGCTCACGGCCGATCCCCCACGACCGCCGAGATCGCCGACCGGCTGAAGATCTCCGAGGACGAGGTGCTGTCCTGCATCGAGGCGGGCCGCTCGTACCACGCGACGTCCCTGGAGGCCGCCCAGGAGGGCGACGGCATGCCGGGGCTGCTGGACCGGCTCGGCTACGAGGACCCGGCGCTGGCGGGGGTCGAACACCGCGACCTGGTGCGGCACCTGCTGGTGCAACTGCCCGAGCGGGAGCAGCGAATCCTGATGCTCCGCTATTACAGCAACCTGACCCAGTCTCAGATCAGCCAGGAACTGGGCGTCTCGCAGATGCATGTGTCAAGGCTTCTGGCGCGGAGCTTCGCCCGCCTCAGGTCCGCAAATCGAATCGATGCGTAACCTGATCGGGTAGACCCGTTCAGCCCTGGATCGAGTGGCCAAAAGGCCCCACACCCCCAGTTTCCTGCGCATACTTGCCGCATTCTTGTCGACAAGTCACTACAGCGTGTTGCCGACATGTGACATTCTGCTGGAACCGCGTTTGCCGCAGTCTCGGCGCCGGTATTCAGGTGGAGGCTGCGTTCCTCCGATGGTCGCGGCCCACGCGACCGTCCGCGACCTCAAGGGGGTGGCATGTCCGCAGAACAGGGCAGCTCGAAGGTGCTCACGCTCACGCCCGTGCCGGCGTCCGTGCCCGCGCAGAGCCAGAGCGAACCCGCACCGCTTCCCGACACGGCGCCGGAAGCCATCGACACCCGCACCCTGTCCCGCTCCCTGTTCCTGCGGCTCGCCGCCCTGGACGCCGAAGGCGCGGACGGCCCGGAGCGCACGTACGTGCGGGACACGCTCATCGAGCTGAACCTGCCGCTCGTGCGGTACGCGGCCGCCCGCTTCCGCTCGCGCAACGAGCCGATGGAGGACATCGTCCAGGTCGGCACCATCGGACTGATCAAGGCGATCGACCGGTTCGACTGCGAACGGGGCGTGGAGTTCCCGACGTTCGCGATGCCGACGGTCGTCGGTGAGATCAAGCGGTTCTTCCGCGACACCTCGTGGTCGGTGCGCGTGCCGCGCCGGCTCCAGGAGCTGCGGCTGGCGCTGACCAAGGCCAGCGACGAGCTGGCACAGAAGCTCGACCGTTCGCCGACCGTCCCCGAACTGGCCGCCGTGCTGGGCGTGTCGGAGGACGACGTCGTCGACGGCCTCGCGGTCGGCAACGCGTACACGGCGTCGTCGCTGGACTCGCCCTCCCCCGAGGACGACGGCGGCGAGGGCTCGCTGGCGGACCGGCTCGGGTACGAGGACAGCGCCCTGGAGGGCGTCGAGTACCGGGAGTCGCTCAAGCCGCTGCTGGCCAAACTCCCGCCCCGCGAGCGGCAGATCATCATGCTGCGGTTCTTCGCCAACATGACGCAGTCGCAGATCGGCGAGGAGGTCGGCATCTCGCAGATGCACGTCTCGCGACTGCTGACGCGCACGCTCGCCCAGCTCCGCGAGGGGCTCATCTCCGACTGACACCCTCACGGCACGGGGGTTCATAACTGACGGTTCGTCATCCACACTGGCGCGATGAACCGTCGACTTGGGCCAGCGGCGATGGCGGTGGCGCTCTGCCTGTGCGGGGCGCTGACCGCGTGCGGGAACGGCGCCGGGGAAGGGCGCGCCGCCACGGGAGCGGTCGGGGCGGGTGCCGGCCACCCCGGCGGCTCGGGTCCGGTCCCGCCGTCGGGCGAGGTCGTGCTCGTACCACTGGACGGCCGCGGACCATCGGGTACGGGGGCGCCGTCCGGTACGGGTACGGGGGCGCCGTCCGCGTCGCTCGCGCCGCCGGGCGCCTCCCGCACGGCCGGTCCGACCGCGCCGGGCACGACGACCGCGCCGTCCGCGCCGGGCACGACGGCCGGCCCGTCCGCCTCCGCCCCGGGCACGCCGCCCACCACGCCGCCCCGGCAGCCGCACGAGCCGCCACAGCCGCCGCCCGGCACCACCGCGCCACCCGGCACCACCGCGCCGCCCCGCCCCGCCGCCCTCGTGGTCGGCGGACCGATCCGGGCGCCCGGCGACCGGCGCTGGTGCGAGAGGGTCACCGTGGAGTTCCACAACACCGGTGGCTCACCGGTGCGTTCGGGCACCGCCACCTTCGCGACGCACGTCATCGGGGCGCTCGGCGTCGACTGGGCGACCGTCGAGACGGCTCAGCCGCTGCCCGCGCCGATCGCGGCGGGCGCGACGAAGACGGGGACGTACACGGTCTGCGTGGACGCCTGGCGGGTGCCGCTGGGCATGCACATCGAGACCCGGGACGTCACCGCCTCCTGGGAATAGAGGCCCGGAAACAACGTCCCGGAAACCGAGCCCGGGAAACAGGGGACGATCAGCCGAGCGCGAGCCAGGCGACCGCGGCGACGATCACGACGACCACGACGACGCCGGCGATCAGGCCGACCCGCGGCCCCGACTGGGCCGCCACCTGCTGCTGCCGCTGCGGCGTGCCCTCGTCGACGAAGGCGCGGAACATCTGCGTGCTGCCCGCCGGGTCGTAGTTGCCGTCGGGGCCCTGGGGGTTGTGTGCCATGGGGCAGGACCCTAGCGAACCTGGTCCGGCCACCCAACCCTCGCCTTCCTTTGCCAGGACTTTAGCCACCTTCGCCCCTTTTTAGTTTGCCTGTAGCAACCAACCTCTTCTATGGTTGCCCTAAGCAACAAGATGCTGGGGGTGCCCATGGCCGAGCGGAGTCAGTACGAAGAGCTGGCCCGGCAACTGAGCGCCATCGGTGCCGTCAAGCGCGGACTCTCGCGGCTGCTGCCCGTGGAGTGCCCGGCCGGCTCCGCCGCCGTCCTCGCCCTCCTCGACCGGTACGGCGAGATGCGCATGAGCCGCCTCGCCGAGCTGCTCGCCGTCGACATGTCGGTGACCAGCCGGCATGTGGCGCACGTCGCCGAGCGGGGCTGGATCGAACGGCAGCCCCACCCGGGCGACAGACGTTCCCGCATCCTCCGCCTCACCCCGGCGGGCAAGGCCCTGCTCGACGACCTCGGCCGTCGGTCGGCGGACCTGTTCGCCCACCACCTGAAGGACTGGTCCGACGACGAGGTCGGACAGCTCAACGCGATGCTGGCCCGGCTCCGTACCTCCTTCGGAGACTGCCGGCCCCACACCACACCACGCACGTAAGGAAGTTCATGGCTACGACCACACCAACCGGTGTGCGGGGCGGCCACGCCAAGACCCATGACAGTGGCGCGCCGATGACGCACCGGCAGATCATGGAGGCGCTCTCCGGGCTGCTGCTCGGGATGTTCGTCGCCATCCTGTCCTCGACGATCGTCTCCAACGCCCTGCCCGAGATCATCTCCGACCTCGGCGGCGGCCAGAGCGCCTACACCTGGGTCGTGACCGCCTCGCTGCTCGCGATGACGGCGACCACCCCGCTGTGGGGCAAGCTCGCGGACCTCTTCTCCAAGAAGCTGCTGGTCCAGATAGCCCTGGTCATCTACGTGCTGGGCTCGGTCGTCGCCGGCCTCTCCCAGAACGCCGGCATGCTCATCGCCTGCCGCGTCGTCCAGGGCATCGGCGTCGGCGGCCTGTCGGCCCTCGCGCAGATCGTGATGGCCGCGATGATCTCCCCGCGCGAGCGCGGCCGCTACAGCGGCTACCTGGGCGCCACCTTCGCCGTCGCCACCGTCGGCGGCCCGCTGCTCGGCGGCGTGATCACCGACACCGACTGGCTGGGCTGGCGCTGGTGCTTCTACGTGGGCGTGCCCTTCGCGGTGATCGCGCTGATCGTGCTCCAGAAGACCCTGAAGCTGCCGGTCGTCCGGCGTCAGGTGAAGGTCGACTGGTCGGGCGCGTTCTTCATCAGCGCGGCCGTCTCGCTGCTGCTGGTGTGGGTCACCTTCGCCGGTGACAAGTACGACTGGGTGTCGTGGCAGACGTACGCCATGGTCGGCGGGTCGGTCGTGCTCGGTGCGCTGTTCCTGCTCGTCGAGTCGCGGGCGAGCGACCCGATCATCCCGCTGCGGCTGTTCCGCAACCGCACCATCACGCTCGCCTCGGTCGCGTCGCTCTTCGTCGGTGTCGCGATGTTCGCGGGCACGGTCTTCTTCAGCCAGTACTTCCAGCTCGCGCGCGACAAGTCGCCGACGATGTCGGGCGTCATGACGATCCCGATGATCGGGGGCCTGTTCGTCTCGTCGACGGTCTCGGGCTGGGTCATCACCAGGACGGGCCGCTGGAAGGCGTGGCTGGTCAGCGGTGGTGTGCTGGTGACGGCGGGCCTTGGCCTGCTGGGGACGATCCGGTACGACACGGAGTACTGGCACATCGCGCTCTTCATGGCCGTCATGGGCCTGGGCCTCGGCATGATGATGCAGAACCTCGTGCTGTGCACCCAGAACCAGGTCGACCCCTCGGACCTCGGGGCCGCGTCGTCCGTCGTCACCTTCTTCCGGTCCCTGGGCGGTGCCGTCGGCGTCTCGGCGCTGGGCGCGGTCATGGCCAACCGGGTCACCCACTACGTCCAGGACGGCCTCGCCGGCCTGGGCCCGCAGGGCGCGGCGATGGGCCACGGCGGTACGGCCGGCGGCGGCATCCCCGACCTGGACGCGCTGCCCGCGCCGTTCCGCACGGTCGTGGAGACGGCGTACGGGCACGGTGTGGGGGACGTCTTCCTCTACTCGGCCCCCTTCGCCCTGCTCGCCTTCCTCGTGACGCTGTTCATCAAGGAGGTCGCGTTGAAGAGCAACGCGAAGCCGGAGCCGGAGTCCGCTGCTGAGGCACCGGTCGTCGCCGATTCCCCGGCCGCCGCGCCCGCGCACGGCACCCCCGCGCACGCCACCCCCGCCGACGGCACCCCCGCGCACGGCACGCCCGTCCACGGCACCCCCGCGCACGGCACGCCCGTCCACGGCACCCCCGCGCACGCCGCGCACGCGCACGGCACCCCTGTCCACGGCACCGTCCGCACCGCCGAGGGCGCACCGGTCGCCCGGGCCGCCGTCACGCTGATCTCCCTCGGCGGACGGCAGCTCGGCCGCGCGGTCGCACAGGCCGACGGCGGTTACGCGCTGGACGCCCCGGGCTCCGGCTCGTACGTCCTGATCGCCTCGGCCGACGGCTTCCAGCCGCAGGCCTCCACGGTCGTGGTCGGGGCGGAGCCGCTGGCGTACGACATCCTCCTGTCCGGTACGAGCGGGCTGGTCGGCTCGGTCCGGGCGGCCGAGGGCGGGGAGCCCGTCGAGGGCGCGATGGTGATCGTCACGGATGTGCGCGGCGACGTCCTCGCCACCGGCACGTCCACCCAGGACGGCACCTTCGCCTTCGCCGAGCTGGTGCCGGGCACCGTGACCGTCGCGGTGAACGCCGACGGCTACCGGCCGCTCGCCCTGCCGGTCGAGATCGGCGGCCAGGGCGTGACCCGGGTGGAGGCCCTCCTCCGATCGGGCGCCCGGCTCCGGGGCACGGTACGCGCCGGGGCGGACCACCGGGCCCTGGCGGACGCGCGGGTCACGCTCGTCGACGCGGCCGGGAACGTCGTCGCGACGGCGACCACCGGCGAGGACGGCGCGTACGCGTTCGCCGACCTCGACGCGGGCGAGTACACGGTCATCGCGACCGGCTACCCGCCGGTGGCCGGTGCCCTGACCGTGGCCGGCGGCGGAGTGGACGGCCACGACATCGAGCTCGCCCACCCCGGCGAGTAGGCGACATCAAGAACCCCCGGCCGCACGTCGAGCGGAGGCGCGGCCGGGCACCGGGGCGGCAGGCAGGGGACGGCCTGCCGCCCCTCCTCAACTCGACGAGGGAGAGATACGGGAATGGGACTTCGCGCACAGGTACGCACCCGCGACGGGTGGGCCGTCCAGCACGCCGTGGTGACCGTCACCGACATGACCGGCGCGCAGGTGCTGCGGGCGGGCGCCGACGCCGAGGGGGCGGTCGTCGCGGACGCGCCCCTCGCCCCCGGCCCGTACACGGTGATCGTGACGGCCGTCGGGTACGCCCCGGCGGCGTCCACCGCGCTGGTGACGGCGAGCGGGCGGGCCGACGTCGGCACGGTCGTGCTGGCACGGGCGGGCGGCGTCGAACTGCCGCCGCCGGGCGCCTGGACGCTGGACCCGGCGCACTCGTCAGTGGGCGCGGTCGCGCAGCACCTGGGCATCTCCAGCGTGCACGGCCGGTTCACCGACTTCGGCGGCCGGATCGAGATCGCCCCGGACCTCGCCGCCTCCCGGGTGGACGCGGTGATAGCGGCCGCGTCCATCGACACGGGCAACGCGCTGCGCGACAAGCACCTGAAGTCACCGGACTTCCTGGACGTGGACACGTACCCCGAGATCACCTACCGCGGCCACGCCCTCACCCCGGCGGGGACCGACCGCTGGACCGTGCACGGGTCCCTGTCGCTCCACGGCGTCGTCCGTGACGTCGACCTCGACCTCACGTACCTGGGCACGGGCCCGGACCCCTGGGGCGGGGTGCGCGCCGCCTTCCGCGCGACGGCGCAGTTGCGCCGGGAGGACTTCGCCATGAACTACAACCAGGTGCTCCAGGCGGGCATCTCGGCGATCGGCACGACTCTGCGGGTCGAACTGGACATCCAGGCGGTGCGGGGGGACGTGCTGCCGTAGGGCGCCGCACGGGTCTGTCCGTCACCGGCCGGGCTCCGTACGCTGCGGCCATGGAATGGACAGCACTGGTCAGCACGGCGCTGGGGGCGGTGATCGGTGTGGGGAGCACCCTGCTCGCGGACCGCTTACGTTGGAAACGCGACACCGGAGAGCGGGAAAGGGAGACGCTCCACGCCACGTACGCCCAGTTCCTGGAAGCGTTGACACAGGCCCGGGACCTGATCAGCCATGCGAGCCGGGACTTCACCGCTGCCGAAGAGCATCGGCAGTCCGTGATGACGGCTTTGCTCGACCATGGAGTGCACGTCAAGCAATACCAGTTGGAGCTTCTGGCTCCCCCGCAGGTCGTGGCGAGAGCCAGGGACGCCGCAGACAAGCTGACCGCGTACCGGGACGTGGTGGTCGAGGGCGGCAAGCGGGACGATCCTCAATGCACCGAGGCGCGGCGCGCGTTCCGCTCGTCCCGTCAGGAGCTGATGGAAGCGATGCGCGGTGCCGTGGCGCACCGGAGCGGCCACGGCCGCTGACAACGTCCCGGGCAACGTCCGGGGCGCCCGCCGGGGGACGCCGGGGCCGCGCCGCGAGGGCCGCCGGGCCGCCGGGGGGGGCGCGGGTCGCCGAGGGGCCGCACTCAGGTGTCCTGCTCCACCATCGCCTCGATGCCCGCGATCTGTATGTCCAGCGCGAACTGGAAGTCCCGCTCCCGCATCTCCGCCACCGTGTCGCCGCCACGGGCCTCCATCATCCGCTCGGCGTGCTCGAAGTCCGCCTTGTACGCGGGCTGTTCGCGGACGATGCCCATGGCGTGCTGGAAGAACTCGTCCTGGGTCATCCCGGCCTCCGCGCACCGCTGCCGGAAGTGGCCCTCGATCGTGCCGAAGCCGTAGACGAACTGGAAGACCGAGGCCATCGCGCCGGACTGGACGTGCAGGGGCAGCCCCGTGTTGGCGATCACCTGCTGGGCCGTGCGCGCGAACGCCATCGAGCGGGGGCCGATGTTGAGGAAGTGGCCGACCAGTGAGGAGGCCCACGGGTGGGCGACGAAGAGCTCGCGGTAGGACGTGGCGAGCTGCCGGAGCTGCTCGCGCCAGTCCGTGCCGGGCCCGGTGTCCGGGATCGCCAGCTCGCCCACGACCCGGTCGAGCGCCAGCTCCAGGAGGTCGTCCTTGGTGTCGACGTACCAGTAGACCGACATCGCGGTGACCTTCAGCTCGGCCGCGAGCTTGCGCATCGAGAACTTGGCGAGCCCCTCCGCGTCGAGCAGCCGCACCGCCGCTTCGGTGATCTTCTCGCGGTCGAGCCCGGACGGCTGCTCGGCCTTCCGGGCGCGGGGCGACTTGCCCTCCAGCCACACGCTCGTCCGTCGCGCCGACACCATGGGCCTTCCTCCTCGTTCCTGGCCCGATGCTATGCCCGCTGCCGTTCCGCGCGCCGCAGCAGCACCGCCGCCAGCAGACCGCCCGCCAGCACCGCCACCGCGCCGACGAGCTGGCTGGTCTCCAGGCCGGTCGCGAACGCGTCGGCGATCCGGGCCCGCTCGGCGGGCCCGTCGGCCGCCGCGAGCGCGGCGGGCAGGGAAGCGGCCGATACGGAGACGAGCGCGGCGAAGCGGGAGTTGAGCACGGCGCCGAGGACGGCGACGCCCAGCCCGTTGCCGAACTCGGCGAGCGTGCCGTTGATGCCGGCGCCCACGCCCGCCTTCTCGGGCGGGATCGCGCTCATGATGGCGTTGGCCATGGCGGGCATGGACAGCGCGACGCCCGCGCCCATGACGACGAGCCCGAGGAGCATGCCGCCGTACCCGTGCGCCCCGCCGAGGACGGCGATGGCGGCGAGGCCGGCCGCGACCAGGGCCATGCCGATGGCGATGGTCCAGGGCGTACCGAGCTTGGGCAGCAGCCGCGCGCCGACGCCGGTGAGGTTGAGCACGACGACGGTGAGGGCGAGCGGCGCGGTCCGCAGACCCGCGTCGAGCGGCCCGTACCCGAGCACGAACTGGAGGTGCTGGGTGAGCAGGAACAGCGAGCCGGTCATGCCGAAGGCGACGAGGATGGCGCCCGCGACGGCGCCGACGAAGCGCTGGTTGCGGAAGAAGTGCATGTCGAGCATGGGGTGCGGGGTGCGCAGCTCCCACAGGGCGAACAGGCCGAGGACGGCCGCACCGAGCGCGGCGGAGACGAGGACCTGGCCGGAGGTCCAGCCGTGGTCGGGCCCGGAGATGATCGCGTACACGACCGCCGTCATGCCGATGGTGGAGAGCACGGCGCCGACGAGGTCCGGCCGGTCGCCCTGCTTGTGCTTGGACTCCGGTACGAGGGCGGCGACGGCGGCGAGACCGAGGAACGCGACCGGGATGTTGATCAGGAAGATCGCGCCCCACCAGAAGTGGTCGAGTACGAACCCGCCGAGCAGCGGCCCGGCCGCGAAGCCGAGCGAGCTGACCGTGGACCACAGGGCGATGGCCTTGACCCGCTCTGCCTCGTCGAAGATCTGCACGACGACGGCGAGGGTCGTGGTCATCAGCAGCGCGCCGCCGACGCCCATGCCCGCGCGGGCGGCGATCAACTGGCCGGACGACTGGGCGAGTCCGGCGGCCAGCGAGCCGATGCCGAACAGCGCGAGGCCGGTGAGCAGCATCTTCTTGCGGCCGTAGCGGTCGGCGGCGCTGCCGGCCGTGAGCAGCAGGCCGGACTGGACGAGCGAGTACGCGTTGATCATCCACTGGATGTCGGCGGTGGAGGCGTCGAGCTCCTTGGTGAGGGAGGGGATCGCGACGCTGAGCACGGTGTTGTCGAGCAGCACGGTGAGCTGGGCGAGGCAGATCACGCCGAGGATCAGCCAGCGCTGCGGGTGGCCGCCGGTGGCGGGGGTTTTCTGCTCGCTCCCGGCGGTGGTCGCCGTCATGGGGAGGGCTCCTTGTACGGTGTACGGGACTCGGTCTCGTACACCGTACAAGCGTCTGCCATACGCTGTATAACGCTTTTTAGGACGGCGTCGCCGGCTTGATCAGGTAGCCGGCGCCCCGCCGGGTGTGGATCATCGGCGCGCGGCCCGCGTCGATCTTCTTGCGCAGGTACGAGACGTAGAGCTCCACCACGTTGGCCCGGCCGCCGAAGTCGTAACTCCAGACCCGGTCCAGGATCTGCGCCTTGCTGAGCACGCGCCGCGGATTGCGCATGAGGAACCGCAGCAGCTCGAACTCGGTGGCGGTGAGGTGGATGTACTGCCCGTCCCGCGACACCTCGTGGCTGTCCTCGTCGAGCACCAGGTCCCCCACCACCAGCAGGGAGTCACCCCGCCCCGCCGTCACGCCCGAGCGCCGGATCAGCCCGCGCAGCCGCGCCACGACCTCCTCGAGACCGAACGGCTTGGTCACGTAGTCGTCCCCACCCGCCGTCAACCCCGCGATCCGCTCCTCCACCGCGCCCCTCACCGCTCCCGTCGCCGGGCCCTCCGCCGCGCCTGCCGCCGCGCCTACCGCCCCGCCTGCCGCCGCGCCCCTCGCTCCGCCCCTCGCCGCGTCCTTCGCCGTGAGGAACAGCACCGGCACGTCCGGCAGTTCGCGCCGCAGCCCGCCGAGCACCGCCGGCCTGTCCATGCCGGGCAGCGTCACGTCCAGCACGACGGCGTCCGGCCGGAAGTCCCGCGCCGAACGCACCGCCCCGGCGCCGTCCCGGGCGCTGCGCACCTCCCACCCCTCGTACCGCAGCGCCATGGACAACAGCCCGGTGAGCGCGTCCTCGTCGTCCACGACGAGCACCCGGACGGCACTGCCGTCGGGCCTGAGCATTGCGGTGCGCCCCTGGGGCGAGGTGACGGTCATGCTCCGAGGCTGCCGCGCACACGTGAAAGATCCCTTTCCCCTCTCTGTGAATTCCCTGAGAACCGCCCTCGTCCCGGACGGCCGGGAGGCGGCGGCGTGGTTGTCGGTGACATGCCCTACGCTGCGCTGCATCGGTCGCGCGGTCGGCGCCTCAGGGGCGCGGGGGCGGCGTGCGGCCCTTCTCATGTCACCCGGCCCATCCACCGGGTTCCTTCTGGGGGGTTCACATCACTGTGCACAGGCGCAGCATCTCGGCCGCGACAGCGCTCGCGGTCCTCTTCAGCTCGGCGGCGCTGATCGCGAGCACGGCCGGTACGGCAGCGGCCGACTCCGCCAAGACGCTTCCCGTCTCCTCCGTGGGAGACCTGGTCGTGGACGGCGCACACCAGCGCGTCTTCGTCAGCGACCCGCAGCAGGGCAAGATCATCGCGACCGACTACTCGGGCACGGTACTCGCGACCGTCAGCGCGCTGCCCGGCGTGGAGGGGCTCGCCCTGAACGCCGCGTCGGACCGCCTGTACGCGGCCGTCCCGGGCAGCGACGCGATCGTGGCGCTCGATCCGACCACCGTCACCGTGACCGGGCGGTTCCCCACCGGCGCCGGTACCGACCCGCGCAGCCTCGCCGTCACCGGCGACACGGTGTGGTTCGGGTACGGACCGTCCGGCGAGGGCGACATCGGCTCCCTGGACGTGGCCGGCGCCGAGCCGGTCGTGACGCTCGACCAGGCGCAGGCGAGCGGCTGGTACAACGCCCCGCTGCTGACCGCGGCCCCGGGCTCGCCCGGCACCCTCGCGGCGGCGGACCGGGAGGGGTCGGGCGGCGCGCTGCGCGTCTACGACGTCACGTCGGGCCGCGCGGACCAGACCGCGGCGGCCGGCGCCTCCGGACGGATCGCCGACGCCGCGTTCACCCCGGACGGCAGCAGGATCATCACCGCGACGCCGGGCGGCACCCACACGGTCTGGCAGACCTCCGACCTGCCCCGGGCCGGCGCGTACGAGACCAACACGCACTACGCGAACGGTGTCGCCGTCGCCGCCGACGGTACGGTCGCGGCCGGCACGTTCTCCTGGTACGACCCGGACGTGCACGTGTTCCTGCCGGGCGGCACCAGTCCGGTGCGGCGTTACGACTTCCCCAACACCGGTACGCACAGCGGTGCCGACACCCTCGCCGAGGGGGCCCTCGCCTGGGACCCGGCGGGCAGCCACCTGTTCGCGGTGTCGAGCAACAGCGAGGGCGTCCACACGCTGCGCTCCTTCACCGACTCCACCAAGTCGGTGCCGACGGTCACGGTGACCGCCCCGGCCGGCGCGACCCGGGCGAAGCCGCTCACGGTCACGGGCAAGGTCAGCGCGACCGTCGCGCTGCCGGCCGGTACGCCGCTGACGGTGACCCGCTTCGACGTGGAGACCCCGGCGGGCAAGGCGCTGGCTCCGGTGACGACCGACGCCTCCGGCGCGTTCTCGTTCACCGACACCCCGCCGGCCGGCGGCACGGTCACCTACAAGGTCTCGTACGCGGGCAGCGCCACGCACGCCGCGGCCACCGCCTCCACGAAGGTCCAGGTCTCCCGGGCCGCGGTGTCCCTGACCCTCACCGGCAACGGCACCGTGCACGGACAGGGCGCCGACGTGAAGTTCACCGCCCGGCTCGGCACCACGTACAAGAACCGCGTCGTCGAGATCTGGACCGACCCGTACGGTGCCGACGCGCCCAAGCGGCTCCTCAAGCGCGGCACGGTCGACGCCAACGGCAACCTGTCCGTCGTCGTCGACATGACCCGCGACACGACGGTCACGGCCGTCTTCGCGGGTGACGCGCGGTACGCCCCGAAGACCGTGAAGTCCACCGCGTACGCCAAGGTGCGGATCGCGACGGCGCTCTCCGGCCACTACAGGACGGGCACGATCAGCGGTATCGGGCACCACTACTACCGCAAGTCCGCGAGCCCGGTGGTCACCACGACCATGTCGTACTACACGGGCCGCAAGCAGCGGCTGGAGCTCCAGGTGTACTACGACGGCCAGTGGTACGGCAGCACCGAGTACTTCGCGCTGAGCAGCAGCGGGGTATCGCGGGTGTCCCTCGGGGCGCCCGGCGAGGCCGGCATCCGTGCCCGGGTCCGCTCGTCGTACATCGACCCGTCGTCGGGTGACAGCGCCAACTACACGACCCACAGCGGCTGGAAGTACCTGTACTTCACCAACTGACCGCCCGGCTCAGAAGAGCCCGCCCTGTACGCCCCGGGGTACGGCGGTGACGGGAACCGTGAGGAGGTCCTCCTCCCCGGCCCCGGCCAGCCCCCAGCCCGTCATCAGGCGGGTGTCGAGCACGATCCGGCGCCCGTCCGGCACGACCAGGTGAAGGTCGGGCCCGGCGGCGGCGACCAGCGTCCCCGTGAGGCGGCCGCCGCCGACGAGCTCGCTCACCACCCCGTCCAGCCCGTCGACCATGCCGAGGCCGAAGACCCCGGCATGGTCGGCGACATCCAGCGGCAACCGCTCCAGGGTCTCCGCCCAGCCGGGCACCCCGACGGCCCGCCGGTACAGCGCCGCGACCTCCGCCGCCCGCTCCGGTTCACCCGGGAGCCCCACGCGGGCGACGCGCTTGGTGGCGTACGGGATCCGGTCGGGCACCCCCAGCGCCGTGCCGAGCACCTCCTCGGTCCGCCGCGCCGCCATCAGCGGGCCGCGCCCCAGCCAGGTGTACGCGACGGCCCCCTGCTCCCGCAGCCGCGCGTCGCCGCGCTCCTCGGCCGTGATGCCGACCTTGACCATGCCCGGGCCGAACCAGGCGAGGTACACCCGGAAGACCCGCGCGTCATCCGGAACGGTGTCCGCCGCCACGGAGTGGGCCCTCTCCAGCCGCGCGCACTGCGGGCACCGCCCCCCGGTGGCGCGCCCGCCCACGACGGCCCCCACCGGACAGGGGTTCCCCCGCGCCCCAACGCACCGCCGCTCCCCCTCCACCCGGAACCCGATCCCGCGCCCGTACGCCAAGGCACTGAGGCGCCCGCCCTCCCACACCAGCACGGGCCCGTCCCCGCCGCCCGGCCACCGCACCCCCCTGCACCGCCACACCATGCCGCCCACGTTACGGGGAATGGCGGAACGTTCCTGCGGTGAACACACGAGCCCATCCGGCCCACCCGGCGGCGCCGCCACCACTCGGACGGAACGATGAGCGGCTTTCCCTACCGGTGTGATCAAACGACTGACGCGCGCCGCCACGGCCGCCGCACTCGCCGCCCTGCCCCTGACCCTCTCGACCCCGGCCACCGCAGCCCAAGCCGCCGAGACCCTCCCCCTCGCCGAAGCGGTCGCCACCCTCCCCCTCGCCACCGAGTCCCGCGCCGGCTACCAGCGCACGAGCTTCCGCCACTGGAACGCCGGCGCCATCTCCGACGACGGCTGCAACACCCGCGCCGAAGTCCTCCTCGCCGAAGCCACCGAAGCCCCCCGCGTCATGCCCGGCTGCCAACTGATCGGCGGCCGGTGGTGGTCCTACTACGACCAGACCTGGGTCACCCCCTCCGGCCTCCTCGACATCGACCACATGGTCCCCCTCGCCGAAGCCTGGGACAGCGGCGCCTCCCAATGGACCGCCAAACGCCGCGAGGCCTACGCCAACGACCTCGGCTCCCCCACGTCCCTGGTCGCCGTCACGGCCCGCTCCAACCGCAGCAAGGCCGACCAGGACCCCTCCGAATGGCTCCCCCCGGCCCAGGAGGTCCACTGCCAGTACGCCGCCGAATGGACCGCCACCAAACTCCGCTGGTCCCTCACCCTCGACCCCACCGAACGCCAGTCCCTCACCACCCTGGCCGCCACCTGCCCCCACACCACGGTCACCTACGAGCCCGCCCCGTAGCAGTGACCGGAGATGGCCAGCGTCAGCGGCATGCCTATAGAGAGCGTCGAGGCCCTCCTGATCTCCGACTTCTACCCGCGCCAAGGTCGCCGAAGTTGTGAGTAGGTGCCGCCTCTATTGGTCAGATCGACGCTAAGTCGCCGAACTCAGATGCCCTCGAGGTTCATTCTGCGATGCTGGAGGTCGATCGAGAGGGGCCGCAGCGATGCAGTGGAAGATCCACGGGGAACGTCCGATCTACGAGAACAGTTGGGTGAACCTGTGGCTCACCGACGTCGAGACGCCGGACGGGAACCGCTGGGAGCACCACGTCGTTAAGCTCCGGCACTTGGCCGTGGCCGCCGTGGTCAACGAGCGCTGCGAGGTGCTGATGATGTGGCGGCACCGGTTCATTACGAACGCCTGGGCGTGGGAGCTACCCATGGGGTTGGTTGAAGAGGGCGAAACGCCGGGCGCGGCGGCGGCCCGCGAAGTCCTGGAGGAAACCGGCTGGCGCCCCGGTCCGATCACACCGCTGATCTACGCCGAGCCGGCCAACGGCATCACCGACTCCCAGCACCACGTCTTCCGGGCCGACGGAGCGACGTACGAGGGACCGCCAACCGAGAAGAACGAGTCGGACCGGATCGAGTGGATCCCGCTGGCCGACGTACGGGGCATGATCGACCGCCGTGAGATCGTCAGCAGTGGCTCCCTCGTCGGGCTGCTGTACGTGCTCATGGACGAGGCGATCCGCTGACCTGGCGGGGCAGTATCTCCCGGAGCCGGGCCTCGAATGCCACCGCGGCTGGTTCCCGGCGGAAGGGCTCCATCTGCTCGTAGAACTCCCGGAGGTGGCCGGCGACTCGTTGTGAGCTGACGGCCGCCGCCTCGGCCAGGGCGTCCATGGCCGTGTGGCATGCCTCATCGAGTTTGCCGCGCTGGAGCTGGGTGCGGGCGAGCCAGAAGGCGTGGAAGGCGCGGCCTCGGTGGTTCGTCTGGTGTTCTCGGCGGAGGGCATCCGCGATGAGAGGTTCGGCAAGGGCTGCTTCACCCAAGCGGCCGTGCGCGATGCCGGTGTCCACGATCAGCTTCGGTTCGTCGAAGTAGGCGACCCAGGCCGGGTCCGGATCGCCGATGCTGATCCGGCCGAACTGGGTGTGGGCTTCCGAGATCGCGGAGTGGGTCGCACTGTGGTTGCCGAGAGTGGCGTGGGCGAAGGCTTCACGCATCGCGAGCATGGCCAGTACGCGCGGTGTCGTCCCCGCGGCCGCTCGGGCCTGGTCCTGGGCGGCCGTGACGAGTGCGAGGGCGTCGCCGGGCTTGTCCTGGTAGGTGGCCTGGAGGCTCATGCAAGCGAGGACGTTGGCCATGAACTGGCGGTCGTCGATGGCCTTGGCCAGTCCGAGGGCTTCGGTGAAGTAGGCGCGTGCCTGGTTGTACTGGCGGGCGTCGAAGTAGGTCCATCCGGTGAGTCGGGCCAGCTCGGCCGCGATGCCGTGCAGGCCGTCCCGCAAAGGAGCCGGCCGCTGTTCCTTGAGGAGATCAACGACGTAGCGGAGTTGGCCGACGACCGCCGGCCGTAAGGTCTCGCCACCGTGCTCGTCGTCCCGGCGCCAGTAGTCCGCGATCGACGAGTGCAGCGCGTCCAGCGTCGACGGGCTGAGGTCCCGCTCGGCCGCCAGGGCGAGGATGCTGTCGACGTCCGCGCCTGGTAGTCCGGCGGCCAGCGGTTCGACGGCTGCGGTCGGCGCCTCGGCCGGTTCGCGGGGCATGACCGTCAGGCTGGGTGGTGTCTCCCAGGAGCGTCGGGCAAGGCCGAGCATGTGTCCGGGGATGCGCAGCCCGTCCGAGATCCGTTCGATCACGTCCATGTGCAGCAACTGTCGTTGCCCTGCGATCACCTCGCCCACGCGGCTCGGGGTCAGGTCGCAGCGGCGCGCGATCATCGACGGATAAATGCCTGCTCGTGCTTTGACCAGATGAAAGATGCGGCCGAAGTCTCTGGCCTGGCATGCCTCGATCATCACCAGGTCTGTGAGCAGGCTGACCGGGAGTTCCTTCGAGCGAAATGGCTCGGGCATCGGGCACGCTCCGGCATGAGGACTACGGATCGCTGCGCTTTGGTCAACCGAGGGTGATGTTACCCAAGTTGGGTAATCCGCTTGGCCTTTCTGGCCGGTCTCGCAGATCGCGATGCTCCTCTCCATGGCGAACGGACAGGACAACGTACGAATGACGTTGCGGGTCTCCCGCGACTCCGGCCGGACGTGGGGGCCTCTCAGGGAGGTACGTGTGGGCGAGAACCCGGTGGTCCCGGAGAACCCTGGCCGCTTCCCGCCGTGCGTATGCCCCCGGTGCTCGAAGCGGGAACCGAACACCACCGCGTCCTTCCGGATGGTGTCGTGATGCGGTGCGCGCACTGGCGTCGAGTGCCCTTCGGCCTGGCGCGGGAAGCGCGGGAGAAGTCGACCGCCCCGTACATCGACAGGGCGGTGCAGTGCCAACTATCCGCACACGACGAGGGCGAGCACTTCGGTCTCCTTGCCGACGCCGGCACGTACGGGACCGCGCTGTGGCTCCGCTGGTATGAGGCGGGCGAGGCACGACTCGTCGTACTTCCGGACTGCTCGGTGGCCGCCCCGGGGCCCGACGGCGAGGGCTGTTGCTTTCTTCACCGACCACACCAAGCAGCACACCTGGGAAGACGCCCTGGAGGAGGTCTCGTGCACCAGCTGACCGTGAGCCCGCACAAGCCCCGGCGTCCTCGCTCGCCTCGCAACGAGAGCTGCGGGGACTGCGGCGGCAGTGGCACCAACTCGTCCGGCAAGACCTGCGGCACCTGCAACGGCCTTGGCGAGACCCACTGCCGCGCCGACCGCCAGGAGCCCCGCGCGCTGTCCCGCTCCGTGATCCGGAAGGAGGGCCACCGATGGCCCACGCTCTGATCGCCTCCCCGTTCCTCGACGGACACCTGCTCCTCAGCCCCGGAGCGAGGGCCGGGGCACGGCTTCCCGCCGACGACTACGAGCAGATCCGTCAGGCCGTCGCCGACGGTCGGAGGTTGCCCGCCTGGGCGGTGCAGACGGCCGCCGACGTGTGGGGCCTGGACCTGATCGGCCGGCCCGCGCGGGGCACAGTGCTGGTGCGTGAGCCGTCCCCGTACGGCTACTGCCGCGCCTCCTGGGAGATCAACCTCGGCTGCAACTTCGGCTGCAAGCACTGCTACCTCGGCGAGCGGCCCTTCTCCGGCCTCGGCTGGAAGGACAAGGTGCGGCTGCTCGACATCATGCGCGAGGCCGGTGTCCTCTGGCTCCAGATCACCGGTGGCGAGCCCACCATGGATCCCCACTTCCAGGGCGCCTATCGGTACGCCTGGCAGGCCGGGATGATGCTCACCATCTCCACCAACGGCTCGCTGCTCTGGCGGCCGGACCTCCTCAAGCTCTTCCGCGACTGCCCGCCGTACCGGCTGGTGGTCAGTATGTACGGGGCGAGCGAGGAGTCCTTCGACACGCTCACCCAACGCCGCGGGGCGTGGAAGGCGTTCCGGCGCGGCATGGACGCCGCCCGCGAAGCGGGCCTGCCGCTGCGTATCAACGTCGTGGTGACCGAGGACAACGCCGACGAGGCCGACGAGATGGCTGCCCTCGCCGAGGAGTGGAACGTCGAGAACCACGCGTACACGAACATGACGCCCACGATCTACGGCGGCGGAGAGCCGCTGCTCGCCCAGTCAGCCGCACACCTGCGCCAGCGCAAGCCGTTCGCCGGCTGCAACGCGGGACACACCTTCTTCCATGCCGACCCGCA
This sequence comes from Streptomyces sp. NPDC031064, assembly GCF_055570965.1. Taxonomy (NCBI): domain Bacteria; kingdom Bacillati; phylum Actinomycetota; class Actinomycetes; order Kitasatosporales; family Streptomycetaceae; genus Streptomyces; species Streptomyces sp. NPDC031064. The sequence goes on from NZ_JBVIGF010000004.1 coordinate 98,944, forward strand.
CGCCAAGGTCTCGATCTGCAAGGTCGGGCGCGACGACCAGATCGACCTCATGGCCGAAGGCATCGACGGCCTCACCCGGCTCGGCGCTATCGCCGACCGCCTCATGCTTCGCACCGGTGGGTGCGAGGGCTGCGCCCTGTCCGGCACCTGCCGGGTCTGCCGCCCCCTGGCCAAGCACTACCAGGAGGCCAAGGCGCCACTGCACAGCTACTGCCAGCACGGAGACAAGGAGAACGCCTCATGACCCCGCCCGTACCGGTGACCATCCTGTCCGGCCCGCCGGCCTCGGCCCGCCGCGCGGCCCCGCCCGTCGCAACCGCGTCGATCACCGCCGTCCAGGACCTCGACGTGATCGTGGAGAGCGCGGAGTGCTCCTGCGACGCCGGCGACGACAACCCCCACTGACCCACCTGATCTGGTCAACTCCGTTCAGGCCCCGGCGTACTCGCGTCGGGGCCTGAGCCCTGCCCGTCCCGCCACTAGGGTGCCGCTCATGTTCTTCCGCTGGGACTGGCTCCGGCCCCAACTGACCGCGCCGATCGTGCCGACCCTCGGTCCCGTCCACCCCGACGCCCTGACCATCGGCATCTTCGAGGACACCCTTCGAACGGCCGACACCGGGGAGTTCCTTCCATACGACAAGGACCGGCGCTGGGGTGGTGAGAAGGACGAGAAAGTCCTACGCGAAGTTGTGGTCCATCAGCCCGAGCACACCCTCGTCCCCACCCTGACCCGGCGCGGACGCGGCACGGTGAAGGTCTTCGCCTTCGGGCTCCGTGACAGCGTCGTGGAGGAGGCCGCCGGACTGGCAACCAAGCTCGCCTCCACGCACGACGTGGCGGGCGCCCGGGTCGTACGCCCTCTCGGTCCCGAGACCGCACACCCGCGCGGCACCCGCATCCAGATGAAGGACTTCACCACCGGCCCCTGCCCCGCCCCGGAGGGCCCGGTCCGGCCCGTCACCGACTGGCCGGCCGCCGTGCAGGAGACCTTCGCCCCATTCGCCGAGGCCATGGCCGCCGACGGCCTGGCCTTCCTCCACGCCCAGATGCAGGCCGGCCGACACGGCCCGGTTCTCACCGCCGCAATCGAGGACCGCATCGTGGGCGCGATCGGCCCCATGGAGATTCAGCCAGACGCCATTGGACGCCCACAGCTCATGCCCCAGTACTTCGCCGTCCTGCCCGAAGCCCGAGGACAGGGCCTAGGCCGCGTCCTGTGGCGGGCAGCCATGCACTGGGGCCAGTCCCACGGCGCCACCTATCAACTCCTCCAGACCGAGATCGGCGGCCCCTCCGACCGGCTGTGCCAGGCCGAAGGACTCGCCTCCCTCGGCTTCACCTACGCCACGTCCGCATAGCTCCGGACCGCGCCACCTTCTCTGGTCGGCTGACCCGTGCCGTTGGCGACCTCAGCCACAGAAAGTCAGCCACGGCGGCGGGTGCGCCGAACAAGCACCCGCCACGTGTGTCTCCAGCAACCACCCACCGGCCCCGGCCACGTTTCCCCAGTGCGTCACAGCCTCGGCCACGTTGCAGCCTGAGCGCTGCCACCAACCTCGCCGGATGGGTGGGCGGGAGGCCGATCGCCGGGTCACGCCTGGTTGACCTCCACAGTGGCCGGTGCTGACTTGGCAAGCGTCCCGCAGATCCTCCACCGCGAGACCAAGGCCGAGGACTCGGACGACTTCCTGCCGCTGCCCCCGCTGTGCCTGAAAGCCCTCCGCATGCGCCGCGCTCAGCAGCTCGGCGACCGGAAGGCGGCCGGGGAGCTCTGGCAGGACACTCGCGGGCTGATCTTCACCACGAAGTACGGCACCCCGATCGAGCCGGGGAACCTCACCCGGATGTTCGGCCTGCGTGCTCGCCGTGCCAGCCTTCGGGTCATCCCGCTCCGGAACACCCGGCACACGGTCGCGGCCCTGCTCGTCGTCCTCGGAGTCCACCCGAAGGTGGCACAGCGCATCCTGCGGCACTCCCAGATCTCGATGACCATGGAGGTGTACGCGGAGGCGAGCGACACGGACGTACGCAATGCGATCGGCAAGCTGTCCGACGCGATGGGCGGCACCGGCTGACACCCGGTTGCTGTACTTCGCGGCTGTACGTACCGGCAACGCGAGAGGCCCCGGATCTCTCCGGGGCCTCTCACCTGTGTGCACTCGGCAGGATTCGAACCTGCAACCTTCTGATCCGTAGTCAGATGCTCTATCCGTTAAGCTACGAGTGCTTGTGCTTCCCGGGCTTTTCTGCCCGGTCGGCGTTGCGGGAACAACATTACATGACCTGCGCCGTCACGCGAAATCCGTTACCCGCACCCCCTCTGACCTGGGCAAATACCCCTGGGCAAGATCCGGGACCCCCGGAACGGCCGAAGCCCCGGCCGTGGGGCCGGGGCTTCGGGTGGTGCGGCGGAGGCGGAGGGATTTGAACCCTCGATGGGCTTTAAGACCCAAACCGCATTAGCAGTGCGGCGCCATAGACCGGACTAGGCGACGCCTCCAGTGCGCGCACTCGCGCAGGCGCGAGTGGTGCGTGCAGATGATGACACAGCCCAAGGGGGTGTCACCAATCGATCCCCACGGTACTAGGCGGGCGGGGCGCAGGGCAAAGGCGTTCCGCGGGGGTGGCGGCGGTCGGCTTGCGCAACGCGCGGGGGGCTGGAGCGTTAGTGGGGTGAGGGATGCCGGGCATCCCGACGGATCCGTACCCCCAGGAGTTCGTATGCTGCGCCGCCTCGTCCTCACCTCCGCCGCGTCCCTCGCCGCGCTCGGTGCCGCCGCGCCCGCCGCCGTCGCGGGCGGGAGCGGGCCCCTGCCGTTGCCGCTGCTGGCCGGGACCGACTCGCTGACCATCACCGTGAAGAACTCGGGCAACCCGATGGCGGACGGCACCTTCGAGCTGAAGTGCGGTCTGCGGACCGCCGAGGGGAACCACCCGAAGGTGCAGGACGCGTGCAACCGGCTCGACGAGCTGGCCCAGGAGGGCAGGGACCCCTTCGCGCCCGTGGCCAAGGGCCAGATGTGCACCCAGCAGCACGGCGGGGACGCCACCGCGCACGTCACCGGGACCTGGCAGGGCCAGGACGTGGACGCCCACTTCAAGCGGACCGACGGCTGCGAGATCGCCAGGTGGGACGCCCTGAAGCCGGTGCTGCCGATGGCCCGGTCGTAGAGGAACCCGCACACAACCGCCGTCGGGCCCACATCACCTGCCTTTAGACTCCCTCCAGTGACAGGCCGAGTGGGAGGAAGCGTCGTCGTGAGCAGCAGGCCATCCCGAGGCGCTGCTCGCCTCGCAGCCATACTCGACGCGCTGCCGGACGGGCTCGTACTCGTCAACTGCAACGGCACGGTCGTCAACGCCAACACCATCGCCCTTGAGATGTTCGAGGCGCCCGGTACGGCGCTGGTCGGGCGCGGGCTGCTCGATCTGCTGCCCGCGTTCGACTCCCGGCTGATCCCCGGCTCGATGCGCCGGCCCGAGGCCGCCGACGAGCGCGGCCGGACCAAGCCGGCCCGGATGATCGCGCGGCGCACGGACGGCAGCGAGTTCCCGGTCGAGGTGACCAGCGCGAGCCTGGAGGACGGGCGCGAGGCGTACGACTCGTACGGCAGTACCTATACGGGTGACGAGCTGCTGATGCTCGTGGTGCGCGACCTGTCCGGGACGATCGACACCGAGGCCGAGCTGGCCCGCTCCCAGCGGCAGACCGAGATGATCCTGCGCGCCGCCTCCGAGGGCGTCGTGGGCACGGACACCGACGGGCGGATCGTGCTCGTCAACCCGGCCGCCGCCCAGATACTGGGCTGGCGGGCCAGCGACCTGGGCGGCAAGGAACTGCACGGGCTGATGCTGCACTCCCGGGCGGACGGGGAGCCGTTCCCGTTCGAGGAGTCGCCACTGGCCGACACCCTGCGGTCCGGGCGCAAGCACCGGGTGCGCGGACAGGTGGTCTGGGCCAAGGACGGTTCCCCGGTGCCGGTCGACCTGACGACCGCGCCGGTACGGGACGGGGAGCAGTTGGTCGGTGCGGTGATGACGTTCACCGACCGGCGCCCCTACGAGGAGCAGGAGACCCGGCACACGGCCGAGGTCGCCGAGCTGACCGAGCGGCACACGGCCGAGGTCACGGAGCTCACCGAGCGGCACGCCACCGAGATGGCCGACCTCAGCGAGCGGCTCTCCGTCGAGATCGAGCAGCGCGAGGAGCGGTACGCGGCGCTGGCGGCACGGCACGCCCAGTTGACGGCCGTGCTGGGCGACTCGCTGCGCGGGCCGCTGGAGGAGCTGCGCCGCGAGCTGGGCACGCTGGCCGCCGACCCGGCCGGTCAGCTCTGGCCCGAGGCGAACCAGGTGCTGCACCATCTGGCCGCCGGCTACGCCCGGATGACGACGCTCGTCGACAACGTGCTGGGCTACCAGCGGCTCGACGTCGGTGAGGAGTCGCTGACGAAGACGAAGGTGCTGCTCGACGCGGTCGTCGCGGCCGGTGTCGAGGGCGCGGTGGAACTCATCGGCCCCGGGCGGGTCCAGTTCGCCGTGCACGCCCCGCCGATAGAGGCGGAGGTCGACGGCGTACGGATCTCGACGGCGCTCGCGCACCTGATCGCGGACGTGGCCGGGGTCGACTCCACCGGGAAGACCCGGCCGGTGCCGGGCGGCGGGTACGTCGACTCGACGATCGTCGTCGCGGCGGCGCAGCGCGGCGACGTCGTACGGATCGAGGTGCGCGGGCCGTACGCCGGTGGCGACCCGGTGCACGAGCCGATCGTGCGCGGGATCGTCCGGGCGCACGCCGGTGTGCTCCAGACGCACGAGGTGCCGGGGATGCCCGGCAGCGCCTATGTGCTGGAGGTACCGCTGGGCGAGGGCGCCGGGACGGTGAAGCCGGTGGCGGAAACGCCGGTGGCTGCCGAGGCTGCGGGGGCCGCTGGGGCTCAGGTGGCTTTGGGGGCTCAGGGGGCTGCGGCGACTTCGGTGGCCGCAGGGGCTCCCGGGGCTCCGGGGACTTCAGGTGCGGTCGTGCCCGCGCAGGCGTCCGGGGACGCCTCCGGGGGCGGCACTTCCGGCGGCGGGACGTCCGGTGGCGGGCGGCGACGGGCGCGGCGCGCTTCGACCGACGCCTTCCTGGGCAGCCCCGTGCAGGCCGAGGACCCGGTGGCCGCCAAGCCGACCGGGCGGCGTCGCGGGCGGCCGAGTCCGGCGGAGGCGGGCGTGGCCGGAGTGCCGGCCGAAGGGGCGGTCGTGACGGCCGCCGAGAGCGCGCAGGGCCGGGCGGCGCTCGGTGAGACGGTGCCGCCGCAGGGCGTGCCCGCGGACGCGGTGCCGGTTCCGGCTGCCGGGCGGCGGGCGCGGCGCGGCGGCGAGGGTGCCATGCCGGCGCTCCCGGCGGCCGCGGCCCCTGCTCCGGCTCCCACTCCCACCCCTGCTCCCGCTCCCGCCGCCGAGCCGGCCGGGCGGCGGGCCCGCCGGGCGCTCGGGGCGGCCCAGGACCGGACGGCACCGGCGCCCACGCCCGCTCAGGCGCCCGAGGGCGGTGCCCGTACCGCGTTCGCGCTCCCGCCCGCCGAGGCGGACCGGCGCCCCGAGGAGCGCCCCCACGACGAGGGCCGCCACGACGCGGTAGGTACCGAGCCGGGCGCCGACCACACGCCGCCGCAACCGCACCCGGTGCAGCCGCACTCGCCGCAACCGCACCCAGTGCAGCCGGCTCCGGCGCCCGTCCCGGCGCCCGCTCCCACGGGGCGTCGGCGGGCCGCGCAGGAGACGACCACCGGGACCGGCAGCGGCACCGGTTCCGTACCGCTCCCGCCGGAGGTACCGTCGGGCGACGCCGGGGCCTCCAACGGCCAGGGGCGGTCGTTCAGCGTGCGCACCCTGGGCCAGGGCGTGCCGTTCGCCCAGCAGGTCGCCCAGCAGCAGTCCTCGGGCTCCGGGCGCCGCCGCAAGCTGGCCACGCCCCCGGCGGAGGGTGAGCGGCCGGCCGCCGTGCCCGAGCAGGGCGCCCGGCCGCATCCGCAGCCCCCGGCCCAGCCGCAGCCACAGCCCCAGCCCGCGACACCGGCCCCGGGGACGCCCACGCCACCGCCGCAGCGGCTGTCCGCCCCCGCCGAGGGGCGGGCGTACGAAATAGGAGCACCGGACGAGGACGCGGCCGAGGGCCCGGAGCCGCTGGACGGGCCGGGGGGCGCCGTGGAGGTGGCCAACGAGCCGCCGCCGCTGCCCGTCGACGACGAGCTGCCGCCGGAGCCGCTGGACAACCCGCGCCGGCTGCTGGTGTGGCCCGCCCCGGACGTCTCCACGCAGGCGGCGCTCAGCGAGCGCGGCTACCGGCCCGTCATCGTGCACTCCCGCGAGGAGGTGGACGCCCAGATCGCCGCGTTCCCGGCGGCCCTGTTCGTCGACCCGCTGACCGGGCCGATCACGCGCACGGCTCTCCAGTCGCTGCGCCAGGCGGCGGTGGCGGCCGAGGTGCCGGTGCTGCTGGCGGCGGGGCTGGGCCAGGCGACCCGGGAGGCGGCGTACGGCGCCGATCCGGCCGTACTGCTCAAGGCGCTGGCCCCTCGCGACAGTGAGCAGCACCCGTCGAGGGTCCTGCTCATCGAGGAGCAGGAGGAGATCGCGCTCGCGCTGACGGCGACGCTGGAGCGGCGCGGGATGCAGGTGGCGCGGGCGGCCACGGACAGCGAGGCGGTCACGCTGGCCGCGCAGATGCGGCCGAACCTGGTGGTGATGGACCTGATGCAGGTGCGCCGCCGCCGGGCCGGGATCATCGACTGGCTGCGGGCGAACGGGCAGCTCAACCGGACGCCGCTGGTCGTCTACACCTCGGCGAGCCTCCAGCAGGCGGAGCTGCCGAAGCTGTCGTCGGGCGAGACGGTGCTGTTCCTGGCGGAGCGGTCGACGAGCGCCGAGGTGCAGTCGCGGATCGTGGACCTGCTGGCGAAGATCGGTACGAACTGACGCGGGAGGGGCGCCCCGGGGAGGGCGCCCCTTGTCACGTCGTCACAGGCGCGTGACGTCCAGCTCGCCGTTCGCGTACTGCTTGCGGATCACCTTCTTGTCGAACTTCCCCACGCTCGTCTTGGGCACCGCCGGCACGATCGCCCAGCGCTCGGGGAGCTGCCACTTGGCGATCGACTCGCCGAGGAAGGCGCGCAGCGCCTCGTAGTCCACCGTGGCGCCCTCCTTGAGGACCACCGTCGCCAGGGGCCGTTCGCCCCACTTGTCGTCCGGGACGGCGACGACCGCCGCCTCCGCGACCTCGGGGTGGGCCATGAGGGCGTTTTCGAGCTCCACCGAGGAGATCCACTCGCCACCCGACTTGATGACGTCCTTCGCCCGGTCGGTCAGGGTGAGGTATCCGTCCGGGCTGATCACTCCGACGTCGCCGGTCTTCAGCCAGCCGTCCGCCGTGAACTTGTCCTCGGGCCGCAGCGGTTCACCGGCGGCGCCGCCGTAGTAGGCGCCCGCGATCCATGGGCCGCGGACCTCCAGCTCGCCCGCCGACTCGCCGTCCCACGGCAGGACGTCGCCGCCGGGCCCGGCGAGGCGGGCCTCGACACCGGCGGGGAAGCGGCCCTGGGTGATGCGGTACGGCCACTCCTCCTCCGCCGTGAGACCGGCGGGCGGGTTGGACATGGTGCCGAGCGGCGACGTCTCCGTCATGCCCCAGGCGTGGCAGAGGCGGACGCCGAGCTTGTCGTACGCCTCCATCAGGGACGGCGGGCAGGCGGCGCCGCCGATGGTGACGGTGGCCATCGAGGAGAGGTCGCGGGGGTTGGCGGTGACCTCGGCGAGGAGGCCCTGCCAGATGGTGGGGACGGCCGCCGCGTGCGTGGGCTTCTCGCGCTCGATCATCTCGGCGAGCGGGGCGGGCTGGAGGAAGCGGTCCGGCATCAGCATGTTGACGCCGGTCATGAAGGTGGCGTGGGGCAGGCCCCAGGCGTTCACATGGAACTGGGGCACGACCACCAGGGTCGTGTCCTTGTCCGTCAGCCCCATCGACTGGGCCATGTTCACCTGCATGGAGTGCAGGTAGATGGACCGGTGGGAGTAGACCACGCCCTTGGGGTCGCCGGTGGTGCCGGAGGTGTAGCACATGGCGGCGGCGGAGCGTTCGTCCAGCTCGGGCCAGTCGTAGGTGGTGGGGCGGCCGGCGATGAGCTCCTCGTACTCGTGGACGGCGGGCGCGGCGCCGTCGAGGAGCGAGCGGTCACCGGGGCCGGAGACCACGATGTGCTCGATGGTCGGCAGGTGCGGGAGCAGCGGGGCGAGGAGCGGGAGGAGGCTGCCGTTGACGAGGACGACCCGGTCGGCGGCGTGGTTGACGATCCAGATGAGCTGCTCGGGGGGCAGCCGGAGGTTGAGGGTGTGGAGGACGGCTCCCATGGAGGGGATCGCCAGGTACGCCTCGACGTGCTCGGCGTTGTTCCACATGAGGGTGGCGACCCGGTCGTCACCGGTGACGCCGAGTCCGTCGCGCAGGGCGTTCGCGAGCTGGGTGGCGCGTGCGCCGGCCTCCGCGAAGCTGCGGCGGTGCGGGGCGTCGGCGTCGCCGGTCCACGTGGTGATCTGCGATGTCCCGTGAATCGTCATCCCGTGGTGGAGGATGCGGGTCACAGTCAGTGGTACGTCCTGCATGGTGCTCAGCACGGCGTCCTCCCGTGGGCGCGCGGGTTTCGACCCGGGGGTGCCCCCCGGACCCCCTGACAGATGGGTGTGCCGATTCTGCGCACATACCGCGCGGTATGTCACTACCCGGGAGTAGATCGGGACGGGGCGATCACCGTACGGGGGAAAGCTCCGGGTCCTCGCGGAGCTTGCCGAGCGCCCGGGAGACGGCGCTCTTGACCGTGCCGACGGAGACCCCGAGGACCTCCGCCGTCTGGGCCTCGCTGAGGTCCTCGTAGTACCGGAGCACCACCATGGCCCGCTGGCGGTCGGGCAGCTTCATCACCGCGCGCCACATCGCGTCGCGCAGCACCTGCTGCTCGGCCGGGTCCGGTTCGGGCAGCCCGATGGGTTCGGGCAGTTCGTCGCACGCGAACTCGTCGACCCGGCGCTTGCGCCACTGCGAGGTGCGGGTGTTCAGCAGCGCGCGGCGCACGTAGCCGTCGAGCGCGCGGTGGTCCTCGATGCGCCCCCAGGCGACGTACGTCTTGGCGAGGGCGGTCTGGAGCAGGTCCTCGGCGTCGCACGGGTTGGCGGTCAGCGACCGGGCGGTGCGCAGCAGCACCGGACCCCGGGTCCGTACGTACGACGAGAACGACGGGTAGGAGGCGTGTCCGGTGGCGGCGGTGGAGGCCCCGGTGCAGACGGTGCCGGCGGTCGCGGTCATAGGTACACGCTATGAGCGGGTGCGGCCCATGGGGATCGCCCACAGGTGCCGAACCCGGGTCCGCCTCAGGTTGTAGGGCCGCCGCCGGCCGGACCTCCTGTGGGTGGAGGTGCGGGGCGTGGGGGTCAGGGGTCGAGGTCGGGGGCCGGGGTCGGGGACCGGCGTCACGGGCCCGGGGCCCGCGCGGCGCGGGTGAGGGACCGGGGTCAGGGACCGGCGTCAGGGACCGGCGTCCGGGGCGGTCAGGATCAGGGCGGAGGTGGGTACGCCGGTACCGGCGGTCACCAGGGCCGTGGCCGCGTCGGGGACCTGGTTCACGGAGGTACCGCGCAGTTGGCGGACGGCTTCCGCGATGCCGTTCATGCCGTGCAGGTACGCCTCGCCGAGCTGACCGCCGTGGGTGTTGAGGGGAAGGGCGTCGGCGGCGACGTAGTCGGCGGCCTCGCCGCGGGCGCAGAACCCGAACTCCTCGAGCTGCATCAGCACGAAGGGCGTGAAGTGGTCGTAGAGGATGCCGACGTCGATGTCGGCGGGGCGGAGGCCCGAGGTGCGCCAGAGCTGGCGGGCGACGACGCCCGTCTCGGGCAGGCCGGTGAGGTCGTGGCGGTAGAAGCCGGTCATCGCCTCCTGCGCCCGCCCGGCTCCTTGCGCGGCGGCGGCGACCACGGCGGGCGGGTGGCGCAGGTCGCGGGCGCGCTCGGCGGTGGTGACGACGAGTGCCTGGCCGCCGTCGGTCTCCTGGCAGCAGTCGAGGAGCCGCAGGGGCTCGGCGATCCAGCGTGAGGCGGCGTGGTCGGCGAGGGTGATGGGCCGGCCGTAGAAGTACGCGGCGGGGTTCGTGGCCGCGTGGCGGCGGGCGGTGACGGCGACGTGGCCGAAGGCGTCGGGGGTCAGGCCGTACGTGTGCAGGTAGCGCTGGGCGGCCATCGCGACCCAGGAGGCCGGAGTGAGCAGCCCGAACGGGAGCTGCCAGCCGAGCGCGGCGCCTTCGGCGGAGGGCTCGCGGTGCTGGACGCCGGCGCCGAAGCGGCGGCCGGAGCGTTCGTTGAAGGCGCGGTAGCAGACGACGACCTCCGCGACGCCCGTGGCGACGGCGAGGGCGGCCTGCTGGACGGTGGCGCAGGCGGCGCCGCCGCCGTAATGGACGCGGGAGAAGAAGGACAGCTCACCGATGCCGGCCGCCTGGGCGAGGGTGATCTCGGGGCTGGTGTCCATGGTGAAGGTGACCAGGCCGTCGACGTCGGCGGTGGTGAGCCCGGCGTCGTCGAGGGCGGCGTGCACGGCCTCGACGGCGAGCTTCAGCTCACTGCGCCCGGACTCCTTGGAGAACTCGGTCGCGCCGATCCCGACCACGGCCGCCCGTCCGCCGAGCGTGTCGGCCCCGCGTACGCTCACGGTCCCTCCACCCCCGTGACCGTCACCGTGCCGGTGACGTGGTTGCCCAGCCGGTTCGCGCCGACGATCCGGACGGTGACCGTGCCGGATCCGTCGTCCACGTCGGTCACCGTGCCGGTCAGCGTCATCGTGTCGCCGGGGTGGTTGGGCGCGCCGAGCCGGATGGCGACCTTGCGGAGGCGGGCCCGGGGGCCGAAGTGGTCGGTGACGTACCGGCCGACGAGGCCGTTCGTCGTCAGGATGTTCATGAAGATGTCGGGGGAGCCCTTCTCCTTGGCGAGCTCCGCGTCGTGGTGCACGTCCTGGTAGTCGCGGGAGGCGATGGCGCCCGCGACGATCAGGGTGCGGGTGATCGGGATGCGCAGCGGCGGCAGTTCGTCCCCGGGCCTCATCCGGCTCCTCCCTCCCCCACTCCTCGGAAGACCGGCAGTTCCAGGTCCTCGTCGACGCGCTGGAACTCCAGCCGGACCGGCATGCCGATGCGCACCTTGTCGTACGGGACGCCGATGACGTTGCTGATCACGCGGACGCCCTCGGCCAGCTCGATGAGCCCGACCGCGTAGGGAGGGTCGAAGGCCGGGAAGGGCGGGTGGTGCATGACGACGTACGAGTACACCGTCCCCTCGCCGCTCGCCGCGACCGTGTCCCACGCGCCCGACCCGCACGCGTTGCAGCCCGGCAGCCAGGGGAAGCGGAGCGTGCCGCAGCCGGTGCACCGCTGGATCAGCAGCCGGTGCGCGGCGACGCCGTCCCAGAACCCGGCGTTGTCCCGGTTGATCACGGGCCGGGGCCGCCGGTGCTTCCGGCGGGGCCCGGCGGGCGCGTACTTGAGGATCCGGAAGCGGTGCGTACCCACGAGCCGGCCCTCCACCCGTACGTCCGTCCGCGTGGTGACGAAGTGCCCGGTCCCCAGCTTGGTGGTCTTGCGCCCGGACACGGACTCGATCACCGCGTCGAAGGTGACGGCGTCGCCGGGGCGCAGGTCGCGGACGTACTCCTGCTCGCAGTCGGTCGCGACCACCGCGGTGCAGCCCGCGCCGTCGAGGAGCGCGAGCAGCTCGTCGTACGCGTCCGAGCGGCCGGTGCGGCCCGTGTGCCCGGACAGGCCGCCCATGGTCCACACCTGGAGCATGGTGGGCGGGGCGATGGCGTCGGGCCCGGTGTACGCGGGGTTGGTGTCGCCCATCGCCTCGCACCAGTGCCTGATCATGGGCGCGTTGACGGGGTCCTTGCCGGCGCCGGCGGTGGTGGCGGGCCGTCCTTCGTATGCCTTCAGCCGTTCGTCGTCGTCCAGGCCGTCCGTCTGGTCCAGCTCGTCGGTCACAGTTTCTGACTGTCCGTCAGATATCTGCCGGCTGTCAAGACGGCGGGGACGACGAACGGCCTGTACGCCGGTAGTGGAGTACCGCCGCACAGGCCGCCGTTCACCTCGTCCCCATGACCCCCTGCGGGCCGGCCTACCAGAGGTTGGTGAAGGTCACCGTGGGGGTGGTCTGACCCACGGCCGTGAAGCCGGGGCCGTTCGCGCTCGTGGTGTTGCTCTGGTTGGAGCCGCCGCCGTTGGCGACCTGCTGACCGGTCGTGGAGTTGCCCGCGTTCTGACCGCCGACACCGCTGCCGCTGATCGAGGCGGCGGACGCGTTCGATCCGTCGCTCGCGATGCCACCGGTGTCAGCGTGGGCCACACCCCCGAAGAGCCCGACGGCGAGGGGCAGGGCGGCGACAGCGGCGATGACGCGAGCGGTACGGATGCTTGCCATGTAAGTCCTCCAAGAACCACGTGCGGAAGTACGGCTGGTTCCCAGGCAGTTGGCCGACCGTCCTGGGCGAGTTCTCGACGTCGCGGTTCAAGAGTTGCCCACCGAATCCCCGGCGAACCAGCCCGGAGCACCCATTTCCCCCGCAAGCGTGAGGACAAGTCGATAAACATCCTCAGCTCGCCCAAAACCGCAGCTCAGGGCGCGGCAGGCGGCTGGAGGGCCGCACGAGGCCGCCGCACCCAAGAGGAGAATCGTTCCGGCGCATTTTCAGCCAATCTTTCCGCCCTCCCGCCTCTCCCCCTTCCCCCTCCCCCACCCTCTTCCCTTATTCGAACGGGAGTACGAGCATGGAGTCATGGCCGCTACAGACCGGCGCTCCGCCACCCTGGCCCTGGCCCACGCCCTGTCCGCCGCCGAGCGGGGTCTGCCCGTCATCCCGCTGTCGCCGACCAAGCTCCCCGCCCTGCCGTCCCCGCACCGCGGCACCCCCGGGCCGGCTCCCTGCCGAGGCGAGTGCGGCCTGCCCGGGCACGGCGTCCACGACGCGACGGCCGACCCCGCCGCCGTACGCGCCCTGTTCGCCCTCGCGCCCTGGGCGACCGGCTACGGCATCGCCTGCGGGCGCCCGCCGCACCACCTGATCGGCGTCGACCTCGACACCGCGCCGGCCGTACTCCAACGCCTCGCCCTGGAGCGCGGGTTCACCGTTCCCGCCACGGTCACCGTCCTCACGCCCAGCGGCGGGCGCCACCTGTGGCTGACCGGTCCGCCCGACGTGGCCGTCCCGAACTCGGCCGGGCGCCTCGCCCCCGGCATCGACATCCGGGGCGCCGGCGGCTACCTGGTCGGCCCCGGCTCGGTCACCGCCCGCGGCGCCTACCGCCTGGCCCCCGGGACGGCGGCCCTGCCCCCGGCGCCCTGCCCGCCGGCCCTCCTCCGCCTCCTGACGCCCCCGCCGCCGGCGCACGCCCGCCCGAGGCGCGCCGAACCGCACGGCGAGGGCCTGGTCCGCTTCGTGCTCGCCGCCCGCGAGGGGCAGCGCAACACCCGGCTGTTCTGGGCGGCTTGCCGGGCGTACGAGAACGGCATCGGCGACGACCTCGCGGACGCACTCACCGACGCCGCCGTACGCACCGGCCTCACCGCCCACGAGGCGCGCGCCACCATCGCCTCGGCGGCCCGCCTCACGGTGCCGAGAGAAGCAGGTGGCCGGCGAGCGCGGTGATCAGGGCGCTGGACAGCAGGGCGGTGACGAGCCGCCCACGGCCGCCCGTGAGCACTTTGCCGAGCAGCGCGCCGCCGCAGGCCAGCAGCAACTGCCAGCTCGCGGACGCGAGGAAGGCGGCGAGCACGAAGACGGCCTGCGCCGGCCCGCCCGCGTCACCGGCGCCACGGCTGCCGATCACCAGCGCCGCGAAGTAGATCACGGTCATGGGGTTCAGCAGGGTGATCCCGAGGAGTCCCAGGTACGCCCGCAAGGCCCCGACCGGCGCCTCGTCGTCCCGCGCCGCCGTCTGCCGCCGCCGGTACTGCCGTACGGCCACCACGCCACCGCGCGCGGCCAGCGCCACCAGCACCACGGCCGACGCCCACCGCAGCGGCACCATGACCGGTTCGAGGACCGGCCCGAGCGCGGATCCGCCCAGGGCGGCGACCAGCGCGTACAGTCCGTCGGCGGTCGCAACGCCGAGCGCGGCGCACGCCCCGACCTTCAGCGACGTCCGGGCGGTGAGCGCCACGAGATACGCCCCGACGGCCCCCACCGGTATGGCGATCCCATACCCGGCGAGCGCCCCCGCGACCAGCGCGGCGATCACGGGCGCACGGAAGCCGGCTCCCGCCACGGCCGCCCGCACTGCTGTCGCCCGCGCACCGGACGTGCGGCGGCGGACGGCGACGGGCGGTGGCTACGAGGGGTCATGCCCCGATGCTGGCGCCGCCCCGGCCGCCCCGGCAACGCATTTACCCGCTAGGCGTTGTCCAGCACGCTGCCGACGAAACTCGCCACCCGGTGCCTCACCTTGTGCCAGCGGTTGCAGTACTGCTGCGGAAACCAGCGACGGTTCTGACGCAGTGGCCGGTGGCACGACTTGCACAGCACGGTCCGGCCCTGACTCGCGAAATCCCCCATGCCGCGACTCTAGCGACCGATGCCACTTTCCATCACGGAAAACCTTCACTTGCCACAACGGAAACTCACCTCTACAGTTTCCAATATGGAAACCAACGGGGACGTCATCCGCCCGACCGCACAGCAGGCCCTCGCCGCGCTGGCCGAGACCGAGCAGGTCCGGGCCTCCACCACCGCCTTGTCCGCCACCCCGTGGCCGACCTGGTTCGCCACCGCGCTCACGCTCTACACGGCCGCCATACCGCCGCTGTACGGGGGCATGCTGGCCGATCCGGAATGGCTGCTGCCACGCGCCACCTGGGGCACCGTCCTCATCGTGATGACAGCGGCGTACATGACGCTGTACGCGTTCGCGGCCTCCAACTGGCGCAAGAAGACGGGCGTGGCCCTCCGTTTCGATGTCCTCCCCAAGCGCGTCACCCTGCCTCTCGCGACCGGCCTTCCCGTCCTGCTGCTCGGCTCGGCCTTCGTCTTCCGCGCCACCGGCGAGCCGCTGTGGCTGTTCGCCGCCTCCACCATCGGCGCGGCGGTGTCGGTCGCCTTCCACCTCGTCTTCGTCCGCCTGCACCGGAAGGCCTCATGAGCGACTCCGCCCCCGACCCCATGGCGGGCTTCGACACCACCATCCACGCCCCGAACCGGCTGCGCATCTGCGCACTCCTCGACACCGCCGGCGAGGCCGAGTTCGCCACGGTCCAACGCCAACTCGACGTCT
Organism: Streptomyces sp. NPDC031064; assembly: GCF_055570965.1. Taxonomy (NCBI): domain Bacteria; kingdom Bacillati; phylum Actinomycetota; class Actinomycetes; order Kitasatosporales; family Streptomycetaceae; genus Streptomyces; species Streptomyces sp. NPDC031064. The sequence continues at coordinate 114,287 of NZ_JBVIGF010000004.1, forward strand.
CCGCCTCGGTCCTGAGCAAACACGTCACCGTCCTGGTGGACGCCGGCTACGTCGAACAGCGCAAGGCGGTACGCGACACCCGCCAACGCGTCTGGCTCCGCCTCACCGCCCCCGGCCGCGACGCCTACCACGCCCACCTCGCGGCCCTCCGCGCCATCGTCGGGCCCTAGCGCTCAGGACCTCCGGAGCCCTTCAACGACGGACCAAGCGCCCGATCGTCTCCACCAGATGGTCAGCAGCGTCCCGAGTCCGATGGGAACGCAGGGCAAGGTCGTCCTCGTCCGAGGCGTAGTGGAGGGTAAAGGTCGCGTCGGCGAATTCGTCGAGCCGCTCGCGCGCCTCGCGGTCATCGGTGAGCAGCTTCACTTCAGCCAGCGCTGCTATGACCTCCGAGCGGGCCTCCAGCGCGGCATCCTCGGCTTCCCTCGCCGCATCCCCGGCATCTCGAACTTCCCACCTGGCGTACTGCAGACGGCGGAAGACGGTCTCCGCCGCGACCAGTCGAGCCGTGGCATGACGCAGTTCGCGTCTGGTCTCCGCGCTCGTGGCCTGGGTGTGCAACCTGACGGCCGTGCGGGACTGCAGGGTATGCGACACGACCGCACCGAGCAGCGTGCCGACCACAGCGATGACCCCCACCCAGAGCTCCATGGCACTGCTTTCTCATGAACCGGCCCTCTGGCGGTACCCCTGCGTCGCGCATTGTCTGGATACCGGTCACATCTCGGCGGACACGCGAAAGGGGCGCCCACGACCGGGACGCCCCTTCTGGCCTGCGCGTGCGCCGGCCTGCTGCGGTGGGTGTGGGATTTGAACCCACGGTGACTCGCGCCACGACGGTTTTCAAGAGCGCTGCGCTCATAGCATCCACAGCGGCTTGACCAGCACTTGAACGCTGCACGGCCATCTAGGGGTATGGCGCCGGCCCACACATGGCCCATGGCCGCACCAGCGGTCCGGGTGGAGGCCCTTCAGACGCCCCCACCCGGACTGCCGTCAGCCGTCAACGTTGGGCGCAACCACCGACCCTTCACGCGGCTGCGGAAGGTACGACACGGCCATCTGCACAACAACCAGAACGATGACCGCAACGACCAGATAGGTCGCCTGGCGCAGAACACCAGTCAGGGTGTCGCCGTTGATCACGCAGGCCAGCAGAACTGCAGCCATGATCATTAGTTTCTTGCGGCTGTCGGTCCCGCGTGCGAGAGTTTGGAGCAGGTGGGTGTCGAATATCGACAGTTCGCCGAAACCGGGGATGGACATGCTTCCTCCTTGGTTAACAGGAGGGCGCGCCCGAGGCCTCTTCCCAAAGGTGGGCGCGCCCTTCGGTGTTGACATCTCCAACCGTATGGCACGCCCCCGACACGACCGCCCGCCTCGACGGATGTGACGCGGACGTACGTGAGGTAGACGTTGCTGGACTTCCTTGGCCAGGGGCCGATCACTCTGGATGGCCTGACCTGCGGCAATAAGCCCCTATAGCACATGCCACCGACAATCGTGGAGCAGAATCGTCCCGTAAACCCGGTGCCACATGGAGATTCGCGCTATATGTCCGCTTTTTTCTGTGATGCAAGTCACCAAAATTCTTTGACTGTGGTGGCGCCATCCAGGTTGCCTACCGCTTCCGCCGTGCGGCAGCGCTGTCGCACTTGTATCCGCGCGCTAGCCAGAGGCGTGGAAGGCAGCGCCCTGCGGTGACTGCGGTGTGTGCCGCCATTTGTTGTACGCCAACCGGGCGCTCTAAACCTCGGACGACGTGCCCCACTCTGGGTTCCCGTTCTCGTCGAGCTGGGGCACATCCAGCGCCAGGTATCGAGGACCGCCGCCCTTGATGCTCCCTGCCGGCCGCTGGTACAGGGCGCCTGAATTACGGTGCGGGAGATCAACGGTTCTGATGTGCTCGAACCCCTGAGATTCGTAATAGCGTCCCAGCTTGGAATTTGTCTTCCAGGCGTCGACCCGAAGCCATTTCTTGCCGAGTTTCGCCGCTCTCTCCGAGGCCCAATCGAGCAATGCCGTACCCAACCCGGAGACCTTAGCCGTGGGCCGCACGATGATGCGGTGCGCGTAAAGCGCGCTGCCCGGCGTATCGCCCGGCAACCAGAATTCAGGATCGGCGAGGCCGTCTACCGTGATGGTGCCCAAATAATCGTTACCTCTGCGTGCCACATAGGCGTGCAGAAGGTCGATGTCGTGGGCTATCTTTTCCTTATTTGGCGGGTACTGCCACTGATCGACTCCTTGCGACTTGAGCCATCCGGCGGCTTCGTCCCACATGGATGCGATTACTTCCGCTTCGCTGGGGCTTGCAGGCCGGATGGTGACACGGTCGTCATGCATTCGGGGCACCCGCTCCCAGCTCGTAGCGAAGCACGTTGCGGTCTGTCGGCATCGCCGTGATCGTGACACGCACGGGCCCCGAGTCGGTCAACCCGACGCGTGTCCTGACCAGCAGCGGGATACCGGCTTCGACGGCCATTTCCTCAGCTTGCTTGGGGTTGGGCATTAGTGCTGTGACGTCGTCGATGTAGTGCGTCTGCCTGTATCCCAGAGAGGCCATGTAGGCGATGACGCCCTCCGCGATATCGGCGGGTTCCGCGATCGGTGTGTTCTTCACCAGGTCGTGCGGGTAATACGAATCCTCCGTTGACCATGGCTGCTCGTCGACGAAGCGTAGTCGACGACGCACCAGTACGAGATCGCCTGGTTCAATTTCGAGGCGACGGGCCACGTTAGAGTCTGCCTTCTCGATGCTTACCGAGATCTTTTGACTCGGTGTCCGCCCCTGTTCGCGTATGTCCTGGACCCAGGCATCAACGCCCGCAGTCAGGCGTCGATTGTGGTTCTCTGAGCGGGAAGAGTTGTAAACCAAAACGTCCTGCCGATGGACCATGTACGCGCGCCCTTGGCTCGCGAATACCAGTCCTTCTGCAACGAGTCGTTGCAGTCCCAGACGCACGGTGTTTCGGGAAGCGTCATAAATCTCCATGAGCTTCCGTTCGCTGGGCAGCTTGCTGCCGGGCGGGTACTCCCCGCTCTCGATCTTCGCTCGGAGGCTGGCAGCCAACTGCATGTACAGGGGGTCTGAGCGCGTCGCCATGCCCTCATGATGCCCCACTGGGTCCACTGGTTGGTACGAGTCGCACCGAAGTGCTTGACGGGTCGCGCCACAGGGGTGCAGCATCATGTTCAGCAACTGGTTGGTACCAGCAAGACCAGAGGTGCCAATCTCGTGCTGCATAACGCCCGGAGGGCTCCGCTTATGCGGGTCGGCTCTAAGGAAGCGCCGGTTCTTTGACAACTGAATGGGGATGACGCCGCCTCTCCTCGGCCAAGTAGGCGGCCACGCGGAGTCCGCGTGATGTACAGCGCGACCCGACCACTCCGCAGCACTGAGTCGCTGCGGCCGGTTGCCTCCCCCGCCCGTCCGGCCCCTGTGGGCCGTACGGGCGGGGTGAGGGGAGCCGGAGGTTCCGTCTTCAACGGCACGCACCCCCGGAGCTGCAACTCCGGGGGTGCTGGTTGAGCCGTTTCACCTGCTAGGGAGACCACGACTCATGAAGACCATCGCTGCACTTCAGGCGGTTGTTACCGCCCCCATGTTCGACGGTGAGCCGTCAGACGCGGAGCTGGACGCGATCGAGCAAGAGATTCCGCTGATCCTGGCTGAGGTTGAGCTGCTGGACGCGCAGATCATGACCCTGGACCGGCCTGTCAGTGAGCTGGACGAGCGGCGTATCCGCCGGGCCTGCCGCAAGGTGCTCGCCGCCCGCCGGGACCTGACCAACAAGGCCGCCACGATGCCCCTGCCGGGGGTGGGGGCATGAGCCACACCGACACGACACTGGCCGCCGCGCACGCGGAGGTCAAGGCAGAGCTTGCCCGTACGGATACGAAGGCATCGCTGCTGCTGGCGTTCACCGGCGCCGCGCTCGCCGGCGTCTGGACGATCGCCAGCCACACCCGCCTGCCCATGGCCGCCCTCGCGGTCGGCGGTCTGGGCGTCGCCGTACTGCTGGTCGTGGTGGGCGTGCTGTTGCGGGCGGTCCGGCCGAACCTCGGGGGTGGGGCCGGCTTCCCGCTGTGGGCCACGCTCACCCCGGACGAGATCACAGCCCACCTGAGCGAGAACGGGAGGGCCGCCGATATCGCGGGCCTGTCCCGGATCGCGGTGGCCAAGTTCACCCGCCTCCAGCGCGCCATCGATCTCACCTACGCCGCCGGCGCACTGCTGGTCCTCGCCGCCCTGATCGCACTGGGCGGTGCGGCGTGAACCGGGGCGGCAAGATCCTGCTTGTCCTCGCCCTGGTCGCCGTGGTCGGCATGGCGTTTCGGGTGTCGTGGAACGCGCTGCGGGACGTGGCCCGGGCGGTCGGTGCCGACAGCACCGCCGCCACGCTCTACCCGTTCGTGGTCGACGGCCTGATGGCCCTCGCCCTGGTCGCCACCCTGGTCCTGACCGACCGGGCCGATAAGCGGTTCGCGCTGCGGGTGCTGGCCGCCTACACGATCGCCTCGCTGGTCCTGAACTACGTGCACGGTCTGGTGCCGGAGCTGCACGGTCGGTCGGTCGACTGGGGTCGACTGGCCGACTGGGACCCGGCGAACTGGCTGCTGGTGCTGCTGGCGACGTCGCTTCCGGTCGGGTCGATCTACTTCGGCTCGGACCTGGTGGCCAAGGTCCTCCACCATCGACCGACTCCCACCGCAGATGCGGAGAAATCGGATCAGATCGATGTGAATCGGTCGGTGCCTGACCTGGTGGAGTCGGCCCCGGAGCCGCCCGCCCCGGTGGTGGAGCTGCCGGTCATCGAGTCGGTAGCGGTCGACATGCCGCAGACGACCGGCGAGCCTGCCGAGTCCACCTCGGTCGGGGCGGTGGCTGCGGAGTCGGCCCGACCGGTCCGGGCGATCGGTCGGGTGCCGGACGCGGCCCGCAGTGCCCGACCGACCCGGACCGCCGAGGAGCTGCTGAGCGAGGCCCGGTCGGCTACGGCCGACTGGCCCGACACCGATCTGACGGCCGAGCGCATCCGTAAGGCCGTACGCACGTCGGCGGAGAAGGCCCGGACGCTGCGGGACACGCTGCGCGCGGAGCGCACCGCCGGCGGTGAGGCGGCATGACGCTCGCCGACTGCTACGACCCGACCGGCGAACGGTTCGGCATCCCCACCTTCCCCTGGCGCCTGGCACCGGACGGCTACGCCACCCGGCGTCAGCTCCGCGCCCGGGGCCTTCGGCCCGGCGGCCAAGACGTGGCTGCTCAGATGCTGCGTCCTCGCCGCCGGCGCGAACCGCTGACCGCCTACCTCTACCGCGTCGATCAGGCCAAGCCCGTGCGGCCGATGACGGCCCGCAAGTGGGGTGCGCTTGCCCTCGCGATGCTGGCCCGCCGCACCTGCCCGCAGTGCCGACGCGATGCCGGTTACGTCATTCCGCCCTCGCTCGGCATGTGCGCTCCCTGCGCCTTTCCCGAACAGGCCGCTGCCTGATCCAAGGAGTCCTCTATGGAATCGCTGCCCGAGCTGCCGCCTGTGGTGCAGCTCCCGGATGGCCGCTACGTCTACGCAGATGCGGCCAGCATCGTCCCCGCCCAGCAGCCCGGCCCGCAGATCGTGCACCAGCACATCCACCAGGCCGCACCGGACCGTACGGTGCAGCGCATCGCGCTCGGCTCCGGGGTCGGCGCCGGCGCAGTGGCGGCCGGCGTGTACTTCGGCCCGCTGCTCGTCGGCGTGCTGACCGCCATCGCCGCGAACCTGGCGCTGCTCGCTTTCCTGGCCGTCGCTCTGACCTGGGGCGTGGCCACGGTGGTGAAGTCGATCGGTGGGTCGGATGGGAAGGCCGCTGCCAAGACTTTGAGGCGGAGGCGGTAGCGATGGGCCGCTGGATCGTCGGCTACCCGCCCGACACACCACAGCTCGGCCCCGAAGAGCCGGATGAGCGTGACTGGTGCCCCGAGTGCGGCTACTTCTGGCGCTCCTGCGTGTGCGCCGACCTCGTAATCCTGCACCCTTCCGAACTCTGAAGGAGTCCCTATGCCGTTCAAGGCTGGTGACAAGGTGCGGATCGTCTCGTGCGAGGACGATCCTCGCGCGGTAGGCAAGACCGGCCGGATCGTCGACGAGGTACCGCCCGGCCCGCTCACGGCGGGCCGGTGGACGGTGCACCGGATCAGTCCGCTGATCGGCCCCGTCCTGTGCCACACGCACGAGCTGCGGCCCGCCTGACGGCTGCCTGCCCACCCTGGCCACCCCGGGGCGGGTGGGGAGCCGGACAGACCGGCCCCGGAAAGGCACCCCCTATGGGCAAGCACGACCCGGAACCCAAGCTCACCGCCGCCGAGAAGGCCAAGGTCACCTACCTGGTCGCGCGTATGTGCAAGCGCGGTCTGGCCGGTGACGACGTCCACCAGGCCGACCTGGAGCGCAAGGTCGAGCGCGTCATCGAGACCGCCCGCAAGCGCGAAGCGAAGAACCGCAGCAAGTAACCCGACCCGAAGGGACCCCTGCCATGAACAACATCTTCGGCACCAAGCACCGGATCAGCATCGACGGCGTCTACGGCAACTACACCGGCTGGCGCTGCTCCTGCGGCGTCCGGGGCCGCGCCTACGGCGGCGCCTACGAGGCCAAGCGGCGCGGCGAGGAGCACGTGCGCAAGCACCGCGCCTGACTACACCCCGGGGGCGGCCATCCCGGCCAAGGAATCGGGCCGCCCCCGGGCCCATCCCCGTCCAGCACCAAGGCCAGACAGGAGAAGACCAGCATGACGGACAACGTCGTCCCCCTGTTCAAAACCCCGCCCCCATCGGCGGAAACCAGGGAGGACACCGCCGCCGCCTCCGTGCCCGACACACCCCCGGTGCGGGTGTGGAAGCGCACCGGCCGCGCTATGGCCGACGCGGCGACGCACGAGCGGACGAAGGCCGCCGGCCGGTTCGCGTTCCGCCACACGTCCTACGTGGTCGGCGGCACGCGGATCGTGGCTCGGCGGGCGTGGGACGGCCGTACCGGTGCCCGCTATGAACGGATGCTGCGGGCCGCCGAGGCCGCCGGGAACTACGAGGCGGCCGGCGACTGGGAGGAGCGGTTGCACCGCTTCCGCGCGGATAGGCACAAGCGCCGCATGGACCTGCTCGCCGCCCCCGAACGGCTGGTCAAAGGGGTGGCCGTGGGAACCGCGGGCGGGATAGGGCTGCTGATCGCCATCGGTATCGCCCTGGCGGTGGCGAACGAGGACGTCACCGACGTGATCACCCCGCTCATGGCGCTGGTGGAGCTGATCCGGCTGCTGGTCGTGATCGTGCAGGTGGTGTGGGGACCGCTCCTCGCCCTCGGCCCCTGGCTCGCCCTCGTCGGGTTGTGGGCGGTCGGCCGCCACAGGAACGCCGCCCCGAACTGGGCGCTCCCGGCCGGCAAGCGCGGCGACGATGCCGGTGCCCCGATCACGCCGTCGATCGTGGTCACCGCGCTGCGTGATCTCGGCATTGCGCCGCTGCGCAACGCCATCAAGGAGATGGGCGACGCTGGTGCGGCGATGCTCGGGCCGATCCGGATCGCCGGATGCGGCGTGGAGGTGGACGTCACCCTGCCTTCCGGTGTCTCCACCGACCAGGTCCAGGGCCGTCGGCGCAAGCTCGCGGAGAACCTCAACCGGCACGAGCACGAGGTGTTCATCACCATCCCCCAGGCCGCCCGCACCGTCCGGCTGTGGATCGCCGACTCCGGCGCCCTGGACGAGCCGATCGGCCCCTCCCCGCTCGTCACCGACCCCGACCTGCGCGCCAACTACAAGACCGGCCGCGCCCCGTGGGGCCAGGACCTGCGCGGGGACGCTGCCGCACTGAGCCTGTATCAGCGGCACATGCTGGTCACGGGCCTGTCCAACCAGGGCAAGACCGCCGCCGTCCGGGCACTGGCCCTGTGGCTGGCGCTCGACCCCACGGTCGAGTTCCGCGTAGCGGACCTCAAGGGCGCCGGCGACTGGGCGATGTTCGACGGGCTGGCCACGGTGCTGATCCAGGGCCCGACCGACGAGCACGTCATCCAGGCCACCGAGATGGTCGAGTCCGGCGTGAGCGAGATGGAACGGCGCCTGACCGCGCCGCCCGGTACTGCCTTCCCGCCGCTGATCCTCCTGGTGGACGAGGCTCAGGTGGCGTTCATGTGCCCGGCCGTGGACGAGGAGAAGCGGCCCTATGGCGGGTCCAAGGCCACGTCCCGGTACTTCATGGCCGCCCGGAAGATCCACAACCAGGGCCGCGCGGTGAACGTGCTGCTGTGGCAGGGCACCCAGGACCCCACCGACCAGAACCTGCCCAAGCTCGTCCGCGAGGGCGCCCACACGCGTGCCTCGCTCGCGCTGGGCACCGAATCCCAGGCCCGGATGGCGCTGGGGGACAAGGCCGTCGACGGCGGCGCCGCCCCGCACCTGCTGCGGCCCGGCCTGGACAAGGGAACCCTCGTCGTCGCCTCCGACGGCATCGAGATCCCCGCCGGCCAGGCATCGATCACGGTGCGCACGCACTACATCGACACCGACCAGGCCACCGAAATCGCCAACCGGGCCAAGGCCCTGCGCGACGGCGTCACCACTGTCCACGTCATCGACACCGGCGACCCGGTCGACCCGCTCGCCGACATCGCCGCTGTCGTCGGCGACGCGCCGCGCCTGCTGACCCAGGACGTGCTGAAGCGGCTGACCGCGCTGAACGCTGAGGCCTACGGCGGCTGGTCGTTCGTCGACCTCAAGCGCGTCCTGGACGGCACCGGAGCCGAGCCGTACAAGTCCGACGGCCGCATGGTCGTCGGCCGCGACCGCATCACCCGAGCCCTCACCAACCGGGGCGACGAGGATTCCGCTTCCGCCGCCCAGTGACAGGGAGCCGCGCCCAGCCGGGCCAGGGAGGCAGGGAGAACTCCCTCACCCCCTCCCTGACCCGCATCCCTGGCTCTGACCAGGAAAAACAACACGCCAGGGAGGCAGGGAGTCGCCCCGAAGCCGGGTCGGGAACGGCCCTAGAACGTGCCTTCGGGGCGCCCCCTCCTGCCTCCCTCCAAGCGACCGGCAAGAGCCCTGATCCGCTTCCGCATACCGCCGTTCCACCAACACTGAAGGCGGCCCCTTGCACTCGCCAAAGTCCGGGGCCGCCCTCGTCTCCCAGCACTCAACAGAACTGGAGACCTCCAGCATGGCCTACGACCCCCGCTCCGCGCTGCTGCGCGCAGCGCTGGACGCCGCCGAACGCGGCTGGCGCGTCTTTCCCCTCCGCCCCGGTAGCAAGCGCCCCGCCCTGCACAGCGAGGAACGCTGCCCCCGCACCGGACAGTGCGCCGGCGGCCACAGCAAGTGGGAG
>NZ_JBVIGF010000004.1:123748-742168 GCF_055570965.1 Streptomyces sp. NPDC031064
GACTCCGGGGCCCGCCCTCTGACCTGCTAATTCTCTGACCTGCAAGCGGTGGGTGTGGGATTTGAACCCACGGTGACTCGCGCCACGACGGTTTTCCCCTCCGCCCCGGTAGCAAGCGCCCCGCCCTGCACAGCGAGGAACGCTGCCCCCGCACCGGACAGTGCGCCGGCGGCCACAGCAAGTGGGAGCAGCGCGCCACGACCGACCCCGACCGCATCCACCGAGCCTGGAGCGACCGGCCGTTCAACGTCGGCATCGCCACCGGCCCCAGTGGACTGCTGGTCGTCGACCTGGACATGCCCAAGGACAAGAGCAGTGCGGACACGCCTAACGGCGTGACGACCTTTGAGGCGCTCTGCGAGCGCACCGGGCAGGCCGTCCCTACCACCCGCACCGTCCGGACCGCGAGCGGCGGTCGTCACCTGTACTTCACCGCCCCGCCCGGCATCCGGCTGACGAACACGGCCGGCACGCTCGCGCCGCTGGTCGACACCCGAGCCTGGGGCGGATACGTGGTCGCACCGGGCAGCATCACCCCCACGGGCCCGTACGAGGTGATTGACCCGGCTCCGGTAGCTCAAGCCCCCGGATGGCTGCTGGACGCTCTGAGGCCCGTGCAGCGCCCCGCACAACCCGTTTGCCTCGCGCGCCTGGGATGCGCCAGCCGCCGTGCTCAAGTCGTCCTTGAACGCGAGGCGTCGGCCATCGCCTCAGCCCACGAAGGCAGGCGTGAGGCGGAGTTGTTCCGGGCCGCCCGCGCCATGGGCCGGTTCGTCGCGTGGGGCGACATCCCCCGCCATGAGGTTGAGCAGGCTTTTCAGGCAGCGGGGGAGGCGGCCGGACTCAAGCCGTACGAGTGCCGCTCCACCCTCCGAAGCGCCCTGAACTGGTCCATCCGCACCTGCCGGCCCCGGGAGGCAGCGTGACCACCCCGGGCCGCCCCCGCCTGAAAAGCCTCACCAAGGCCAGTGACCAGCCGCACACCGCCGAACCGGCCGGACTCCTGGCGGCCGTGGGCGGCCGAAAGGGCGCCGCCGAAGGCGTCCCTTCTGTTCTTCTCCCTGACCCGCGCCAGACCACCGTCAGCGGCATCCGCCCCGGTCTGCACATCAGCACCAAGGGCCTGCCCGTCGCCGACTGGCTGTGCGCGTGCGGACACCACGAACGCGCCCGGGGCCGCACCGTCGTGACTGCACTGGCCGGACGGGTCCGCGTCGGCGAATGCCCGCACCTGACCACCACGGAAAGGAGGAACGCCGCATGAGCAACCAGCAGCACATCGACGGCGCCGCCCTGCTCGATGAGGTCGAGCGCTTCCACCGCCGGTTCAACGTCTTCCCCCGGGAAGCGGCCTACGTGGCCGTCGCCCTGTGGGACGCCCACGCGCACCTGCTGGACGCGTTCGACTCCACCCCGCGCCTGGCGTTCCTGTCCCCCGAACCGGGGTCGGGCAAGTCGCGGGCCCTGGAGGTGGTCGAGACCCTGGTACCGCGTCCGATGCTGGCGGTGAACGCCCGGGCCGCCGCGCTGTTCCGGTCCGTCTCCGACCCGGCCGGACGGCCCACGATCCTCTTCGACGAGATCGACACCGTCTTCGGCCCCAAGGCCGGGGACAACGAGGAACTGCGCGGCTTCCTCAACGCCGGCCACCGCCGCTCCGGGGTCACCTACCGGTGCATCGGCGACGGCGGGAACCAGACCGTGGTGGAGTTCCCCTCCTACACCGCTGTCGCGGTCGCCGGACTCGGCTACCTCCCCGACACGATCACCACCCGCTCGATCATCATCCGCATGCGCCGCCGGGCCAGGAACGAGAAGGTGGAGCCGTTCCGGGCCCGGCTGCATGAGGCGGAGGGCAACGCCCTGCGGGACCGGCTCGCCCAGTGGGCCGACCAGGTCCGCGAAGACATCGCGGGCCGGTGGCCTGAGATGCCCGAAGGCGTCACCGACCGCCCGGCCGATGTGTGGGAACCCCTGCTCGCCGTCGCGGACGCCGCCGGGGGCAACTGGCCCGAGCGCGCCCGCACCGCGTGCGTGGAGCTGGTCAACGCCGCCCGAGCGGACGACAAGGGCAGTCTCGGTATCCGGCTGCTCACTGATCTGCGCGACCACGTCCTGGGCGGTATCGACCGCCTGCCGACCGTCGCGGTCCTGGACCGGCTGTGCGCGCTGGACGAAGCACCGTGGGCGGACATGAGCGGCCGGCCGCTGGATTCCCGCACCCTGGCCAAGATGCTGGCTGAGTACATGACCAGCGACAACACACCCATCAGGGCCCGCAACATCAAGACCGCCGGGGCCGTCCTGAAGGGCTACTACGCCGCCGATCTCCACGACGCGTGGCAGCGGTACTGCCCCCCACCCCCCTCCAGGGCCGCTACCTCCGCTACCTCCGCTACCCCGCAGGTCAGCGAGCCGGAAGCGGTAGCGGAAGGGCTCTTCCCGTCCGCTACCTGAGCGCTACCCGCTACCGGTCCCGCACCCGCGAAGGGTCGGGCCGGTAGCGGCTGCATCCGCTACCGCTACCCCTACCCGCTACCTCGATCATGCCCCTGACCAGGGCGGTAGCGGAGGTAGCGGAGGTAGCGGACCTGACAGGAAGGGGCCAGACGGCCCTGAGCCACATCACCGAGGAGTGCACCGTTATGGCTCGCCCGCAGATGCTCAAGCTCCCCGAAGTCCTGGCCGAACTCGGCATGAGCCGAGCCGCCTTCTACCGGATGCGCGCCCGCGCTCAGGGCCCGCGTGTGATCAAGCTCCCCAACGGCCAGCTTCGCGTCCGCCGTTCGGACCTGGACGCCTGGCTATCCGGCTGTGAGGAAGCCGCCGCCTGATCCGCCCACCACCGAGAGGGCCCGCTGCGCAGCGGGCCCTCTCCCCCTTGGAGAGACATGCTCACGTACGACGTAGACATCTGGTCCATCCGGCAGCGCAAGGGACGACCGAAGCCGTTCGAGCTGCGGTGGCGGGTCGGCGAGCGCGCACACTCCCGAAGCTTCAAGCTCAAGCCCCAGGCAGACGGGCGCCGTTCGGAGCTGCTGGCCGCGCTGCGCAACCGCGAGCAGTTCGACGAGCAGACCGGCCTCCCTGTCTCGGAATTCGAGGCGCTGACCACCCCGACCTGGTTCGAGCACGCCACCGCCTACGTGCTGATGAAGTGGCCGAAGGCAGCGGCCAAGCACCGCGCGAGCATTGCCGAGACGTTCGCCACCGTGACGCCGGCATTCGTGTCCACCTCGCGCGGTGCCCCGGACGACGGAGTGCTGCGGAAGGCGCTGTACGGGTGGGCGTTCCGGGCCGCTCAGGGCGACGACGGGTCCCTGAGCCCGCGCCACGAGGTCGAAGCCCCGCCCGAGGACATTGCGGCGGCCCTCGCATGGGTCGCCGAAAACACGGTCAAGATGACCGAGGTCGGCACGTCGGAACGACTGCGGCGGGCTCTGGATGCCCTGTCCAAGCGGCTCGACGGGAAGCCGGCGGCGGACAACACGGTGAACCGCAAGCGCATGGTGCTGAGCAACGCGCTGCGGTACGCCGTGGAGCGCGGCACCCTCACGGCCAACCCCCTCGGGCGCGTCGACTGGACCGCTCCCGACAAGGACGACGAGGTCGACTTCCGGTACGTGCCGAACCCGGACCAGGCCGCTGCTCTTATCGACGCTGTGCGGCAGTCCGGGGCGCGCGGTGAGCACATGGCCGCCTTCTTCGGCTGCCTTTACTACGCCGCTATGCGCCCGTCGGAGATCGCCGCTCTTCGGGACGAGGACTGCACCCTGCCCGAAGCCGGATGGGGTGAGCTGATCCTCGCCGGGAGCCGCCCGGAAGTCGGCTCGGGGTGGACGGACGACGGACAGTCGTTCGAGCAGCGCGGCCTGAAGCGCCGGGCCCGGACGGCCACCAGGTCTGTGCCCATCCCACCCGTACTCACCGCGATGCTCCGGGAGCACAAGGAGAAGTACGGGGTGGCCGACGACGGCCGACTGTTCCGTGCGGCGATGGGGGGACGGGTGCGGTCAACGGAGTACTGCGAGCTGTGGGACGCGGCCCGGCTCAAGGCTCTGTCTGCGAAGGAGGCCAAGACGCCCCTCGCGGATGTGCCGTACTCCCTCCGCCATGCTGGGGTCTCCCTGTGGATCAACTCCGGTGTGGACCCGATGGAAGTGGCGCAGCGGGCCGGGCACAGCCTCACTGTGCTCTTCCGCTTCTACGCCAAGATCTTGAAGGGTCAGCAGTCCCGCGCGAACGAGCTGATCGAGAAGGGTCTGAGCGGCGGATGAGATCCGAGGTCCTGGCCCACAGATGGCCCATACGTACTGGTCAGCACCGGGATACAGCCGACTCAGGGTGAGACAGGGTGAGCACAGAGGGCGGGCGCCCGACTCCGGGGCCCGCCCTCTGACCTGCTAATTCTCTGACCTGCAAGCGGTGGGTGTGGGATTTGAACCCACGGTGACTCGCGCCACGACGGTTTTCAAGACCGTTCCCTTAGGCCGCTCGGGCAACCCACCCTTGCCCCGTGTCGCCTGGAGTGGGGCGGCTACAGACTACCGGCTGGGGGAGGGTGGCGGGTGGGGGTGTCAGGGGGGTGACTCGGCCCAGACCGCGGGGCCGCCGCCCTGCCAGTGGATGAGGTGGGTCGTGGCCACTTCGTCCGGGCCCAGTTCCAGGCCGGCGCCGCTGAGGAGGTCGACGAGGTCGGCGACGCTGTGGGCGAGGCCCAGGGTCTTGCCGTCGGCGTGTACGGTGCGGCCGCCGGAGGGGTTCGGCGGGGAGACGGTGACGGGCGGCGGGTTGGCGGTCATGGACCCACTGTGGGCCCGTACCCGGCTCCGGGCACGCCGGAAGGCGGGTACGGGTGACGTCGTGCGCGCCAGCCGCGGGTCAGTTGCTGTCGCCCTTGCGCTGGCCCAGGGTGACCTCGGCCTTTGATTCCTTGCCGCCCCGCTCGTAGGTGAGCGTGACCTTGTCGCCGGGCTTGTGGGTCCAGATCTCGCTGATCAGGGTCGGGCCGCTGTCGATCGTCCGGTCGCCGAACTTGGTGATCACGTCGCCGGGCTTGAGGCCCGCCTTGGCGGCGGGGCCGTTCGGGACGACAGCCGGGGTGCCGCCCTCGCCCTGGTCGGCAATGCGGGCGCCTTCGCCCTCCTCGGTCATGTTCACCGTGGCGCCGATCACCGGGTAGACCGGCTGGCCCGTCCTGATCAGTTGGTCGGCGACGCCCTTGGCCTGGTTGATCGGGATGGCGAAGCCGAGGCCGATGGAGCCCGCCTGCGACTGGCCGAGGCCACCGCTGCCGGCCGACTGGATGGCGGAGTTGATGCCGATCACCGCGCCGCGCGCGTCGAGGAGCGGGCCACCGGAGTTGCCCGGGTTGATCGAGGCGTCGGTCTGGAGGGCGCTCATGTACGAGTTCCGGCCGGCGCCGCTGCCGTCACCGGAGGCGACCGGGCGGTTCTTGGCGCTGATGATGCCGGTGGTGACGGTGTTGGACAGCCCGAACGGCGCGCCGATCGCGATCGTCGAGTCGCCGACCGCCACCCGGTCCGAGTCGCCCAGCGGGAGCGGGGCGAGGCCGGACGGGGCGTTCTTGAGCTTCAGTACGGCGACGTCATAGCCCTGGGCGCGGCCGATGACCTCGGCGTCGTACTTCTTGCCGTTGGAGAAGGTCGCGGAGAGGGTGCCGCCCTCCGCCGCGGACTCCACCACGTGGTTGTTGGTGAGGATGTGGCCTTCCTTGTCGTACACGAACCCGGTGCCCGTGCCGCCCTCGCCCGCCGAGCCGCCCGACTTGGCCTCGATGGTGACGACGCTCGGCAGGGCCTTGTTCGCCACGGCGGCGATCGTGCCCGGCTCCCGCTTGAAGCCGGCCGGCGCCTCGCCCGCCGCGACGGTCGTCGAGCTGGTCGAGCCGTCGTTGCGCTCGGCCGCCCAGTAGCCGATGCCGCCACCGACGCCGCCCGCGATGAGCGCGGCGGCCAGGACGGCGGCGACCAGACCACCGCCGGAACGTTTGCGCAGCGGCTCACCGGCCGGTGGGACGGGTGCGCCCCACGCCGGAGCCGCCGGCGGGGGCGGCCACCCCCCGGCGGCCCCCGAGGCGGGCCCGGCGGGCCCGGCAGCAGGCGGCACGGCGGGCCCGGCGGCAGGCGGCGCGGCCTGGGGGGTGGCCGGGGGCGTGGCGGGAGGTGCCGGCGGCGGTGCGGCGGGGGGCGTCCGGGGCGGTTCGGGGGCCGGGTGTGCCGCCGATGCGTGGGCGTCCTCCGCCGGCGCGGACGAAGAGGGCGGCACAGGAGGTGTGGACGGGGCGGAGGGGGCGGACGGGACCGCGTTGCCCTCGTTCTCAGTGCTCACAGCTCGTTCTCCTCGGGTTCCACGTCGTTCCACGTCATCAGGGGTGCTGACAGTCAGCTTTTCCCACAGGCCGTCAGGCCACTGTAAGCCGGACCTGTGCGTCTTCGGGCCATCCTTTATTTCCGACAAATCAGACGCCTGTCGATGAGGGCCGAACAGCGGTGGCACCATGTCGCGGTGACCCACGCACGCCAGCACACCATCCAGGTCGTCGCCCACCGAGGCGCTTCCGAGGACGCGCCCGAGCACACCCTGGCCGCGTACATGAAGGCGATCGAGGACGGCGCCGACGCCCTCGAATGCGACGTACGGCTCACCGCCGACGGCCACCTCGTCTGCGTCCACGACCGCCGCGTCAACCGCACCTCCAACGGGCGCGGCGCCGTCTCCGCGCTGGAGCTGGCCGATCTGGCCCAGCTCGACTTCGGCGCCTGGAGGGACGCGAGCGAGAGCCCCGACTGGGGCGACCCCGAGTACACCTCCGTACTCACCCTGGAACGGCTGCTCGCGCTCGTGGCCGACGCCGGGCGGCGCATCGAGCTGGCCATCGAGACCAAGCACCCCACCCGCTGGGCCGGCCAGGTGGAGGCACGGCTCGTGGAGCTGCTCGACCGGTACGGGCTGACCCGGCCGCGGACCGGCACCACCACGCCCGTACGGGTCATGAGCTTCTCCGCCCGTTCGCTGCACCGGGTCGCCGCCGCCGCGCCCGCCGTCCCGACCGTGTACCTGATGCAGTTCGTCACCCCGCGCGTGCGCGACGGACGGCTGCCCGCCGGGTCCCGGATCGCCGGGCCGTCCATCCGGATCGTCCGCAACAACCCCGCCTACATCGCCCGCCTCCACCGGGCCGGGCACCGTGTCCATGTCTGGACGGTGAACGAGCCGGAGGACGTCGAGCTGTGCGCCCGCCTCGGAGTGGAGGCAATCATCACCAACCGCCCCAAACAGGTCCTGTCCCAACTGGGCCGCCTTTAACACCCGTTACACGGAGTGCTCCGGCGCGTTCGCTCCGTGGCCGTCCGTGTCGAGTGCGTCACCACACATCGATTGGCCGGTTTCCGGTCCAGTCCATTGGGGCATTCACACCGTGGCGTGGGGCAAAGGAGGTCTCGGGGGTGGCGTTGGTGGTGGCACAGGAGGTGCCCACGTCGTCGAGCATGGCCGTACCCCATGGCCCTGCGGGCGTGGGTGAGGCGAGGCACCGCATGCGGGAGCAGCTCCGCCGCAGCGGTATGGCCGAATCGGTCGTCGACGATGCCGTACTGGTCCTTTCCGAACTGCTCAGCAATTCCTGCCGGCACGGCCGGCCGCTGGGCCGTGGGGTGGAGGTCGGCGACGGTGACATCCGCGCCGCCTGGCGCGTCGACAAGCACGGCGCCCTGACCGTCGAGGTGACGGACGGGGGTGGTCCGACCCGTCCGGTTCCGGCCACGCCTTCGGTCACCGCACGTGGCGGCCGGGGGCTGAACATCATCAGCGCGCTCGCCCAGGACTGGGGCGTACGCGACAGCGCGTCCGGTGAGGTGACGGTCTGGGTGGTCCTCACGGGGGGCCACCGGCGCGACGACTTCGCTACGCGCGTCACCGCTCCGGGCTTCGACTTCCTGGACGTGTACGGGACGTACGACGCGTACGAGGACGTCGACTGACCCGCCGCGTGGGGTGACCACGGCGCCGCCCACGGGTGGACGCCGGCGAGGGTACGGGCGCGGTGCCGCTCGGGGCACCCCGGCGGCCGTCCGGGCGCGCTTCCCGGCTCCGGCGACGGGCGCGGTGGCCGTCTGGGCGCGCTCCCCGGCTCCGGGCGGGGCGCGGCGCCGCATCGCGCACACCCACCGCACCGTCCCGGCATGCGGGTGGCCCGGGCAGGGGCTTCGGGCGGCTAGGCTCGCGGCCGACACAGCACTGCCGCACTGCCGTTACGGGAGAAGTCAGACCATGGGCAAGAAGCGTCCCCAGACCAAGGCCGGGAAGCCCCAGGCAACCACCGGAGAGATCCCGGTCGTCGGGGCCCGCGAGCCCTGCCCCTGCGGCTCGGGCCGCCGCTACAAGGCCTGCCACGGCCGGGCCGCCGCGCACGCGGTGACCGAGCTGGTCCAGCGGCCCTTCGAGGGGCTGCCCGGCGAGTGCGACTGGGTGGCCCTGCGCGAGCTGGTCCCCGCCGCGACCGCCGCGCTGGCGCTGAAGGGCGGGCTGCCCGAGGGCGTGCCCTCCGTGACGCTCGCGACCGTCCTGCCCATGGCGTGGCCCGCGCTGCGCCGCGACGACGGCTCCGTCCTGCTCGCGCTCCAGAACGACACCTCCTCCGGCGACCTCAGCCGGGACCTCGCCGACACCCTCCAGCGCGCGCTGACCGCGCAGCCGGGTACGCCGGTGGGTGCCCAGCGGGTGCCGGCGGACGGGCCGCGCCTCCAGGACCTGCTGGACACGGACGTCGCTTTCGAGCCGGTCGTCCACTCGGGCTTCGAGTTCTGGGTGCCGGACTCCGAGCAGAGCGCGGCGCCGGAGGTGGCCGCCTCCCTGGAGCGGGCCAACGCCGCCGCGATCCCGACCGTCAAGCTGTCCGGCGTGGACGCCGCGTACTGGTGCGAGACGCCCGAGAAGAACCACCTGCGCTGGGTCATGCCGCACCCGGAGGAGCAGCTCCTCGACGCGCTGGCCCGGCTGCACGCCGCCGGGGCGTCGTCGCTCGGCGAGGGCACCCGGCTGGTCGGCTCGTTCCGGGCGCACGGCCTGATGGTCCCGGTGTGGGACCTGCCGACCGGGATGGGTGCCAAGGAGTGCGAGCAGCCGGCCGCCGAGTTCGCCGAGCGGCTCGCGGGCGCGCTCGCCGCCGACGCGCCGCTGACGGCGGAGGAGCGGAGGGCCCGCGGCGGGCTCACCAACCGCCAGGTCACCCTGAGCTGAGCCCTTTATCAGAAACGCAACCGATACACATCCGGACCGTTCGGTGACGTCCGCCACAACGGTCGGTACCCGTCGGTAAATCCCTGTCCGAATAACTGAGATCGAATTTGCGAACAGCCGATCTCTTGTTACGGTGCTTGGAGCCCGGTCGCTGGTGCATCCCCCGTCGCCAGCGACCGGGCCCTTCATTTTCCCCGGAAGGGGATCTTCCGCCTCCGGCCTCAACTGCCCGCCGGATCGGCCGAGTTGCTCCCGGCTCTCAGCAACAGCCTCTCGCCCTCGCTCTCCGCGAACTCCGCCACCGCCGAGTATTCGGCAGGCTTCCCGCGCGACGGTTCCCTGGGCGTCTCACAAACACCCGGCTCGTCGTCCGCGCGCGCCTCGCAATGCGTCTGTACGGTGCGCTCGCCCGGGGCCATCAAGGTGAGTGCGACGCTGATCGGCTCGCCCGACGCATTGCGATAGTAGGCCCGCGCCCACGTGTCGGTCCCCTCGGTCATCACGCACGTCTGCGCGTCCAGCCCCTCCGGCGACGCCACCTCCGGCCCGCAGCTCGACAGGTTCGCCTCATGGGAGGGGGAGGAGGACGGGGCCGTGGCCGGAGGAGCGGCCGGGGCATCGATTCCGGCCAGAAGTGCCGACCGCGCCGGCGCGGCGGGAGCGCCTGGGCTTCCGGCCGGTCCGGCGGAGGCGGCCAGCGGCAGCAGCGTGGTGGCCACCACGACGGCCCCGAGCCCGATCACGCGGAGATTCATGGGGACCCCACCTGCCAGATGCCCGGGATTTCTTGACGGTGGGGCGACGATATCGACGGAACGCGCCCGGCCCGGAGGGCGTGCGCCCAATTCCCGTACAACTCGGCCCCGCTCACACCCGTACGAGTGACGTACGAGTACCAGCGGGGCCGCGAGCCGGTGCAGGGCGTCAGTACCGCAGGCGGCTGCCGCCGTCCGGCGCGCTCGTGCTCGCCTCGACCAACGCGTCCACGACCGCCTCCACGTCCGGCAGCCACGGCGACGCCGACCCGGCGAGGGGCGCGCGCTCCCAGCGCACCTGGCCCGTCCCGGTGTCCGACGGCGGCAGCACCAGATAGCCGCCCTCCCCGTGGAAGCGCAGGGAACTGGGCACGCAGTCCTTGACGTACAGCAGTTCGCCGAGCTGTTCGAGGGTG
The DNA here is from genome assembly GCF_055570965.1 of Streptomyces sp. NPDC031064. Classification (NCBI taxonomy): domain Bacteria; kingdom Bacillati; phylum Actinomycetota; class Actinomycetes; order Kitasatosporales; family Streptomycetaceae; genus Streptomyces; species Streptomyces sp. NPDC031064. The sequence continues at coordinate 134,181 of NZ_JBVIGF010000004.1, forward strand.
TACGGGGCGACCAGCAGCGACCAGCGGGTGGGCGTCGCGACCACCGGGCCGAGCCGCATCTCCATCCGGTCGAGTGCCGACAGTGCCCGCGCCCCCGCGATGGCGGGCAGGCTCACCGCGCACGGCGCGCGGCCCCCGGTGGCGAGCACGACCGGGGCGTCGGGGCGGTTGGCCCACCACCAGCGCACCATGCGCTCGTCGGTGGTGGCCGCCAGCAGGCCGGGGTCGAAGGGGTGGGCGCCGGGTACGACGCAGTCGGGGTCGGGACAGGCACAGCCGCGCTCCCGGTCGCCGCGGCCCCCGGCCGGCTCGAGTCCCACGCCGGGGAGTACGGGCCAGCGCCACTCGGTGGCGCACAGGAGCGCCGCGTCCAGGTGGACGGGCCTCCTCTTGCGCCGGAACCGGAGCCCGCGTCGCCTTCCGAGGATCTCGCGCATGAGCGCTCGTTCCTTTCCGTTGAACGCCGAGGTCATCCACATCACAACAGGTGTGCGTCACTTCACTGTGCGTTCGGGCCGGCGCGTCACCGCCCCGTGCCGGTGCCGGCGTGGGGCCGGCCGCTCTTCGCCTGCGGCAGGCAGCACCGCCCGGGGCCGCCGAGCGTGTGCCGGGCCGCAGCCCGGGCCGGCTGTCCGTCCATTAAACGCGTGGCGAGGGGTGGCGCGCCCATGGCGCGCACTGGCTGTCCCGCTGGTACCGCTGTTCTCTTTCCCCGCCACTCGGGGATGGGGTGCGGCCTTCCGGGGCTAAGGACGCCCGGGTTCCCCGCGGGGTTCCGGGCTCGCCCCAACTGCCCCTGGCCGTCACCGTTTACGTACCCAGCCCGCTCGGAACGACGCCCCCTCGGACCGCGTCGGCCGACGCCGTCTCCGGGAGGTGCCCCTTTTCGAACGGGGCTCAGTCGACCGCAAATCCTGCCCATGGGGGGCATTTTTGAGCCAAGTTACGGCTGCGGTAAATACCGCGCGCCCTCCCGTGACAATGCTGGACATCCCCTCACTTCTGCGTGTACATGTGGATGCAGTGACAGCGGCGCAGATTGACATGGGGGTTTGCGATGCTATCCAGCGAAACGCACCCGTCGAAGAGCCGGCTGCCATGAGCGCCCCTCACGTGCCGAAAGTGGCTGGAATCGATCCAACCGTCCCGGCGCCAGCGCACACTGCGGCGCCTCTCCCCGGCCTTCCGGCCCCTCCCGTCGCACCCGGTGCGATGATCCAGGACAAGCTGGCGGGCTGGGTCTCCGACCTCACCACGCTGCACGAACTCACCGAACGACTCACCCGTACGGGCACCCTCGACGACGCCCTCCACGAACTGCTGCGCGCCGGCGCCGCGCTCGTCGGCGCCCGCCGCGGCATGGCCGTCCTCGAACCGGCCGACGGCCTCGGCCCCACCACCACCATCGGTCTGGGCCTCGCCCACGCCGACCTCGGCACCATCGAGACCGTGCCGCGCAGCGCCACCTCCTACGGCCGCATCCTGGACGACGCCCCGGACGAACACCGGTCCGGTCCGAAGCCCGGCGGTCCCGTCGCCGTCCCCGACCTCTTCGCCGACGAGGGCCTCGACCCGCGCCACCGCGAGGTCGCCGCCCGCCTCGGCTACGCCGCCAGCTACGCCGTGCCGCTCGCCACCGACGCGGCCGGCCGGCTGGGCGCCGCCGTCTGGCTGTACGACGAGCCCGCCGAACCGGCCGAGGGGCGGCGCCACCTCGTCGGCCTCTACGGGCGGTACGCCTCCGAGCACCTGGCCCGCCTGCTGGAACTGGAGCGGGGCCGGGCGAGGCTGGCCACCATCACCGAGGAGCTGCTGCCGAGCCGGCTGCCGCGCGTCACGGGCGTCCAGCTCGCCGCCCGGCACCGCGCCGGGCCGCGCGGCGGTGGCGACTGGTACGACGCCCTGCCCCTGCCGGAGGGCGCGCTCGGCATGGCGGTCGGGTCGGTGTCCGGGTCGGGGCCGAGCGCGCTGGCCGCGATGGGCCGGCTGCGGGCCTCGCTGCGGGCGTACGCCGTGATGGAGGGCGAGGACCCGGTCGCCGTCCTGTCCGACCTGGAGCTGCTGCTGCGGCTGACCGAGCCCGCCCGGTCCGCCACCGCGCTCTTCGCGTACGCGGAGCCGGCGCGCCGCAAGGTCGTGCTGGCCGGGGCGGGGCACACCCCGCCGCTGATCGTCGGCGAGCGGCGCACCGAGTACGTCGAGACGTCGCTGTCGGCGCCCCTGGGGATGCTCGCCTGCTGGGAGGCGCCGAGCGTGGAGATCGCCCCGGAGCCCGGTGAGACGGTGCTCCTGTATACGGACGGACTGCTGCGGCGGACCGGGGACTCCATGGACCGGGCCTTCGCGCGGCTGCACGCGGCCGCCACGACCGTCCCCCGGGCGGACCGGTCCGACCCGGGCGCGATCGCCGACCACGTGCTGCGGTCGGTGCTGCCGGAGGACGGCTCCGGTGACGAGGACGTGGTGATGCTGGCCGCCCGTTTCGAGTGACGGCCGCGGTGGCGGTTCCGGGCGGCGTGAGGGCGACCTGGGAGTGACGTAAGACCCTGGGTCGGCCTTCCGTACGACCGTACGATGGTGGGCGTCCCGTGCTCGGCGGTGGTCGAGGGCCGGGACCGTTCGAGTGTCGTACCAACAGGAGGCGGACCCGTGGCCGAAGAGCTCACGCCGGAGACCCCGGAAGAGACCGACGAGCCGATCAAGCAGCGCAAGAACGGCCTGTACCCGGGCGTGTCCGACGAGCTCGCGGAGAACATGAAGTCCGGCTGGGCCGACACCGAGCTGCACGGCCTGGAGCCCATCGCCCAGGCCGCCCACACCGCCGCCCGCCGCGCCGCGCTGTCCGCGCGCTTCCCCGGCGAGCGGCTCGTGATCCCGTCGGGCAACCTGAAGACCCGCGCCAACGACACGGAGTACGCCTTCCGGCCGTCGACGGAGTACGCCTACCTCACCGGCGACCACACCCACGACAGCGTCCTGGTGCTGGAGCCGAGGAAGAGCGGCGGCCACGACGAGACGATCTACCTGCTGCCCCGCTCCAACCGGGAGAACGGCGAGTTCTGGCTGGACGGCCAGGGCGAGCTGTGGGTGGGCCGGCGGCACTCGCTGGCCGAGGCGGAGCAAGTGCTCGGCATCCCGGCCAAGGACGTGCGCGAGCTGCCGAAGCAGTTGAGCGAGGCCACCGGGCCGGTGCGCAACGTGCGCGGGCACGACGCGGGCATCGAGGCGGCCCTGACCGACAAGGTCACCGCCGAGCGCGACGAGGAGCTGCGGGTGTACCTCTCGGAGGCGCGCCTGGTGAAGGACGCGTTCGAGATCGCCGAGCTGGAGCGGGCGTGCGAGTCGACCGCGCGCGGCTTCGAGGACGTCGTACGCGTCCTGGACAAGGCGGAGGCGACCAGCGAGCGGTACATCGAGGGCACCTTCTTCCTGCGCGCCCGGGTCGAGGGCAACGACATCGGCTACGGCTCGATCTGCGCCGCCGGACCGCACGCCACGACCCTGCACTGGGTGCGCAACGACGGCCCGGTGCGCGCGGGTGAGCTGCTGCTGCTGGACGCGGGCGTGGAGACGACGGCGCTGTACACGGCCGACGTGACCCGGACGCTGCCGATCAACGGCCGCTTCGACGACATCCAGCGCAAGATCTACGACGCCGTGTACGACGCCCAGGAGGCGGGCATCGCGGCGGTGAAGCCGGGCGCGAGGTTCCGCGACTTCCACGACGCCGCGCAGCGCGTGCTGGCCGAGCGGCTCGTCTCGTGGGGCCTGCTCGGGGACATGGACGTGGAGAAGGTCCTGGAGCTGGGCCTCCAGCGCCGCTGGACCCTGCACGGCACCGGTCACATGCTGGGCATGGACGTCCACGACTGCGCGGCCGCGCGGACCGAGGCGTACGTGGACGGCGTCCTGGAGCCGGGCATGTGCCTGACCGTCGAGCCGGGCCTGTACTTCCAGGCGGACGACCTGACCGTGCCGGAGGAGTACCGGGGCATCGGCGTCCGGATCGAGGACGACATCCTGGTCACCGAGGACGGCAACCGGAACCTGTCGGCCGGGCTGCCGCGCCGGTCGGACGAGGTCGAGGCCTGGATGGCGGCCCTGAGGGGCTGACCCGCCGCGGCTTCACGAAAGCCCCTGGCCGGTACGCCGGCCGGGGGCTTTTCCACGTGGCGTCACGACGCCACGAGCGGCGCGTCCGTACGCCACTTGACGATCTTGTCGAAGCTCACCACCGCGCCGCCACGCCCGGATCTGTTGCCGAAGTGGACGTGATCGGCCAGCTCTTCGATGAGGCGCAGGCCCCGTCCGTTCTCGGCCTCCAGGGCGGTCCGGCGGACCGTCGGGGCGGGCTCGGCGGGGAACCCCGGGCCCGAGTCCGCCACTTCGATACGGCACTTCTCGCCGTCCAGGTACGCGGTGACCCGGTACTCCGCCGAGACGTCCCCGGTGCCCGTCCGCCCGCCGTGCTCCACGGCGTTGGCGCACGCCTCGGTGAGGGCGAGCGACAGGTCGTAGGAGATCTCCGGATCCACCCCCGCGGTCTCCATGGTGCCGAGAAGGAGGCGACGGGCGAGCGGAACGCTCGCAGCCTCGCGCCGCAAATGGAGAGACCACCAGATGCTCATGCTCCAGCCTCCTGGCTGCGGCTCGACATACCGATACGTATTGCCCCCACTTGTCGGTCGTAAGCGCCACGTTGACGCGGCAGCCCCCGTTCGGCGGATATGCGTAGCCCGTACGCCGGTGTATGTCGGGGCCTGTCGGACTCCCCCGGCGAAACAGTGACCTTCCGGACCTGCCGTGTGGCGGGGACGGGCGCAGTGCGATGATGGCCCGGCCATGTCTGCCCCTTCCGCTGGTCCACGGCTGCTGAGGGCCGCGGTGTTCACCGCGGTCTGCCTCGTGCTGTCCGGGCTGGGGCACGTGCTCGCCGCCTGCGAGACCGTCCCGTGGTGGACGCTGGCCCTGGGCTTCCTCTGTGTCTTCACGGTGACCGTGCCGTTCGCCGGCCGCGAACGCTCGCTTCCGGTGATCGCCACGGCCCTGGCCGGTGGCCAGCTCACGCTGCACGCGCTGTTCGGGCTCGGGCAGCGGCAGCAGCTCACCGTGGGCATCGGCGACCGGGCGGACGACGCGTTGATCCGGATGGCCGCCAAACTGGTGTGCGGGGCGGGCGCCGCCTCGCTGAGCCCCGCCGACGCCCACCGGATCGTCACGCGGGCCGGGCTGGACCCGGCCGACGCCGCCTCGCACGCCGGGCATGCCGGACACGTGGTGGAGCCCGCCGCCGGGCTGTGGCCCAGCCTCCCCATGGTCCTCGGCCACCTGCTGGCCGCCCTCGCGACCGGGTGGCTGCTGCGGCGCGGCGACCTGGCGCTGCTGCAACTGGGCCGGCTGTCGGCCCACGGCGCCACCGAGCTCGCCGAAGGGGCGCTCGTACGTTCCCTGCGCGCCGCCCTCGTCCTCGTACGCGCCCTGGTGTCCGGGCTTCCCGCGCTGCCCGCGGGCGGGCCGCGTCCGCCGCGTACCGACGACGACCCTCCGCGGCCCGCCACGGCGGACGCACTCCAGCACACGGTGATCAGGCGCGGCCCCCCGGCCGTATCGCTCTACGCCCTCGCAGCCTGACACGGCCCACTCGACGGGAGTGGCGCCGTGGTGCGCCCGTGCATCCGTGCACCCGCGCGTTCGACCGCTTACCCCTGTGGAGTGTGTTCTGTCATGAACGTTTCTTCCCGTATCGCCCTCGCCTCCGGCGTCGCCGTCTCCTCCCTCGTCCTGCTCTCCGGGACCGCCTTCGCGCACGTGAGCGTGCAGCCGCAGGGTGAGGCCGCCAAGGGCGGGTACGCCACGGTGAACTTCAAGGTCCCCAACGAGCGCGACAACGCCTCGACCGTGAAGCTCGAAGTGGCCCTTCCCGCCGACGCCCCGATGGCCTCCGTCATGCCGCAGCCCGTCCCGGGCTGGACCGTCACCGTCGACAAGGCCAAGCTCGCCAAGCCCCTTGAGGTGCACGGCAAGAAGATCACCGAGGCGCCCTCCAAGATCACCTGGACGGCGGCCGGTTCGAAGATCGGACCCGGGCAGTTCCAGCAGTTCCCCGTCTCCCTCGGGCAGCTCCCGGAGAACGCCGACAAGCTCGTCTTCAAGGCCCTCCAGACGTACGACAACAAGGAAGTCGTGCGCTGGATCGAGGAACCGAAGGACGGCGCCCCGGAGCCGGAGACCCCCGCGCCCGTCCTGACGCTGTCCGCCGCGAAGGACGACCACCACGGTGGCGGCACCGCCGCCAAGGCCGACGACAAGGCGCACGGTACGGAGGGCAAGGCCGCCGCCGCGGACTCCACCGACACCACCGCCCGCGTCCTCGGCGTCGTCGGCATCCTGGTCGGCGCCGCCGGTGTCGCCTTCGGCGTCCTGGCCGGCCGCCGCCGCTCGGCCTGACGCCCCCCGCAATCACCAGAGAGAAACCCCATGCACATCGAGAAGACCAAGGCCCGGCCGCGGGCCCGGCGTACCCCCGTCCTCGCGGCCGCGCTCGTCGCCGCCTCGGCGCTCGCCCTGTCGGCGTGCGGCGACGGCGGCACCGGCACGTCCGGCGGCTCCGCCGCCGGCGTGTCCGTCGAGGCGTCGCCCGACAAGGCCGCGACCGTGCTCGACCGGCCCTTCGAGAAGCCCAATCTCGTCCTGACCGACACCAAGGGCCAGAAGTACGACCTCCGTGAGCGCACCAAGGGCAAGCCGACGCTGATCTACTTCGGCTACACGCACTGCCCGGACGTCTGCCCCCTGACGATGAGCAACATCGCCCTGGCCCGCAAGAAGCTCCCCAAGGCGGACCAGGACAAGCTCCAGGTCGTGTTCGTCACGACCGACCCCGAGCGGGACACCTCCGCCGAGCTCGCCAAGTGGCTGCCCGGCGCGGGCGATCCGTCCTTCACCGGCCTCACCGGCGACTTCCCGACCATCCAGGCGGGCGCACGCCAGATCGGCATCGGCATCGACCCGCCGAAGAAGGAGAAGGACGGCTCGGTCGTCTCCATGCACGGCGCGCAGGTGATCGCCTTCTCGCCCAGGACCGACCAGGGCTACGTCATCTTCGGCGACGACACCACCGCCGAGGAGTACGAGAAGAGCCTGCCGAAGATCATCAAGGGGGAGAACCCGTGACCCGCCGCACCACCCTGACCGCCCTCGCCGCCGCCACGGCCCTCGCCGGAGCCATGGCGCTCGGCGGGTGTTCCTCCGACGGCTCCGCCGGCGGCCGGCCCGAGCTGAAGGTGGGCGGGGCCTTCATGCCGCAGCCCGTCGGCAACATGGCGGGCGGTTTCCTGACCGTCACCAACTCGGGCGACACGGCGGACAAGCTCACCTCGGTCACGAGCCCGCTCTCCGACGACGTCCAGATACACGAGACGAAGGACCAGAAGATGCGGCAGGTGTCGTCCTTCGACATCCCCGCGGGCGGTGAGCTGAAGCTCGAACGCGGCGGCAGCCACATCATGTTCATGGCCATCAAGAAGCAGCCGAAGCAGGGCGACAAGGTCGAGGTGGAACTGCACTTCGAGAAGTCGGACCCGATCAAGGTCGACCTGCCGGTGGAAGCGGCGACCCACAATCCGGCCGCGCACTAGGCACTTGGGGGACTGACACACCATGACGGCCACCGCCCCGCGCTTCGGCACCGCCCATGTCCTCCGGCTGCTGCTGGTCACCGCGGTGTTCACCGCGGCGCTGCTCGGCACCGTGCTCTCCGGCACGGCGAGCGCGCACGCCGCCCTGACCGGCAGCGACCCGAGGGACGGGGCGGTGGTCGCCACCGCCCCCAAGAGCGTCACGCTCACCTTCTCCGAGCAGGTCGCCATGGGGGACGACTCGATCCGAGTCCTGGAACCGAGCGGCAAACGCGCCGACACCGGCGAGCTGCGCGACCTGTGCGCCGGATCGGTCGTCAAGTACGGCGTGCACCTGCACGCCGGGCTGCCGAACGGCACGTACACCGTCGCCTGGCGGGCCGTCTCGGCCGACAGCCACCCCATCTCCGGCGCGTTCACCTTCTCCATCGGCGCCCCGTCGCAGACGACGGTCGCGCTGCCGAAGGAGGAGGCGGGCGGCGGAGTCGTCGGGGTGTTGTACGGGATCGCGCGGTACGTCTCGTACGGCGGTTTCGTCCTGCTGCTGGGCGGCGCCGCGTTCGTGCTGGCCTGCTGGCCGCGCGGGGCGACCGTACGGCCGCTGCAACGGCTGGTCGTGCGCGGCTGGGTGGCGCTGACGGCGGCCACGCTGGCGCTGTTGCTGCTGCGCGGGCCGTACACCGGACTGCCGTTCGGGCTCGACTCGCTCGGCGAGGTCCTGGAGACCAAGACCGGTGCCGCGCTGGTCTCGCGGATGCTGCTGCTCGGCGCGGCGGCCCTGTTCGTGGCGGTGCTCTTCGGCGCCTATACCAGGCGGGAGGACGAGGGCGAGAAGAAGGACCTGACCTTCGGGCTCGCGATCGGCGGGACGGTGGTCGCGGCCGGGATCGCCGGTACGTGGGCGCTGTCCGAGCACGCCTCGGCCGGGCTCCAGCCGCTCGTCGCGATGCCCGTCGACATCCTGCACCTGCTGGCGATGGCCGCCTGGCTGGGCGGGCTGGCCGCCCTGCTGGTCGCGCTCCACCGGGAGCCGACGATCGAGGGCACGGCGGTACGGCGGTTCTCGCGGGTGGCGTTCGGCTCCGTGGTCGTGCTGGCCGCGACCGGGATCTACCAGTCGTGGCGGCAGGTCGGCTCCTGGTCGGCGCTGACCGGCACGGCGTACGGGCGGCTGCTGGTGCTCAAGGTGGGGCTCGTCGCCGTGCTGGTGGGCGTGGCGTGGATCTCGCGCCGGTGGACGCGGCAGTTGGCGGAGACGGCCACCGTCGTGACGGAGCAGGACGGGGAGGGCGACGAGGAGGAGGACGGGGCCGAGGGCGCCGACGAGCCGGTCACCGTGCCGGATGACCCGGAGCGCGCCGCCCAGCTCGCCCGGCAGCGGGCCGCCCTCGCCACCGCCCGGGCCAAGCGCGCCCGCGACGCCGACCCGGGGCGGGCCGGTCTGCGGCGGTCGGTGCTGGCCGAGGCGGCCGTCGCCGTGGTGCTGCTCGCCGTGACGACCGTACTGACGACGACCGAGCCCGGCCGGACGGAGGAGGAGGCGAGCCGTACGCAGGCGTCGTCGTCCACGCCCGCCGTACCCGACCGGCCGCTCGACCTGAGGCTGCCGTTCGACACCGGCGGCGCCGTGAACGGCAAGGGAACGGTACGGCTCACCCTCGACCCGGGCCGCTCCGGCGGGAACGCCATGCACGTGTACGTGACGGGCGCGGACGGGCGGCCCCTGGACGTACCCGAGCTGAAGGTGTCCTTCACCCTGGAGTCGAAGCAGATCGGGCCGCTGCCCGTCGTGCCGGACCGGGTCTCCGCCGGGCACTGGACATCGGCCGCCGTGCAGATCCCGATGCCGGGCGAGTGGAAGCTGCGGGTGACCGTCCGGACCTCCGACATCGACCAGACGACCATCGACAAGAACGTGAAGATCGGCTGACCGTGAACGACGACCTTCAGATCTCCAGGCGCAAACTGCTCGGCACCGTCGGCGCGGCCGGCGCGACCGGGCTGGTGCTGGGCGCGGCCGGGGGCGCCGCCACGTACGCCGGCGCGTCCGTTCCGGAGGCCGGCACGGCGCTGGCGACGGTCGGCTCGACGGCCGTGCCGTTCCGGGGCGCCCACCAGGCGGGCATCCTCCAGCCGTTGCAGGCCCGCGGCCATCTGGTCGCCTTCGACCTGGCGCCGGGCACGGGCCGCAAGGAGGCCGTCGCGCTGATGCGCCGCTGGTCGGCGGCGGCCGAACTGCTGATGGCGGGCAAGCCGGTGGGCGACGGGGACAGTGGCGTGGCGCTGGACGCGGGGCCGTGTTCGCTGACGGTCACCTTCGGCTTCGGCGCGTCCTTCTTCGACCGGACGGGCCTGGTGGCGCGGCGGCCGGTGGAACTGGACCCGCTGCCCGCCTTCTCGTCCGACCGGCTCGACCCGAAGCGGTCGAACGGCGACCTGTGGGTGCAGATCGGCGCCGATGACTCGCTGGTCGCCTTCCACGCGCTGCGCGCGATCCAGAAGGAGGCGGGCGCGGCCGCGAAGGTGCGCTGGCAGATGAACGGCTTCAACCGCTCGCCGGGTGCCACCGCGCACCCGATGACCGCCCGCAACCTGATGGGCCAGGTCGACGGCACGGGCAACCCGAAGCCGTCGGAGCCGGACTTCCAGGAGCGGATCTTCGTCGCGGCGGGCGGGCGGCAGCCGTGGATGGCGGGCGGTTCGTACGCGGTCGTCCGGCGCATCCGGATGCTGCTGGACGACTGGGAGCGGCTGCCGCTGAAGCAGCAGGAGCGGGTGATCGGCCGCCGGAAATCGGACGGCGCCCCGCTGACGGGCGGGAGCGAGACGACCGAGCTCGACCTGGACCGGACGGGGGCGGACGGCCGGCCGGTCATCCCCGACAACGCGCACGCGCGGATCTCGGCGCCGGAGCAGAACGGCGGTGCGGCGATGCTGCGGCGCCCGTTCTCCTTCCACGACGGCATCGGACCGGACGGGACGCCCGACGCGGGGCTGCTGTTCATCGCCTGGCAGGCCGACCCCCTGAAGGGCTTCGTACCCGTGCAGCGGAAGCTGGACCGGGGGGACGCGCTGTCGCCGTTCATCCGGCACGAGGCGAGCGGCCTGTTCGCCGTGCCGGGCGGGCCGGGGGAGGGCGAGTACGTGGGGCAGCGGCTGCTGGAGGCGTGATCGGCTCCGCGGGGACTTCCGGCGCATTAGGGTGACCGGTATGTCGGCCACTCGCTATACGTATCTCGGTCCCGAGGGCACCTTCACCGAAGCGGCCCTCCGTACGCTCCCGGAAGCCGCCACGCGGGAGCTGGTGCCGATGGTCTCCGTGCCCGCGGCCCTGGACGCCGTGCGCAACGGGGAGGCCGCCGCCGCCCTCGTGCCGATCGAGAACTCGGTGGAGGGCGGCGTGACCGCGACCCTCGACGAGCTGGCGTCCGGCGAGCCGCTGATGATCTACCGCGAGGTGCTGCTGCCGATCGCGTTCGCGCTGCTGGTGCGGCCGGGCACCAAGCTGTCGGACATCAAGACGGTCACCGGGCACCCGGTCGCCCAGCCGCAGGTGCGCAACTGGCTGCGGGCCCACCTGCCCGAGGCGGTGTGGGAGTCGGCCGCCTCGAACGCGGACGGCGCGCGGCTGGTGCAGGAGGGGCGGTTCGACGCGGCGTTCGCGGGTGAGTTCGCGGCGGCGACGTACGGGCTGGAGGCGCTGGTCACCGAGATCCACGACGCCGAGAACGCGGAGACCCGGTTCGTGCTGGTGGGCCGCCCTGCCCGGCCGGCCGCGCCGACGGGCGCGGACAAGACGTCGGTGGTCATCTGGCAGCGCGAGGACCATCCGGGTGCGCTGCTGGAGCTGCTCCAGGAGTTCGCGGCGCGCGGCGTCAACCTGATGCTGCTCCAGTCCCGGCCGACGGGCGCGGGGATCGGCAACTACTGCTTCGCGATCGACGCCGAGGGCCACATCGCGGACCGGCGGGTCGCCGAGGCGCTGATGGGCCTGAAGCGGATCTGCGCGAACGTCCGGTTCCTGGGCTCGTACCCGCGCGCGGGTGCGACGGCCGAGGACGTGACGCCGCTGCGGCCCGGGACGTCGGACGAGGAGTTCACGGCGGCGTCGGACTGGCTGGCGCGGTGCCAGGACGGCCGGGCCTGAGCGGTACGGCCGCCGGGGTTCGGGTTACTTCCACAAAGTTATCCACAGGGCTGCTTCTCGACCTGGGGACAAGTCGACAACTCAACCGGACGCAGTCGACAAATCGCTCTAGGCGCCTCAGGTGGCCGCAGAGTGCTGCACATCAGCCGTGTCACCTTAATTCCGTCGAACAACTCCTTAGAGCGAGAATTTCCCACCCGAATGAGTGTGTGGCCGGGGTTTGATCAGGGAATCCAGGGTGACGGCAGGGTAACGCCGGGCGATTCGGAATGATCAATTCCTTAGTCCACAACGGATTCGCACAGCCTGTGGATAACCTCGGGAATGCGCTGTGGCTGTGGACAACGGCGGGAAATTCAGCGCGCATTCCCCAGGGAGAATTCCGGCAATTCGGGCAAAGCGACACGCAAGGCGCGGACGGCATATCGGCTGGGGTGAGGCGAGCCCGCACCGGTAGCCTGGTGGGGTGATTGACCTTCGCCTGCTCCGTGAGGACCCCGACCGTGTTCGCGCCTCCCAGCGCGCCCGTGGAGAGGACGTCGGCCTCGTCGACGCCCTGCTCTCCGCCGATGAGCGGCGCAGGTCGTCCGGCGTCCGCTTCGACGAACTCCGCTCCGAGCAGAAGGCGCTCGGCAAGCTGATCCCCAAGGCGTCCCCCGAGGAGCGGGCGGAGCTGCTCCAGAAGGCCGAGCAGCTCAAGGCCGACGTCAAGGCCGCCGACGCCGCGCAGAACGAGGCGGACGAGGAGACCAGGCGACTGCTGCTGAAGCTCGGCAACATCGTCCACGAGGACGTGCCGGTCGGCGGCGAGGAGGACTTCGTCGTCCTGGAGACGCACGGCACCATCCGTGACTTCGGCGCCGAGGGCTTCGAGCCCAAGGACCACCTGGAGCTCGGCGAGGCGCTGGGCGCCATCGACGTCGAGCGCGCCGCCAAGGTCTCCGGCTCCCGCTTCTACTACCTGACGGGCGTCGGCGCCCTGCTGGAGCTCGCACTCGTCAACGCGGCGATCGCGCAGGCGACGGAGGCCGGGTTCATCCCGATGCTGACGCCCACGCTGGTCCGCCCGCGCGCGATGGAGGGCACCGGCTTCCTCGGCCAGGCCGCCGAGAACGTGTACCACCTGGAGAAGGACGACTACTACCTGGTCGGTACGTCCGAGGTGCCGCTGGCCGCGTACCACATGGACGAGATCCTCGACGCGGACAAGCTCCCGCTGCGGTACGCCGGCTTCTCGCCGTGCTACCGGCGCGAGGCCGGCACGTACGGCAAGGACACCCGGGGCATCTTCCGCGTCCACCAGTTCGACAAGGTGGAGATGTTCTCCTACGTCGCCCCCGAGGACGCCGAGGCCGAGCACAAGCGGCTGCTGGACTGGGAGAAGCAGTGGCTGACCGCCCTGGAACTGCCGTTCCAGGTGATCGACGTGGCCACCGGTGACCTGGGCGCCTCCGCCTCGCGCAAGTACGACTGCGAGGCCTGGATCCCGACGCAGGGCAAGTACCGCGAGCTGACGTCCGCGTCGAACTGCGACAGCTTCCAGGCGCGGCGCCTGTCGGTGCGGATGCGCGACGGCAAGAAGGTGCAGCCGCTCGCCACGCTGAACGGCACGCTGTGCGCCGTACCGCGCACCATCGTCGCGCTCCTGGAGAACCACCAGCAGGCCGACGGCTCCGTGCGCGTCCCGCCGGTGCTCCGCCCCTACCTCGGTGGCCGGGAAGTCCTGGAGCCCGTCTCCAAGTGACCTCCTTCCCCTACAAGCTGATCGCGACCGATCTCGACGGGACGCTGCTGCGCTCCGACGAGACGGTCTCGCAGCGCACGCGTGACGCGCTCGCCGCCGCGACGGCGGCGGGCGCCGCGCACATCGTCGTCACGGGCCGCTCGGTCCCCTGGACCCGCCACATCCTGGACGACCTCGGGTACGACGGCCTCGCCGTCTGCGGCCAGGGCGCGCAGGTCTACCACGCGGGCGAGCACCGGCTGCTGACCTCCGTCACCCTGGACCGCCAGCTCGCGGGCCTCGCCCTGTCCAAGCTGGAGGCCGAGGTCGGCCCCCTGGCCCTCGCCGCGGCCCGCGACGGCCTCGACGGGGACGTCCTGGTCAGCCCCGGCTACCGCGTCCAGGAGGGCCCGCTGCCGTACGTCCCGTACGAGGACCCGGCCGACCTGTGGTCCGCCCCGCTCAACAAGGTCTACATCCAGCACCCCGAGCTGGACGACGACGCCCTCGCCCAGGCCGCCCGGCGGACGGTCGGCGGTCTCGTGGACGTGGTGGTGGCGGGCGCGGGCATCGTCGAGATCCTCCCGCTCGGCCTCAGCAAGGCCACGGGCCTGTCCCTCGCGGCCCGCCGGCTGGGCGTCAAGGCGGCGGACACCATCGCGTTCGGCGACATGCCCAACGACATCCCCATGTTCGCCTGGGCCCACCACGGCGTGGCCATGGCCAACGCCCACGACGACCTCAAGGCCGTCGCCCACGAGGTCACGGCCTCCAACGAGCACGACGGCATCGCGGTGGTCCTGGAGGAACTGCTCGGCGCCGCGGCCTGACGCGGGGCACGGTGAGGCGCCGGGGGCGGCCCGCGCGTATGGGAACGCGCGCTCGAAGCGGCCGCCCCCGGCGCCTGGCCCCCGTGTGAGCGCTGCCCCACCAATGTGCCCCGCACGCACGACGCGGCGCCACCGGATTACCCCGGGGGCGCCGCGCCATCGGACCCGTACCGGACCCGTACCGGTCAGAAGTTGATCATGTGGCCCGCGAGCCCGTGCACGGCCTCCTTGACCGCCTCGCCCAGCGTCGGGTGCGCGTGGACGTTCCGCGCCACCTCGTGGACCGTGAGGTCCCACTGCTGGGCCAGCGTCAGCTCGGGCAGCAGCTCGGTCACGTCCGGCCCGATCAGGTGCGCGCCGATGATCTCGCCGTACTTCGCGTCGCTGATCAGCTTCACGAACCCGGTCGTGTCACCCAGCCCGTGCGCCTTGCCGTTCGCCATGAAGGGGAACTTCGCGACCTTGACGTCGAAGCCCTGCTCCCGCGCCTGCTCCTCCGTCCAGCCGAAGCTGGCGATCTGCGGCTGGCAGTACGTGGCCCGCGGGATCATCACGTACTCCAGCTCCATCGTCTCCGCACCCGCGATGGTCTCCGCGGCGACGACGCCCATCGCCTCGGCCGTGTGCGCGAGCATCAGCTTCGCGGTCACGTCACCGATCGCGTAGATGTGCGGCACCGACGTGCGCGAACGCCCGTCGACGTCGATCGCGCCGCGCTCGGTGAGCTTCACACCCGTGTTCTCCAGGCCGTACCCCTCGACGTTCGGCGCGAAGCCGATCGCCTGGAGCACCTTGTCGGCCTCCAGCACCTGCTGCTTGCCGTCCTTGCCGGTCACGGTCACCCGCACCTGCGGACCGGACTCGTCGATCGCCTCGACCCGGGTCGACGTCAGCACGTCGATGCCGAGCTTGCGGTACTGCTTGGCCAGCTCCGCCGAGACGTCCTTGTCCTCCAGCGGCGCCACCCGGTCGAGGAACTCGACGATGGTGACCTTCACGCCGTAGTTGTGGAGCACGTACGCGAACTCGATGCCGATCGCGCCCGCGCCCGCGATCACGATCGAGCGCGGCAGCTCGTCGGCGAGGATCTGCTCCTCGTAGGTGACCACGCGCTCGCTGCGCCGCGTGCCCGGCAGCAGGCGCGGCGTGGCGCCGGTCGCGATGATGCAGTTGTCGAACGAGATCGTGGTCGTCGTGCCGTCGGTGAGCGCCACCCGCATGGTGTTCGCGTCCAGGAAGGTGCCCCGGCCGGTGAACTCCGTGATCTTGTTCTTCTTCATCAGGAAGTGGACGCCCTTGACCCGGCCGTCCGCGACGGTCCGGCTGCGCCGGAACGCCTCGCCGTAGTCGAAGGAGACCTGGCCGTCCACCTTGATGCCGTACGTCTTCGCCTCGTGGGTGAAGAGGTGGGCCAGCTCGGCGTTGCGCAGCAGGGCCTTGGTGGGGATGCAGCCGACGTTCAGGCAGACACCGCCCCAGTACTTCTCCTCGACCACCGCGACGCGCTTGCCCAACTGGGCGGCGCGGATGGCGGCGACGTATCCGCCGGGGCCTGCTCCGAGTACGACGACGTCGAAGCGGTCTGACATGGCTTGCTCCCCAGGGTGTGAGTGAGTGCGGATGTGCCCACAGTAATCCTGGAGGCAAGTTGTAGGATGACTGGGCAACCGGGTGAATAGGCGGAATGGAGTAGTGGGCGGGATGGCACTGAAGGCCGCGGGACGGACCTCCCTCGTCGACGCGGTCGTCGAACAGCTCCGGGCCCAGCTCACCGACGGCGAATGGGCCGTCGGCGACCGCATCCCCACCGAGCACGAGCTCGCCGAGCAGCTCGGCGTCGGCCGCAACACCGTCCGCGAGGCCGTCCGCGTCCTCGTCCACGCCGGTCTGCTGGAGTCCCGGCAGGGCAACGGCACCTTCGTCCGCTCCACTGCCGACCCCGCCGCCGTGCTGCGCACCGTCCGGGCCGCCGGCGCCCTGGACGTCCTGGAGCTGCGGATCGCCCTGGAGACGGAGGCGGCACGCCTCGCGGCCGCCCGCCGCGACACGCACGACCTGCTGCGGCTGCGCGCCGCGCTGGCGACCCTGCGGGAGGAGGGCGACCGGGACGCGGACGCCGACCTGGCCTTCCACCGCGCGGTCGTCGAGGCCACGCACAACGCCGCGTTCACCGAGGTGTACCGGTTCTTCTCCGTGCAGGTCCACGAGAGCCTCGTCGAGTCGCTCGGCGACCACGAGATGCCGGCCATCGACCTGGACGCGCACGAGGCGCTGGTCGTGGCGATCGAGGCGGGAGACGCGGACGCGGCGGGGGCGGCGGTGCGCGAGCTGCTGCGCGTGCCCATGGAGACGGTCAGGGCGATCGTCGCCGCCCGCTGACTCCCCTCCGTACGTACGTTGTTGAGAAAGGTGCACGTCTTGTCACGCCCGGATTCCGATCGGCTGCTGCTCCTCGACGCGGAGGCCGACGTCCGGCCCTCGCCCCAAGGGACCGCCGCGAGGCGGGCGTTGCTCCGCCATCCGGCGCTGCTGCTCGTCGGGATCGTGCTGGCCTCGCTGAACATGCGGGCGGCGCTGGCGAGCGTGTCGCCCCTGGTCGGCGAGATCAGTGCGAGCTTCGGACTGTCGTCGACCACGAGCTCGCTGGTCACGTCGGTACCGGTGCTGTTCCTGGGCGTGGGCGCGCTGGTCACGCCCTGGCTGGCCCGGCGGCTGGGCACCGAACGGGTCCTGCTGGGCGCGCTGTTGCTGCTGGCCGCCGGCATCCTCGTACGCGTACTGCCGTCCGTGTACGCGCTGTACGGCGGCGGTGTCCTGGTCGGTACGGCGATCGCACTGCTCAACGTCCTGATGCCCGGGCTGATCAAGCGCGACTTCCCGGACCGGGCCGCGTCGATGACGTCCGTCTACACGGGCGCGATGATCGCGGGCGCGACGGTGGTGGCGGCGGCCTCCGTGCCGCTGGAGAGGGCGTTCGGGGGCAGTTGGGAGGCGTCACTCGCGTTCTGGTCACTGCTCGCGGCGGTGGCGGCGCTGGCGTGGCTGCCGCAGGTGCTGGTCGCCCGGGGGCGGACGTCTCGCGAGATACGAGCGCCTCACGAGGTGCCGGTGGTTTCGGGGACTCCCCGCACCGGCCGGAGCGTCTGGCGCTCGCCGCTCGCCTGGCAGGTCACCCTCTTCATGGGCCTGCAGTCCCTCTGGTCGTACGTACTGATCGCCTGGATGCCGACGATCTTCACCGACCAGGGCATGAGCCGCTCGACGGCGGGTGTCGTGTTCGCCTTCAACAACCTCATCCAGGTCGCGGGCGCGTTCCTGGTGCCGCTGCTGGCCGGCCGGATGCGCGGCCAGCGCCCGCTGGTCGTGCTGGTCACCTCGATGGTCGCGGCGGGGTACGCGGGGCTGATGGTCGCCCCGGTGTCCGGCGCCTGGCTGTGGGCGGCGGTACTGGGCGTCGGCCAGGGCGGCGCGGTGGGCCTGGCGCTGACGCTGATCGTGCTGCGCAGCGGCGACGCGGTGACCGCGTCGCGGCTGTCGGGGATGGCGCAGACGGTCGGCTACCTGCTGGCGGCCGCCGGCCCGCTCGCGGCGGGCGCGGTCCACGAGGCGACGGGCGGCTGGACGGTGCCGATCGCGCTGGTGCTGTGCGTCTGCGGGGCGGCCCTGGCGGTGGGGCTGATGGCGGCGCGCGACCGCACGGTCCAGCTCTAGTCCTGGTCCTTGCGGCGGCGCCGCTTGCGCCGGCGGGCCCGGCTGAAGAACCAGCCCGCCGGCGGCTCGTCCGAGCGCCAGGGCTGCGGCTCGGGTGGCCGGCCACGCCAGCGGGCGGCGAGCATCCGGGCGCGGGCGGACGGCTCGGTGGTCTCGGCGGAGCGTATGAAGTCGTTGTCCAGTTCGACGTCGTCCCAGTCCCGCGATCCGTCCCGGGACTCGTGGTCAGCGGCCATGGATGCCTCCTCCGTACGGCAAGTGTGCCCACCGTTCCGTCAAACCGGCGTGAAGGGGATCGAAGGGCCCCCCACGCGCGCGTGCGGGGCCCTCACGTACGTACCGCTTACCCCGCTTACTCGTCGCCCGCGAGGGTCAGCGTCCGCAGCTTCTGGCCCGCGTACCAGGTCGCCGCCACCGTGACGCCCGCCAGCAGCGCCACCGCGACCGGCAGGCCCACGTCGGAGGCGATCAGCCCGTCTCCGGTGACCTTCTCGGCGACGGCCAGCGCCCACTGCTGGACGCTCAGGGTCTTGGCGCCCTCGATCAGGCTGCCGAACAGGGTCTCCCACACCAGGGCGTACACGAGCCCGATGACGACCGCGTGCCGGCTGACCGTGCCGAGCAGCAGGAAGAGCGCGCTGTACGCGATCGAGGCGACGAGCGCCGCGACCGTGTAGGCGACCGCCACCTGCTGTCCGTTGCCGTTGAGGATCATTCCGGCCAGGAAGGTGGGGACGGCGGAGAACGCCATGGTCACGGCGATGGCCACGATCAGTTTGGTGAAGATGATCGCGGGCCGCTTCACCGGCTTGGCGAGCAGGTAGACGATCGAACCGTCGTCGATCTCGGGTCCGATCGCGCCCGTCCCGGCGATGACACCGATCAGCGGCACCATGGTGGCGAGCGCGAACCCGCCGAGGACGTCGGCGGCGATCTGGTCGTCGGCGCCGTTGAAGCCCCGGACGGCGGCCGCGATGAGTAGCAGCAGGCCGGGCAGGACGAACAGGATCGCGGCCCGGCGGCGGCCGAGCAGGGCCCGGTAGGTGAGCCGGGCGACTGTGGGGTTGTACATGGTCGAAGGGATCCCTTCAGGCGCCGGCACTCAGGCCGCGACGAGGTACGAGAAGACCGACTCCAGGGACTCGTCCGAGGGCGAGACCGTCAGCAGCCGGATGGAGTGCTCGCGGGCGACCTTCGGCAGCAGCTCGGTGAAGCGCCCGAAGTCCACCGCCTGGATGCGCAGGGCGCCCTCCGTCACGTCCACCTCGATGCCTGCCGTCGACGGGTCGGCGATCAGGGCGGCCGCCAGGGCGCGGTCGTCGCTGGAGCGGACGAGGTAGCGGTGCGGCCGGTCGGTCATCAGGCGCCGGATGCGCCGGAAGTCGCCGCTCGCCGCGTGCCGCCCGGCGACGATCACCTCGATGTGGGAGGCCAACTGCTCGACCTCCTCCAGGATGTGCGAGGAGAACAGGACGGTACGGCCCTCCCGGCCCATCCGCCGCAGCAGGTCCATGAGCTGCATGCGCTGGCGCGGGTCCATGCCGTTGAACGGCTCGTCCAGCAGCAGCACGGACGGCTCGTGGACGAGGGCGGAGGCCATCTTCACGCGCTGCCGCATGCCCTTGCTGTACGTCGCGATCTTGCGGTCCTGGGCGTACTCCATCTCCACCGTGGCCAGCGCCCGCTGGGCCTCCGTCGCGCCGAGGCCGTGCAACTCGGCGTTGGCGACGACGAATTCGCGGCCGGTGAGGAAGTCGTACATGGCCTCGCGCTCGGGCACGACGCCGATCTGCCGGTAGACGGACTCGTTGCGCCAGATCTGCTGCCCGTCGAGGGTCACGGACCCGGTCGAGGGGGCGAGGAAGCCGCCCATCATGTTGATCAGGGTGGATTTTCCGGCGCCGTTGGGGCCCAGCAGCCCGGTCACACCGGGGCCGATGGTCATGGTGACGTCGTTGACGGCCACGACGTTGCCGAACCACCGTGAGACGTGATCGATGGAAAGAGTACTCATGGGCGCGGCCCATTCCTTAGAAGGGTGGTGGCGGGCGACGGGAGGGGGGTCACAGCCCGACCTTTCGGTAGCGGCGCATCAGGACGGCGTACGAGCCCGCGATGAGGGCGAGGACGACCAGCAGGTAGACCGCGCCCACCCCGGCGTCCGGCCCGGCCTCGGCGGGGAAGGAGGACGTGGCGCCCAGGAAGGCGGTCTGCACGCCGTCGATGAGGGTGATCGGCGAGAACAGGCCCAGCCACTTCACCGCGCCCAGGGAGTCGGTGCTCCAGGCGATCGCCTGGAGGGTGGTGACCGCGCCGTACGAGATCGTGAGCGCGGCGATGACGGCGGCCACGCCGAACCCTCGGCGCGGCGTCAGCGCCGCCATGACCAGGCCGATTCCGCCGAAGAGGAGCGAGAGCAGAGCCACGGAGACCAGTCCCTGGGCGAACCCCCGGCTCTGGTCGGCGAAGTCCATCTTCGCCAGCAGGGATCCGATGTAGAGGATGAGCAGCGGCGAGGCGGTCAGGATGAACAGGGCCGACGCCATGGCGCCGTACTTGGCGACGACGTAGTCGACCCGCTCGATGGGGCGGGAGAAGTACAGCGGCACGGTCTTGAAGCGGAGGTCGCGAGAGACGGACTGGGGTGCCTGTGCGGCCACGTACAGCCCGATGACGGCCTGCGTGAAGATCGCGTACCGCGTGTAGTCCATCGGCAGGTCCTTCATCTTGGTGGCGACCGCCACCGCGACGACGACCAGCGCGGGGATGCACATCACCGCGAAGAGCAGCATCGGCAGCACCTTGGACTTGGCGCTGCGGCCCAGCCCGTACGCGCCGCGCAGCGACTGCGAGAACAGCGAACGGCGCGCGTAGGCACGGCCGAGGCGGGGCCCGTCGTAGTCGCGGTAGCCGATGTTGTGGATCTGTGTCTGCGGCTCGGTGGTCATCGGGCCGGTACCTCCGTCGTGGCCTGGTCCGCCGCTTCCGTGCCCGGCCGGAACACCTCGGCGATGTGGTGGCGGCGCTGTTCCATCCGTACGAGGCCGAGGCCGAGGTGCGCGACGGTGTCGCGCACGATGTCGTACGTCTCCTCGCCGGTCGCCTCCAGCAGCAGGATGTGGCCGGCGCCCGGCATACCGTCCTCCACGCCCGCGTGGAGGGTGATTCCGGCCGCCTTGAGCGCCTCGCGGAGGGCCGCCGTGCCGTCCGGGTGCGTGTCGGTGTCGGTGACCTCGACGGCGAGGGTGGCGGTGAGCTGGGTGAAGTCGCTGGTGGAGCTGGAGCGCAGGAGCTGCCCGCCGTCGATGACGACGACGTGGTCACAGGTGCGTTCGAGTTCGCCCAGCAGGTGGGAGGTGACCAGGACCGAGATGCCGAAGTCCGTGTACACGCGGCGGATCAGGCCCAGCATCTCGTCGCGGCCGACCGGGTCGAGGCCGTTGGTCGGTTCGTCGAGGAGGACCAACTGCGGGTCGTGGACCAGGGCCTGCGCGAGCTTGACGCGCTGTTTCATGCCGGTCGAGTAGCCGCCGATGGGGCGGTAGCGCTCCTCGTACAGGCCGACGTGGCGCAGCGTGTCGGCGGTGCGCTCGCGCGCGGCGGCGGGCGGCAGGCCGGACATGCGCGCCATGTGGACGACGAACTCGGTGGCCGAGACGTCGGGCGGCAGGCAGTCGTGCTCGGGCATGTAGCCGACCCGCTCGCGTATGGCGGCGCCGCTGGTGGCGACGTCGAGGCCGAGGACCTCGGCACGGCCCTCGGTGGCGGGGGACAGACCCAGCAGGATCTTGATCATGGTGGACTTGCCGGCTCCGTTGGCACCCACCAGTCCGGTCACACCGGGCCCGATGTCCAGGGAGAGCCGGTCGAGAGCGGTCACCCGGGGGAACCGCTTGCTGAGGCTTTCGGTCGCGATCACAGTCACGCTTCGACGGTAGTGGCCCAGGCCACACCTGGCGTCAGACCAGGCGGCTGGATCGATGTCCGACTCCAGGCGTACGTGCCCGTAGGGGCCTGGCACCGGAGGCGGGGGCGGGGGCTGGGGGCGGGGCCGGGGCCGGGAGCCGGGGGCGGGGGCCGGGCGGTGTTTTCCACAGGCGGTGTTTTCCACAGGCGGTGCACGACCCTTGACGCAGCCGCCGGGCATTGTCACATTCATCAGTGTCAAGTTACGGACGCGTAGCGCGCATACCGCACACGGCACACGGGACGGACGGCTGGTGGCATGACGTCGGTAGTGACATCCGAACGCGGCACGGAGCTGCGCGGGTTCAGGGAAGTGCAGCGTTTGGCGTACGAGTGCGCCGAGGTGGTCGCCGCGCAGCTCAAGCCGGGCGTGACGGAGCGCGAGGCGGCGCGGATGCAGCGCGACTGGCTGCGCGGGCGGGGCGTGCGGGACTGGTTCCACCTGCCGTTCGCCTGGTTCGGCGACCGCACGGCGTTCGTGAACTTCCGCATCCCGCTTCAGTTCTTCCCCACGAACCGGCGGCTGGAGGCGGGGATGCCGTTCATCCTCGACATGGCGCCGGTGTACAAGGGCTACCCCGCGGACGTCGGGTATTCGGGGTGCCTCGGCCTCAACCCGGTCCACGACAAACTCCTCGCCGACTTGCGCGAGCACCGCGAGCTGATCCTTCGCGAGGTGCGGGAGCGGCGCCCGCTGCGGGAGATCCACCAGGACGTGGACCGGCTCATGGTGCGGCAGGGGTACGCCAGCCGGCACCGCGCGTATCCCTTCGGCGTGATCGCCCACAAGGTCGACCGGGTCAAGGAGCGCCGCTGGTCGCCCACGCTCTTCGGGTTCGGTACGCAGTCCCTGAAGGGGCTCGCGAGCGACGCCCTCCACGGCCACCGCGACGGCTGGTCGCCGCTGTGGTCCCCGTACAAGTTCTCCGACCATCCCCCGCAGCCCGGGCTGTGGGCGGTCGAACCGCACCTCGGCTTCCGGGGTACGGGCGCGAAGTTCGAGGAGCTCCTGGTGGTGACCGACTCCAGGGACCCCGAGGAGAGCGCGTTCTGGCTGGATGACGATCTGCCGCACGTGCGGCGCTGGACGGAGGGTCTGTGATGACGTCGCTGGACGCGCGGGAGCGCTGGGTGCGGACGGGCGGGATCGAGCTGTGCGTCGCGGAGCTGGGCGACCCCGCCCGGCCGACGGTCGTGCTCGTGCACGGCTACCCGGACTCCAAGGAGGTGTGGTCGGAGGTCGCCGTACGGCTCGCCGAGCACTTCCACGTGGTGCTGTACGACGTGCGCGGGCACGGCCGGTCGACGGCGCCCAAGCCGCTGCGCGGCGGGTTCACGCTGGAGAAGCTGACGGACGACTTCCTGGCGGTCATCGACGCGGTCAGCCCGGACAGGCCCGTGCACCTGGTCGGGCACGACTGGGGATCGGTCCAGTCGTGGGAATTCGTCACGGTCGAGCGCACCCAGGGGCGGATCGCCTCCTTCACCTCGATGTCCGGCCCGTCCCTGGACCACTTCGGGCACTGGATCAAGCAGCGCATGACCCGGCCGACCCCGCGCCGGGTCGGCCAACTGCTCGGCCAGGGCGCCAAGTCCTGGTACGTGTACCTGCTGCACACCCCGGTCCTGCCCGAGCTGGCCTGGCGCGGCCCGCTCGGCAAGCGGTGGCCGCGGATCATGCGCCGCGTCGAGAAGGTGCCGGACGACGGCTACCCCACCGCGTCGCTGCCCTCCGACGCGGCACACGGCGCCTGGCTCTACCGGGACAACGTCCGGGCACGCCTGCTGCGCCCGCGCACGGACGCGTACGCCCACGCGCCCGTGCAGTTGATCACGCCGACCGGGGACGTCTTCCTGTCGCAGCGGCTGTACGACGAGCTGGCGACGTGGGCGCCGCGGTTGGTGCGCCGGACGCTGCCGGCCAAGCACTGGGTGCCGCGCACCCGGCCCGACCAGTTGGCCGCGTGGATCACCGAGTTCGTGACGGCGCACGAGGACCAGGGCGGCGAGGTGCCCGTGCCGGTCGCCTCCGGGCGGCGGTACGCGGACCGGTTCGGCGGCCAGTTGGTCCTGGTGACGGGCGCGGCCAGCGGCATCGGGCGGGCCACGGCGTTCGCGTTCGCCGAGGCGGGCGCGCGGGTGGTGGCCGTGGACCGGGACGCGGAGGGCGCGGCACGGACGGCAGGGATGGCCCGGCTGATCGGCGCGCCGGACGCCTGGGGCGAGGCGGTGGACGTCAGCGACGAGCAGGCCATGGAGAAGCTCGCCGAGAAGGTCGCCGCCGAGTACGGCACGGTGGACGTGCTGGTGAACAACGCCGGGATAGGCCTCTCGGGCGCCTTCCTCGACACGACGAGCGAGGACTGGAGGAAGGTGCTCGACGTCAATCTGTGGGGCGTCATCCACGGCTGCCGGATCTTCGGCCGGCAGATGGCCGAGCGCGGCCAGGGCGGCCACATCGTGAACACCGCGTCCGCCGCCGCGTTCCAGCCGTCCCGGATGCTGCCCGCGTACAGCACCTCCAAGGCGGCGGTGCTGATGCTCAGCGAGTGCCTGCGCGCCGAGCTGGCGGGCCGGGACATCGGGGTCACCGCCGTGTGCCCGGGCATCGTGAACACCAACATCACCGCCACCGCCCGCTTCGCCGGGGTGTCGGAGGACGAGGAGAAGCGCCGGCAGAAGAAGACCGCCCGGCTGTACGGGCTGCGCAACTACCCGCCGGAGAAGGTCGCCGACGCGATCCTGCGGGCCGTCGTCAGGAACGAGGCGGTGGTGCCGGTGACGCCGGAGGCCCATGGCGCCCGGCTGCTGTCCCGGCTGGCACCGGGGGCGCTGCGCGCGCTCGCCCGGCTGGACGCACGGCTGTGAGCGTCGTGGGGTCCTCGTGGCGGCCGTACCATCCCTCGCAGGGCGGTTCGGGGTAGCGGGGAGCGGGTGTGGACGAGCAGGCGGCACGGATACCGGCGGCCGAGTACCGGATCGAGGACCTGGCGCACCACAGCGGCGCCACGGTCCGGACCATCCGCGCCTACCAGGACCGCGGGCTGCTGCCGAAGCCGGAGCGGCGCGGCCGGTCCAATGTGTACGGGGAGGCCCACCTGGCGCGGCTGCGGCAGATCGCCGACCTGCTGGACCGGGGCTACACGCTGGCGTCCATCAAGGAGCTGCTGGAGGCCTGGGACGCCGGCCGCGGCCTCGGCGGCGTCCTGGGGCTGGTCGCCGAGGTGCACGGGCCCTGGACGGATGAGGAGGCGGACCGGATCACACGGGCCGAGCTGGACGCCACCTTCGGCGGGACTCCGGACGAGGAGGCGGTGGAGGAGGCCATAGAGCTCGGCGTGCTGGAGCGCATCCCGGGGCGCGAGGACGAGTTCCTGGTACCGAGCCCCCAAGAGCTGGCGGTGGCGGCCGAGTTGTACGCCGCCGGCGTTCCGCTGCTGGCGATCTCCGGTCACCTCAGGGAACTTCGCGGTCAGGTGGAGCACATCGCCAACCGCTTCCTGGAGTTCACCATGGAGCACGTCTTCGCCCGCTACCTCGGCCACCGGCCGCCCACGGACGCGGACGCGTCGGAGGCGGCCGCCCTGGTACGACGCCTCCGGCCGCTCGCACAACAGACGGTGGACGCGGAACTGGCCCGCGCCATGCGGACGTTCGCCACCCGGCACCTCCAGCAGCACCTGTCGCCCGAGGGCGCTCCCCTGAAGGGCGACGAGACCACACAGGTGACACTGCCCGCCTCGACGATCCGGGCCGTGTGGAGCCTTGTTGGGCAGCGGAACGCGTCGGCGTTCATCGCCGCGGCGACCGAAAGGGAGGTGCAGGCAAGGACATTGGACGCACTTGCCTCAAGTAATGTGAAATCGGCAGAAGTCGACGAAGTGCCTTAAACGGCATGACCGTTGCCCACAGAATTGTCAATTAGCCTGTGGATAACCCGAGTTGTTTGTGGATCAAACCTGGTCACGGCAATTTCTGTGGCAAACCGGACGTGATGCCTGACACGCTGAAGGCATGAACGGTATGAACGGTATGAACGGTATGGGCGGCATGGACGGCATGGGCGGCATGGACGAAAGACGCACCGTGAAGGTGTCGAAGTACCTTTCGAAACACCTGCGCCACCAGCCCGAGCGGATCGGACTGGCCCTCGACCCCAACGGCTGGGTCGCCATCGACGACCTGCTGCGGGCGGCCGCCGAGCATGGCGTACGGATCAGCCGCGCCGAGCTGGAGCACGTCGTCGCCGTCAACGACAAGCGGCGCTTCACGATCGACGGTGACCGGATCCGCGCCAACCAGGGTCACACCGTCGACGTCGACCTGGGCCTGCCGCCCGCCGTCCCGCCCGCGTATCTGTACCACGGCACCGTCGCCCGCAACCTGCCCGCGATCCGGGCCGAGGGGCTGCGGCCCATGGCCCGCCACCACGTCCACCTGTCGCCCGACCGCGAGACCGCGACGCGCGTCGGCGCCCGCCGTGGCCGCCCGGTCGTGCTGTCCGTGGACGCCGCCGCCATGCACCGGGACGGCCATGTCTTCCACGTCAGCGCCAACGGGGTCTGGCTCACCGACGCCGTACCCCCCGCCTACCTGCGCTTCCCCGGCTGACCGCTGCTCGGGCCGGTCTCAGCGGAGCTGTGCCAGGGCCTCCGTGGCGATCCGCTCGAAGACCTCCTCGTCGGCGGCGAACATCGAGTCCGGCACCGGCGCGTGGATCACGATCTCGGTGAAGCCCAGTGCGAAGTAGCGGCCCGCGAAGTCCACGAAGGCGTCCAAGGACTCCAGCGGCCGGTCCGGCGTGAACCCGGTCAGCAGGATCTTGTCCAGCTCCGCCACGTCCCGGCCGGCATCCGCGCACGCCTTGCCGAGCTTGTCCATCTGCCCCAGCAGGGCAGCGCGTGAGTCCTCGGGCGTACCCGACTCCGACACCTTCGGGTCCCCGGTGGTCACCCACGCCTGCCCGTGCCGCGCCGCCAGCTTCAGCCCGCGCGGCCCCGTGGCGGCGACGGCGAACGGCAACCGCGGCCGCTGCACGCACCCGGGGACGTTCTGCGCCTCGCCCGCCGAGTAGAACGCCCCCTCATACGTCACCGACTCCTCCGTCAGCAGCCGGTCCAGCAGCGGCACGAACTCCGCGAACCGGTCCGCCCGCTCGCGCGGCGTCCACGCCTCCTGGCCCAGCGCCGTGGCGTCGAAGCCATTGCCCCCCGCACCGATGCCCAGCGTGATCCGGCCGCCGGAGATGTCGTCCAGCGAGATGAGCTCCTTGGCGAGCGTCACCGGATGCCGGAAGTTCGGCGAGGTCACCAGCGTGCCCAGCCGTATCCGCTCCGTCGCCGTGGCCGCCGCCGTCAGCGTCGGGATCGCGCCGAACCAGGGGCCGCCCCGGAACGGCACCCGCCACGAGAGGTGGTCGTAGGTGTACGCGGCGTGGAAGCCGAGCCGCTCGGCCCGCAGCCATGCGTCGCGGCCGCCGTCGTGCCAGCGGCGGTAGGGGAGGATCACAGTGCTCAGACGCATGGAACGAGCCTACGGTGCCCCACCGACAAGCCCTCCCTGGCTCAGATGTGCAGCTATCCGCACGCCCGTGCACCCCTGTACGGGACAATGGGGGCGTGACCTCAGCGATCTCTCCCCGACCACGGCCCACGGCCCATCGACGTCCCCGGCTGATCGCCACAGACCTGGACGGAACGCTCCTGCGCGACGACAAATCGGTCTCCGACCGGACGATCTCGGCGCTCGCCGCCGCCGAGGAGGCCGGTATCGAGGTCTTCTTCGTCACCGGCCGCCCCGCCCGCTGGATGGGCGTCGTCAGCGACCACGTCCATGGGCACGGCCTGGCGATCTGCGCCAACGGCGCCGCCGTCGTCGACCTGCACTCCGGCGGCCGGCTTCTGGAGGTCCGGCCACTGGAGCGGGAGACCGCCCTCCACGTCGTACGGACGCTCCGCCGCGAGGCGCCCGGCACCGCCTTCGCGGTCGAGCTCACCACCGGCTTCCACTACGAGCCCGACTACCCGCCCTTCTGGGTCGACCCGACCGCCACCATCGCCCCCGCCGAAAAGCTCCTGCACGAGGACGATCCGGGCTCCGGCGCGCCCGTGCTCAAACTGCTCGCCCACCACACCGACCTCACCCCGGACGGCTTCCTCGCCCTGGCCCGCGCGGCCGCCGGCGACCGCGCGAGCATCACCCGCTCCAGCCCCAGCGCCCTGCTGGAGATCAGCGGCCTGGGCGTCTCCAAGGCGAGCACGCTCGCGCTGTGCTGCGCCGAGCGCGGCATCTCCGCCGACGAGGTGGTGGCGTTCGGGGACATGCCGAACGACATCGAGATGCTGTCCTGGGCCGGCCGCTCCTACGCGATGGGCAACGCCCACCCGGACGTCGTGGCCGCCGCCTCCGGCCGGACCGTCGCCAACAACGACGACGGTGTCGCGCGCGTCATCGAGGACATCCTCGGCACGGCTCACTGACGGGACCGGCCCAGCCGGACCCCGGTTTCGCCGAGCCGGACCCCGTGCTCGCCCAGCCAGCGCACCGGGTCCACGGCCGAGCCCGTGTACGGCGTGATCCGCACCTCGAAGTGGAGGTGCGGTCCCGTCGAGTTGCCGGTGTTCCCGGACCGCCCGATCGGCTGCCCGGGTACGACCCGCTGGCCCGGGGACACGGCGGGCGCGGCGAGGTGCGCGTACTGCGAGTACCAGCCGCCCGCATGCCGCACCACCACCTGGATCCCGAACGCCCCGCCGCAGGTCACCGACTGCACCCGGCCCGCCCCGATCGACCGCACCGGGGTCCCGACGGCCACCGCGAAGTCCTGCCCCGTGTGCCGGTGCGCCCAGTGCGCGCCCGCCCGGTGGAAGCCGGCGGACAGGGCGTACTCCTCCACCGGCGCGACCCACCGGCGCCCACCGCCACCCCACCCACCGACCCGCGCACCCCCGGCACCGACCCGCGCACCGGCACCGGCACCGACCCGCGCACCGCCACCGTCCCCGGCACCGCCGACGCCCAGGGAGCCGGCCACACCGGAACCCCCCGCCGCGCCACCGGCCCCGGAACCCACCCCGGCCACACGACCGACACCGCTCGCACCCGCCGTACCCGCAGTACCCGCTGTACCCGGCGCACCCGCCGCGCCCGCCGCCGCCGGGGGTTCCGCCCGCACCGCGCCCCCGCACCGGCCCGCGGCCACCCGCCGGTCCGCCTCGGCCTGGAGCCGCCACTGGGCCCGCTCCAGCCGCGCCTCGACGCCCCGCCGGATGGCAGCCAACTGCCTCCTGCGTACGTCCAGGTCGTGCCAGGCCAGGCGGGCCTCCCTCTCGGCCCGCGCGAGGCGTCGTTCCGCCGCCCTGGTGCGCTCCATGAGACGGTTCACGACCCGGTCCGCCTGCCGGGCGAGCCCCGCCGCCCGCATCGCCTCCTCGGCGTCGTCGGCCAGCAGTAGCCGCGCCGTCAGGCCCAGTGAGCCGCCCGCCCGGTACTGCGCCCGGGCGACCTCGCCCATCCGGTCGTTCAGCACGGCCAGTTCGCGCCGCTTCAGGGCCAGCTCCCGCTGGAGCCGTCCGGCCACGACGCGCTGCGCCGCCGCCGCGCGCCGGCCCCGCTCGTACGTCTCGGTGGCCCGCGCGGCCTCGTCGTACAACCGGGCCACCTCCGCAGCCGCGCCACCGGGCCCGTCGGCGGCGGCCGCCGACGGGCCCGGGAGCAGGGCGAGGAGTACGGCCAGCGCCACGAGCACCATCCTGGGATGGTGGCGCCGGACGCGCCCGATGTCCGGCACCGCAGCGGTGTCGTACCGCCGACCGGCCCATCACCGTTCCGCCGACCGGCCTACGGCGCCACCCGGACGGCCCCAGGACGAGCGCCTACAGTGGCGCCTCCCAGACCACCGTCGTACCGCCGCCGTGCTCGCCGATCCCCGGCCCGCACCGGCTCGACCCGCCCAGCGACTCCGCCCGCCGCGCCAGGTTCCGCAAGCCGCTGCGCCGCCCGCCCTCGGGGAGGCCCACCCCGTCGTCCGCGACCGTCAGCCGCACGCCTTCCGTCCCGTCGGGGAGCTTCGCCGTGGCGTCCACGACGACCTCGATCCGCCGCGCGTGGGCGTGCCGGAACGCGTTGGACAGCGCCTCGCGCAGCGCGGCCACGAGGTTCTTGCCGGTGAGTTCGCCCACGCCGGTGTCGACGGGGCCGGTGAAGCGGTGCGCGGGGGTGAAGCCCAGCGGTACGGCCGCCATGTTGATCTCCCGCAGGACGCGGGTGCTGAGGCCCGACGGGGCCTCGGCCGGGCCCTGCTGGAGCGCGAAGACGGCCGTGCGGATCTCCTGGATGGTCACGTCCAGTTCGTCGACGGCCCGCTCCACTCCGGCCTGAACGGCGGGTTCGAGCGCGCCCCGCTGAGCGCCCTCCAGCATCATGCCGGTGGCGAACAGCCGCTGGATGACCAGGTCGTGCAGGTCGCGCGCGATACGGTCCCGGTCCTCGTAGACCGCCAGGCGCTCGCGGTCGCGCTGTGCCTCCGCCATCTTCAGCGCCACCGCGGCCTGGGAGGCGAACTGGGTGGCGAGGGTGCGTTCCGTCCCGGTGAACTGGCGGGCGCCCGGGGCGCGTGGTGTGGCGAGGGCGCCCAGGACCCGGCCGCCGCTCTGGAGCGGCAGCATCATGGTGGGCCCGTACGGCCGGGCCGGACCGGTGGTCATGCGGGGGTCGGTCGCCGCGTCGGTCATGAACACCGCCTCACCGGCGAGCAGCCGCTCGACGACGGGGCTCTCCGGCGGGATGACGACGCCCAGCGCGGTGGCCGGGTCGTCCGCGGAGACGGCGACGATCTCCAGGCCGCCGCTGCCGTCGGCGGCGGGCAGCAGCACGATCCCCGCGCACGCGTCGGCGAGTCTCCGGGCCTGTTCGGCGACGACCGACAGGGCCTCGTCGGCGTCCCCGCCGGACAGCAGCGCGGTGGTGACCGCCACCGAGCCGTCGATCCACCGCTCGCGCTGGCGGGCGGCCTCGTAGAGGCGGGCGTTGCCGATGGCGATCCCCGCCTCGGTGGCGAGGACGCGCACCATGTGGAGGTCGTCGTCGTTGAACTCGGCCCCGCCCCGCTTCTCGGTCAGGTAGAGGTTGCCGAAGATCTCGCCCTGGACGCGGATGGGTACGCCGAGGAAGGTGCGCATCGGGGGATGGCCGGGCGGGAAGCCCGCTGCGCGCGGGTCCGCCGTCAGATCGGCGAGCCGCATGGCCTCGGGGTGGTGGATGAGCGCGCCGAGCAGCCCCGCGTGGCCGTCGGGGCGGCGGCCGATCTGCCGCGCGACCTCGTCGGAGGCCCCGTACGTCACGAAGTCCGACAGCCCCTTGCCCTCCTCGTCGACGACGCCGATGGCGGCGTAGCGGGCGTCGGCGAGCTCGGCGGCGGTCTCGCAGATCCGGTCGAGCGTGGAGTGCGGTTCGAGCCCGGTACCGACGGACCGCATGGCTTCCAGCAGTTGTGGGACGCGGGCGGTCAGCTCGGTCGACAGCCCCCGCAGGCCGCGGGACGCCCGCGCCTCCGCTGCCGCTGCCGCTGCCGCTGCCGCATCGTGCCTCTGGTGGTCCGGTCGCTCGGGCGCGGTCATGCCCTGAGCGTAGTAAGTCCCATATAGGGAGAAAAGTCGGTTTACGCCGTCCCCTTCAGCAGCAGATCGGCTGCCCTCTCCCGCTCCAGCATGCGGCGCAGCGGACCGTCGGCGGCGGCCAGTTCGGCGTACGGGCCGCGCTGTACCGTGCGTCCGCCGTCCAGCACGACGACGTCGTCGACCGCGTCCAGGCCGTGCAGCCGGTGCGTGATCAGCACGGTCGTGCGGCCCTCGGTGGCCCGCAGCAGGTCGTCGGTGAGCGCGTCCGCCGTCGCCAGGTCCAGGTGCTCGGCGGGCTCGTCGAGGACCAGGACCGGGAAGTCGGCGAGCAACGCGCGGGCGAGGGCCAGGCGCTGGCGCTGGCCGCCGGAGAGCCGGGCGCCGTGCTCGCCGACGAGCGTGTCCAGGCCGTCGGGCAGCCCCTCCACCCACTCCAGCAGCCGGGCCCGGTCCAGCGCCGCGCGCAGCTCGTCGTCCCCGGCACCGGGCCGGGCCAGCCGGAGGTTCTCCCGGATGGAGCTGTCGAAGGTGTGCGCGTCCTGGGCGCACAGCCCCACCAGGCGGCGTACGTCGTCGCCGTCGAGCGCCACCGCGTCCACCCCGCCGATCCGGTACGTGCCGTCGCGGGCGTCCAGGAACCGCAGCAGCACCTGGGCGAGCGTCGTCTTGCCGGAGCCGGACGCCCCGACGACGGCGACCCGCCGGCCGGCCTCCAGCCGCAGGTCGAACGCCGCGAGCGCGTCGCCGCCCTGACCTGCGTACCGGGCGGTGAGCCCGCGCAGCTCCAGCGGGAAGGGGCTGTCGGGCGCCGGCTTGGGCTCACTCGGCTCGTGTACGGGGACGGGGGCGTCGAGCACCTCGTACACCCGCTCCGCGCTCCGCCGCACCCGCTGGCGGTACTGCACGGCCAGGGGGAGGCCGGTCACCGCCTCGAACGCGGCGAGCGGGGTGAGGACGACGACGGCCAGCGCCACGCCGTCGAGCCGCCCGTCGCGTACCGCCTGCACGCCCACCAGCGCGGCCGCCGCCACGGTCACCCCCGTGACCAGCGCGGTCAGCCCGCCGCCCAGGGCGGTGGCGGTGGCCTGGCGGGCGGCGATCCAGGTGAGGGCGCCGTCCGCCTCGCGCGCCCGGTCGATACGCCGCGCGAGGGCGCCCGCCACCGTCAGCTCGGCGCAGCCGCGCAGCAGGTCCACGACCCGGGTGGCGAGGGCACCGCGCGCCGGGGCGAGCCGCTGCTCGGCGCGGCGCGCGACGGCTCCGCCGGCCAGCGGCACGGCGACGCCCGCGACCAGGAGCCCGACCGCCAGGACCGCCCCGGCCTCGGGCAGCAGCCACGCGGTGAACCCGACGGCCCCGGCGCCGACCACGGCGGCGGTCCCCGCGGGCAGCAGCCACCGCAGCCAGTAGTCCTGGAGGGCGTCCACGTCGGAGACGAGCCGCGACAGCAGGTCGCCGCGGCGCGCCGTGCGCAGCCCGGCCGGCGCGATCCGCTCCAGTCCGCGGTAGACGGCGACCCGCAGTTCGGCGAGCGTCCGCAGCACGGCGTCGTGCGATACGAGCCGCTCGGCGTACCGGAACACGGCCCGCCCGATGCCGAACGCCCGGGTCGCCGTCACGGCCACCATCAGGTACAGCACGGGTGGCTGTTCGGAGGCCCGCGAGATCAGCCAGCCGGACACGGCCATGAGCCCCACGGCCGATCCGAGGGCGAGGCTGCCCAGCAGCAGCGCGAGAGCGAGCCGCCCCCGCAGGTCCCCTGCCATCGCCCGCACCCGTGCGAGCACCCGGCCGCCACGGCCGGAGTCCGCGAGCACCCCGCCCTCGCGGCCGGAGCCGGCGTCGGCGACATCGGGGGCGACGACATCGGCGTCGGCGTCGGCGTCGGCGTCGGCGACACCCGTCCCCGTCGCCCCCGGGTTCCCGCCGACGAGCCCGAACGCCGCTTCGAGCGCCTCCAGGCCGCGCGGTGCGCCCGCATCGGCACCGGCCGCCCCGCCGGGAACGGCCTCCCTCAGCGTGACGACCCGGTCGGCGACCGCCAGGAGCGCCGGGCGGTGGACGACGAGGAGCACCGTCCGCCCCTCGGCGAGGCGGCGCACCGCGTCCACCACGGCCGCCTCCGTCTCCCCGTCGAGCGCCGCCGTCGGCTCGTCCAGCAGAAGCAGCGGCCGGTCGGCCAGGAACGCCCGCGCCAGGGCCAGCCGTTGGCGCTGCCCCGCCGACAGTCCGGCGCCGTCCTCCCCGAGCACCGTCCCGGCGCCCTCGGGCAGCGCCGCCACGAACTCGGCCGCGCCCGCGTCCCGCAACGCCCGCGCGACCGCCTCGTCGTCCGCGTCCGGCCGGGCGAGGCGCACGTTCTCCGCGATGGTCCCGGCGAACAGGTACGGCCGCTGGGGCACCCACGCGATCCGCTCCCGCCACCGCTCCAGGTCCAGCGACCCGAGCTCCACGCCCCCGAGGCGCACCCGCCCGCTGCCCGCTTCCGGCTCGGCGAAGCCCAGCACCACATCCAGCAGCGTCGACTTGCCGGCCCCGCTCGCCCCGACCAGGGCCACCGTCTCGCCCGGTTCCACCACCAGCGACGCGCGGTCCAGCGACGGCTCGGCGCGCCCTGCGTGCCGTACGGTCACGTTCTCCAGCTCAAGCCGTACGGACGCGGGCACGGAAGCCCCGCCGCCTGCCCGGACCTGCGTCTCCAGAACGGCGAAGATCTCCTCCGCGGCCGCCAGCCCCTCCGCCGCCGCGTGGTACTGCGCACCGACCTGCCGCAGCGGCAGATACGCCTCGGGCGCCAGGATCAGGATCACCAGGCCCGTGTACAGGTCCAGGTCCCCGTGGACCAGCCGCATACCGACGCCGACCGCGACCAGGGCGACCGACAGCGTCGACAGCAACTCCAGCGCGAACGACGACAGGAAGGCGATCCGCAGCGTCCGCAGCGTGGCCTGCCGGTACTGCGAAGTGATCGCCCGGATCGACGCGGCCTGGGCCTTCGCCCGCCCGAACACCTTCAGCGTCGGCAACCCCGCCACCACGTCCAGGAAGTGCCCGGACAGCCGCGAGAGCAGTTTCCACTGCCGGTCCATCCGGGCCTGTGTGGCCCATCCGATGAGCACCATGAAGACCGGGATCAGCGGCAGCGTCCCGACGATGATCGCCGCCGACACCCAGTCCTCGGTGACGATCCGCGCCAGGACCGCCACCGGCACCACCACCGCCAGGCCGAGCTGCGGCAGATAGCGCGAGAAGTAGTCGTCGAGCGCGTCCACTCCCCGGGTGGCCAGCGCCACCAGCGACCCGGCCCGCTGCCCGCTCAGCCACCCCGGCCCCAGCTCGGCCGCCCGCTCCAGCAGCCGCCTTCGCAGCTCGGACTTCACCGCGGCGCTCGCGCGGTGGGCGGCCAGCTCGGTCAGCCACGACACAAGCGCCCGCCCGGCCGCCACAACGCCCAGCAGCACCAATGGCGTCCCCAGGTCCCCGACGTCCAGCCCCCGCTGGAAGGCACCCACCACCACCTCGGCGATGAGCATGGCCTGGGCGACGACCAGCGCCGCCCCGACGGCGCCCAGAGCCACCACCGCCGCCAGGAACAGACGGGTGGCCCGGGCGTATCGGAGCAGACGCGGGTCGATCGGTTTCACGTGAAACATCCCCTATTAGTGAGCGTCGGCGATGTGCTGGGTGCCGATGCGCTTGCGGAACACCCAGTACGTCCAGCCCTGGTACAGCATCACCAGCGGCGCGGCGATGACCGCCAGCCACGTCATGATCTTCAAGGTGTACGGGCTGGACGCCGAATTGCTGACGGTCAGGCTCCAGTCCGGGTCCAGCGAGGACGGCATGACGTTCGGGAAGAGCGTCAGGAAGAGCATCGCCACCGCGGCCGCGATCGTGACGCCCGACAGCGCGAACGACCACCCTTCGCGCCCCGCCTTGATGGCGAAGACCGCCACAACCAGCGCCACAGCGGCGATCACCATGGCCACCAGGCTCGCCCCGTCACCACGCGAGACCTGGAGCCACCCGAGGAAGGCGACGGCCAGCGCCATGGCGACCAGTCCCAGCATCAGCGCCAGTCGCCGCGCCCGTACCCGGATGTCCCCGACCGTCTTCAGCGCGGTGAACACCGCCCCGTGGAAGGTGAACAGGGTCAGCGTGACGAGCCCGCCCAGCAGCGCGAAGGGGTTGAACAGATCGAAGAGCGTGCCGACGTACTCCTTGGACGCGTCGATCGCCACACCCCGCACGATGTTGCCGAAGGCCACACCCCACAGGAACGCGGGGATCAGCGAGGTCCAGAAGATGGCCTGCTCCCAGTTGTGCTGCCACTTCTCCTCCGGGCGCTTGGCCCGGTACTCGAAGGCGACACCACGCACGATCAAGCAGACCAGGATGACCA
Source organism: Streptomyces sp. NPDC031064 (assembly GCF_055570965.1). Taxonomy (NCBI): domain Bacteria; kingdom Bacillati; phylum Actinomycetota; class Actinomycetes; order Kitasatosporales; family Streptomycetaceae; genus Streptomyces; species Streptomyces sp. NPDC031064. The sequence goes on from NZ_JBVIGF010000004.1 coordinate 170,214, forward strand.
GCAGCGGCAGGTAGAAGCCCGAGAAGAGCGTGGCGTACCAGTCCGGGAAGGCGGCGAACGTCGCCCCGCCGGCCGTGAGCAGCCACACCTCGTTGCCGTCCCAGACGGGTCCGATGGTGTTGATCAGCACCCGCTTCTCGACCCGGTTGCGGGCGAGGAGCTTGGTCAGGACGCCGACGCCGAAGTCGAAGCCCTCCAGGAAGAAGTAGCCGGTCCACAGGAAGGCGATGACGACGAACCAGATGTCGTGAAGTTCCATAACTCACCAGTCCTCAGTACGAAAAGGCCATCGGCCGGTCGACTTCACGCTCAGGGTTGTCCGGGTCCCGGTCGTGGCCGCCGATCCTGGTGGGCGGGTTGAGGTCGGACTCCGTCAGCTCGGGAGGCCCGGCCTTCACGTACTTCACGAGCAACTTCACCTCGATCACGGCGAGCACCGCGTACAGCGCCGTGAAGACGACCATCGAGGTGATCACCTCGGCCTGGGAGACACCGGGGGAGACCGCGTCACGGGTGCGAAGGACGCCGTACACGACCCACGGCTGGCGGCCCATCTCGGTGAAGATCCAGCCCCAGGAGTTCGCGATGAGCGGGAACGCCATCGTCCACAGCGCGACGAGCCAGTACAGACGACCCAGCTTGGGGCTGAGCGGCTTCTTGAACAGGACCAGGTTGGGCACCTCGTCCTCCCCGACCCGCAACCGCGCGGGCAGCAGGAACCGCTTCCGGGTCAGCCACAGCCCGAGCAGACCCAGCGAGAAGGACGCCATGCCGAAGCCGATCATCCACCGGAATCCCCAGTACGCCACGGGGATGTTGGGCCGGTAGTCACCGGGGCCGTACTTCTCCTGAAGCGCCTTGTTGGTGTCGTTGATGCCCGGCACATAGGACTCGAAGTCGCTGTGGGCGAGGAAGGACAACAGCCCGGGAATCTCCACCGCGACCTTGTTGTGGCCCTTGTCCACGTCCCCGACGGCGAAGACGGAGAACGGCGCCGGCTTCTCGCCCTCCCACAGCGCCTCCGCCGCGGCCATCTTCATCGGCTGCTGCTCGTACATGACCTTGCCGAGGAAGTCACCGCTGATCGCGGTGAACATGCCGCCGATCACCACGGTGACCAGACCGAGGCGCAGCGAGGTCTTCATCACCGGGACGTGCCGCTTGCGCACCAGGTGGAAGGCGGCGATGCCGACCATGAACGCGCCACCCGTCAGGAAAGCCGCGGACATGGTGTGGAAGACCTGCGTCAGCGTCGTGTTCTGGGTGAGCACGAGCCAGAAGTCGGTCAGCTCGGCGCGCCCGGTCTTCTCGTTGATCTTGTACCCGACCGGGTGCTGCATCCAGGAGTTGGCCGCCAGGATGAAGTACGCCGACAGGATCGTGCCGATCGACACCATCCATATGCAGGCCAGGTGGATCTTCTTCGGCAGCTTGTCCCAGCCGAAGATCCACAGGCCGATGAACGTCGACTCGAAGAAGAACGCGATCAGTGCCTCGAAGGCGAGCGGAGCCCCGAAGACGTCACCGACGAACCGCGAGTAGTCGGACCAGTTCATGCCGAACTGGAACTCCTGCACGATGCCGGTGACCACACCCATCGCGATGTTGATCAGGAACAGCTTCCCCCAGAACTTCGTCGCCCTGAGGTACTTCTCCTTCTCGGTCCGCACCCATGCCGTCTGGAGACCGGCGGTGAGTGCGGCGAGGGAGATCGTCAGGGGAACGAAGAGGAAGTGATAGACGGTCGTGATACCGAACTGCCACCGCGCCAGCGTCTCTGGCGCCAGAGCCAGGTCCACGTCAGCTTCTCCTTACGGCCTACGTCCTACGGTCCGGACGTCCTTGCGTCGCCTCGCCGATTCCGGTGGATCTTGGGAGGAACCAGGCGCGCTTGTGAATGCGTTCACAATCACAAGGTATTATGACTCAAACGAAATCCGTAGCCGAAACCGGGGGTCCCCTTCCGCGAAACTTCAACATCTTGTTGAATTTCGCGCATGCAGATACGTATCTCCTGGCCCGCCGGCCATATCACCGCGACCATCGACGAAACCCCCACCAGCAAGGCGCTCGCGGGGGTCCTCCCGATCAGCTCCACGGCCCACACCTGGGGCGAAGAGGTCTACTTCGAGACACCCGCCTCCCCGGCCCTGGAGCCCGACGCCCAGCAGGTCGTCGAGCCGGGCACGGTCGCCTTCTGGACCGAGGGCAACGCCCTCGCCCTCCCCTACGGCCCCACCCCCATCTCGCGCGGCGACGAATGCCGCCTGGCGAGCCCCTGCAACGTCCTCGGCCGCCTCGACGGCGACCCCCACGCCCTCGCCACGGTCCGCTCGGGCGACCCGATCCGCGTCGAACTCGCCTGACCCCCACCCCCGGCCCGCAGACGGCCGACGGCCGGGGCGGGGCCGTGCAATGTCGTCCCCGCAGAGGTTGGCGGCAAGGGGTGGGTTCCCCAGCGCGTGACCCAAGGCCGCCGGCCTCGAGGAGTCGAGCCCGGAGGGGCCACGCCCCACCACCCCCGCCCGCGCCGCACCCCCGGCGCCCGGGGCACCCACCCGCACGGCGCCCCACAAGCAGGCGCCCCACCCGCACGGGCCCTACAAGCAGACGCCCGACCCTCACGGCGCCCCACAAACAGGCGCCCCACCCGCCCGGGGCGCCCCCGCACGGGCGCCCCGCCATCCGTCGCCTAGAAGCGCTCCTTGCGGAACGCCTCCGCCGCCCGCAGGAAGATGTCGTTCGCCTCGCTCTCGCCGATCGTGATCCGAACGCCCTCCCCCGGGAAGCCCCGCACGACCACGCCCGCCTGCTCGCAGGCCGCCGCGAAGTCCACCGTGAGCTCACCGAGCCGCAGCCACACGAAGTTGGCCTGCGTCTCCGGGACGGTCCACCCCTGCTCGACGAGCCCCTGGTACACCCGCTGCCGCTCGCACACCAGCGAGCCCACGCGCCCCAGCAGCTCGTCCTCCGCACGCAGCGAGGCCACCGCCGCGTCCTGCGCGAGCTGGCTCACGCCGAACGGCACCGCCGTCTTGCGCAGGGCCGCGGCCACCGGCTCGTGGGCGACCGCGAAGCCGACCCGCAGCCCGGCGAGCCCGTACGCCTTGGAGAACGTGCGCAGCACGGCCACATTGGGGCGATCCCGGTAGATCTCCACGCCGTCCGGCACCTCCGCGTCCCGGATGAACTCCCGGTACGCCTCGTCGAGCACGACCAGCACGTCGGACGGCACCCGGTCGAGGAACCGCTCCAGCTCGGCCCGGCGCACCACGGTGCCGGTGGGGTTGTTGGGGTTGCAGACGAAGATCAGCCGGGTCCGGTCGGTGATCGCGTCGGCCATCGCGTCCAGGTCGTGGACGTCACCGGGGGTGAGCGGCACCTGCACCGGCGTCGCGCCGCTGACCTGGGTGATGATCGGGTACGCCTCGAAGGACCGCCAGGCGTAGATCACCTCGTCGCCGGGTCCGGAGGTGGCCTGGACGAGCTGCTGGGCCACGCCCACCGAGCCCGTACCGGTGGCCAGGTGCGACACGGGCACCCCGAAGCGCTCGGCGAGCTCGTTCATGAGGCCGGTGCACGCCATGTCCGGGTACCGGTTGAACGCCGCGGCAGCCGCCAGCGCGCTCTCCATGACACCGGGCAGCGGCGGGTAGGGGTTCTCGTTGGAGGACAGCTTGTACGCGACCGGCCCCTCGGCCGCGGCGGGCTTGCCCGGCTTGTAGGTGGGGATGCCGTCCAGCACGGCGCGCAGCTTCGGGCTCGTCTCGCTCACTCTGGTCCTCCTCGACCGTACGTACCACCAATACTGCTCACCATATGAGGATTCCGCCGCGCTGCGAATGGCCAATTTCCAGCTCGGAACCGACGAGGACCGACCGCGGACCGACGAGGACCGTCGAGGACCGACACGAGCCCGCCACAGCAGCGCCACTCCATGACCGCGCCACCGGCGCAATGACAGGGGGGAGCGCTCCCCCGTACGCCGCACGCCCCTGGCTCGCGCCGTGGCGCGCGTCCCCCGTAGAGGTGAGTTGAGACCTCATCGAGACATCGTCCATTTGGCAGGCCCATGCGCGCCGACAACTGGCGGCGCCATGTGAACCCCCGCAACTGCCTTGCTTTTCAAGGCAATTGTGGGGTGGCGACCGTGCAGAAACGTGCCTGTCAACGAGTGAATATGCGACCGGCTCAACCGCCCGCCCTCGCCCTACTATCGGCTCGCCATGACAGCAGCAGGGAAGCACCAGGTGAGCCGGGCACAGACCCGGGGAAGCCGGCAAGGGCGAGCGGGCATCCGGGACGTGGCCGCCGCAGCCGGGGTCTCCATCACGACTGTCTCCGACGCGCTCAACGGCAAGGGCCGGCTCCCGGACGCCACCCGCCGCCATGTCCGCGAGGTCGCCGACCGGCTGGGCTATCGCCCCTCCGCCGCGGCCCGCACGCTCCGTACCGGCAAGTCCGGCCTCATCGGCCTGACCGTGACGACCTACGGGGATGAACCTTTCACCTTCACCGAATTCGCGTACTTCGCCGAGATGGCCAGGGCCGCCACCTCCGCCGCGCTCGCCCGCGGCTACGCCCTGGTCATCCTGCCCGCCACCTCCCGCCATGACGTCTGGTCGAACGTCGCCCTCGACGGCACCGTCGTCATCGACCCCTCCGACCACGACCCGGTGGTCACCGAGCTGGTCCGCCAGGGCCTGCCCGTCGTCTCCGACGGCCGTCCGGCCGGCACCCTCCCCGTCACCGCCTGGGTCGACAACGACCACGAGGCCGCCGTCCTCGACCTGCTCGACCACCTCGCGGCCGCCGGCGCCCGCCGGATCGGCCTGCTCACCGGTACCTCCACCGACACGTACACGCGCCTGTCCACCACCGCCTACCTCAATTGGTGCGAGCGCGTCGGTCAGGACCCGGTCTACGAGGCCTACCCGGCCCACGACCCCTGCGCGGGTGCCGTCGCCGCCGACCGGCTGCTGGCCCGCCCCGACCGCCCCGACGCGGTGTACGGACTGTTCGACCCCAACGGCACCGACCTGCTGGCGGCGGCGCGGCGCTACGGGCTGCGCGTACCGGACGACCTGCTGCTGGTGTGCTGTAGCGAGTCGACCGTCTACGCCGCCACCGAGCCGCCCATCACCACGCTCTCCCTCAAGCCCCGCCGGATCGGTACCGCGGTCGTCCAACTGCTCATCGACGCCATCGAGGGCATCGACACCGACCGGCCCGTCGAGCAGGTGATACCGACGGAGCTGATCGTCCGGACGTCCTCACAGCGCCGCCCACCGCGGACGACCGTCAGCCCTCCCCGGTCCCCCTCGCAGGAGTGACCGGCGGAAAGCCCCGGTGAGCGGCCTGTCAGGCCAGGGCCAAACTTCCCCAATTGGGGGTGAATCGGCCGGTGAACCCAGGGTGCACCCGGATTCACCACCCCTGGTGCGTCACACAGCACAAGGCTCATTCCTATGATGGGCGGACGACACCGCGGACCGCCCCGACCAGGCCGGTCCGCCAGGTGTAGGGCGTCGCGACGGTGGTGGAGGGGTCGATGACTCAGGGGGCCGGTCAAGGACCCGTGGTGCGGACGGCGACGTTGCGCGACTTCCGCGTACCGCCGTACGCCCAGGTGCCCGTGCAGAGCCATGCCTCCCACCCGGGCGACCTCCACCCGGGCCACCCCCACTCCGGCAACGTCCACCCGGGCAACGCGTTCCCCGAGAGCGAGCTGCCCGAGGGGTACACGCCCACCGAACGCGACCTCCCGGTGATCAACCGTGGCGACACCGTGCAGGTGACCGTCTCCCCGGAGGCGCCGCCGTCCCCGGCCGCCGCCCCGGCGCCCGCTGCGGAGAACGGGCCGGGCCCGCTCTACGTGGTGGGCGACGTCCACGGGTACCTCGACGAGCTCCTCGCCGCCCTGCGTGAGCAGGGTCTCATCGACGGCGAGGGGCACTGGGCGGCCGGCAACGCCCGGCTCTGGTTCCTCGGTGACTTCACGGACCGCGGCCCCGACGGCATCGGCGTCATCGACCTCGTCATGCGGCTCTCCGCCGAGGCCGCCGCGGCCGGCGGCTACTGCAAGGCCCTGATGGGCAATCATGAACTGCTGCTGATCGGCGCCAAGCGGTTCGCCGACACGCCGGTCAACTCCGGCGCGGGCACCGCCACCTTCCAGGCCGCCTGGCTGCTCAACGGCGGCCAGAAGAGCGACATGGACCGCCTCCAGGACGTCCACCTCCAGTGGATGTCCCGCCTCGACGCCGTGGTGGAGGAGGACGGGCACCTGCTGGTGCACTCCGACACGACCGCCTACCTGGAGTACGGCTCCACGATCGAGGACGTCAACGACACCGTCCACGAGATCCTGACCCGCAACGACGCCGACGAGTGCTGGGACCTGTTCCGCAAGCTGACCAAGCGCTTCGCGTTCCGCGACGAGGGCGGGCCCCTGGCCGTGCAGGAGCTGCTGGCGGCCTACGGCGGTCGGCGCATCGTCCACGGCCACAGCCCGATTCCGTATCTGCTGGGCGAAGTGGGCTCCGAGGACGGCGAGGACGGCACGGGCCCGACGGTCGAAGGCCCGCACGTGTATGCGGACGGGCTGGCCATCGCCATGGACGGCGGTGTGACCATGGCCGGAAAGCTGCTGGTCGTCCAGCTCCCCCTGCCCAATTGAGACATAACGCAGCGCAGTCGGGCCAGGCGATTTCCGGAAATCCTCTGTCACCCCTTGCCGTAACCGCTCTACCATCGGTATTTCCGTAGCAGGCTCTCCTCCGTTTCTGCCCAACTGCCCGTTCTACGCGGGCAAACAGGCCCTACGGAGCATCGGGGGATGCACATGAAAAGCGCTCCGCACCTGCTGACCGAGGACCGCGCCGAGTACGAGCGCATCCTCGACGACGCGCTGCGCACCGCGCACGACCGTCCGGATCTCGCCGGGATCGGGCAGCGGCTCAACACCGAGCAGTTGCGCACCATGGCCCTGAACGCAACCGCGCTGATATCCGCGGCCGCCGCCGCGGAGTACGACCACTTCGTCAAGGTGCGTGAGGAGTCGCGCACCCCTGCCGGAGTGTCCGCCATCGGCTCCGTCCTGGGCTCGGGCGATGCCGAGACCGATACGGGCGCCGGCGTCGGTGTCATCGTCACCGTGCTGGCACCGGTTCTGGCGGGCACGGCCGCGCTCATCTTCCTGCTGGTCGGCTATGTGCTGAAGATGATCGACCCGGCCCCCGCCTTCGCCGACTCGCTGCTGGCGGCGGGCTGGTTCTTCGGGGCCGTGACGGCGGCCGGCATCCTGGCCGCCGCGATCGGCCTGCTGATCACGGCGCTGCGCAACAGTTCCACCCAGGTGCCGGCCCAGGAGCCGGGCGGCGAGTTGCCCGACGAGGTCTCCCGCGCCAGGGAGGCATGGCGGCACGCCCTGCTGGAGCGGGGGATCCTGCCGTTCCTGCGGGACGCCCTGGCCGACCCCAGTGCGGACCCCCTTTCAGGGGTGCCTCCGCGCCACGTCGGCCGGATCCCGAAGGTGGGCTACAGCGGGCCGGAGTTCTCCAGCCCGGGCGAGAGTGGTTCGGGTCCCCGCCCGACGTTCACCAGCCCCGACTTCACCAGCCCGGACTTCGGCGGCCCCGAGCACCAGCCGGACTGACCGAACCGACCGGCCGATGGAGCCCCCCGACGGGCCTGTTTCACGTGAAACGAACAGGTGTTTCACGTGAAACAGGCAGGCCCTCCATCGGCACGCGTCAGTCGGCCATCGGCAGGTAGACCCGATTGCCGGCCGCGGCGAACTCCTTGGACTTCTCCGCCATTCCGGCCTCGATCTCCTGCTCCTTGAGATCACCACCGTGCTCTCGCCGGATGTCCTGCGAGATCTTCATCGAGCAGAACTTCGGTCCGCACATGGAGCAGAAGTGCGCGGTCTTGGCCGGCTCGGCGGGCAGCGTCTCGTCGTGGAACTCACGCGCCGTGTCCGGGTCGAGAGCCAGGTTGAACTGGTCCTCCCACCGGAACTCGAACCGCGCGTCCGACAGGGCGTCGTCCCACTCCTGAGCGCCGGGGTGCCCCTTGGCCAGGTCCGCCGCGTGTGCGGCGATCTTGTAGGTGATCACACCGGTCTTCACGTCGTCCCGGTTGGGCAGGCCCAGGTGCTCCTTGGGCGTGACGTAGCAGAGCATCGCGGTCCCCCACCAGGCGATCATCGCCGCGCCGATGCCGGACGTGATGTGGTCGTAGGCCGGGGCGACGTCGGTGGTCAGCGGGCCGAGCGTGTAGAACGGCGCCTCCTCGCAGATCTCCTGCTGGAGGTCGATGTTCTCCTTGATCTTGTGCATCGGGACATGGCCCGGGCCCTCGATCATCGTCTGAACGTTGTGCCGCTTGGCGATCTGGTTCAGCTCACCCAGCGTGCGCAGCTCCGCGAACTGCGCCTCGTCGTTGGCGTCCGCGATCGAGCCGGGCCGCAGGCCGTCGCCGAGCGAGTACGTCACGTCGTACGCGGCGAGGATCTCGCAGAGCTCCTCGAAGTTCTCGTACAGGAACGACTCCTTGTGGTGCGCCAGGCACCACGCGGCCATGATCGAGCCGCCGCGCGAGACGATGCCGGTCTTGCGGCGCGCGGTGAGCGGCACGTACCGCAGCAGCACACCCGCGTGGACCGTCATGTAGTCGACGCCCTGCTCGGCCTGCTCGATGACGGTGTCCTTGTAGATCTCCCAGGTCAGTTCCTCGGCCTTGCCGTCGACCTTCTCCAGCGCCTGGTACAGCGGGACGGTGCCGATCGGCACGGGGGAGTTGCGCAGCACCCACTCGCGGGTGGTGTGGATGTTGCGGCCCGTGGAGAGGTCCATGACCGTGTCGGCGCCCCAGCGGGTGGCCCAGGTCATCTTCTCCACCTCCTCCTCGATGGAGGAGGTGACCGCCGAGTTGCCGATGTTGGCGTTGACCTTCACCAGGAACCGCTTGCCGATGATCATCGGCTCGATCTCCGGGTGGTTGACGTTGGCCGGGAGGACCGCGCGGCCGGCCGCGATCTCCTCGCGTACGACCTCGGGGGAGACGTTCTCGCGGATCGCGACGTACTCCATCTCCGGCGTGATCTCGCCCCGGCGGGCGTACGCGAGCTGCGTCACCGCCTGCCCGTCGCGGCCCCGGCGGGGCTGGCGCGGGCGGCCCGGGAAGACGGCGTCGAGGTTGCGCAGCCCCCCGCGAGGCGAGGTGTGCTTGATCCCGTCGTCCTCGGGGCGGACGGGGCGGCCGGCGTACTCCTCGGTGTCGCCACGGCCGATGATCCAGCTCTCCCGCAGCGGCGGCAGGCCACGGCGTACATCGGTCTCGACATTCGGATCGGTGTACGGCCCCGACGTGTCGTACAGCGTCACGTCCTTGCCGTTGGTGAGGTGCACCTTGCGGACCGGCACCCGGAGGTCGGGGCGTGAGCCCTCGATGTACCCCTTGTGCCATCCGATGGACTTCCCGGCCTCGTCGTTCTGGTTCGAGGCAGGCGTGCGTGCGTCCTGAACGGTCATGATGACCTACTCCCTACGCCGGCATTACCCGGTAACAGGTTCGGCGGTCGACGCAGCGGTTTCCGTACCCCTCGTACGGATGTCAGCGCCCTCTCAGCCCGGTGCTCCGAGCTCCCGCGTGTGCAAAGGTGCCACCACGCTAGCGCCATCTCGGCCACGCTGAACAGAGGGCCCCGGTCGTTCTTGCGATGATCGGTCGGTGACTTCCTCGCAGCAGTCCCCCGAACCGACCGGACACGCACATGGTCATACCCATAGCCATGCCCACAGCCACGGCCCAGCCGCGCCCGTCTCCAAGCACCTGCGGAAGGTCATCGCCGCCGTCCTGATCCCCTTCGCCACGGCCGTGCTGGTCGGCCTCGCCGTGCTGTGGCCCGGCGGCGCGCCCGAGCACGAGCGCACCGGCGTCGGCTTCGACCGGCAGACCGAGCAGGGCACGGTGGTCCAGGTCGAGAAGGTGGACTGCCGGGACGTGAACGCCGCACAGGTCCCGCCGACCGGCGACACGACCACGCCCGAGGGCCGCGAGGCGGTCAACGCGCAGCAGGGGCAGTGCGCGAAGGCGACGGTCGAGGTCACGACCGGCAAGGACAAGGGCCGCAAGTTCGTCGAGATCGTGCAGCCGGACGCGCCGCGCCAACTGGAGGAGGGCCAGGGAGTGGTGGTGGCCTACGCCCCCGACGCCCCGCGCGACCTGCAGTATTCGGTGACCGATGTGAACCGCAAGATGCCGATGCTGCTGCTCGCCGGGATCTTCGCGCTGGCGGTGGTGGCCGTCGGCCGGATGCGTGGCGTGATGGCGCTGGTCGCCCTGGCGGTGAGCTTCGCGGTGCTGACCCTGTTCATCCTGCCCGCCATCCTCCAGGGCTCGAACCCGCTGATCGTGGCGGTGGTCGGGTCGAGCGCCATCATGCTGATCGCGCTCTACAGTTGCCACGGCCTGACCGCACGCACCTCGGTGGCCGTGCTGGGCACGCTGATCTCGCTGCTGCTGATCGGCCTGCTCGGCTCCCTGTTCATCGGCTGGGCCTCGCTGACCGGCAACACCGACGACAACACGGGCCTCATCCACGGCCTCTACCCGAACATCGACATGTCCGGCCTGCTGCTGGCCGGTGTCATCATCGGTTCGCTCGGTGTGCTCGACGACGTGACGGTGACCCAGACGTCGGCGGTGTGGGAACTGCACCAGGCGGACCCGAGGATGGGGCCGCGCGCCCTGTACCGGGCCGGCATCCGGATCGGCCGCGACCACATCGCCTCGGTGGTGAACACGCTGGTGCTCGCCTACGCGGGTGCGGCACTCCCCCTGCTGCTGCTGTTCTCGATCGCGCAGAGCAGCGTGGGGACGGTCGCCAACAGCGAACTGGTCGCGGAAGAAATCGTGCGGACTTTGGTGGGTTCCATCGGTCTGGTGGCCTCGGTCCCGGTGACCACCGCGCTGGCCGCCCTGGTCGTCTCGGCCGACCGGCCGGGTGCCGAGGCCCCCGCGGCGGCGCGCGCCGGGGGACGGGGCCGGCGACGTAAGCGGTAGCCACCGGGAGCGGTCAGCCGGCGTTCTCCTCGGCGAGGATCCGGCCGAGCGCTTCCTCCAGGTGGTCCTCGAAATCACCGAGCGTGCGCTCCTGCCCCAGCGGCACCAGCTTGTCGGTGCGGTCGAGGAAGGCCACCAGGGGCGGCGCGCTGGACCGGAACACCGCACGGTCGCCACCGACCTGGAGCCGGATGCTGACGTCCGACAGGTCCTCGGGCCCGGTCGGCGTGATGTGCACATCGCCGTCACCGGTCGGCCCGTTGATGCCGTCCACCAGCAGTTCCCTGCCGAATGCCCACGTCACCGGCGTATCGCCGGGCAGGTGGAACGTCATCCGGACCGCGAACGGGTCCCTCGTCTCGTACCCCAGCTCGACCGGAATCCTGAAGGAAAGCTCCTCGGAGACGACGAAGCTCATCAGGACTTCGGCCTGAACCGACTCGCGCATCATGTACCCCGCAGTGGATGAAGCAGTGGTGAACAACAGCAGATGAAGATCGGTGAGAAAGCGGCTGGAAAATCGGCCGGGAATGATCGGCGCCTGACCTCTTGACGCCATCGTCCTGTACGCGCTACAGGATCACAAGGAGTGAGTTTTCAGATACTGATAGAGAACACGAGTGAGCTGAAGAGCCTCCCCACCTCCTTGCGCAGCCGGTCGACCGCCGGCAGCAACCGTTGTTCCTGGTGGGAGGGCACGGAAATGGCCATCGTGGCGGCGGTGGAGCCCGCGGTGATGGGGATGGCCGCGCAGACAGTGCCGAGCGCGTACTCCTGACGCTCGACGACCGGCTGCATCCGTTCCGTGTTCTTGAGCCGTTCCAGCAGCGTCCGCCCGTCACGGACGGTGTACGGGGTGATCGCCTGCACGGGGTGGCGGTCCAGGTGGTCCCGGCGGGCCCGGTCGTCGAGCTGGCTCAGCAGGCACTGGCCGATGGCGTGGGCGTGCCCGGTCTCGCGGAAGTCCGCCCACTCGTCCACGGCGGGGGCCGCCGGAGTGTCGGAGACCGAGATCAGCTCGATCTCCCCGTCGCGGTAGACCGCGAAGTACACGGGAACGCCGATCACGTCGCGCCAGTGCGCGAGCGAACTCTCGATCTTGCTGCGACGATTCTGCAGAGCTCCGCCGCCCGCCAGCCGCGCTGCCGCCTCACCGAGCAGGAACACCCCGTTCTCCCGGCGCAGATAGCCCTCGTGCGTCAGGGTCCGCAGCAGGTGATAGGCGGTGGGCAGCGGCAGCCCCGTCTCGCGCGCCAACTGCTTGGCGGGGGCACCGTCGGCATGGGATCCCACCGCCTCCAGCAGCCTCAGCGCCCGCTGCACGGAACCGATCAGCGTGGGGGAAGGCGTGGGGGAAGGCGTCGTGGAAGGGACAGGGGTACGGGTGGGAGGGGAATGCGGTGCCGTGGCCAAAGGTCACCCCCAGGCGTTTCGCCCATTCAGTCGTACAAACCGCTGGTAGGGCGTTCGTAAACCCCTTGATTCCAAGGCCAGCGGAGGCTTGCCACTCTAATGGCAGCCTCCGTTCGGGGTGAGGTTTCGCCGGTGCCGTTCCCCCGCCCGGGCTAACACCCGGGCGGACGGCCGGACGAATGGCCGGGAGAACTCACCAGTCGCTCCGGGACGACGAAGAGGACATGAACTTCCGTACGACATAAATGAGTCCACCGACCAGAACGGCGAACACCAGCACCTTGAACAGCAGACCGATCAGCACACTGATCACGGTCCCGATGAGGCTCCCGAAGACCACCAGGGCGATGACGGGTATGGCGATCCACTTAACCCACCAGGGCATCCCTGTGAGAATTTCCCGTACCGCCGCCATTGTCCCTACCTCATCTCTGGTGACATTTCCTACCGTTGGACACCTTCGATGCTAGGTGCCGGGAGCTGGCCGCGGGCGCTCCGCGGCCCCCGCTCTCCCCTGATCCTCCCCCTAGGGAACCCGGACCCCGCCGGGCGCCCGCCGTCAGCTCTCCGGAGGAGAGAAGACCACCATCACCCGCAGGTCCTCGGTGATGTGGTGGAACTTGTGCGGGACGCCGGCCGGCACGTACACCACGCTGCCCCGCCCCACCTGTGTCGTCTCCATCCCCACCGTGATCGACGCGCGCCCGCTGACGACGAAGTAGACCTCGTCCTCCTTGTGCGGCTGCTGCGGATCGAGCTGCCCGGCGTCGAGCGCGTACAGGCCCACCGACATGTTCCGCTCCCGAAGGAACTGCAGATACGCGCCGTCATTGGCGACGCGCTCCGCCTCCAGCTCATCCAGTCGGAATGCCTTCATCGCCCGTCCGCCCCTGCCCTTGGTCCGATCACTTCTGCCACGATCAGACACATGATGAATTTCCTAGTCAAGACGATCGCGAACGCGGCCGCTCTGGCCGTGGCGATCTGGCTGCTCGCCGACATCACACTGACCGGTGACAGCACCGGCAAGAAGGCCCTGACCCTGATCCTGGTGGCCCTGGTCTTCGGCATCGTGAACACGCTCGTCAAGCCGGTCGTGAAACTGCTCACACTGCCGCTGTTCATCATCACGCTGGGCCTGTTCACCCTGGTCGTGAACGCGCTGATGCTGCTGCTGACCTCGTGGCTCGCCGACAAACTGGACCTGAACTTCCACGTCGAGGGCTTCTGGACGGCCGTACTCGGCGGCCTGATCATCTCCGTCGTCTCGTGGGCCATGAACGTCGTTCTGCCCGACGGCAGGGACTGAGCAAGGTGAGACCGGTGAGCACCGCATACCGTGTCTGCTTCGTCTGCACCGGCAACATCTGCCGTTCGCCGATGGCCGAGTCCGTCTTCCGCGCGCGGCTGGCGGAGGCCGGGCTCGACGGCGTGGTCGAGGTGGACAGCGCGGGCACCGGCGGCTGGCACGAGGGGGACGGCGCCGACCCGCGGACCGTCGCCGTCCTCGCCGAGCACGGTTACGGGACCGATCACACCGCCCGGCAGTTCCGCGCGTCGTGGTTCGCGCGGCTGGACCTGGTGATCGCGCTGGACGAGGGCCACCGGCGTGAGCTGATCCGGCTCGCGCCCACGCCGCTGGAGGCCGCGAAGATACGGCTGCTGAGGTCGTACGACCCGGCGGCACCGGCCGGCCTCGACGTCCCCGACCCGTACTACGGCTCGCGCGCCGGCTTCGAGGAGTGCCTGGAGATGGTGGAGGCGGCGAGCGAGGGGTTGCTCGACGCCGTACGGGAGAGCCTCAAGGAGCGTGCCGCATGACGTGGGGCGACGGAACCAGGGCGGTACGGGCCGGACTGCCCGAACCGAAGGCGTACGAGCCGACCCTGCCCGGGCCGGTGTTCGCGGCCCACTACCACCTGCCCGGCGAGCCGACCGGCCCGTACACGTACGGGCGGGACGAGAACCCCACCTGGACGCATCTGGAACGCGCCATCGGCGAGCTGGAAGCACCCGGCGAACCGGATGTCGAGACAGTCGTCTTCGCATCCGGGATGGCCGCCATCTCCTCCGTACTGTTCTCGCAGCTCAGGGCCGGTGACGCGGTCGTCCTGCCGGCCGACGGCTACCAGGCACTGGCGCTGGTACGCGAACAGCTTCAGGCGTACGGAATCGACGTGCGCACCGCGCCGACCGGTGGCGACGCCCAGCTCTCGGTGCTGGACGGGGCGCGGTTGCTGTGGATCGAGACCCCGTCGAACCCGGGGCTGGACGTGTGCGACATCCGGCGGCTGGTGGCCGCCGCGCACGCCGGGGGCGCGCTCGTCGCGGTCGACAACACGCTCGCCACCCCGCTCGGGCAGCGCCCGCTGGAGCTGGGCGCGGACTTCTCCGTGGCCAGCGACACGAAGGGCCTGACCGGGCACGGTGACATCCTGCTCGGCCATGTGACCTGCCGTGACGCGGCCCTGGCGGCTTCGGTGCGGCGCTGGCGCAAGATCGCCGGGGCGATCCCGGGGCCGATGGAGGCGTGGCTCGCCCACCGCTCGCTGGCGACGCTCCAACTGCGCGTCGACCGGCAGTGCGGGACCGCGCTGGCGCTCGCCGAGGCGCTGTCGGGGCGCGAGGACGTGTCCGGTCTGCGCTACCCCGGGCTGCCGGGCGACCCCTCGCACAAGGTGGCGGCCGGGCAGATGCGGCGGTTCGGGTCGGTCGTCTCCTTCGTCCTGTCCGACCGGGAGCGGGCGGAACGCTTCCTGGCCGGGCTGCAGCTGGTGGACGACGCGACCAGCTTCGGCGGGGTGCGGTCCACGGCCGAGCGGCGCGGACGGTGGGGCGGGGACGCGGTGCCCGAGGGCTTCGTCCGCTTCTCGGTCGGCGCGGAGGACGCCGACGACCTGGTGGCGGACGTACTGCGCGCGCTGGACGAGGCGGGCTGAGCGGTTCCGCTACGACGAACGGACGGTCCGAGCCTCCCCCCTCATGGCTCGGACCGTCCGCGTTTTCCTGCGGATGACCGCGAGAACAAGGCTAGTTGACTCTGTGTCAGTGTCCAATCACGCTAGCGACAGCGACCTATCGACTTATTTATAGTTGGACGGTCGGATTTGAGGTGACGTCAGCCGCGCGTGGCCGGGGGTGGAAGGGGCGAGGCGCATGGACCTGGCGTTGCTGCGTACGTTCGTCACGGTGCACCGGGCAGGTTCCTTCACCCGCGCCGCCGCCCTGCTGGGCCTCTCCCAGCCGGCCGTGACCAGCCAGATCCGCACGCTGGAGCGCCAGCTCGGCCGCCCGCTGTTCCTCCGCCAGGCCCGCGGCGTCACGCCCACCACCATCGGCGACGAACTCGCCCACCGGGCCGCACCGCACCTGGACGCCCTCGTCGAGATCGCCGAGGCGGGGCTCGACGACGAGTCCGGGGTACGCACCCTCCACCTCGCCGGGCCGCCCGAGTTCACCTCCGTACGCGCCCTGCCCGCCCTCACCACCCTGGTCTCCCAGGGGCTAGCGGTCCGCACGTCACTCGTCTCCGCCGCCGAGGAGGTCCTCGACGGGCTGGCCGCCGGCCACCACGACCTGGCCATCGCCACCGCCCGCCCACGCGGCGGTCTGCTCACCGCGACCCCGCTCTGCGACGAGGAGCACGTCCTGGTCGCCTCCCCGCGCTGGGCCGCCCGGCTGGCCCCCGGCGTCCTGCTCCGCAAGGGCGCCGTCGTTCTGGAGCAGTTACCGGTCGTCGAGGTCCACGAGTCGCTGCCGTTCGTGGCCCGCTACTGGGCGGCCGTCTTCGAGTCCAAACCGGCCGCCGCGGCCACCGTCATCGCCCCCGACCTGCGCGCCGTCCAGGAGTCGGCCGCCTCGGGCGCCGGCTTGGCCGTGCTGCCCCGCTACCTCTGCGAGGACGACCTGGCCAGTGGCCGGCTGGTCGCGCTGCTGGACCCGCCGGTGCCCCCGCTGCGCACGTACTTCGTGGTCGTGCGCACCGGCACGCTCTCCCTGCCGCACATCGCGCGGGCGCACGAGTCGCTGCTGCGCGCTGCGACGGACTGGTGACGGCAGGTCGATGCGGGTGCCGGAGGTGTTTCAGAAGGGGCCCGCCGGGCCATTTTCAAGCCATGACCGAACGTCCAGTGGTCAAGCGCACCGCACGCGCCATCCTGCTCGACGGCGACGACCTCATTCTGATCAAGCGCACGAAGCCCGGCATGGATCCTTACTGGCTCACTCCGGGCGGCGGTGTCGAGCCGGGCGACACGACGGTCGTCGACGCGCTCCACCGGGAGGTCCACGAGGAACTGGGCGCCAAGATCACCGACGTGGTGCCCTGTTTCGTCGACACCGTCGAGCACATCGTGGACGGCGGCGTCTCGGGCGTGAAGGTGCAGCACTTCTTCGTCTGCCGACTGGAGTCCATGGACCCCGCACAGCGGCATGGACCGGAGGTGGACGAGCCGCTCGGCGAGTACGAAATCGTCCGGGTGCCCTTCAGCCGGGTCGGGATCGCCGCCGTCAACCTCGTACCGCTGTCGCTGCGGCACTACCTGGACGGCAACATCGAGGGCGTACGGGCGATGCACGCCCCCGACCTGGGCTAGCGCCCCGTCCCGCTAGTCGGCCGCTGCCACGAGTTCTTCCAGCGAGTCGTGACGGATCCGCTCGTAGGGCACGCCGACGCCCCTGAGCGCGTCGACGCCGCTGCGGATCATGCCGACCGGACCCGAGAGGTAGGCGTCGTACTCGTTCCACGGCCCGTACTCGCGCACCACGTCCGGCAACTGCGTCTTTCCGTCGATGATCGCGCGCACCTCCAGCCACGGGTGGGACTGCTGGAGCCGCAGCATGGTGTCGATGTCGTACAGGTCGTGATCGGTACGGGCCCCGTAGAAGACCTCGACGGGGCGCCGCGCGCCGTGCTCGGCGACATCCTCGACCAGCGCCTTGATCGGCGCGATGCCCGTGCCGCCGCCCAGGCAGAGCAGGCCGTTGTCCCTGGTGTGGTCCACGGTCATCGAACCGGCCGGCGGGCCCAGCCGCAGGACGTCGCCGGGGCGGGCGTGGTGGACCAGCGCGTTGGACACCCAGCCCGCCGGGACCGCCTTGACGTGGAAGGACAGCAGTCCGTCCGAGCGGGGCGCGGACGCGAAGGAGTAGTGCCGCCAGATCCGCGGCCACCAGGGCGTTTCCAGGCTCGTGTACTGGCCGGCCAGGAAAGGGTACGGCTGGTCGGGGCGGACCGTGATGACCGCGATGTCGGGCGTTCTCAGGTCGTGCGAGACCACCTCGGCGTGCCACCAGGCGGGCGCGTGCCGCTCGTTCTCGGCGGCCGCGTCGATCATGATCTGGGAGATCGTGGTGTACGTCCGGACCCAGGCGGCCTCGGTCTCCTCGTCCCACGTCGTCGTCGCGTACCGGCTGAGCGCCCCGATGAGCGCTTCGCCGACAGCCGGGTAGTGCGAGGCCTCGGTGCCGTACTTGCGGTGGCCGCGGCCCAGGTGCTGGAGGTAGTCGGTGAGCACGGCGGCGTTGTCCATGTGCTCGGCGGCGGTCAGCAGCGCCTTGAGGAGCCGGTCGCGCTGGGCCTCCATGGCGGCCGGGAAGAGCGCGCGCAGCTCGGGGTTGCGGGTGAAGAGCAGGGCGTAGAAGTACGACGTGACCTTGTCGGCCACGGGCCCCACCTCGGCGAGCGTCCGCCGCACCCGCACGGCGTCGGGGGACCCGGTCTCCACGGCGTCCACCCGCGCCGGTCCGTCGGCGGCGTCGCCGGCTGAGGGCGGGGCCTGGCCCGGCTGCTCGGCGCCGTGGCGGCTGAAGGCGTCACCGCCGACGCCGTGGCCACCGCGGCCACCGTGGC
Organism: Streptomyces sp. NPDC031064; assembly: GCF_055570965.1. Taxonomy (NCBI): domain Bacteria; kingdom Bacillati; phylum Actinomycetota; class Actinomycetes; order Kitasatosporales; family Streptomycetaceae; genus Streptomyces; species Streptomyces sp. NPDC031064. The sequence continues at coordinate 188,548 of NZ_JBVIGF010000004.1, forward strand.
CGCCAGGAGCGTCGTACGGGGCGTCCCGGCGCTCGGCGGCGTACGAGGTGCCGAGGGGGGCACCCTGGGCCGCGGGGCCGGTGGGGCGGTCGGAGGGATACGTCACGTCGACGGGGCCGCCCTCGGCCGCGGGGGCGGTGGGGCGGTCGGAGGGATGCTCGCGTACCGGCTCCGCGGAGCCGCCGGGCCACGGCACGTCCGAGGGCTCGGGTGTGTCCGCTTCAGGCGCCGGAGAGGCCGGGGCCTGGGGGTCGGGCGCCTGGGTGCCGGGGGCCGGGGGCGGGGATGCCTGGGTGCCGGGGGCCGGGGACGGGGAATCCGGGCGCTGGCCGTCGGGGGCCGGGTCGGCGGGGGCCGGGGAGTGGGGGGCCGGCTTTGGCTGGGCCGTGCGGGTCGCGCCGGAACCGACCATGCGTATGGACGTGAGCGGCCGGCGCGGGCCGGCTATCCGTTCCTGGCTGCCGTCCGGGGCCTCCCGGGCATCGGACGGTTGGCCGGGCCGCCCCTCGGCGCGGGCAGCCCCGGATTCGGCGGGCCGGTCGGTGACCGGCTTGCGGGGAGTGAACCAGCCGCCGCCCCCGCCGCTGCCGCCGGAAGTGCCGTTGTCGGCCGACGTGGTGGTCGGAGCGTCCATAGAGTGCCTCGCCTCGAACATCTTTCGGTCGGTCTGCGCACGTTCCGCCGGCCCGGAAGGTGCCTCAATTCGCCGCTTTTCGGCTCGTATTCGCTGCCCGCCGCCCACAGTAACTCTCAGCCACACCACGAATCGGGACGAGTGCGACTGGCTGTGACATTGACCGCAGTTGCTGTGGTCGCAGCATGGCAGGAGTTGCCGGCTCGTCTGAGCGAGAGTGGAAAGCCCGGATTTCGTCCCCAGTTTTCGTTAGGCTGCGTTACCGTCGTGTCCTTGAACTAACGGCCGAGTCGTACCAGTTCGTAAGCCTCGCGGAGATCGCCTCCCGTATAAGCGTGTGTGGCAAGCCCGGCCAGATGATGGTCCGCGTTGATCGCCACCGCTACCGGGACCGTCGCGAAGATCTCCGCGTCGGACATGGAATCACCGTATGCAACACACTCGTCCAGTTCCACCCCCAACTCTGCACAGAGTTGGTTCGCGATCTTCACTTTCGCCGACGCATTGAGAATGCCCTCCCGATTGACCGGCTGGGTGAATGGCACGGCAGGCCAACGTGAACCGTGGGCGGCATGCGCTCCCCAGTCGAGCAGACGCTCGACGAAGAAATCGGGTGACAGGGAGATGACCGCGCAGAAGCCACCGCCGGCCCGGATGTCCGCCCAGACCTCGCGGATGCCCTCCAGCCATGGCGCGCCGTCGAACGCCGCCGCGACATGCGCCTGGGTCAGCTCGGACCACAGTTCCCTGGCCCGTACCGCGAACTCGTCCGGAGTCAGGGACCGGGCCAGGAACGCGCGCTCCAGCTCGGCGATCTCGGCGCTCAGTCCAAGCTGGCGGGAGATCTCCACAGCCGCCGCGGACCCGCGGATCAGCGTGCCGTCGAGGTCGAACAGATGGAGTCTGGGTGGGATCGCCATGTACGCCGAGGTTAGTACGTGGGGTTACTCCCGTCGTCAGACGCCTTGGCGCATCCTGCCCGGGACCGTGTTTCACGTGAAACCACTCAAGCGTCCCGCTCGCCGGGCTCTCCTCGTCCTCCACGTCGCCGTGTCCGTGAGCTGGCTGGGCCTCTCGCTCGGCCTGCTGGCGCTCGGTGTGACCGCCTATACGACCGCCGATACCTCCCTCACCGAGGCCGCCTACCGTGCCATGCAGGTCTTCGGTGACTGGCTGCTCGCCCCGGTCGCACTGGCCTCCCTCATCAGTGGCCTCGTCCTGTCCCTGGGCACACCATGGGGCCTGGCCCGGCACCGCTGGGTCTGGATCAAGTTCTGGCTCACCGTGATCACGGCGGCGGCGACGGTCTTCTCCCTACGGCCGGAGATCGACCGGGCGGCGGCCGCCGGGGTGCCCGACAGCAGCCTGGTGGCGGCACCGCTCGTCGCCACCGTCGCGTATCTCTTCATGACGGCGCTCTCCGTCCTCAAGCCCTGGGGGCTCACCCGGCGTGGCCGCCGCCTCCGCGCCTCGACGCCGGCGAAACAGGCTCGTCCCCCTGGCCGGGAACCGTTCCAGGCCAGGGGGACGAGGGTGAAGCAGGTCCGCTGACGCCCTTACGCCAGGGCCTCCAACGCCGCGATGGCGAAACCGTGGTCCTGCTCCGGGGCGCCGCCACCCACGCCGATCGCGCCAATCAGGCGGCCGTCGCGGTGGACCGGGACGCCACCCGCGATGAATAGGAGCGGGCGGTCGAGGGCGGTGGGGAGGGTGTGGAAGGGGCCGCCGGGCTGGACGGCGTCGACCAGGTCGGCGGTCGGGGCGTTCAACTGAAGGGCGGTGAACGCCTTACGGGTGCTGGTCTCACCGGCGATCAGAACGGCGCGGTCGTCGCGACGGAAGGCCAGCAGGTGGCCGCCCGCGTCCAGGACGGTGATGGCGACGGTGACCCCGGCCGCTTCAGCGGCACGACGGGCGGTGTCCACGAGGGTCTCGGCGTCCTGGGTCGTCAGCGGGGCGACGGCGGTCGTGGTGGTGCTCATGGGGGGAGGCTCCTTGATGAGGGGATTTCGAAGGGTTCGGCGTTTCAGTGGCGAGCCGCCGGGACGGCGGCCTGCTCGGGGGTGGCGCCCGCGACGATGCGGCTCACGTACCGCCCGTCCCGGCGCTCCAGCGCGCTGGAGAGGACCGCGAGAAGGAGCGCGGAGGCGGCGAGGGCGGCCCCGACCCAGTTGGGGGCCGTGAAGCCCAGGCCGGCCGCGATGACGAGGCCGCCGAGCCAGGCCGCCAGCGAGTTGCCCAGGTTGAAGGCGCCGATGTTCACGGCCGAGGCCAGCGTCGGAGCGCCGGATGCGTAGTCGAGCACCCGCTTCTGGAGGGGCGGCACGGTCGCGAAGCCGAGCGCACCGACCAGGGTGAGAGTGATCGCGGCTGCCACCTTGTCGTGGGCGGTGAAGGTGAACAGGGCGAGGACCAGGGCGAGCGCACTCAGCGACACGTACAGCAGGGGCATCAGCGCGCGGTCGGCGTACTTGCCGCCGATCAGGTTGCCGCCCACCATGCCGAGGCCGAAGAGGACCAGCAGCCAGGTGACGGAGCCGGCGGAGTATCCGGCGACATCGGTCATCATCGGGGTGATGTAGGTGATCGCGGCGAAGACACCGCCGAAGCCCAGGATCGTCATCGCCATGGCGAGCAGGACCTGCACGTTGCGGAAGGCCGCGAATTCATGGCGAAGCCGCACGCCCTCGGGCCTGGGCTGTTCCGGTACGAGCTTGGCGACACCCAGCAGGCCCAGCACTCCGAGCGCGGCGACCAGGAAGAACGTGGTCCGCCAGCCCGCGCTCTGCCCGATGAAGGTGCCGAGGGGCACGCCCACCACATTGGCGACGGTCAGACCGGTGAACATCATGGCGATCGCTCCGGCCTTCTTCTCGGGGGCGACCAGGTCGGCGGCCACCACCGAGCCGATGCCGAAGAAGGCACCGTGGGCGAACGAGGCGACCACGCGGCCGGCGAGCATCACGCCGAAGACGGGCGCGATGGCGGAGAGCAGGTTGCCCGCGATGAACAGGGCCATCAGCAGCATCAGCATCCGCTTGCGGGACACCCGCGTGCCGAGGACGGTCATCAGAGGGGCACCGAGGACCACGCCGAGGCCGTAACCGGTGACCAGCAGCCCGGCCGTGGGAATCGAGACGTGGAAGTCGGTCGCCACCTCGGGAAGCAGGCCCATGATCACGAATTCCGTGGTCCCGATGCCGAAGGCCCCGATGGCGAGGGCCAGAAGCGCGAGCGGCATGAAGTACACCTTCCAGAAGTTTGCATCTGCGCCTTACGAGCGTTGACAATAATTGCAAACGCGGGTTAATTGCAAGCGCGGGCTATTGCAGCGGTCGTCTATCCTGGTGGACAAGCCGCTCCGGGACGGAGGAGAGACCCCATGACAGCCACAGATCCGGCGCTCACCGCCCTCTCCCAGGGCTGGTGCGCACTCTCGCTGCTCCACGGGAAGATCGAGGCCCGTATCGAACGCGAGCTGGAGGCCAAGCACGGCCTCAGCGTGCGCGAGTTCTCTCTGCTCGACGTCCTCAGCCGACAGCACAACGGCCCCGGCGGCCATCTCCAGATGAAGCAGGTCGCCGACGCCGTCGTCCTCAGCCAGAGCGCCACCACCCGCCTGGTAACCCGCCTGGAGGACCGCGGCCTGCTCACGCGGTACCTCTGCGACACGGATCGACGCGGCATCTACACCGACGTCACCGAGGCCGGCCTGACGCTGCTCGCGGAGGCCCGGCCCACCAATGACGCGGCCCTGCGCGCAGCGCTCGACGAGGCCGCGAAGAACCCGGGGCTCGTCCCGCTGGTCAGGGTCGTCGAAGAGCTGCACGCGCCCGTGAGCTGACCGGCCGCCGAAGGGGCGGGCGCAGCAGGAGAAGTAGTCTGCGCCCCATGAGCGATCTTGAGATCAGGCCCGCCACACCTGCCGACATTCCCGCGATCGTGGCCCTGCTCGCCGACGACCCCCTGGGGGCGCAGCGGGAGTCGCCCGACGACCTCACTCCGTACACGGCCGCCTTCGAGCGGCTGGCGGACGACCCGCGTCAGCACCTGGTCGTCGCCGTACGCGAGGAGCGGGTCGTCGGAACACTTCAGCTCACATGCGTTCCCGGGCTGTCACGGCGTGGCGCCACCCGTTCGATCATTGAAGCCGTCCGCATACACGCCGATGAGCGCGGCGGGGGCCTTGGCACTCAGCTCATCGAATGGGCCATCGCCGAATCGCGGCACCGGGGCTGCCAGTTGGTTCAACTGACGTCCGACGCCACCCGCACCGACGCCCACCGCTTCTACGAGCGGCTGGGGTTCCAGGCCTCCCACCTGGGCTTCAAGATGACGCTGTGATGCCCTGGGCGCACCGTTTCACGTGAAACATCACAGGCCGCGCCAGCCGTCCGGGTCCACACCGCCCGGCACCGCGTCCCCGGCCTCGTACGGCTTGCGCGTGAACACGAACGACCCCAGGTCGAGGTGGCTCACGGAGCCGTCCTCGCGCCGCATGACTCGCAGCGTCTCACCCGCGTAGTAGCCGTCCAGGCCGGTCCAGGTGCCATCCGCCTCCGCCCGGAAGTGCGAGGCACGCCCTTGGCCACGCAAGGGGCACAGCTCCACACCGCCATTGGCGACCACCCTCAGCCCGTAGGCGTACGTGCCCCAGTACCAGGGCCCGGCCAGCTCCAGCAGCGCCGGATCGACGTCGGGCAGCGGCCGCCACGGCTCAGGGATACGTGGCTCGGCGTCGGCCACGATCCGTACGAGGTCTGCGGCGACGGCGCCGGGCATGGGGCCCGAGGTGGCGTTGGCCAGCACGACGGCGGCGACACCGTCCTCCACGCTGACCCACAGCCCCGCGAGGAAGCCCGGCAGGGAGCCACAGTGGCCCACCAAGGTGCGCCCGTCACTGCGTACCAACTGCAACCCGAGCCCATAGCCACCGTCCCAGTTGCCCGCCTCCGGCGGCACGGCAGGCGTCCGCATCTCCCGCAGCGTCTCGGCCCTCAGCACCCGCTCGTCGCCCTCCGCCAGGAAGGAGGCGAACCGGCACAGATCCGAGGCGGTCGACCAGAGCTGGCCCGCCGACGCCATCAGCCCGAGGTCCTCGGCCGGTTCGGGCAGCATGACATCGGCCCACGGGTGCACCGCCCAGCCGCCGGCATGCGGCGCCATGGGCTGGGTGCTGGTACGTCCCAGTCCCAGGGGCTCCAGGATCTCCGCCTTCAGCGCCTCCTCCCAGCTCACCCCGCGCACGGCCTCGACCAGCGAACCCAGCAGCGTGTAACCGGTGTTGGAGTAGTGGTGACGCCGCCCCGCCGGATGCAGCAGCGGCCGCTCACCCAGCACGTCGGCGAGCTCCGGCCGTACCGTCCCCGGCGTACGCTCCCACCACGGTGACGGTGACTCGGCCGCCAGACCGGCACTGTGACCGAGGAGCTGAGCGATCGTCACATCGCCCACGCCCGTCCCGGGCAGGTGCTTCTCCAGCGGGTCGCCCAGGTCGAGCAGCCCCTCGTCCCGCAGCCGCATCACCAGGACCGCTGTAAAGGGCTTGGTGATGGAACCGATCCGGTACTGCGTATCGGCATCGGGCACATGCCCGTCCACACAACTGCGCCCGCCCTCCCACCGCAGTTGACCATCCCTGGCGACCGCGCCGACGAGAGAGGGCGTCCGGCCTTCCGCCTGCGCGGTGGCCACCCGGTGCAGCAGAGCGCGTTCGGTGCTGGGGAGAAGTGCTTCGAAGGATGACGTCATGGCCCAGGTGTATCCGCCCGCACGGGCCACCGTCGACCGCTTTAGGCCGCCACCGGCATGACCAAGGTGGTGAAGCTGCCCTGGTCGGCGGAGCGGACCACGACGGGCTGCGTCGGCGACGACATCTCCAGCAGGACGTCCGGCCCGACCGCCGCGTCGAGCGCCGCCAGGAGCACACCCGGGTCGAAGGCGATGCTCACCGGCGCTCCGGAGCAGAGGCCACGGAGCGTGGTGCGTGCCGTGTCGGCGCCGGAGACCACCAGCCGCTGCTCTTCGGTGTCCAGGACGACCGCCCGACTGCCGCAACGGTCTGCCAGAGCCTCGCGGAGGTCGCCCCGTGCGGTGATGATCCGGTGCCGGGGCCGTGGCAGGCCGTCCAGGACCATCCGGTAGTCCGGGAACGTGCCGTCATGAACCGGCACCGTACGGGTCCGGTCACCGCTGTGGACGCGGACGCCCTGCCCGTCGACCGTGACGGTGACGGTGACCTCAGGCAGGCACAGGGCCCAGGACGCGAGGTCCCTCATCTCGGAGACGTCCACCAGCGCCTGCCGTGGCTCGCCCACGACAGGGTCGGCGCGCAGCACCCGGACCGCCATGCGGAAACGGTCCGTCGCCACGAACCGCACTTCCTGGCCGTCGAGTTCGACCAGGACACAGCCGAGCTCGGGGAACTCCTCCCGTACGCCCGCACCGGCCACGGCCGGCGCCACCTGCCGTACGGCGCTGGCGAGCTCCGCTCCGCCGATCCGGGCCCGGGTGCCAGGCGCCGCTCCCGTCTCCGCCGCACCGGGCAGGTCGCGGAGGATGTCCTCGACGGCCGCCTGGACCGCCGCAGCCGTGTCGCGGCTCCTGCGCGCATGGTCCGCCAGCACCGAACGAGCCGCCTCCCGACCGCCGTCGAGCACCACCAGGGCGTCCACCAGCGGCAGCTCCGCCTCCCGCAACCGCCGCACCAGACGCGCACGCGCCTCTTGGCCCGGCTCGTAGTAGCGGTAGCCCGTCAGGCCGTCGACGTGGGCGGGACGCAGAACCCCGCAGTCGTCGTAGAACCGCAAGGCACTCGGCGCCAGTCCCACCCGCCGGGCGAAGGCTCCGATGCTCAACCGTGCTTCGGTCTCGTCGTCCATGGGCGTGATTGTTGACCTTCAAGCAACATGAAGGTCAAAACGGGTTCGTCCGGCGTCCGGAGCGGTCCGGTCAGGTCTGCGCCATGTCGACGAACCGCGAGTAGTGACCCTGGAAGGCCACGGTGATCGTCGCGGTCGGGCCGTTACGGTGCTTGGCCACGATCAGGTCCGCCTCGCCGGCGCGGGGCGACTCCTTCTCGTAGGCGTCCTCGCGGTGCAGCAGGATGACCATGTCCGCGTCCTGCTCGATGGAGCCGGACTCACGGAGGTCCGAGACCATCGGCTTCTTGTCCGTACGCTGCTCGGGGCCACGGTTGAGCTGCGACAGCGCGATCACCGGCAGTTCCAGCTCCTTGGCCAGCAGCTTCAGGTTTCGCGACATGTCCGAGACCTCCTGCTGCCGGCTCTCGGCGCGCTTGGAGCCGCCGGACTGCATGAGCTGGAGGTAGTCGATGACGACCAGCTTGAGGTTGTTCCGCTGCTTGAGCCGGCGGCATTTCGCGCGGATCTCCATCATCGACAGGTTCGGGGAGTCGTCGATGTAGAGCGGGGCCTGCGAGACGTCCGGCATACGCCGGGCCAGTCGCGTCCAGTCCTCGTCCGTCATCGTGCCGGAGCGCATGTGGTGCAGCGCCACGCGGGCCTCCGCCGACAGCAGACGCATCGCGATCTCGTTGCGGCCCATTTCAAGGGAGAAAATGACGCTCGGCAGGTTGTTCTTGATCGATGCTGCGCGTGCGAAGTCCAGGGCCAGCGTCGACTTACCCATGGCGGGACGGGCCGCGATGACGATCATCTGGCCGGGGTGCAGGCCGTTCGTCAGCGAGTCGAAGTCCGTGAAGCCGGTCGGTACGCCGGTCATCTCGCCGCTGCGCGACCCGATCGCCTCGATCTCGTCGAGAGCGCCCTCCATGATGTCGCCGAGCGGCAGGTAGTCCTCGCTGGTGCGCTGCTCGGTGACCGCGTAGATCTCCGCCTGGGCCGAGTTGACGATCTCGTCCACGTCGCCGTCGGCGGCGTATCCCATCTGCGTGATCTTGGTGCCGGCCTGGACGAGCCGGCGGAGCACCGCCCGCTCGTGGACGATCTCCGCGTAGTAGGAGGCGTTCGCCGCGGTCGGAACCGACTGGACCAGGGTGTGCAGGTACGACGCACCACCGACGCGGTTGATCTCCCCGCGCTTGGTCAGCTCCGCGCCGACCGTGATGGGGTCCGCCGGCTCGCCCTTGGCATAGAGGTCGAGGATCGCGGTGTAGATCGTCTCGTGGGCCGGCTTGTAGAAGTCATGGCCCTTGATGATCTCCACGACGTCCGCGATCGCGTCCTTGGAGAGCAGCATGCCGCCGAGCACGGACTGCTCGGCGTCGAGGTCCTGCGGCGGCACGCGCTCGAAGCCGCCGGCGCCGCTGTCCCAGGGCCCGCTCTCGCTGCCCCGCTCGTGCTGCTCCTCACGGCTCAGGCCACGCCCGCGACTGTCGCTCCCCCGCTGACGGGTGACGGGCAGACGGTCACTGGGCCCGGTGTCGGCCCAGGGGTCGTCCAAGGGCTCGGGAATGCTCACCGGCCCACCTCCTCCCGTCCGCTCCGCGGACCCTCGCCGTGCCACTCTTTCTACGGCACGACACTGACAAAGCGAGAGGCTCAACTCCGCTTCTGGCGCGTCGAGCGCCGGACCACGGTAGGCCCGCGGGCACCGTCAGCCAATCTGGTTATCCACAGGGCCTGTGGGTGAAGACCCAGATGCTGTGGAGAACCCCGCAGAACCTGTGCACGGAGCGGGGGACAGCCGTGTGGACAAACTCATAGCCAAACCGACAGACCCCGTCTGACCTGCTGTTTTTCCATCCACCGGCTGTGGGGGAGAAAAACTTTCCCAGCCGGACCAAGATCAGAACAAACGGCGCACACCAGAAGCGTCAACTCCCTGATGAGTAAGGATCACTAGGCCCTTGCATGTCTTACCTGTGGAAGATTAGATTGCACCCATGACCGAGGCCCTCACCCGACCGAAGAGCGAACGACGCCGGCACGACCGCGAGATCATCGCGCTCGCCGTGCCGGCCTTCGGCGCGCTCGTCGCCGAGCCTCTCTTCGTGATGGTCGACAGTGCCATCGTCGGCCACCTCGGCACCCTCCAGCTCGCCGGTCTCGGCATCGCGGCCGCCCTGCTGGCCACCGCCGTGAGCGTCTTCGTCTTCCTGGCCTACGCCACCACTGCGGCCGTCGCCCGACGGGTCGGCGCCGGTGATCTGCCGTCGGCCATCCGGCAAGGCATGGACGGCATCTGGCTGGCGTTGCTCCTGGGCCTGGCCGTTATCGCCGTCACCCTCCCCGCCGCACCCTGGCTGATCGACCTGTTCGGCGCCTCCGGCACCGCCGCCCCGTACGCCACCACCTACCTGCGCATCTCCAGCCTGGGGATACCGGCGATGCTGATCGTGCTGGCCGCCACCGGCGTGCTGCGCGGCCTCCAGGACACCCGGACGCCCCTGTACGTCGCCATCGCCGGCTTCGCGGCTAACGCGGTGCTCAACGTGGCGCTTGTGTATGGCGCCGGCCTCGGTATCGCCGGCTCCGCCTGGGGCACCGTGATCGCGCAGTGCGGCATGGCCGCTGCCTACCTCTTCGTGGTCGTCCGAGGAGCACGGCTCCACGGCGCCTCGCTGCGGCCCGATGCCGCCGGTATACGGGCCAGCGCCCAGGCCGGGGTGCCGCTCCTGGTCCGTACGCTCTCGCTGCGCGCGATCCTGATGATCGCCACCGCCGTCGCCGCCCGGCTGGGCGACGTCGATGTCGCGGCCCACCAGATCATCCTGTCCCTGTGGAGCCTGATGGCCTTCGCTCTGGACGCCATCGCCATCGCGGGGCAGGCGATCATCGGCCGCTACCTGGGCGCCGGTGACGCCGAAGGAGCACGGAGGGTCTGTCGCCGCATGGTCGAGTGGGGCATCGCCTCGGGACTGGTGCTCGGAGGATTGATCGTCCTCGCGCGCCCCCTGTTCATTCCGCTCTTCACCGCCGACTCGACCGTGCAGGACACGCTCCTGCCCGCGCTGCTCGTCGTGGCACTCTCGCAGCCGATCGCCGGAGTCGTCTTCGTCCTGGACGGTGTGCTCATGGGCGCGGGAGACGGCCCCTACCTGGCCGGTGCCATGGTCCTGACGCTCGCCGTCTTCGCGCCGGTCGCGCTGCTGGTGCCCGCGCTGGGCGGCGGGCTGACCGCCCTGTGGTGGGCCATGGCCCTGATGATGACGGTCCGGATGCTGACGCTCTGGCAACGGACGCGGTCCGGCCGCTGGCTGGTCACGGGCGCCACGCGCTGACCGCCCGATGCCATGTTTCACGTGAAACAGCGAGTGGTGAATGAGCGGGTTTCACGTGAAACAGCGCATGGCGCACACAGCGAAAGGGCCGCACCCGGAGGTGCGGCCCTTCCCTACTGCTGGACGATCGCTAGCCGACCGCTGAGCGCAGTGCTCAGGCGGCGACGATCTCGACGCCGAGCTTCGCGACGACCTCGGCGTGCAGGCGCACGGAGACCTGGTGCGAACCCAGGGTCTTGATCGGCGAGCCGAGCTCGACACGGCGCTTGTCGACCTCCGGGCCACCCGCCGACTTGATCGCCGCGGCGATGTCGGCCGGGGTCACGGAGCCGAAGAGACGGCCGGCGTCGCCGGAGCGAACGGCCAGGCGCACCTTCGTGCCCTCGAGCTGAGCCTTGATCTCGTTGGCCTGCTCGATGGTCGCGATCTCGTGGATCTTGCGGGCGCGGCGGATCTGCGCCACGTCCTTCTCGCCACCCTTGGTCCAGCGGATCGCGAAACCACGCGGAACCAGGTAGTTGCGAGCGTAACCGTCCTTGACGTCGACGACGTCACCGGCGGTGCCGAGGCCGGAGACCTCGTGCTTGAGGATGATCTTCATGTTTCGGTCACCCTCCCTTATCGCGCGGTGGACGTGTAGGGCAGCAGCGCCATCTCACGGCTGTTCTTGACGGCCGTGGCGACGTCACGCTGGTGCTGCGTGCAGTTGCCGGTCACGCGGCGGGCACGGATCTTGCCGCGGTCGGAAATGAACTTCCGCAGCATGTTCGTGTCCTTGTAGTCCACGTACGCGGTCTTGTCCTTGCAGAATGCGCAGACCTTCTTCTTCGGCTTGCGCACAGGCGGCTTCGCCATGGTGTATCTCCTGTGTGATCAAGAAGTGGGGTGCGAGCCTGAGCCCTAAATCCCTCGCGGGACTAGAAGGGGGGCTCGTCCGAGTAGCCGCCGCCGGAACCGCCGGAGCTTCCGCCCCAGCCGCCTCCACCGCCCTGCTGCTGGCCACCGGCCGGCGCGCTGGTCGCCCACGGGTCGTCGGCGGGAGCACCGCCGCCACCCTGCTGGCCACCACCCGGGGCACCGCCCCAGTTGCCGCCGCCCTGCTGGCCACCGCCGTAGCCGCCCTGGCCACCGCGGCCGGTGGTCTTGGTGACCTTGGCCGTGGCGTTCTTGAGGCTGGGGCCGACTTCCTCGACGTCCAGCTCGAAGACCGTGCGCTTGACGCCCTCGCGGTCCTCGTACGACCGCTGCTTCAGCCGGCCCTGCACGACGACGCGCATGCCTCGCTGGAGCGACTCGGCGACGTTCTCCGCCGCCTGGCGCCAGACCGAGCAGGTCAGGAACAGGCTCTCGCCGTCCTTCCACTCATTGGTCTGACGGTCGAAGGTGCGGGGAGTGGACGCGACGCGGAACTTCGCGACCGCCGCACCGGACGGGGTGAAGCGCAGCTCGGGGTCGTCGACAAGATTGCCGACGACCGTGATGACGGTCTCGCCTGCCATGGGGAACCTCTCGGCGGGATTGCTTCTGGCTGCTTGCTGCTGCTACTCGAAACCCGATGACCTCTGAGCGAGAGCTCAGTGGGTCTCGGGACGGAGGACCTTGGTCCGGAGGACCGACTCGTTCAGGTTCATCTGGCGGTCGAGCTCCTTGACGACCGCAGGCTCGGCCTGCAGGTCGATGACCGAGTAGATGCCCTCGGGCTTCTTCTTGATCTCGTAAGCGAGACGACGACGGCCCCAGGTGTCGACCTTCTCCACCTTTCCGTTGCCCTCACGGACGACGGAGAGGAAGTTCTCGATCAGCGGGGAGACAGCGCGCTCCTCGAGATCGGGGTCGAGGATGACCATCACCTCGTAGTGACGCATGTGGAACCCACCTCCTTTGGACTCAGCGGCCACGGTCGTTCCGTGGCAGGAGGGTCGTGATGCGTGCGCAACGGTATCGGCCACCACTGACAATCGCCCTCAGCGAGTGAGGGACCCTGATCAGGACATGGGCAGACACCGGTGCAGACCGTACAGAGTACCCGCACACCGGCTTCCGGTTGAAATCCCGTGGCCAGGGGACGCAATCTGTACACATCGGGTGCGTGCGGCGCTACGATGCGCCGCCTTCCGGCACAGCCAGGAGGTACCTCATGGCCCAGGCATTCCACCGTCACCCCACCTCGTCGCTCTTCGCCACGGACGGCAAGCCCCATCCGCTCCAGGACACGCTGATGGCGGTGACCGTGGTACTCGGTCTGCTCGCCTTCATCACGGCCCAGTTCCACAGCCTCCACCTGATCAGCTCGTGGGCGGGCCTGGTGGGCATCCTCACCGGTGCCTACGGCCAGTACATCTCCGAGACGACACGTGAGCGCACCCTGCTGATCATCGGTCTGGGCGCCTCGGCGATCGGTTTCGGGCTCGGAATGGCCCACGGCGGCCTCTTCGGCGGTGTCCTGGGTTAGGCCCTCCGGCGTACGGCCAGTCGGGGCGCTCCCCGGTGCCAGTAGGCTTCGGCGCGTGAGCCGGAGCCCCTGTACCCATGGGGACACACCTGCCGAGGAGCGCCCCGCATGAGCCTGACCCTGAGGACCATCAGCCGAGAGCAGCATCTGGCGTACATCCAGAGCCTGCCTGCGGCGAGTCACTGCCAGGTCCCCGCATGGGCTGATGTGAAGACCGAGTGGCGTTCGGAGAACCTGGGCTGGTTCGACAAGGACGGCCAGTTGGTCGGTGCCGGCCTGGTGCTCTACCGCCAGCTCCCGAAGATCAAGCGGTACCTCGCCTACCTCCCCGAGGGCCCGGTGATCAACTGGTACGCGCCGAACCTGGACGACTGGCTCCAGCCGATGCTGGCGCACCTGAAGCACCAGGGCGCCTTCTCCGTGAAGATGGGCCCGCCGGTCGTCATCCGCCGCTGGGACGCGTCCGCGATCAAGTCCGGCATCCAGGACCCGGACGTCAAGCGCCTGCGTGACGTCGAGGCCACGCACATCGAGCCGCGTGCCTTCGAGGTGTCCGACCGGCTGCGCAAGATGGGCTGGCAGCAGGGCGAGGACGGCGGCGCCGGCTTCGGTGACGTACAGCCCCGCTACGTCTTCCAGGTGCCGCTGGCGAACCGTTCGCTCGACGACGTCCTCAAGGGCTTCAACCAGCTCTGGCGGCGCAACATCAAGAAGGCTGAGAAGGCCGGTGTCGAGGTCGTCCAGGGCGGCTACGAGGACCTCGCCGAGTGGCAGCGGCTGTACGAGATCACCGCCGTGCGCGACCGGTTCCGGCCCCGCCCGCTGTCGTACTTCCAGCGCATGTGGACCGTCCTCAACAACGAGGACCCCAACCGCATGCGGCTGTACTTCGCGCGCCACAACGGCGTGAACCTGTCGGCGGCCACCATGCTCGTCGTCGGCGGGCACGTCTGGTACTCCTACGGCGCCTCCGACAACATCGGCCGCGAGGTCCGCCCCTCGAACGCGATGCAGTGGCGAATGCTGCGCGACGCCTACGCCATGGGCGCGACCGTCTACGACCTCCGCGGCATCTCCGACTCGCTGGACGAGACGGACCACCTCTTCGGCCTGATCCAGTTCAAGGTGGGCACGGGCGGCGAGGCCGTCGAGTACATCGGCGAATGGGACTTCCCCCTCAACAAGCTGCTGCACAAGGCGCTCGACATCTACATGTCACGCCGCTGACGCTTCCGTAATCTCGTACGCACGTCTCGTAAGCACCTTCGATACACCGCAGCCACAGAAAGGTTCCGGGCCGGCCATGGCGCTCTCCCTCTACGTCGACACCGCTCGCTGGCGGGCGCACCAGAAGTCCGTGATCGACCAGTTCCCGGGCCTGGTCCCGGTGTGCAAGGGCAACGGCTACGGCTTCGGCCACGAGCGGCTCTCGGAGGAGGCGTCCCGCTTCGGCGCCGACATGCTGGCCGTCGGCACGACGTACGAGGCGGCCCGCATCAAGGACTGGTTCAGCGGTGACCTCCTGGTCCTGACGCCGTTCCGGCGGGGCGAGGAGCCGGTCCCGCTGCCGGACCGGGTGATCCGCTCGGTGTCCTCCGTGGACGGCGTCCACGCCCTCGTCGGTGCCCGGGTCGTCATCGAGTGCATGAGCTCGATGAAGCGGCACGGCATCGGCGAGCACGAGCTGGGCCAGTTGCACGCGGCGATCGAGGACGTGCGCCTGGAGGGCTTCGCGCTGCACCTGCCGCTCGACCGCACGGACGGCACCGACGCCGTCGAGGAGGTCATCGGCTGGATGGACCGGCTGCGCGCCGCCCGCCTGCCGCTGCACACCATGTTCGTCAGCCACCTGAAGGCCCAGGAGCAGGCGCGGCTCCAGCAGCAGTTCCCGCAGACCCGGTTCCGGGCGCGGATCGGTACGCGGCTGTGGCTGGGCGACCACGAGGCGACGGAGTACCGGGGCGCGGTGCTGGACGTCACGCGCGTGGCCAAGGGGGACCGCTTCGGCTACCGCCAGCAGAAGGCGGCGTCCGACGGCTGGCTGGTGGTCGTCGCCGGCGGTACCTCGCACGGCGTGGGCCTGGAGGCCCCGAAGGCGATGCACGGCGTGATGCCGCGCGCCAAGGGCGTGGCCCGGGCCGGCCTGGCGACGGTCAACCGGAACCTCTCGCCGTTCGTGTGGGCGGGCAAGCAGCGCTGGTTCGCCGAGCCGCCGCACATGCAGGTGTCGATCCTGTTCGTCCCGTCGGACGCGCAGGAGCCGAAGGTCGGCGACGAGCTGGTCGCCCACCTGCGGCACACCACGACCCAGTTCGACCGCCTGGTCGAGCGCTAGGGGTCCGGTCGAGCGCCGAGGCCGGCCAGGCGAGCGCCAGGCCGGTCGAGACCCAGGGCCGGCCCGGGGAGACCCGGGGCCGGCCGGCGAGCGCCAGGCCGGTCGAGGCCGCGGGCCTCACTCCCGTACGACGCCCCAGTCCACACGCGGTCCCTGGACCGCGTGTGCCGCGTGCTGCGGCGGATGTGCGGCCCGCCCGAGCACGAAGACGTCCTCCGCGCGGTCCAGGACGCCCCCGGACGGGTCGTCCGAGCCGTCGCGCCGTACCCCGTCCCGCTCGGGCAGCAAGATGTCCCGCACCACCATGGCGCACAGGAACAGCGTCCCGGCCAGGTGCAGGACGATGGCGAACTGGTAGCCCTCCGTGGGGAGCCCCTGCTTGTTGCCGCTCGTGGTGTACGCCAGGTACATCCAGATCCCGACGAAGTACATGACCTCGCAGCCCTGCCAGATCAGGAAGTCCCGCCAGCGCGGGCGGGCCAGGGCGGCGAGCGGTATCAGCCACAGCACGTACTGCGGTGAATAGACCTTGTTGGTGAGGATGAAGGCGGCGATCACCAGGAAGGCCAACTGCGCGAACCGCGGACGGCGCGGAGCGGTGAGCGTCAGTGCGGCGATCCCGGCGCAGGCCAGCAGCATCAGCACCATCGCGTACGTGTTGACGTCGTCGGGTGTGATGTTCACGCCGGTGCGCTGAGTGATGACCAACCAGAAGGACCCGAAGTCGATGCCCCGGTCGTGGCTGAAGGAGTAGAACTTCTTCCAGCCCTCGGGGGCCAGCAGCATCACCGGCACGTTGACCGCGAGCCACGAGCCCACCGTGCCCACCACGGCGACCCCGAGCTCCCGCCACTTCCCGGCCCGCCAGCACAGCAGCAGCAGCGGCCCGAGCAGCAGGAACGGATAGAACTTGGCGGCCGTGGCGAGGCCGAGGAGGATCCCGAAGGCCAGAGCGCGGCCGCGTGACCACATCAGCATGGCGGCGGCGGTGAGCGCCACGGCGAGCAGGTCCCAGTTGATCGTGGCGGTGAGCGCGAAGGCGGGCGCCAGCGCGACCAGCAGGGCGTCCCAGGGGCGGTTGCGGTGCGTGCGCGCGACACAGACCGCGAGGACGGCCACGCAGACCATGAGCATGCCCGCGTTGACCATCCAGTACATCTGCTCGCGGTACTGGAGGTCGCCGTCGAAGGGCAGCGT
The DNA here is from genome assembly GCF_055570965.1 of Streptomyces sp. NPDC031064. Classification (NCBI taxonomy): domain Bacteria; kingdom Bacillati; phylum Actinomycetota; class Actinomycetes; order Kitasatosporales; family Streptomycetaceae; genus Streptomyces; species Streptomyces sp. NPDC031064. Next base: position 205,370 of record NZ_JBVIGF010000004.1, read on the forward strand.
CAGCCAGGACGCGACCTGCATGAAGAGCCCGGTCAGGACCGGGTATTCGAGGTACTCCATGTCGCCGCCGAGGCGGTCGAAGTACGGGATCAGCCCGTCGGCGAAGCCCCGCCCGATGAACAGGTGCGGAATGTCGGAGTAGCAGGCGTGGGTGTACTGCGAGCTGGTGCCGCGGAACCACGCCCAGTTGTAGCAGGGCAACTTCTGCACCATGCCGAGCGCGAACATCCCGATCGCGACCAGTGCGACCACACGGACGGGGGTGAAGGCGCTGCCACCGAGCTGCGCCCAGCGGCCGATGGGGCCACCGATCAGCTCGCTGCCCGCGGCTGCGACCTCGTCCCGCCTGGTCGGGGGCACGACGGGCCGGTCCTGGTGGGCGCTCGTCGTCTTCTGTGGGCTCGGCATGGGGACATCCTGCCGTACGGGGCTGTCGACCGGCGCGGCCTGTGGACAACGCCCTGTGGACAACGCCGGATGGACAACCCTGTCGACAACGCCGGGTGGGCAGGGCGCCCGTGGAATACGGCGAGGGCCGCCGCACCCTGCGTACGTACGCGATGTACGTACCGGGTACGGCGGCCTTCGGCTGCCGGGAGTGGGGGGGCGAACGGCGGGCGCTAGCCCTCCGTGCCGCCGAACCAGCCTCCGTTGCCGCCACCGTTGCCGTTGCCGTTGGTGCTGCCGGTGGGCGGCGACGGACTTGTGGTGATGCCGCCGCTGGTGGCCCCTTCATCCGTACCGCCGGTGTCGGTCCCGCCGGTGTCGGTGCCGCCGGTGTCGGTGCCACCGTCCTGGCCACCGTTCTGGCCGCCGTCCTCGTTGTTGCAGTCCCAGTCGAACGGGCCGCACGAGGGCTTCGTCGGCTCGGTGCTCTGCGACTGCGACGGGGTCGGCGACGGGCTCTGGGACTCCGTCTGGGACGGCGTCGGCGAAGGCGAGTTCGAAGGCGTGGGCTCCGGGCTCTTGGCACCGCCGCCGTACACGGTGTCGGCCTCCAGCTTCTCGGGCTCGGGGAAGGGCATCGCTTCCGCGCCCTTGAGCGCCGCCGACATGTACTTCTGCCAGATCTCCGACGGGAAGGACGAACCGTGGATCTTCTTCTGGCCACCCGTGCCGAACATCTCCAGGAACTTGCGGTTCTTGTTCGCCGCGTTGTCGTCCATCCGGTACATGTCGATGGCCGTGGCGAGCTGTGGCGTGTAGCCGACGAACCAGGCCGACTTGTTGCCGTCGGTGGTACCGGTCTTGCCGGCGACCTGACGGCCCGGGATGGCCGCGTTGTTACCGGTGCCCTCGGGGTCCTCGACGACGTCCCTCAGGACGTCGGTGACGTTGCTGGCGATGGCGGTCGAGAAGGCCTGCTTGGTGGTGGCCTCGTGCTTGAAGATCACCTCGCCGCGCTTCTTCACCTCCGTCACGGAGAACGGGTCGCGCTGCTTGCCATTGGCCGCGAAGGTGGCGTAGGCGCCGGCCATACGGATGGCACTGGGGTCGGAGATACCGATCGAGAAGGAGGGGACGTTCGCCCCGACGAGGCTCTCCTTGCGCAGGCCGGCCTTGACCGCCGTCTCCCTGACCTCTTCGATACCGACGTCCATGCCGAGCTGCACGAAGGGCGAGTTGGCGGAGTGGATCATCGCCTCGCGGAGGTTGATGTCCCCGTAGCTCTTGTCACCGTCGTTGACCTGGAGCCACTCTTCGCCGTCCTCGTTGTGCCAGACGCTGCCGTCGTACTTCTTGATCTTGAGCTTGTTCTTGCCGTTGTAGTACGTCTTGTCCGGATCGACCGTCCGGCGCTGGTCAGGGCCCTGCACGGGCTCGCCCTGGGGGTCGCGTACGCCGTACTCCATGGCGGCCGCCAGCACGAACGGCTTGAACGTCGAACCGACCTGGGCACCGGTCTGGTCGGCGTTGTTGGTGAAGTGCTTGGTCGCGTCGGAGCCGCCGTAGATGGCGACGATCGCACCGGTCTTCGGGTCGACCGAGGCACCACCGAACTGGACGTGGGTGTCCGTGTCCGGGCGCTTCTTGGGGTCGATGTTGGCGGCTTCGACCTTCTTCACGGCAGCCGACAGGGCCTCGACCTTCTTCCTGTCGAAGGTCGTGTGGATCTCGTAACCGCCCTGGGAGAGCTTCTTCGCCGTGATGCCCACGTCGTTGTTGTTGATGACGAACGCCTTGGCCAGGTCCACCATGTACCCCACCTGGCCGCCGAGCCGTGCTTCCTTCTTCGGTGGCTTGGGCATCGGGAACTTGGTGTACCCGGCCCGCTCGGCGGCACCGAGCTTCCCGTCCTTGACCATCTCGTCAAGGATCCACTTCCACCGCTTGGTGGCCGCCTCCGTGTTGGCCGCCGGCGTGGCCTTGGGGTCGATGTCCACCGACCCGGCCGGGTCGTAGTAGGTGGCGCCCTTCAGCAGAGCGGCGAGGAACGCGCACTCGCTGGCGTTGAGCTCGTCCGCGTCCTTCTCGTAGTACGTGCGCGCCGCGGCCTGGATCCCGTACGCACCCCGCCCGTAGTACGAGGTGTTCAGGTAGCCGGCCATGACGTCCTTCTTGTCCTCCTCCACACCGGCCTTGAGGGAGATGAACAGCTCCTTGAGCTTCCGGCTCACGGTCTGGCTCTGGTCGTCCAGCATCGCGTTCTTCACGTACTGCTGGGTGATGGTGGAACCACCCTGGGTCTGCTCGCCCATGGCCATGTTGACCACGGCGCGGCTGATGCCCTTGGGGTCGACGCCCATGTCGTCCCAGAAGGTCTTGTTCTCGGCCGAGATCACCGCGTTCTGCATGGCCATGGGGATCTTGTCGTAGTCGAGGATCTGGCGGTTGACCTCGCCACCCGTGGCGGCCATCTGCGTGCCGTCGGCGTAGTAGTAGACGTTGTTCTGCGCGGTCGCGATCTTGACCGCCTCCGGCACCTCCACCATCGAGTACACGATCGCCGAGGCGCCCAGCACCGTGGCCGCGAACCCGAGGGACAGCCCGGAGACGAGCTTCCAGGACGGCACCCAGCGGCGCCACCCGTACTTGTTGTGGCGCGGGTAGTCGATCAGCCGCTTCTTGCCCGGGTGCCCGCCGCGTGCACCGCGTCCCGCCGCCGCCCCGGCGGCGCCCTCGGCACCGCGGCGGCGTCCGCCGCGCTGAGCGGCCCGGCGGGCCTCGGCCCGGCTGCCGTACACCCGCTCCTCACCGCCTCCGGGCGGCGCGGAACGGGATCCGGTACTGGTTCCTCTCGCCTGGGCCGCCCGGCGGCCTGAGGACTGCTGGGCGGCTCGCCTGGCCGCGGCACGTCCGCCACCCTGCGGCTGCGGCGGTTTGCGACGGTGCTCGCTCATCGAACGACTACTCCTCGGGCAGGCGAGTACGCCTGGAAGCGGCAGCTGGGTTCCGGTCCCCCCGAAATCGATACGGACCAGCCCTGGCTCGGGCTCATCCGCCATGCACTCAGAACGAGGACGCCGACTCGCGTCGCATGGTTCCCACTGGTGTGCATGCCGCACAGACTACGCACGGTCAAAAACCCCTGAGGACCGAAGTTCATCCCAAATCAGGCAAGTCGTTTACTGCGAATTGACTATGTGACGCCGCTCACCCTAGCCCCCCTTGTCGAGGCTTCCAGCCCGTTCTATCGTCGGGATGTATCGAGCCGATACATCAGCACGGCATAGGTCACGGCACACGAGTCGGCGAAGGTGGAGGAGGCGACGGATGAGCAGGCGCTCCGGCATCCTCGAGTTCGCCGTCCTCGGCCTGCTCCGCGAAGCCCCGATGCACGGGTACGAGCTGCGTAAACGGCTCAACACGTCGCTGGGGATCTTCCGCGCGTTCAGCTACGGGACCCTTTACCCCTGCCTCAAGACGCTGGTCGCAAACGGCTGGTTGATCGAGGAACCGGGCAGCGCCCCGGAGGACGCCCTCGCCGCCTCGCTCGCGGGGCGCCGCGCCAAGATCGTCTATCGGTTGACGGCCGAGGGGAAGGAGCACTTCGAGGAGCTCCTGTCCCACACCGGCCCCGATTCCTGGGAGGACGAGCACTTCGCCGCCCGTTTCGCCTTCTTCGGTCAGACGGAGCGCGAGGTGCGCATGCGGGTGCTGGAGGGCCGGCGCAGCCGCCTGGAGGAGCGTCTGGAGAAGATGCGCGCCTCCCTGGCCCGTACGCGCGAGCGCCTGGACGACTACACGCTTGAGCTTCAGCGGCACGGCATGGAGTCCGTGGAGCGCGAAGTGCGCTGGCTGAACGAGCTCATCGAGAGCGAGCGGGCGGGGCGGGACCAGCGACGGTCCGCCTCCGGGACCCCGGAGGCCGGCCAGGCCACCGAGGGCGCCGCCGACGCTCAGCAGGACAACATATCTGGAGAGACGGGCGGCCTGCCCCGGCACGGGGGCAGCACCCGGCCGGATCCGTCCGACGACACCGCCAAGTGAGGCCCTGCGACCCGCAGGGCTTCGAAGATCAACACAGGGAGCAACCGGAATGGGTTCGGTTCGCGTAGCCATCGTCGGCGTGGGCAACTGCGCCGCCTCGCTGGTGCAGGGCGTCGAGTACTACAAGGACGCCGACCCGGCGGGCAAGGTGCCGGGTCTGATGCACGTGCAGTTCGGCGAGTACCACGTCCGCGACGTCGAGTTCGTGGCCGCCTTCGACGTGGACGCGAAGAAGGTCGGCCTCGACCTGGCGGACGCCATCGGCGCCAGCGAGAACAACACCATCAAGATCTGCGACGTGCCGTCGACGGGCGTGACCGTCCAGCGCGGCCACACGCTGGACGGCCTGGGCAAGTACTACCGCCAGACCATCGAGGAGTCCTCCGAGGCCCCGGTCGACGTCGTCCAGGTCCTCAAGGACAAGCAGGTCGACGTCCTCGTCTGCTACCTGCCGGTCGGCTCCGAGGACGCGGCGAAGTTCTACGCCCAGTGCGCCATCGACGCCAAGGTCGCCTTCGTCAACGCCCTCCCGGTCTTCATCGCCGGCACCAAGGAGTGGGCGGACAAGTTCACCGAGGCCGGTGTCCCGATCGTCGGTGACGACATCAAGTCGCAGGTCGGCGCCACCATCACGCACCGCGTCATGGCCAAGCTGTTCGAGGACCGGGGCGTCATCCTGGACCGCACGATGCAGCTCAACGTCGGCGGCAACATGGACTTCAAGAACATGCTCGAGCGCGAGCGCCTGGAGTCCAAGAAGATCTCCAAGACGCAGGCCGTCACCTCCCAGATCCCCGACCGGGACCTCGGCGAGAACAACGTCCACATCGGCCCGTCCGACTACGTGGCCTGGCTGGACGACCGCAAGTGGGCCTACGTCCGTCTCGAGGGCCGTGCCTTCGGTGACGTCCCGCTGAACCTGGAGTACAAGCTCGAGGTGTGGGACTCCCCGAACTCGGCGGGTGTCATCATCGACGCCCTGCGTGCCGCGAAGATCGCCAAGGACCGCGGCATCGGCGGCCCGATCCTCTCCGCGTCCTCGTACTTCATGAAGTCCCCGCCGGTCCAGTACTTCGACGACGAGGCCCGCGAGAACGTCGAGAAGTTCATCAAGGGCGAGGTCGAGCGCTAAGCGCCGACGGCTCGCCTGCCGAAGGTCCCCGTGGCATCTGCCCGGGGGCCTTCGTCGTGTGTGACCCTTGCTGCCATGCCTGTCGTACGTGATCTGCGCGTACTCGTGCGCCTGACGGACTTCCGCCGCCTGCTGGCCGTACGACTGCTCTCCCAGTGCGCCGACGGGGTCTACCAGGTCGCCCTCGCCACGTACGTCGTCTTCTCACCCGAGAAGCAGACCTCGCCCGCCGCGATCGCGTCCGCCATGGCGGTTCTGCTGCTGCCGTACTCGTTCGTCGGCCCGTTCGCGGGGGTCCTGCTGGACCGCTGGCAGCGCCGCCAGGTCCTCCTGTACGGGAACCTGCTCCGCGCCCTGCTCGCCGGCGGCACGGCCTTCCTGATCCTCGCCTCCGTACCGGACTGGCTCTTCTACGCCTCGGCGCTCTCCGTCACCGCCGTCAACCGGTTCGTCCTCGCGGGGCTCTCGGCCGCGCTCCCCCGGGTCGTGGACGCGGACCGGCTCGTGATGGCCAACTCACTGTCGCCCACCGCCGGCACGCTCGCCGCGACCGCGGGCGGCGGGCTGGCCTTCGCCGTGCGGCTGCTGGTCGCCGACTCCGACGCGGCGGTGGTCGTGCTGGGCGCCGGCCTCTACCTGTGCTCGGCCCTCGCCTCGCTGCGCATGGGCCGCGGGTTGCTCGGCCCCGACCCGGACGTGGTGCAGCCCCGGCTGGGCGCGGCGCTGGCCTCGACCGCCCGGGGGCTGGTCGGGGGGTTGCGCCACCTCGCCGAGCGGCGGGCGGCGGCCCGGGTGCTCGCCGCGATGACGGTGATGCGCTTCTGCTACGGCGCGCTGACCGTGATGGTGCTGATGCTGTGCCGGTACGCCTGGACGTCGACCGAGTCGGCGGGCCTCGCACTGCTCGGCCTGGCCGTCGGCGTCTCGGGGGCGGGCTTCTTCGCCGCCGCGGTGCTCGCGCCGTGGGCGGTGGAGCGGCTGGGGCAGGGCGGCTGGATGGTGGTGTGCGCCGCGTCGGCCGCGGTACTGGCGCCGGCGCTCGGCCTGTGGTTCTCCCCGGCGCCCATGCTGGTCGCCGCCTTCGTGCTCGGGCTCGTCACACAAGGCACCAAGATCGCCACGGACACGGTGGTGCAGCTCGCGGTGGACGACTCCTTCCGGGGGCGGGTGTTCTCGCTGTACGACGTGCTCTACAACGTGGCCTTCGTCGGTGCGGCCGGGATCGCCGCGCTGATGCTGCCGCCCGATGGCCGCTCGGTCGCACTGGTCGTCATGGTCGCCGTCCTGTACGCGGGCATCGCCGCCATGCTGCTGGGTTGGAGGCGGAGCGAGGCGTTGCTATAGCGTGCACGCGTCAAAATGACGATCACACGCCTCGGGGGACTCTCCTTTGACGTATCCGCCACAGCAGGGCGCCGGGCCGTACGGCCAGCCAGGGCCGTACGCCCAGCAGCCGCCCCAGCCTTATCCGCCGCAGCCGGGCTATGGGTATCCGCAGCAGCAGCCGTACCCGCCCCAGCACCCCCAGCAGCCGCAGGCTCCTTATGGCGCTCCTCCCCAGCAGTGGAGTGCCACTCCGCCCCCGCCGCCCCCGCCCCCGCCGCCGTCCCGCTCCGGCGGCCCCGGCGTCATGAAGATCCTGAAGACCATTGGCGTCGTGCTCGCGCTGATCACCATCGCGGTCTTCTGGTTCCTGAGCCAGGACGACGCCGATCACGCCGAGGCGGGTGACTGCCTGAAGAACAACGGCACCACCATCACGCCGGACCTCCAGATAGTCGAGTGCGGTGGCACCGACGCCGAGTTCAAGGTCGTCGAGGTGATCCCCGACACCCTGGACACCAAGCTGTGCGAGGGGAAGTCGGACATCGGCTACCACGAGCAGACGAGCGGGGGCCGACGCAGCTCGGGCAAGCAGTTCGTGCTCTGCATCGACGAGATCAAGAAGTAGCGCACACAACGAGGAGCGATGTTTCACGTGAAACATCGCCCCTCGCGTCGTCGTCTCCGCCGCCATGTTTCACGTGAAACATGGCGGCGGCTCCGTTCAGCCCTGAGCTGCCCACCACTCCTTGAGTGCGGCGACGGCGGCGTCATGCTCCATCGGGCCGTTCTCCAGCCGCAGCTCCAGCAGGAACTTGTACGCCTTGCCGACAGCCGGCCCCGGCCGGATTCCGAGGATCTCCTGGATCTGGTTACCGTCCAGGTCCGGACGGATGGCGTCCAGCTCCTCCTGCTCCTGGAGCTTGGCGATGCGCTCCTCCAGCCCGTCGTAGGCGCGGGACAGCGCGGCCGCCTTGCGCTTGTTGCGGGTGGTGCAGTCCGAGCGGGTCAGCTTGTGCAGGCGGCTCAGCAGCGGACCTGCGTCGCGCACATAGCGGCGTACGGCAGAGTCGGTCCACTCGCCGGTGCCGTAGCCATGGAAGCGGAGGTGCAGCTCCACCAGGCGCGACACGTCCTTGACCATGTCGTTGGAGTACTTCAGCGCGGTCATGCGCTTCTTGGTCATCTTCGCTCCGACCACCTCGTGGTGGTGGAAGGAGACCCGGCCGTCCGACTCGAAGCGCCGCGTGCGCGGCTTGCCGATGTCGTGCAGCAGGGCGGCGAGCCTCAGGACCAGGTCCGGGCCGTCCTCTTCGAGGTCGATCGCCTGCTCCAGCACGGTCAGCGAGTGCTCGTAGACGTCCTTGTGCCGGTGGTGCTCATCACTCTCCAGCCGCAGCGCGGGCAGCTCGGGCATCACGCGCTGGGCAAGGCCGGTGTCGACCAGCAGGCCCAGGCCCTTGCGCGGGTACGCGGAGAGGATCAGCTTGTTGAACTCGTCCCGTACGCGCTCGGCGGAGACGATCTCGATCCGGTCGGCCATGCGCTTCATGGCGTCCACGACCTCGGGGGCGACCTCGAAGTCGAGCTGCGCGGCGAACCGCGCGGCCCGCATCATGCGCAGCGGATCGTCGGAGAAGGACTCCTCGGGCGTGCCCGGCGTCCGCAGGACGCGCTCGGCCAGGTCCTCCAGACCACCGTGCGGGTCGATGAACTCCTTCTCCGGCAGCGCGACGGCCATCGCGTTGACGGTGAAGTCACGGCGGACCAGGTCCTCCGCGATGGAGTCGCCGTAGGAGACCTCCGGCTTGCGCGAGGTCCTGTCGTAGGCCTCCGAGCGGTACGTCGTGATCTCGATCTGAAAGATCTGTTCAGCGTCTCCGACGCGGGCCGCCTTCTGCGCGCCCACCGTGCCGAAGGCGATCCCGACGTCCCACACCGCGTCGGCCCACGGCCGGACGATCTTCAGAACGTCCTCGGGCCGGGCGTCAGTGGTGAAGTCCAGATCGTTGCCGAGCCGGCCGAGCAGTGCGTCCCGAACCGAGCCACCAACCAGGGCGAGACTGAATCCGGCCTCCTGGAAGCGGCGAGCAAGGTCATCGGCGACGGGGGACACGCGCAGTAGTTCACTGACCGCGCGGCGTTGCACCTGGCTCAGTGCAGTCGGGTTGTCTTCGTTGGCGTTCGGCACAACAGAAAAGGGTACGTGCCCGCGCCGAGGGCGGCGTCCCCGTTTTCCCCGGTCCGGCGCCCGGCGTGCGCGATCTTCCGCACGGCATTTCTCCGATCATGTGGAGCAGTCCGCGGCACTTAGCCACGGCGCGCCTCGTTACCATGCGTGGACGCAGGAACCGACGAACCACCAACGGCAACAGACGACGAGGACGGGCGAGCGCGTGGCCGAGGCGGCAGACTTCCAGAGCACGATGCGCTCTCCTGCCCGGCGGTGGCTACGGCGTATGGCCTCCGCCCTGGTGGGTGTGCCGCTCCTGGCGGGCCTGCTGTACGTCCCCTCGGCGTCCCCCGCGTCCGCCGCGGAGAAGGCGGCCCCGTCCGCGGAAAAGGCGGCACCATCCCGCACGGTCGATGTGTCGCTGGACACCCTCACGCCCACGACGCCCGTGGAGGGGGACACCCTCACGATCAGCGGCACGGTGACCAATGAGGGCAAGGAGACGGTCACCGGGGCGCAGGTCGACCTGCGGGTCGGACCGCGCATGTCCAGCCGGGGCGAGATCGACGCGGTGGCCAAGCGTGACGGCTTCCTGCCGGGCAATGACGGCGCGGTCCTCGGAGGCCCGTACAGCATCAAGATCCCGACGCTGGCGGCCGGCCTCAGCAAGGACTTCAGCATCACCGTGCCGGTCGAGAAGCTGAGCCTCGACAAGGACGGTGTCTATCAGCTCGGTGTCTCCCTGTCCGGCCGGACCGGGAGCGCACGGTACGACCAGGTGCTCGGCATCGAGCGGACCTTCCTGCCCTGGCAGCCCGAGGCCACCGAGAAGAAGACCCAGGTCACCTATCTCTGGCCGCTGATCTCCTCGACGCACCTGTCCGCGGAGACCGGCTCGGACGATCAGCAGACGCCGGTGTTCGAGGACGACGACCTGGCCGCCGAGCTCGCCCCGGGTGGACGGCTCGAACGGCTCGTCTCGCTGGGCGCGGAACTCCCCGTCACCTGGGTCGTCGACCCGGACCTCCTCGCCACCGTCGACGCGATGACCCGGAACTATCAGGTCAAGGACGGTACGGAGCGGGTCCCCGGCAAGAACCAGGCCGTTGCCAAGCAGTGGCTGAACGCCCTCGACAAGGCAGTGCAGGACGACAAGGTGATCGCGCTGCCGTACGCCGACCCCGACCTGGCGTCGCTCGCCCACCGGGGCAAGGACGTCTCCGGCTCGCTCAGCCACCTCCAGCCGGCCACCGAGGTCGCCGAGACCACGGTCGAGACGATCCTCCATGTGAAGCCGTCCGTCGACTTCGCCTGGCCGGTGGACGGCGCCGTCGACCCCTCGATCGTCGACATCGCCACCTCGGCAGGCGCCGACAAACTCATCGCCCGCAGCGACAGCATCCGCGACGAGCTGCCCTACACGCCCAACGCCGCCCGGCCCATCGGCGGCGGAACCACCGCCGTCGTCGCCGACGCGTCGCTGTCCACGGCCTTCCAGGGCGACATGACGGGCGCCGGCGACTCGACACTGGCCGTCCAGCAGTTCCTCGCCCACACCCTCGCCGTGACCCAGCAGCAGCCGGGCAAGCTGCGCAGCATCGTGGTCGCCCCGCAGCGGATGCCGACCGCCACGCAGGCCCAGTCGATGGCGACCGCGCTGCGCGCCCTGTCCGCGCAGCGCTGGACGCAGCCCAGCGACCTGATCACGGCGGCCGAGGCCAAGCCCGACGACCGCGCCACGACCAATGTGCCGGGCGCCGGAAAGTACCCGGCCAAGCTGCGCAAGCAGGAGCTGCGCGTCCAGGCGTTCCAGGACATGAAGACGACCCAGGACACGCTGGACAACTTCAAGGTCATCCTGACCGCGGCGTACCGGGTCGTGACGCCCTTCGGCAACGCGATCAACCGGGAGATGTCGACGTCCTGGCGCGGCCGGACCGAGCCCGCCACGGCGTACCGGGCGAGCGTGCAGCAGCATCTGAAGGACCTCACCACCGAGGTCCAGCTCATCGAGAAGTCGGACCTGACCCTCTCGGGCCGCAGCGCGACCATCCCGGTCACCGTGCAGAACCAGTTGCTCCAGGGCGTGGATCACCTGGTGCTGCGGCTGACGTCCACCAAGCCGACCCGTCTCAAGCTGAACGGCGACGCCGCCGTCGCCGAGCTTCCGGTCCGGATCGACGGCGGGCACAGCCAGTCGGTGAAGTTCACGGCCTCCGCCAACGCCAACGGCCCGGTCCCGATGACGGCCCAGTTGTACACGGAGGACGGCAAGCCGTACGGCAAGCCGATGAACTTCACCGTCAAGGTCTCCGAGATCACCCCCACCGTGATGCTGGTGATCGCCGGCGGGTTCTTGCTGCTCGCCCTCGCCGGCATCAGGATGTACACCCACCGCAAGCGCACCGCGGCGCGCGACACCGCCCCGGAGGCAGAGTCGAGCACCGGAACGGGAACCGGCACGGGAACCGGCACGGGAGCGGAGCCGGACACGAGCGGGACGGCTGCGCAGAGCGACGATCCCGAGCAGCCGAGTGACCCGACACCGGACACCGGAGCGCAAAGCACCGACCCGTCGGGCCAGGGTGAGAAAGTGGACCGTTGAGCGATGTCGTGGCCGGTCGGCCGGGGACGATGAGGTGGGGTAAACCATGAACGCGCCGTACGACGGTGACCGCGGTCAGGGCGCGGGCGGCGGCAGCGCGCCTTCCGGCGAGGTGCCCCCCGCGACGGGGCACGTCCCGCCCCCGGCCACGCCGCCCGCTCCGGATCCGTACGTCCAGCACGCCTACGAGCAGGATCCGTACGGCAGCCAGGACCTCTCCGCACAGGACCCGGTCGGTGAGGCGCTCTACGACCGGGCCGCGCACCCGCCACCCCCGCCCGGCACCTACGAGGAGCCGCCGCCGCTCTACCAGCAGCCCGCCGCGCCGCAGTACGCCCCGGACCCGAGGATCTGGGCGCAGACCCCGCCGCCCGAGCCCGACGGCCCCTCCCGCCACCTGCCGTACGGTGACGACCCCCGAACCGTGCAGTTCACGGGCGTCGACGACCTCGTCACGCGCGCCGGCGAGGAGCAGCCCGAGCCGGACGCGTTCGCGCACCTCTACCGCGACCAGCAGGGCCACGGGCAGCCGCCCGCCCCGCAGGAGCCCGAACCGGCACCCGCGCCCGCGCCCGCCCCGAAGAAGTCCGGCGGCCGTGCCTCCGGGCTGCTGAAGTCGAGCGCCGTGATGGCGGCCGGCACGCTGGTGTCCCGTCTCACCGGCTTCGTACGCAGCCTGGTGATCACCGCCGCCCTTGGCGCCGCCCTGCTCGGTGACACCTACACCATCGCGGCCACCCTGCCGACGATGATCTACATCCTGACCGTCGGTGGCGGCCTCAACTCGGTCTTCGTGCCTCAGCTCGTCCGCTCGATGAAGGACGACGAGGACGGGGGCGAGGCGTACGCCAACCGCCTGCTGACGCTCGTGATGGTCGCGCTCGGCGTCATCGTCACCATCGCGGTGTTCGGGGCACCGCTGCTGATCCGCGCGATGTCGGACACCATCGCGAGCGACGCGGCCGCGAACAGCGTGGCCGTCACCTTTGCACGCTTCTGTCTGCCCACGATCTTCTTCATGGGCGTGCACGTGGTGATGGGTCAGATCCTCAACGCCCGGGGCCGGTTCGGCGCGATGATGTGGACCCCCGTCCTCAACAACGTCGTCGTCATCTTCACCTTCGCCATGTTCATCTGGGTCTACGGCTCCTCTGCCGAGACCGAGATGGGCGTCACGACCATCCCCGACGAGGGCATCCGGCTGCTCGGCATCGGTACGCTGCTCGGCCTGGTGGTCCAGTCGCTGGCGATGATCCCGTACCTGCGTGAGGCCGGCTTCCGCTTCCGCCCGCGCTTCGACTGGAAGGGACACGGACTCGGCAAGACGGTCAAACTCGCCAAGTGGACCGTCCTGTTCGTCCTCGCCAACCAGGCAGGCGTCGTCGTCGTCACCCAGCTCGCCACGGCGGCCGGCAAGGCCTCCGGCACGGACGGCGCGGGCTTCCTCGCGTACTCCAACGCCCAGCTCATCTGGGGCATGCCGCAAGCCATCATCACCGTCTCGGTCATGGCCGCGCTGCTGCCGCGCATCTCGCGCGCGGCGCACGACAACGACCCGGGCGCCGTACGCGACGACATCTCGCAGGGCTTGCGGAACTCGGCCGTCGCGATCGTGCCCGTCGCCTTCACCTTCCTCGCCCTCGGCGTCCCGATGTGCACCCTGCTGTACGCGTCCAGCGGCACCGAGGCCGCGCGCAGCATGGGCTTCATCCTGATGGCGTTCGGGCTCGGCCTGATCCCCTACTCGGTGCAGTACGTCGTCCTGCGCGGCTTCTACGCCTACGAGGACACCCGCACGCCCTTCTACAACACCGTGATCGTGGCCGCCGTCAACGCCGCCGCCTCCGCCGCGTGCTACGTCCTGCTGCCCGCTCAGTGGGCCGTGGTCGGCATGGCCGCCTCCTACGGCCTGGCCTACGCCGTCGGCGTCGGTGTCGCCTGGCGGCGGCTGCGCAACCGGCTGGGCGGCGACCTGGACGGCGCGCACGTCGTCCGCACCTACGCGCGGCTCTGCATGGCGTCCGTCCCCGCTGCCGTCCTCGGTGGCGCGGCGGGCTTCGGCATCCTCAAGGCCCTGGGCGACGGCGCCCTCGGCTCGCTCGTGGCCCTGATGGGCGGCGGGATCGTACTGATGGGCGTCTTCTACGCCGGGGCACGGAAAATGCGAATCGAAGAGCTCAACGCGATGGTCGGCATGGTCCGCGGCCGACTCGGACGCTGATTGCACGGGACCGCACAACCATCGTCGGCGGCCGCGTGTCGTGCATAGCGCCGGACTGTGGGCACAATTGGCATGGCTGTTGGATGTGGCGCAACGGATGGGGAGGCAGGAACGACGGTGGCGGAACGTAGCACGGCTGCCGTCGACGTGGCCGACAACAGCGGTGACGACCCGCTGACCGCCAAGGCGGACAAGGCCGCGAGCGACGGGGTGGCGGAAGCGCAGGACGCGGCGGAGCAGTCCGCCCGGAACAGCGACGGCGAACGGCGGGAAAGCGAGCAGTCCGTCATCACGACGCCCGAGCTCCACAGTGGCCACAAACTCGCCAGACGTTACCGACTTGAGGAGTGCGTCACCCGTCTGGACGGTTTCAGCAGTTGGCGTGCCGTCGACGAGAAACTGCGCCGGGCCGTCGGGGTCCATATCCTCCCCGCCGACCACCCGAGGGCCCGTTCGGTGCTGGCCGCCGCACGCTCCTCGGCGCTCCTCGGCGACCCCCGTTTTGTCCAGGTCCTCGACGCGGTCGAGGAGAACGACCTCGTCTACGTCGTCCACGAGTGGCTGCCGGATGCCACCGAGCTCACCGCGCTGCTCGCGGCCGGCCCGCTCGAGGCGCACGACGCCTACCAACTCGTCAGCCAGGTCTCCCAGGCCATGGCAGCCGCCCACCGCGAGGGCCTCGCCCACCTGCGGCTCACCCCCAGCGCCGTCCTGCGCAGCTCCACCGGCCAGTACCGCATCCGTGGACTGGCCGTGAACGCCGCGCTCCGCGGCATCAGCGCCGACCGCCCCCAGCGCACCGACACCGAGGCGATCGGCGCGCTGCTGTACGCGGCGCTGACCCAGCGCTGGCCGTACGAGAACGACGCCTACGGGCTGTCCGGGCTGCCCAAGGGCGTCGGGCTGATCCCCCCGGACCAGGTACGGGCCGGAGTCCACCGCGGCCTGTCCGAGATCGCCATGCGCGCCCTGGTCAACGACGGCGCCACCGCGTCCCGCCAGGAGCCGCCCTGCACCACGCCCGACGAGCTCGCCAAGGCCGTCGCGGCCATGCCGCGCATCCGCCCGCCGGAGCCCGACTTCCCGACCCCGCCCGAGTACCAGCGCACGACGTACCAGCAGGGCAACTACGGCCGCCCCCAGCCGCGCCCGGGCTCGGCGGCCCCCGTCGCGGCACCGCTTCCGCCGCCCCCGCTCCAGAGCCGTACGGGCAAGGCCCTCAAGTGGGCCGTCTCCGCCCTCCTGATCGCGGCCCTGGGCCTGGGTAGCTGGCAGGTGGCCGACAGGCTGCTCGACCAGGGAAGCAACGAGAAGACGGGCGACACCGGGACCCAGACGTCTCCGGGCGGCCAGAACCAGCAGAAGCCGGAACCTCCGAAGGCCCCGCAGCCGCTCCGGATCAGCGAGGTCCATGAATACATGCCTCATGGGTCCGGGATACAGGTGGACGACGTGCCCAACGCGGCGGACGACAGGGGCGACACCGCCTGGATCACGCCGCAGTACAAGGGCTACGCCAACTTCGGCAACCTGCAGGAACGCAAGCAAGGCAGCGGGATCATCGTGGACCTGGGCAGCGTGCAGAGTGTCCGGGGCATCGACATCGCCATGTACCGCGCGGGGCAGAAGGCCCAGGTCCTCGTCGCCGACCAGAACGCGACCGATCCGAGCGGCCCCGGTGACTTCCCGCACTCCCTGACCGAGCTCCAGACGGTTGGGGATACGTTGAAGGCCACGGTGGACAAGCCCGTGCGCACGCGTTACGTGCTCATCCACATCACCGAGCTGCCGCCCGACGGGGCTCCGAATGTGTTCCGCGGAGGTATCTCCGAGATCAAGGTTCTCGGCTGACGGCTGCCCAAGCGGCAGAGATGATGCCGGGAGGCGGGACTGGGAGAGGGGAGGTGGCGGCATGACGAGCGGGACATCCGAGGAACGCAGCGACCAGGATCTCCTGGCGCGGCATGTCGCCGGGGATCCGGATGCCTTCGGTGAGCTCGTGCGCCGGCACCGTGACCGGCTCTGGGCCGTCGCCCTCCGCACGCTGGGGGACCGTGAGGAGGCCGCCGACGCCGTCCAGGACGCCCTTGTGTCCGCCTTCCGGGCCGCCCACACCTTCCGTGGCCAGTCCGCCGTCACGACCTGGCTGCACCGGATCACCGTGAACGCCTGCCTCGACCGCGCCCGCAAAGCCGCCTCCCGCAAGACGTCGCCCGTCGATGACACCGAGCGACTGGAACAGCTCCTGGAGCCGCACGAATCGGCCGAGGCACCGGCCGAGCGACAGGACCTCCACCGCGAGCTGCTGGCCGCCCTCGCGCAACTGCCCACGGACCAGCGCGCCGCTCTGGTGCTCGTGGACATGCAGGGCTATCCCGTCGCCGAAGCGGCGCGCGTCCTCGACGTACCGACGGGCACCGTCAAGAGCCGCTGTGCGCGAGGGAGGGCCCGGCTCCTTCCGCTGCTCACTCATCTGCGCGGTGACACCGTGGATAACAGCAGCCCCGACGGGGGAAGGAACCGGACGCCAGGGACATCCGTCCCACCGGCGTCGGGACCAAGGGATGCAGGGCCGAGTGATCCTGCTGCTGTGAAGGGCGGAGGTGGGCGCGCGTGACATCCACGACCGACACGACTCAGCACCCGGACGTCTCGGAGATCTCCGACCTCACCGAAGGCCTCCTCCCGCCGTCCCGGACAGCCGACATCAAGGCGCACGTCGATGGCTGCACCCTGTGCGCCGATGTCCGGTCCTCCCTGGAGGAGATCCGGGGCCTGCTGGGCACCCTTCCGGGCCCCGCCCGGATGCCGGCCGACATCGCCGAGCGCATCGACGCCGCCCTGGCCGCCGAGGCGCTGCTGGATGCCACCGCCCCCACGGAGACGGCCGAGCATGTTTCACGTGAAACAGCGCCCCCGCCCCTCCGCTCCGAGCCGGTCCACTCCGACCGTCCCGCCGGCCGACCCAGTGCGGCCACCGGGCCTGGCCGTGGGCGTCCCGCACGGCGCCGGCGCCGTACCGCGGTGCTCGGCGCGGTCTTCGGCGCGGCGGCCATCGGGGTGAGCGTTCTTCTCTTCCAGGCGGTCCAGCCGTCCGGAGACGGCTCCAGGACGACCGACTCCGCAGTCAGCGCGCCCGCCAGCAGCTTCTCCGGCGTGGCCGTGGAAGAGCGGGTCAAGGCGCTCCTGAGCCCGGGAGAGAAGGGCAAATCTCCCCGCGTCGAGAAGCAGCAGCCCTCTGTCGACGAGACCGACAAGCCATCGACGATGTTCACCCAGGAGGCGGTGACGGTTCCGGCCTGTGTCCAGGCGGGGACCGGCCGCAGCGATCAGGCCCTCGCCGCACAGCCGGGCACGTACGCCGGCAAGCCCGCCTACCTGGTCGTCCTGCCGCACACCACGGACCCCGCCAAGGTCCAGGCATACGTCCTCGACTCCTCCTGCACCGCCACGCAGAAGAGCACCAAGGCAGAGCTTCTGCTGACACAGGCCTACCCTCGTCCCTGACTCACGCTCCGTGCCGCTCGGCCACTGCGGGAATGCGCGCCCCGTAGGATCCGTTGGGTGGGGTGAGAGTCCTTGACCCGGCCCACGTAGGCAGTAGGCAGTCTGCAGAGACGAGGAAGAAACCCGTGAGCGACGTCCGTAACGTGATCATCATCGGCTCCGGGCCCGCCGGCTACACGGCTGCGCTCTATACGGCGCGAGCCTCGCTGAAGCCGCTGGTCTTCGAAGGTGCCGTCACCGCCGGTGGTGCGCTCATGAACACGACCGACGTGGAGAACTTCCCCGGCTTCCGTGACGGGATCATGGGCCCCGACCTGATGGACAACATGCGGGCCCAGGCCGAGCGCTTCGGCGCCGAGCTGGTGCCGGACGATGTGGTCTCGGTCGACCTGACGGGTGACATCAAGACGGTGACCGACACAGCCGGTACCGTGCACCGGGCCAAGGCCGTGATCGTGACCACCGGCTCCCAGCACCGCAAGCTGGGCCTGCCGAACGAGGACGCGCTGTCGGGCCGCGGCGTCTCCTGGTGCGCCACCTGCGACGGGTTCTTCTTCAAGGACCAGGACATCGCCGTGGTGGGCGGCGGCGACACCGCCATGGAGGAGGCCACCTTCCTCTCCCGGTTCGCCAAGTCCGTCACCATCGTCCACCGCCGGGACACCCTGCGGGCCTCCAAGGCCATGCAGGAGCGTGCCTTCGCCGACCCGAAGATCAAGTTTGCTTGGGACAGCGAGGTCGCGGTGATCCACGGCGAGCAGAAGCTCACCGGCCTGACGCTGCGCAACACCAAGACCGGTGAGACGTCCGAACTCCCGGTGACCGGCCTGTTCATCGCCGTGGGCCACGACCCGCGCACGGAGCTGTTCAAGGGCCAGCTCGAGCTGGACGACGAGGGCTACCTCAAGGTGGACGCGCCGTCGACGCGCACCAACCTGCGCGGTGTTTTCGGCGCCGGTGACGTCGTGGACCACACCTACCGCCAGGCGATCACCGCCGCCGGCACGGGCTGCTCCGCCGCTCTCGACGCCGAGCGCTTCCTGGCGGCTCTGGCCGATGGCGAGAAGGCCGCCGAGCCCGAGAAGACCGCCGCGGTCTGATCACCATCCCCCACCCACACCCCGCAAAAGTGAAGGAGGCCGCCGTGGCCGGCGACCTGAAGAACGTGACCGACGACTCCTTCGAAGAGGACGTCCTCAAGAGCGACAAGCCCGTCCTGGTGGACTTCTGGGCCGCCTGGTGCGGTCCCTGCCGCCAGATCGCGCCGTCGCTGAAGGCCATCGCCGACGAGCACGGCGACCAGATCGAGGTCGTCAAGCTCAACATCGACGAGAACCCCGCCACGGCCGCCAAGTACGGCGTCATGTCCATCCCGACGCTGAACGTCTACCAGGGCGGCGAGGTCGTCAAGACCATCGTCGGTGCCAAGCCGAAGGCCGCGATCGTCCGCGACCTGGAGCCCTTCCTGGGTGACCAGGTCAGCAAGGCCTGACGCCACTGTTTCACGTGAAACACGACGGCCCATCCCGACGCGGGATGGGCCGTTCGGCGTCTTGAGCAGCGGCACGCGACTGCCGCAACTGTCCTCACAGGGGCCGCAGCACCGGCTCCTTCTGCACGGCTCCCAGCAGGCGGTCCAGCGCCAGCTCGACGTCTTCCTTCCAGGACAGCGTGGTCCGCAGCTCCAGCCGAAGCCTCGGGTACGTCGGATGCGGGCGCACGGTCTTGAAGCCCACGGCCAGCAGATGGTCCGCCGGCAGCACACAGGCCGGTTCCTTCCAGCGGGCGTCACCGAACGCCTCGATGGCCTTGAACCCACGGCGCAGTAGATCCTTCGCCACGGTCTGCACCATCACCCGGCCCAGCCCCTGTCCCTGGTAGCCGGGCGTGATCCAGGCCGTCATGAGCTGAACGGCATCGGGGGACACCGGGCTCGTCGGAAAGGCGGTCGAGCGGGGCACATAGGCGGGCGGGGCGTAGAGAACGAACCCGACCGGTACCTCGTCCACATAGACCACACGGCCGCAGGACCCCCAGTCGAGCAGCACAGCGGAGATCCAGGCTTCCTTCTCCAGCTCCGGAGTGCCCGCCTTTACCGCGGCTTCTCCACTGACCGGATCAAGTTCCCAGAAAACGCACGCGCGGCACCGTTTGGGGAGATCCGGAAGGTTGTCCAACGTGAGCGGTACGAGCCGACGCCCCATGAAG
Organism: Streptomyces sp. NPDC031064; assembly: GCF_055570965.1. NCBI lineage: Bacteria > Bacillati > Actinomycetota > Actinomycetes > Kitasatosporales > Streptomycetaceae > Streptomyces > Streptomyces sp. NPDC031064. Next base: position 224,970 of record NZ_JBVIGF010000004.1, read on the forward strand.
GCTGTTCCTCACTTCCTTCGCCTGCCGCTCCAAGAGCGGCGGTCAGCGCGCTCCGTTCCCGGAGCAGGCTGCCGATGAACCCGCCGACCGCACCGAGTCCCAGTCCTGCTGTCAGCAGTTGGCTGCGGCTCACCTCTCGCATGCCTGGCTCTCCCTCCGAGGTGGATCAGGCGGATGCGCATACCCGAACGCATCGTATCGATCGGGTGATGACACGCATACGGGAAGAGGCCAAAGGGCGGACCGTGTTCCGGTGAACACCGGATCCGATCCGCCCCAGAGGCTGTCTCCGCAGGCTCCTCTCCCAGGAGAGTGCGGGAGAAGGCCCCGACTCAGCCCTCGTCGCCGTCCTGGTCCTTCTCCTCGGCCAGTCCCTTCTCCAGGACGCGCCCCTCGCCGGGGGCGAGGGTGCCAAGGATGCGCTCCAGATCCTCCATCGAGGCGAACTCGACGACGATCTTGCCCTTCTTCTGACCCAGGTCGACCTTCACCCGCGTCTCGAAGCGGTCGGAGAGCCGGGAAGCGAGCTCGGAGAGCGCAGGCGAGACCCGCGCACCGGCCCGGGGACCCTTCGCCTTGGGGGTGCTGCTGGGCTCGGAGCCCATCAGCGTCACGATCTCCTCCACCGCCCGGACCGAGAGCCCCTCGGCCACGATGCGGTAGGCCAGCTTGTCCTGCGTCTCGGGGTCCTCGACAGAGAGCAGGGCCCTCGCGTGGCCCGCCGACAGCACACCGGCGGCGACCCGGCGCTGGACGGGCGGCGACAGCCGGAGGAGGCGCAGTGTGTTGGAGACCTGCGGGCGCGAACGCCCGATGCGGTCAGCCAACTGGTCGTGGGTGCAGTTGAAGTCCTTCAGGAGCTGGTCATAGGCCGCGGCCTCTTCCAGCGGGTTGAGCTGCGCCCGGTGCAGGTTCTCCAACAGGGCGTCCAGCAGGAGCTTCTCGTCCTCGGTGGCACGGACGATCGCCGGAATCCGTTCCAGACCGGCCTCCCGGCAGGCCCGCCAGCGGCGCTCACCCATGATGAGCTCATAGCGCTCCGGGCCGAGCTGCCGCACGACGACGGGCTGGAGCAGCCCGACCTCCTTGATGGAGGTCACCAGCTCGGCCAGGGCGTCCTCGTCGAACACCTCACGCGGCTGGCGCGGGTTGGGTGTGATGGCATCCAGCGGCAGCTCGGCGAAGTGCGCACCGGCCGGCGTCTCGACCTCGGCGACCGCTTCGGGCTCCGGGGTCGGCAGAGCACTGTCCACGGGCGCTTGGCTCTGCGGAAGCGTGGCCACCTTCGCGGCGGCCACCCCACGCTCGGCCGTCAGCGAGGGAATCGCTCCCGGAGAGGTGGAACCCGCCCCCACCGACGTCGTCGACCGTTCCTGGGGTGCGGCAGGGATCAGCGCACCGAGCCCACGCCCCAGCCCTCTACGTCGCTCACTCACTGGATCCCCTCCGACATGCTGTGCTGGTTGTTCTGGCTGGCCGCATGGCCGTGCTGGGCGTCGTAGTGGATACCGACTCCCCGCAGTGCGATCTCGCGGGCCGCTTCGAGGTAGGACAGCGAGCCGCTGGAACCGGGGTCGTACGTCAGGACCGTCTGCCCATAGCTCGGCGCCTCCGAGATACGGACAGAACGCGGAATGCTGGTCCGCAGCACCTCGTCGCCGAAGTGGCTGCGCACCTCCTCGGCGACCTGCGACGCGAGCCTGGTCCGGCCGTCGTACATGGTGAGCAGGATCGTCGAGACATGCAGCGCCGGGTTCAGATGGCCGCGCACGAGATCGACGTTCCTCAGCAACTGCCCGAGGCCCTCCAGCGCGTAGTACTCGCACTGGATGGGGATGAGCACCTCGGCACCGGCCACCAGGGCATTGACCGTGAGCAGGCCGAGCGAGGGCGGGCAGTCGATGAGGATGTAGTCCAGCGGCTGCTCATACGCCTGGATTGCTCGCTGAAGCCGGCTTTCGCGCGCCACCAGCGACACCAGCTCGATCTCCGCACCGGCGAGATCGATGGTGGCCGGGGCGCAGAAGAGACCCTCGACATCCGGGACGGGCTGGACGACATCGGAGAGCGGCTTGCTCTCCACCAGGACGTCATAGATCGAGGGGACTTCGGCATGGTGATCGATGCCGAGAGCCGTGGAGGCGTTGCCCTGCGGGTCGAGGTCGATGACCAGCACGCGGGCACCGTGCAGTGCCAGCGAAGCAGCGAGGTTGACCGTCGTGGTCGTCTTGCCCACGCCGCCTTTCTGGTTGGCGACCACCATGATGCGGGTCTGCTCAGGCCGGGGGAGCCCCTCGCCCGCACGGCCCAGCGCCTCCACCGCCAGTTGGGCAGCTCGACCAATGGGGGTGTCGTCCATCGGGGGCGGTGTTTCACGTGAAACATCCTCCCCCGCCGATTCGGTACGGGGACCGGGGACCGGATCGGTCATCGGTCCCGCGATGTTGGCGTTGGACCGCAAGGATTCACTCTCCTCGGCTTCAGGCTCGCGATGCACAGAGCCTGCCATGCTTTCGGGGTCGTGAACCAGCGAGGCCCGTGGTTCTGTGGAGAACTCCACCTCTGTGGACAACTCCGTAGCCCTCGTGAGTGGCTTACGGTCGCGTGGCGTGGCAGCCGCGCGACCGCGGCTGATGATTCCCTGCAGCAGTGAGCGACGTTTCACGTGAAACATTGATGCACTCGCCGCAGGGTCAGGACGTCACGACACTCCGAAATGCGTACGTATGAGGATCAACCAGGCGTCAACGGCGACGACGTGAGGTCCTGGCGGCCTTGGCCCGCTTGGCGGCGAACCGTACGCCGCCGGGGCTCTCGCCGACCTCCACCCGCACGACCGTCGACAGGGGTTCCACGATCCCTTCGCCGACATGCAGGACCGAGGTCCGCACGACGCCCAGCTTGCTCAGTGCGGCGCGGGCGCCCTGGATCTCCTCCTCGGCCGTGTCGCCCTTGAGTGCCAGCATCTCTCCGTAGGGGCGCAGCAGAGGCACACCCCAGCCGGCCAGTCGGTCCAGCGGGGCGACGGCCCGTGCCGTGACGACATGGACGGGCGGCAGTTGGCCGAGGACCTCCTCGGCCCGTCCACGCACCACGGTCACATGGTCCAGGCCCAGCAGCTCCACGACCTCCTGGAGGAAGTTCGTGCGGCGCAACAGCGGCTCAAGAAGGGTGATCTTCAGGTCCGGGCGGACCAGCGCCAGCGGGATGCCGGGCAGACCGGCTCCGGAGCCGACATCGCAGACGGTGACCCCCTCGGGCACGACCTCGGAGAGCACCGCGCAGTTCAGCAGGTGTCGCTCCCACAGCCTCGGCACCTCGCGGGGGCCGATCAGGCCGCGCTTGACGCCCGCGTCCGCGAGGAGCTCCGCGTACCGAACCGCCTCCGGGAAGAACTCACCGAAAACCGTCTGCGCCTCCTGAGGCGCATGGGGCAATTGCTCCGCCTCCGTCACGGGAACCGTCCTTCCGTACCGCATTACCGCACTGGGAGCTGGCGCCCAGTGATCAGTGGCTATCAGGCTGACAAAGATCGGCCCCGCCTGCGAACAGACGGGGCCGACTCCCCCAAGCTCTCAGCTTCGTTCGAGCAGGGGGGACCCCCACCAGAGCGATCAGGCAGGGAGTACGACGACGAAGCGCTGCGGCTCCTCGCCCTCGGACTCGCTGCGCAGACCGGCGGCGGCCACCGCGTCGTGCACAACCTTGCGCTCGAACGGGGTCATGGGCTTCAGCTTCACCGGCTCACCGGTGCTCTTCACCTCGTCGGCGGCCTTGGCGCCCAGCTCGGCGAGCTCGGTGCGCTTCTTGGCCCTGAAGCCCGCGATGTCCAGCATCAGCCGGCTGCGGTCACCGGTCTCCCGGTGCACGGCGAGGCGCGTCAGCTCCTGGAGCGCCTCCAGCACCTCGCCGTCGCGACCCACCAGCTTCTGGAGGTCACGGCTGCCCGAGTCGCTGATGATCGAGACCGCGGCGCGGTCCGCCTCGACGTCCATGTCGATGTCGCCGTCAAGATCGGCGATGTCGAGCAGACCCTCGAGGTAGTCGGCCGCGATCTCGCCCTCCTGCTCCAGGCGGGTCAGGGTGTCGCCACCCTGGGCGGCGGAGGTGGTGCCTTCCGTCACGGATGGACTCCTTCTTACTTCTTGGACGACGGGTGCTTGGGCCGCTGCTGGCCCTTGCGCTGTCCGGACTTTGCTTGGCGGGTGGAACCGCCGGCGGGCTTGGCCGGCTGCTTCGTCTTGGCGTCCTGGGGCTGGTCGGCCTTCTCCAGGGAGGTCTTCGCCGCCGTCTGCTGAGCGCCTCCGGCCTGGCGCTTCGCCTTGGGCTGACGCTTCGGCTGCTGGCGCCGGGTCGCGGCCGCGCTCTCCGCCTCGGCGGTCGCGGGGTCGACCTTCTTCACCGTGCCGTCGGCCTGCGGGGTGAACCCGGCCTTGGCGAGGGTGGTGACGAACTTGCGCTCGTTGTCGTTGCGGTCCGGGCCCTTGGCCACGATGGCCTGGACGACGGCGCGCCGGCGGCGGCCGCGGACCTCACCGTGGGAGTTGACGCTCTTCACCAGACGCTGGAGGTAGTGGTCCTGCGCCTTGCTGCCCGGGGTCGGGTTCTGGTTGATCACGTACATCTGCTGGCCCATCGTCCACACGTTGGTGGTCAGCCAGTAGACGAGGACACCGACCGGGAAGTTGATGCCCATCACGGCGAAGATGACCGGGAAGATGTACATCAGCATCTTCTGCTGCTGCATGTACGGGGTCTTCACCGTCAGGTCCACGTTCTTCTGCATGAGCTGGCGCTGGGTGAAGAACTGCGACAGCGACATCAGAACGATCATGACCGCGGTGACGATGCGGACATCCGTCAGCGAGGCGTTGAGGGCCTCGACCTTGCCCGGGTCGTCCATGAACTTCGCGGCGATCGGAGCCCCGAAGATGTGCGCCTCACGGGCGCTGTTCACCAGGTCCTGGTTGAGAACGCCGATGGTGTCACCCGAGGCGATCTTCGACAGCACGTGGTACAGGGCGAAGAAGAACGGCGACTGCGCCAGGATGGGAAGGCACGAGGAGAGCGGGTTGGTGCCCGTCTCCTTGTACAGCTTCATCATCTCTTCGGACTGACGCTGCTTGTCGTTCTTGTAGCGCTCCTGGATCGCCTTCATCTTCGGCTGGAGCGCCTGCATGTTCCGGGTCGACTTGATCTGCTTCACGAAGAGCGGGATCAGGCAGATCCGGATGACCACCACCAGGGACACGATGGACAGGCCCCAGGCCCAGCCGGTGTCGGCACCGAAGATCGCCCCGTACAGCTTGTGGAACTGGACGATGATCCATGAGACGGGCGTGGTGATGAAGGCGAACAGACTGGCAATCGTGTCCACTAATCAGGCTCCTTGAGCATTGGGCGAGGTCTCTGCGGCCGGGCTCGTCTCGGCGGAGTGCCCGCCCTTGCTGCCGCGCAGGGCGTCGCGCAGCAGTTCGTGCCAGCGAGGACGCTTACGTGGAGGGACATGGTCCACACCGCCCGGCGACCACGGGTTGCACCGCAGAATGCGCCAGGCGGTCAGGACCGTGCCCTTCACCGCGCCGTGCCGGTCGATGGCCGTGTAGCCGTAGTGGGAACACGACGGGTAGTACCGGCAGACCGGGCCGAGCAGCGGGCTGATCGTCCACTGGTAGAGCTTGATCAGAGCCAGCAGCGGGTACTTCATCGCGCGCCCCCTCCCAGCAACCGCTGAAGGGCGGCATCCAGGTCTCGGGCCATCTGGGCGTAGTCGGCGTCGCCCGCTCCGGGCAGCGCCCGTACTACCACCAGGCTACCGGGGGGCAGCGAAGGCAGCCGGTCGCGCATCAGGTGGCGAAGTCTGCGCTTCACCTGGTTACGCACGACCGCGCCGCCCACTGCCTTGCTGACGACGAAACCCGCACGTGTCGGGGGAGCGCTCTCCCCTGACGCGTGCGGGTCCGTTGCACCGCTTCTTAGGTGGACGACGAGGAGCGGGCGGCCGGCCCGGCGTCCTCGGCGTACCGCGGTCGCGAAGTCCTCGCGCCGCCTCAGCCGATTCTCGGTAGGCAGCACGTCATGACCTGTTTAAGCGATCAGGCGGACAGGTTGGCGCGACCCTTGCTGCGGCGGTTCGCCAGGATGGCGCGGCCGGCACGGGTGCGCATGCGCAGGCGGAAGCCGTGGGTCTTGGCACGACGACGGTTGTTCGGCTGGAAGGTGCGCTTGCTCACTCGGGGGCTCCAGAAATGATTCGTTGGTGGCGGGACATCGCCTGGCTGTCACCGTGCGCCCACGAGTAGCTCGCAATACGCCCGAGTGCACCGCTTCACGATCACTGACCGTGATCTTTGCCCATCGGAGGCAGGCGGCAGCAGCCATCGACAACTCGACCTGGTTACGGTACGCGCGGCTACGCCATCCGGTCAAACCGGCCCTGGGTCGTGGTCCACTATGCACAGGCTGTGGACAACAACTTGAACCACGCGAGCCGCCGCGACTACCGTGGCTGAACTCGGATTCCTTTCCTGCCTGTCCTTCCATCCCGTCCCGAGAACCACACATTCGTGGGACCTGTGAGAGAGCGTGCCTTGTGGCTGACGTACCTGCTGATCTTGCCGCAGTATGGCCACGAGTGCTCGAGCAGCTCCTCGGCGACGGCCAGCAGGGCATCGAGCCGAAGGACAAGCAGTGGGTCGAGCGCTGCCAGCCGCTCGCCCTGGTCGCGGACACCGCGCTGCTCGCCGTCCCCAATGAGTGGGGCAAGCGCGTCCTGGAGGGCCGGCTCGCCCCGCTGATCAGCGACACGCTCAGCCGCGAGTGCGGCCGCCCCATCCGGATCGCGATCACCGTCGACGACTCCGCGGGGGACCCGCCCCCCGCCCCGCCCGCGCCCGGCCGGCAGCAGCAGCCCCAGCAGCCGCGCTACGACGAGCGGCCGCAGAGCGAGGCGTACGACAAGCCGTACGACAAGTACGACGGATACGGCGGCCACCGCCCCATGCCCGACGACGGGCTGCCGACCGTGCGCCCCGCCTACCCCGAGTACCAGCAGCAGCGCCCCGAGCCCGGCGCCTGGCCGCGCACCCAGGAGGACCTGTCCTGGCAGCAGCCGCGCCTCGGCGGCTTCCAGGAGCGCGACCCCTACGCGACGGCCCGCCCGCAGCAGCCGCACCACGACTACCGCGGCCCGCAGGCGCCCGACCCCTCCCCGTACGACCAGCAGCGCGGCGACCGGCGCGACCTGCCCGACGCCCCGGGGCAGCAGCGCCCCGGCGGTGCCGGGAGCGCCGCGAACGGCACCGGCACGGCGGCCGCGGGCGGCCGGCCCGGTGAGCCGCACGCGCGACTGAACCCCAAGTACCTGTTCGACACCTTCGTCATCGGCTCGTCCAACCGGTTCGCGCACGCCGCCGCCGTCGCGGTCGCGGAGGCGCCGGCGAAGGCGTACAACCCGCTCTTCATCTACGGGGAGTCGGGGCTCGGCAAGACGCATCTGCTGCACGCGATCGGGCACTACGCGCGCAGCCTCTACCCCGGCACGCGCGTGCGGTACGTGAGCTCGGAGGAGTTCACCAACGAGTTCATCAACTCCATCCGCGACGGCAAGGGCGACACCTTCCGCAAGCGCTACCGCGATGTGGACATCCTGCTCGTCGACGACATCCAGTTCCTGGCGAGCAAGGAGTCGACGCAGGAGGAGTTCTTCCACACCTTCAATACGCTCCACAACGCCAACAAGCAGATCGTGCTGTCCTCGGACCGGCCGCCCAAGCAGTTGATGACGCTGGAGGACCGGCTGCGCAACCGCTTCGAGTGGGGCCTGACCACCGATGTGCAGCCGCCGGAGCTGGAGACGCGGATCGCGATCCTCCGTAAGAAGGCGGTGCAGGAGCAGCTCAACGCCCCGCCGGAGGTCCTGGAGTTCATCGCCTCCCGCATCTCGCGCAACATCCGCGAGCTGGAGGGAGCGCTGATCCGGGTGACGGCGTTCGCCAGCCTCAACCGGCAGCCGGTCGACCTGGTGCTGACCGAGGGCGTGCTGAAGGACCTGATCCCAGGGGGCGAGGACGCCGCCCCGGAGATCACGGCGGGCGCCATCATGGCGGCCACCGCCGACTACTTCGGGCTGACGGTCGAGGACCTGTGCGGCTCGTCGCGTAGCCGGGTGCTGGTGACGGCCCGCCAGATCGCGATGTACCTGTGCCGGGAGCTGACGGACCTGTCACTGCCGAAGATCGGCGCCCAGTTCGGCGGGCGCGACCATACGACGGTGATGCACGCCGACCGGAAGATCCGGGCGCTGATGGCGGAGCGGCGCTCCATCTACAACCAGGTCACCGAGCTCACGAACCGCATCAAGAACGGCTGACACGACCGGCACGGCGACACGGCCGGCACGGCCGGAAGCGGGCCGCGCAAGGGCACATAAGGGCTTGGAGGGCGTCCTGGGACACGGTCCCGGGGCGCCCTTCGTCGTTGTCCACACCCTGTGGCCGGCCGACGATGTTCGAATAGTTCGGTGGGTCACCGGGTTCTCCACAGATCTGGGCGCGATCTCCGATCCACAGCCTGGGGACTGCCGAGTTGTCCAGATCGCGTCCACAGGGTGGGGTGTGGAGAGCGCATCCTTGCAGGTCACCGGCTTGTGGAATTGTGGCCGAGCGCGCTCCACAGGCTGTGGACGGATCCGTCGTCCACAGGGCTTGATCACGGTTGTCCACCGGCGGCCCACAGGCACCGGTCCATGGTCCACAGCTTCTCCACACCGCTGTCCACTGTTCGGCAACGAAACGCCCGGGCTCACCGCGCCGAGTGAAAGCGGTCACACCAAGGTGGTCGGTTGGCCTGTGGGGAAGCTGGGTAAAACTGGGGACGGCGCTGGGGAGAAGTCGCCCTGTGCTGTGCATCGGGTGTGCAGAACTCTCCCGCGTCCACAGACAGGGGTGGTTGTCCACGGGCCCCGCCCACAGGTGCGGTGGACAAAAAACGTGCCGTGACCTGGGTGGATGGCGTTATCCACTGTTTCCACAGGCCCTACTACTACTCCCACTCAGAGTTACCGGGGAATTCGCTTCGAAGCGGGGCCTGTGCACAACTCGGCCCGGGAGCGCCCGGCGCCTCTCGTCACGACTTGACCCCGAGCCGCACCGACTGTCGGTGGCGTGCGTCAGACTGGTTCCCGCAGTCGACGAAAGAGCCAGCAACAGCAGGAGGCGGTTCCGGTGAAGATCCGGGTGGAGCGCGATGTACTCGCGGAGGCGGTGGCCTGGGTGGCCCGTAGCCTTCCGGCCCGTCCGCCGGCGCCCGTACTCGCGGGCCTTCTGCTGAAGGCCGAGGACGGCGCGCTGAGCTTCTCCAGCTTCGACTACGAGGTCTCCGCGCGGGTCTCGGTCGAGGCCGAGGTGGAGGAGGACGGCACGGTCCTCGTCTCCGGCCGCCTCCTCGCCGACATCTGCCGCGCCCTCCCCAACCGGCCGGTGGAGATTTCCACAGACGGTGTACGGGCGACCGTGGTCTGCGGCTCCTCCCGCTTCACCCTCCACACCATGCCTGTGGAGGAGTACCCGGCGCTGCCCGAGATGCCGACCGCGACCGGCACCGTCCCCGGTGAGGTCTTCGCCTCCGCCGCCGCCCAGGTCGCCATCGCGGCCGGCCGCGACGACACGCTGCCCGTCCTCACCGGCGTACGCATCGAGATCGAGGGCGACACGGTCACGCTGGCGTCCACCGACCGCTACCGCTTCGCGGTCCGTGAGTTCCTGTGGAAGCCGGAGTCCCCGGACGCCTCGGCGGTCGCCCTGGTGCCCGCGAAGACGCTGCTGGACACCGCCAAGGCGCTGACCAGCGGCGACACGGTCACGCTGGCGCTGTCGGGTTCGGGCAAGGGCGAGGGCCTGATCGGTTTCGAGGGCGCGGGGCGGCGTACGACCACCCGTCTGCTGGAGGGCGACCTCCCGAAGTACCGGACGCTTTTCCCCACCGAGTTCAACTCGGTCGCGGTGATCGAGACGGCGCCGTTCGTCGAGGCCGTCAAGCGCGTGGCGCTGGTGGCCGAGCGGAACACTCCGGTCCGGCTGAGCTTCGAGCAGGGCGTGCTCATCCTGGAGGCCGGTTCCAGCGACGACGCACAGGCTGTGGAGCGTGTGGACGCGCAGCTCGAGGGCGACGACATCTCGATCGCCTTCAACCCGACGTTCCTGCTGGACGGCCTGAGCGCGATCGACTCTCCGGTCGCCCAGCTCTCCTTCACCACCTCCACCAAGCCCGCGCTGCTGAGCGGCAAGCCGGCCGTGGACGCGGAGGCGGACGAGGCCTACAAGTACCTGATCATGCCGGTGCGGCTGAGCGGCTGAGCACGCCGCCGGGGACGGTGCGCCTGAGTGGCTGATCAAGCGCCTGATGAGCGCCTGACCCCACAGGTGTGCGCCCGCGTCCGGGCGTAGGCTCGGACGCGGGTACGAACTCTCCGCACACAACGATTGAGGAATCTCTGATGGAGCTCGGTCTCGTCGGTCTCGGCAAGATGGGCGGCAACATGCGCGAGCGCATCCGCCGCGCGGGTCACACCGTCATCGGATACGACCGCAACCCTGACCTCGCCGATGTCCACAGCCTCGAAGAGCTTGTGGGCAAGCTCAAGGGCCCGCGCGTCGTGTGGGTCATGGTCCCGGCCGGTGCCGCGACCCAGTCCACGATCGACGAGCTGGCCGAGCTGCTCTCCCCCGGCGACGTCGTCGTCGACGGCGGCAACTCCCGCTGGACGGACGACGAGAAGCACGCCGCCGAGCTGGGCGAGAAGGGCATCGGCTTCGTCGACTGCGGCGTCTCCGGCGGCGTGTGGGGCCTGGAGAACGGCTACGCGCTGATGTACGGCGGCGACGCCGAGAACGTGGCGAAGGTCCAGCCGATCTTCGACGCGCTGAAGCCGGAGGGCGAGTTCGGCTCCGTCCACGCGGGCAAGGTCGGCGCCGGCCACTTCGCGAAGATGGTCCACAACGGCATCGAGTACGCCATGATGCAGGCGTACGCCGAGGGCTGGGAGCTGCTGGAGAAGGTCGACTCCGTCACCGACGTCCGCGAGGTCTTCCGCTCCTGGCAGGAGGGCACGGTCATCCGTTCCTGGCTGCTGGACCTGGCGGTCAACGCGCTGGACGAGGACGAGCACCTCGACCAACTGCGGGGTTACGCACAGGACTCCGGCGAGGGCCGGTGGACCGTGGAGGCCGCCATCGACAACGCGGTCCCGCTGCCGGCGATCACCGCGTCGCTGTTCGCGCGGTTCGCGTCCCGGCAGGACGACTCGCCGCAGATGAAGATGATCGCCGCGCTGCGCAACCAGTTCGGTGGCCACGCGGTCGAGTCCAAGAAGTAGAACAAAGGCATCCACAGGCTGTGCACGACGGTGCACGGCCCATGCCGGGGGAAGGTCGGCGCACACCATGCACGTCACGCATCTGTCGCTGGCCGACTTCCGCTCGTACGCCCGGGTCGAGGTCCCTCTCGATCCGGGCGTCAGCGTCTTCGTGGGCGCCAACGGACAGGGCAAGACGAACCTGGTCGAGGCCGTCGGGTACCTGGCGACGCTCGGCAGCCACCGGGTGTCGTCCGACGCGCCCCTGGTGCGCATGGGCGCCGAGCGGGCGATCATCCGGGCGGCGGTGCGGCAGGGCGACCGGTCGCAGCTCGTCGAGCTGGAGCTCAACCCGGGGCGGGCGAACCGGGCCCGCATCAACAGGTCCTCGCAGGTCAGGCCGCGCGATGTGCTGGGGATCGTCCGGACGGTGCTGTTCGCGCCGGAGGACCTGGCGCTGGTGAAGGGCGACCCGGGGGAGCGGCGGCGCTTCCTGGACGAGCTGATCACCGCGCGGTCGCCCCGGATGGCGGGCGTGCGGTCGGACTACGACCGGGTGCTCAGGCAGCGGAACACGCTGCTCAAATCCGCCGCCATGGCACGGCGGCACGGCGGCCGCTCCATGGACCTGTCCACGCTGGACGTGTGGGACCAGCACCTCGCCCGGGCCGGGGCGGAGCTGCTGGCGCAGCGCCTCGACTTGGTCGCGACGCTCCAGCCGCTGGCGGACAAGGCGTACGAGCAGTTGGCACCGGGGGGCGGGCCGGTGGCGCTGGAGTACAAGGGTGCCGTGCCCGGGGCGCACGGCCGCGAGGCCCTGTACGAGGGGCTGCTCGCAGCGCTGGCGGAGGTGCGCAAGCAGGAGATCGAGCGCGGCGTCACGCTGGTGGGCCCCCACCGTGACGACCTGGTGCTCAAACTGGGCGAGCTGCCGGCGAAGGGGTACGCCAGCCATGGCGAGTCCTGGTCGTACGCGCTGGCGCTGCGGCTGGCCTCGTACGACCTGCTCCGCTCCGAGGGCAACGAGCCCGTGCTCGTGCTCGACGACGTGTTCGCGGAGCTGGACGCCCGTCGCCGGGAGCGGCTGGCGGAGCTGGTCGCGCCGGGCGAGCAGGTGATGGTGACGGCGGCGGTCGACGACGATGTGCCGGGTGTGCTGGCGGGGACGCGGTACGGGGTGTCGGAGGGGTCGGTGGAGCGGCTGTGACGGACGCACGTCTTCCGGAACCGTCGGTGCCTGGGTCTTCGGTGCCTGGGCCGCCGGTGCCTGGACCTTCAGTGCCTGAGCCGTCCGGTGTCGACCTGGCGCGGGTCGCGCTGCGCGCGGCCAAGGAGCAGGCGAAGGCGCGGGGCGCGGCGGCGCAGCAGAAGAAGCAGGCCCGGCGGGGCGGCGGGCTGCGCTCGGGCGCACGCGCGGACGGGCGGGATCCGCTGCCGCTGGGCGCCGCGATCAACCGGCTGATCACCGAGCGCGGGTGGGAGACCCCGGCTGCCGTGGGCGGCGTGATGGGGCGGTGGCCGCAGATCGTCGGCGAGGACCTGGCCAAGCACTGCGTGCCGCTGCGTTACGACGAGGACCCGGAGGAGCGGGTGCTCACGGTGCAGTGCGACTCGACCGCGTGGGCCACGCAGTTGCGTCTGCTGGCTCCGCGGCTGGTGGCGCGGCTGAACGAGGACCTGGGGCAGGGAACGGTCCGGCTGATCAAGGTCTTGGGTCCGGGCGCGCCCCGGCGGGGGTACGGCGGTCCGCTGCGGGCGCCGGGGAGTACGGGGCCGGGCGACACGTACGGCTGACGCGGGGGCGTTTTCCGGGGCGGGGCGGCGCGGGTACGGGGGCGGTTTTTCTCCCCCACCCCGCCCCTTCCCGAAACCGGGGGCTCCGCCCCCGGACCCCCTGACGGGGGCGTTCACGTGGCGGCTGACGCCCCCACCCCCTGGGGCGCGGCAGCTCCGCGCCGCGCGGGCCCCGGCTCCCCGGGATGCGGCCCGCCCGACGGGAGCCCAACCCGATACGGCGCCCCGCCGGACCGAGCCGCCCGGGGCAGCCCCGCCAGACCCCGCCGCCGGGGCCACCCCTGCCCCCGCACCCCGCGTCGAGGCACCGCGCCACCGGCGTGCCCCCGGCCCCCGCACCCCGCCTCCAGGCGCCGCGCGCCCCCGCACCCCGCGTCCAGGCGCCCCGCCCCCGGAGTACCCGACACCCCCCACCCCGCGGCGAGGCGACGCGCGCAGCTCTCCCGACCGGGGGGTCGGGTGAGGTGGTCGTCACCGTTGCTGGAGGTTGACAGGCCGAAGCGCTGAGTGGCGGTGTGAGGCTCTTGAAGCCCCTTCCCGGATATGGGGAGTCGGTCGGCGCCGGTTCAGGGCGGCACATGCGGACTCAGGCACCGGCAAGCCCCCATTAATGTCAGTGCTACCGGTAGACTGGTAGGTAATCCCGCCCACTGCGGAACATGTCGAACGACGCAGCCGCTCCCGCATGCCCGGAGAGACGGCTTGTGCTGTGCCAGAAAGGGCGCTTCGTGGCCGATTCCGGCAACCCCAACGAGAACATTCCGTCCACTGCTGCCGGCGAGAACGGCGAGGTCACCGCCTCGTACGACGCCAGCGCGATCACCGTCCTCGAGGGTCTGGACGCGGTCCGCAAGCGGCCCGGCATGTACATCGGGTCGACCGGCGAGCGTGGACTTCACCACCTGGTGTACGAGGTCGTCGACAACTCCGTCGACGAGGCCCTGGCCGGGCACGCGGACACCATCGACGTCACCATCCTCGCGGACGGCGGCGTCAAGGTCGTGGACAACGGACGCGGTATCCCCGTCGACATCCACCCCGTCGAGAAGAAGCCGGCCGTCGAGGTCGTGCTCACCGTCCTGCACGCGGGCGGCAAGTTCGGCGGCGGCGGCTACGCCGTCTCCGGCGGTCTGCACGGCGTCGGTGTGTCCGTCGTCAACGCCCTGTCGTCCCGGGTCTCCGTCGAGATCAAGCGGGACGGGTACCGCTGGACCCAGGACTACAAGCTCGGTGTGCCCACCGCCCCGCTCGCCAAGCACGAGGCGGTCGAGGACTCCGGTACGTCGGTGACCTTCTGGGCCGACGGGGACATCTTCGAGACGACCGAGTACTCCTTCGAGACGCTGTCGCGCCGCTTCCAGGAGATGGCGTTCCTCAACAAGGGCCTGCGCATCTCGCTGACCGACGAGCGCGAGTCGGCGAAGGCGACCATGAACGCCGACGACCCCGACGCCGCCGAGACGGCCGTCGAGGCGCCCGCGCGGACCGTCTCGTACCACTACGAAGGCGGCATCGTCGACTTCGTCAAGTACCTCAACTCGCGCAAGGGCGAGCTCATCCACCCCACGGTCATCTCGGTCGAGTCCGAGGACAAGGAGCGGATGCTCTCGGTCGAGATCGCGATGCAGTGGAACTCGCAGTACACGGAGGGCGTGTACTCCTTCGCGAACACCATCCACACCCACGAGGGCGGTACGCACGAAGAGGGCTTCCGCGCCGCGCTCACGGGCCTGGTGAACCGGTACGCGCGCGACAAGAAGCTGCTGCGCGAGAAGGACGACAACCTCACGGGTGAGGACATCCGCGAGGGTCTGACGGCGATCATCTCCGTCAAGCTCGGCGAGCCCCAGTTCGAGGGCCAGACCAAGACCAAGCTGGGCAACACCGAGGCCAAGACCTTCGTCCAGAAGGTCGTGCACGAGCACCTCAGCGACTGGTTCGACCGCAACCCGAACGAGGCCGCCGACATCGTCCGCAAGGCGATCCAGGCCGCCACGGCGCGCGTCGCCGCCCGCAAGGCGCGCGACCTGACCCGCCGCAAGGGGCTGCTGGAGTCGGCCTCCCTGCCGGGCAAGCTGTCGGACTGCCAGTCCAACGACCCGGCCAAGTGCGAGATCTTCATCGTCGAGGGTGACTCCGCCGGTGGTAGCGCGAAGTCCGGCCGTAACCCGGAGTTCCAGGCCATCCTGCCCATCCGAGGCAAGATCCTGAACGTCGAGAAGGCGCGGATCGACAAGATCCTCCAGAACACCGAGGTCCAGGCGCTTATCTCCGCCTTCGGCACCGGTGTGCACGAGGACTTCGACATCGAGAAGCTCCGCTATCACAAGATCATCCTGATGGCGGACGCCGACGTCGACGGCCAGCACATCAACACCCTGCTGCTGACCTTCCTCTTCCGCTTCATGCGGCCGCTGGTCGAGGCCGGGCACGTCTACCTGTCCCGCCCCCCGCTCTACAAGATCAAGTGGGGCCGGGAGGACTTCGAGTACGCGTACTCGGACCGCGAGCGCGACGCGCTCGTCGAGCTCGGCAAGCAGAACGGCAAGCGCATCCGCGAGGACTCCATCCAGCGCTTCAAGGGTCTGGGCGAGATGAACGCCGAGGAGCTGCGCATCACCACCATGGACCAGGACCACCGGGTGCTCGGCCAGGTCACGCTGGACGACGCTGCCCAGGCCGACGACCTGTTCTCGGTGCTGATGGGCGAGGACGTGGAGGCGCGGCGCTCGTTCATCCAGCGCAACGCCAAGGACGTCCGCTTCCTCGACATCTGAGTCGGTCCGAGCTGACCGTACGAAAGGACTGAAGACCAGCAATGGCCGACGAGAACACCCCTGACACTCCCGACGCTCCCGACACCCCTTCCACCCCGGTCGCCGTGACGCCCGAGGAGGAGCCCGCGGTCCCCGGTGTGGGCCTCCGTGTCGAGCCCGTCGGGCTCGAGACCGAGATGCAGCGCTCGTACCTCGACTACGCGATGTCCGTCATCGTGTCGCGTGCGCTGCCCGACGTCCGCGACGGCCTCAAGCCCGTCCACCGCCGCGTGCTCTACGCGATGTACGACGGCGGGTACCGGCCCGAGAAGGGCTTCTACAAGTGCGCCCGCGTCGTCGGCGACGTCATGGGTACGTACCACCCGCACGGCGACACCTCCATCTACGACGCCCTGGTCCGGCTGGCCCAGCCGTGGTCGATGCGCATGCCGCTGGTGGACTCCAACGGAAACTTCGGCTCCCCGGGCAACGACCCGGCCGCCGCCATGCGGTACACCGAGTGCAAGATGGCGCCGCTGTCCATGGAGATGCTCCGGGACATCGACGAGGAGACCGTCGACTTCCAGGACAACTACGACGGCCGCAACCAGGAGCCGACGGTCCTGCCGTCCCGGTTCCCGAACCTGCTGGTCAACGGCTCGGCCGGCATCGCGGTCGGTATGGCGACCAACATCCCGCCGCACAACCTGCGCGAGGTCGCGGCCGGTGCCCAGTGGGCGCTGGAGCACCCCGAGGCCACCCACGAGGAGCTCCTGGACGCGCTGATCGAGCGCATCAAGGGTCCCGACTTCCCGACCGGCGCCCTCGTCGTCGGCCGCAAGGGCATCGAGGAGGCGTACCGCACCGGGCGCGGCTCCATCACCATGCGCGCGGTCGTCGAGGTCGAGGAGATCCAGAACCGCCAGTGCCTGGTGGTCACGGAGCTGCCCTACCAGGTCAACCCGGACAACCTCGCCCAGAAGATCGCCGACCTCGTCAAGGACGGCAAGATCGGCGGCATCGCCGACGTCCGTGACGAAACGTCGTCGCGCACCGGTCAGCGGCTCGTCATCGTCCTCAAGCGGGACGCGGTCGCCAAGGTCGTCCTCAACAACCTCTACAAGCACACCGACCTCCAGACCAACTTCGGCGCCAACATGCTGGCGCTCGTCGACGGCGTGCCGCGCACGCTCTCGCTGGACGCGTTCATCCGCCACTGGGTGACGCACCAGATCGAGGTCATCGTCCGGCGTACGAGGTTCCGCCTGCGCAAGGCCGAGGAGCGGGCGCACATCCTGCGCGGTCTGCTCAAGGCGCTGGACGCGATCGACGAGGTCATCGCGCTGATCCGGCGCAGCGACACGGTCGAGGTGGCGCGCGAGGGCCTGATGGGCCTGCTCCAGATCGACGAGATCCAGGCCAACGCCATCCTGGAGATGCAGCTCCGCCGCCTGGCCGCCCTGGAGCGCCAGAAGATCGTCGCCGAGCACGACGAGCTCCAGGCCAAGATCAACGAGTACAACGAGATCCTGGCCTCCGAGTCCCGTCAGCGCCAGATCGTCAGCGAGGAGCTCGCCGCGCTCGTCGAGAAGTTCGGCGACGACCGCCGCTCCAAGCTGGTGCCCTTCGACGGCGACATGTCCATCGAGGACCTGATCGCCGAGGAGGACATCGTCGTCACGATCACGCGTGGCGGCTATGTGAAGCGTACGAAGACGGACGACTACCGCTCGCAGAAGCGCGGCGGCAAGGGCGTGCGCGGTACGAAGCTGAAGGAAGACGACATCGTCGACCACTTCTTCGTCTCGACCACGCACCACTGGCTGCTGTTCTTCACCAACAAGGGCCGGGTCTACCGGGCCAAGGCGTACGAGCTGCCGGACGCCGGCCGTGACGCGCGCGGGCAGCACGTCGCCAACCTGCTGGCCTTCCAGCCGGACGAGCAGATCGCCGAGATCCTCGCGATCCGCGACTACGAGGCCGCGCCCTACCTGGTGCTCGCCACCAAGGCCGGCCTGGTGAAGAAGACGTCCCTGAAGGACTACGACTCCCCCCGCTCGGGCGGCGTCATCGCGATCAACCTCCGCGAGACGGAGGACGGCAGCGACGACGAGCTGATCGGCGCGGAGCTGGTCTCGGCGGAGGACGATCTGCTGCTCATCAGCAAGAAGGCGCAATCGATCCGATTCACCGCGACGGACGAAGCGCTGCGCCCGATGGGCCGTGCGACCTCGGGCGTCAAGGGCATGAGCTTCCGCGAAGGCGACGAGCTGCTCTCGATGAATGTGGTCCGGCCCGGTACGTTCGTGTTCACCGCGACGGACGGCGGGTACGCGAAGCGGACCGCCGTCGACGAGTACCGCGTCCAGGGTCGTGGCGGCCTCGGCATCAAGGCTGCCAAGATCGTGGAGGACCGTGGCTCGCTCGTCGGCGCGCTGGTGGTCGAGGAGACGGACGAGATCCTGGCCATCACGCTGTCCGGTGGTGTGATTCGTACGCGAGTCAACGAAGTCAGGGAGACGGGCCGTGACACCATGGGCGTCCAACTGATCAACCTGGGCAAGCGCGATGCCGTCGTCGGCATCGCTCGCAACGCCGAGGCCGGTCGCGAGGCCGAAGAGGTCGAAGGGGCCGACGGGATCGACGGGCCTGACGACATCGACGGGACCGACGTGACCGATGTGACGGACGTGACCGCAGAGGTCGGAGACACCGAGGCTGCCGCCGCAAGCGGTGCCGCGGCCGGGACAGCCGAGGGCACGGAGCCCTCGGCCGGGGAGCACGAGGAGTAGAGCGTGAGTAAGGCCACGGGCGCCGGATCGGCCGCTTCCGGAACGAACGGTGCCCGTGGCCCTGCCACGGACTCCCAGGGGGTTACGGTGACGACGTACGACGACGGCCCACTGCCCGCCGAGCGGCCCGCATCCGGGCAGCAGACGGGCCAGCCGTACCACCCGCCGCAGGCGTACGCCCCCCAGGGCGGCGGCACCTCGGGCGGTACGGTGCGCCGGCCGCGTACGGGGGCGAAGACGACGCCCCGCACGCGCAAGGCACGACTGCGGGTGGCCAAGGCCGACCCGTGGTCGGTGATGAAGGTCAGCTTCCTGCTCTCCATCGCGCTGGGCATCTGCACGGTGGTGGCGGCCGCGGTGCTGTGGATGGTCATGGACGCGATGGGCGTCTTCTCGACCGTCGGCGGCACGATCAGCGAGGCCACGGGTTCCAATGAGAGCAATGGCTTCGACCTCCAGGCGTTCCTGTCGCTGCCGCGCGTGCTGATCTTCACCTCGGTGATCGCGGTCATCGACGTGGTTCTGGCCACGGCTCTCGCGACGCTGGGTGCCTTCATCTACAACCTGTCGGCCGGGTTCGTGGGCGGTGTCGAGCTCACGCTGGCCGAGGACGAATAGCGGATTTGGGTACTCGCCGCTCCGTGCGCTAATCTTCAGAGGTCAGCGCGGGCGGCGAGCCCGGCGCGGAGGGGCTATAGCTCAGTTGGTTAGAGCGCATCCCTGATAAGGATGAGGCCACAGGTTCAAATCCTGTTAGCCCCACAGCAACGATCGGCCCGGCGGAGATTCTCTCCGCCGGGCCGATCGCTTTCGCGGCCGATCACCCGGCGCGGGGAGTGAGTTGGGCGGGACGTAGGTCACCGATCGGTATCGGTCGGTGTGTATAGTCGGGCGCCAGAAGGTCTCCTACGTCAACGAAAGACGAGGTCGCGCGGTGAAGAAGCTTCTCCTGGTCGCACTGGCCGCCATCGGCGGGCTCCTCGTGTACCGCCAGATCCAGGCGGATCGCGCCGAGCAGGATCTGTGGACGGAGGCGACCGACTCCGTGCCCGCAGGTTCCGGTGTGTGAGACACCAAGCACGCAGTCTGCGTACGGGCCCCGGCCGCTGTAAGAGCGGCCGGGGCCCTTTGCTGTCCGGCCGCTGTCCGCCACCGGCTGTCCGCCACCCGCTGTCCGGCCCGCTGTTCGGCTGGGGGTGTGTCCGGGTGTTGCCGTACCGTGACACAGAGTCCCTTGAGTTCACCTCCGCAAATCACTAGCTTGCGAGAGCAAAGGTGAATGATCTCGGTCAGTGATCTGGGTCAGGGGGGCGTCGAGTGAGAAGACGTGTGTGGGGGGCGGGCGTTCTGCTGGGTCTCCTCGCCGGCACGCTGCCGGCCACGGGGCCGGCGGGCGCGGTGGTGCGAGAGCCTGCCGATGGGGAGGCCGACGGCGGGGGCGGGGCGCTGGTGATGGTGCTCGACTCGTCGGGGTCCATGGCGGACGACGACGGCTCCGGGCGCACCCGGATGGAGGCCGCACGCGAAGCCGTCGCGACCGTGGTGGACGGCCTGCCGGACGGCTACCCGACGGGCCTGCGGGTGTACGGGGCGGACCGGCCGAAGGGCTGCACGGACACCCGGCTCGTCCAGCCCGTGCGGACGTTGGACCGGGCGGCGCTCAAGCGGGCCGTGACGGCCGTACAGCCCAAGGGGGACACGCCCATCGGGCTGTCGTTGCGCAAGGCGGCCCAGGATCTGCCCCGGTCGGCGGGCGGGGCGGCCGGGGTGGGGACGATCCTGTTGGTCTCCGACGGCGAGGACAACTGCGGGGACCCGAAGCCCTGCGAGGTGGCCCGGCAACTCGCCCGCGAAGGAGTCGGGCTCCGCGTCGACACCGTTGGATTCCAGGTCCGGGGCGCGGCGCGGGAGGAGCTGGAGTGCGTCGCCGAGGCGGGAGGCGGCCGCTACTACGACGCGCCCGACGCCAAGGCGCTCGCCCGCCAGTTGGAGCGGGCCTCGCAGCTCTCGGCGGACGGCTACCGGCTGCGGGGCAAGCGGGTGGCGGGCACCCCGGGCACGGGCGGTGCCCCCGGACTCGTACCGGGCCAGTACCTGGACACCATCGGGCCCGGGGAGAAGCGGCACTACGCGGTGGACCTGGACGCCGCGTCCACCGTGGAGTTCTCGGCGACGGCCGTGCCGCAGCCCGGGGCGGCGGTCGACACGTTCGACGCACTGCGTACCAGCATCGCGTACGACACCGACAGCGCCTGCGTGACGGACACCGAGATGTTCCACCAGCAGGAAGGCGCGGCCCCGCTGACCTCCGCCAGCGCGCGCGTGCCGTCGGAGAGCGGCAACGGGAGCTGCGACAGGGCGGGGCGCTACTGGCTCGTCGTGGAGCGGGTGAGCAAGCCGGACTCGGACGCGGGGCGCTGGCCGCTGGAGCTGACGTACGGGGTGGAGGCGCCGCTGCCGAAGGGCGTGACGCCGGCCCAGTCGCGGCCCGACTACGGCAAGGGCGACGCGGACGCCGCCCTGCCGGCCGGCGATCCCAGGGACGTCCGGGGCGGCACCGGCTTCAACGACGCCCGGCGGATCGGCCGGGGCGTGTGGCGGGACCGGATCCTGCCGGCGCAGACGCTCTGGTACAAGGTGCCGGTCGGCTGGGGACAGCAGCTCCGCTACGACGTCGAGTTCGCCAACGAGCCGACGGCGGGCTCCGGTTCGTCCGCCATGTCGTACGGCGCCACCCAGGTCTACACGCCCGCCAGGCACCCGGTGGGCGGCGGCACGGGCGAGTTCACCGCCCGGGCCGTGTACACGGGCCGGCCCGCCCTGCTGAGCATGGGTACGGTGCCGGTCGCCTGGACCAACCGGTACGAGAACCATCCCAACGTCATCCCCGTCCACAGCAAGGGCGACTTCTACATCGCGGTCACGCTCGGCGCGGAGGCCGCCGAAATCGCCCGCCACGCGCGCGTGGGGGTTGTTCTGAGGGTGGCCGTCCTGGGCGACGAGGTGGCCGGTCCGCAGCACGGGGCGCCTGCCGTGGCCGCGGACAAGGGGGACGATTCGGCCGGGCGCGCAGACAGCGACGGGACGGGCGGGGCAGGATGGACCGGCCCTGTGGTCGCCGCGGCGGTGGGCGCCGCGGTCGTCCTGATCGCGGGTGCCGTGCTCGTACTGGTGCGGCGCAGGGCGGCCACGGAGAGGACGAGGAGAAGCGCGTGATCAGGCGGAGGGGCGGCGGGGCCGGCCGGGCGGTGTCGGCCGCGTCGGCGGTACTGGCGACGGTGTGCGCGACGGTAGGTGCGACGGCGGCACTGCCGGACCACCAGGCATGGGCGGCTCAGGCTCAGGGCGGTGGCGTCCGGGCGGACGCGGTGCGGGCGGACGCGGTGCGGGCGGGCGCGGGCATGGAGGGGGGTCTGCGGACCGCCGGTGCTGCCGGTGCCGCCGGTGTCGTCGCGAAGGCGGCGGCGACGTCCGGTGGTTACGTCTTCGCGGACGGCATCAAGGAGATCCGTGGCGCGGCGACCACGAGCGACGCTCCCCAACTAGCGGCGGGCGGCGCGTACAAGGACACCATCAAGGGCGGCGCCAAGCTCATCTACCGCGTGGACCTGGACGCGAAGACGAACGCGTACGTCTCGGCCGTCGCCGTGCCGAAGCCCGGCACCCAGGTCGGCACCTTCGACGGCCTGGAGGTGTCCCTCCAGGACCGGAACGGCTACGACTGCAGTTCCAACGAGGCCCGTTTCGGTTCCGCCGAGTTTCCCCGGCCCATCGCGGCCTACGCACACCGGACGATGGAGCGGGACAGCAGTTCCTGCCAGGAGGCCGGCGCGTACTACGTCGTCGTCGAGCGCAGCAGCAAGGCGACCTCCACCCCCGAGGCGTGGGAGCTGGAGATCCGGCACGAGCTGGAGCCCAGGCTGAAGGCGGAGGGCCCGACCGCGGCACCCGAGAACTGGCCCAGCGCCTCGCCCCCGGCACCGGCCGGCGGGCCCCGGGAGCGGTCCGGTGGTGCGGGCTTCTTCGACGCCACCGGCCTTACGGAGGGCGAGTGGACGGACCGGATCGAGCCCGGCCAGTCGCTCTTCTACCGGGTACCGGTGGACTGGGGGCAGCAGATCTTCGCCAGCGCCGACCTCGGCAGTTCCTCCGGGCGCGGTTTCGTGGGCGGCGCACTGGACATGACGTTGTTCAACCCGATGCAGGGCGTGGTGACGAGCGCCAGCTCGGTCTCGTACGACGGCGAGCAGAAGTCCGCCGACCTCGAACCGCTGCCGCCGGTGAAGTACGAGAACCGGTTCGACTCCAGCTCCAAGTTCGAGAACATGCGTTTCGCCGGCTGGTACTACCTGCGCGTCAGCCTGAGCCCGAAGGTCGGGGAGGAGTTCGGGAAGAAGCCGTACGGGCTGACGCTGCGGATCAACGTGAAGGGCACGCCCAAGGCGGCGCCGGCGTACGACGGGCCGGCCGGGATCTTCGCCGTCACGGAGGCGGACAAGGACGCGGCGGCGAACGGCCAGAGCGGCCCGGAGGCGGAGAAGAGCGGCACGATGCAACTGGTCGCCGCGGCCGGTATCGGGGCCGGGACGGTGCTCGTGCTGGGGCTGGTCGCCTGGACGCTGCTGGCGCGGCGGCGCGCGGCCGCGGCGGCTGGGCCGGCCGGGGTGGCTGGGCCGGCCGGGGTGGCCGCGGTTCCCGGGGACACGGGGGACACCGGGCCGACGCAGTACGGGCCGCCCACGGCCTGGTGAGCGCGGTGGCGGGCGGGCTCAGGCCTGGGTGAGCGCCCAGAACCCGACCGCGAAGCAGACCAGGGCCACGATCAGCACCGGGACCGTCACCTTCGGGGGCGGTCCCGGTCGCTTCCGCGCGGGCAGGTTGGCCTGTGTCCCGGCGGTTCCGGCGGGAACGTGCGGGGCGTGGCCGGTGTACTGACGCGTGGGGGTGGACGCGTACGGCACGGCGGCGGTCCGGGCGTGGGGGAGGTCCGGCGCGGCGGCGTGATGGGGGGCGGCCGGGGGCGCGTGGACCGGGGCGGTGACGGGCGTGGCGGGAGCGGCCGGCGGGGCGGGGGATGCCTGCGGTGCCTGCGGTGCCAGCGGTGCCTGCGGTGCGGCCGCGGGCTGGGGCGGCGGCGTCGGCTGTGCGTGTGGCTGTGCGTGTGGCTGTGCGTGTGGCTGGGGCTGCGGAGCGGAGTGCTGCGGCGGCGGGGCCAGGTGGAAGCTGCCCGTCTCCGACGGGGCCGGCGGCCGAGACGGCCGGCGGTCGTCCGGTACGGGCGCCTGGGCCGGGGTGGTCGGGTCCAGGGTGGTCCCGGGCGGCGTCACCGGGCCCTCGGGGCCGAAACCGGCCGGGAGCGGCCCGATCTGGTCGAAGACCTCCACCGGCTCCTCGTCGGCCGCCGGGTCCGGCAGCATCTCGACCGCGGACGTCAGCGCCTTGCGCGCACCCGTGGCCGTACGGAACCGGGCCCCAGGATCGGGCTGCAACAGGCCCGCGAGGACCTGCCACAGCGGCTCCGGAATGCCTTGCGGGGCACTGGGCGTGCCGTGGGCCGCGAAGTACTCGATCAGCGCCTGGGAGTCGGGCTTCTGACCCTGCAACAGATAAAGGGCGACCAGCCCGACCGCGAACAGGTCGGCCGGGAAGTCCGGCTCCGCGCCCATCATCTGCTCGGGCGCGAAGTAACCGGGCGTACCCACCACGTAGTTGGTCTCGGTCAGCCGGGGCTCGCCCTTGCGCATGGAGATGCCGAAGTCCGACAGCCGCAGATGCGGCCGGCCGGTCCCCGTCGCCTCCAGCAGGATGTTGGCCGGCTTGATGTCGCGGTGCACGACCCCCTCCGCGTGCACCGCGGCCAGTCCGGACAGGAGCTGGTCGAGCAGGGTGCACACGAACCGGGGCGGCAGCGGGCCGTAGTCACCGATGACGTGCGCCAGCGACCCGCCGGTCACCAGGTCCATGGTGAACAGGACCTTGTCGTCGTCCGCGGCCCAACTGGCCGGGGCGAGGACGTGCGGGTGGTCGATCCTCAGCGCCTGCTCGCGGACGAAGCGCAGCAGCGTGTGCGCGTCGCTCTGCTGAAGGACCTTGGCCGCCACGTACCGCCGCCGACGGTGGTCCCAGGCACGCCAGACGGCGCCGACACCACCACGTCCGATCGGGTCGATCAGCTCGTACCGACCGGCGAAGACCTCACCCATTGCGCTGCGTCCGCTCCCAGTTCCCTGTTCGGCTTCCCAGTTCGGCTCCCCGGTGGGCCCCGGTGGACCCCCGGTGGGCTTCCCTGTTCGGAGCCTGCTTCGATCAGCTCTGGTGCGACTCGTAGTGCGCGACCGCGTCCGCGGTGCGCCCGGCGCCGTACACCCGGAGGAACTCTGCCAGTTCGGGGTGGGTCGGGGCGAGGGAATCGGCGGCGTCGATGATGTCACCGGCGGCCGCGACCGAGCGCAGCAGCGACTGGATCTCCCGGACGACCCGGCGCACGGTCGGCGCACCGGAGCTGGCCGTCGTCTGGCTGGTGCCCGTGAGGACCGAGCCGCCCTGGGACTTCTTGATCTCGTCCATCCGGTCGGTGGCCTCGACCGCGCTGACGCTGCCGTCGGCGACCTGCCCGGCCAGCTCCTGAAGGGCCTGGACGCGCTGGACCACGGCCGGGTTGCCGATCTTGGCCCGCTGGCCGCTCATCAACTGGGACAGCATCGGAGCAGACAGCCCGAGCACCGCGGCGAGACGGGCCTGGTTCAGACCCAGATCGTCGATGAGCCTACGGAAGAGCGCCCCCAACGGCTCCCCGTACCAACTGCGCTGAAGCTCTCTGGCTCTGGCGGTGGCTTCCTGCTGTGCTGCGTCCATTGCGTCTCCCCATCGCTTCGGTTCGCTGCTGCGAACCTCGTCCAGCATCTTACGGAGAGTGGTCGCCGACCGGGAGTCCCAAACCTTTTGCGGGGCACCCCCGGGCACCCGGTACTCTGGTCTGCGGCACGCGCCGCTCGGCGGCCGTCCCGGGGCCTTAGCTCAGTTGGTAGAGCGCTGTCTTTGCATGGCAGATGTCAGGGGTTCGACTCCCCTAGGCTCCACGTCTCACATGCCCCTCGACCTGTGGAAACACGGTCGGGGGGCATTTTTCGCGGGGTGGCCCGGCAGCGCCCTTTGTCCGCCATCGCGGTGCACTCCCGCACGGACAGCGCAATAGCCGGGCCCTCGGCTTTCCGGCCCCTCCTGCCTGACGGACGCTGGCCACAGTCCGGGCACACCCGAGGACCGGAAGGGACCCCCTGGATGGCGGTCAGGCGTATCACCCGTACCAGAACACTCATTCTCTCCGCCGGAGTCCTGCTCCTGCTGGCCCACGCGGGCGGCTGGCCGGTGGCCTCCCGGCCTCCGCAGGCGGCCGCCGACGGAGTGGGGCGTTCGGCACTCGTCCTGACGGTCACCGTCAACAAGAAGGCACCGCGGCGGGCGGAACGCATCGGCATCCGGGTGGGCCACCCGGTGGTCAAGCGGTACCGGCTGACCAACCGTTCGGGCGCCGACCTGCACCGCGTCACGCTCACCGACCCGTCCGTACCGAGGAACGCGCTGCGCTGCCCGCGCGGGCAGGGTTTCTGGATGCGCGGGCTGAGCTCCGTCACCTGTACGGCGCGCTTCAGCGCCGCACCGGGACGGCACACGGCCACCGCCCGGGCCCGCGCCGAGATCCCCTCGCTCGGCCTGCGCCCCACGGCCTCCGCCCGGGCCGGCTACCAGGGCGTGGCCGGCGCACTCGCGCTCGCCGTCGCCGTCCGGGACGCCGTGGCGCCCCACGCGGTCGTCCGGTACACGATCACGAACCCCGGCAACCGCACGGTGCACGGCGCACGGCTCGTCGACCCGGGCCTGGGCGGTCCCCCCGTCGACTGCGCGGGCCGCCCGGGGCCGCCGCAGGCGCTCGAACCCGGCGCCGTCGCGGTGTGCGTCGCGCGGTTGAACGGCCTCCGGCCCGGGACCTACCGCAGCGCCCCCGAAGTACGCGGCAGCGACCGGCTGTTCACCCTTGGCCCGTCGTGCGGGCGGCTCGTCCCGCCCCCGGCGCTGGTCGCGCGGGCGGCCGCCCCGTTCGTGGTGCGCCCCCGCCCGGTACCGCCGCCCCCGCCCCCGAGGGCGGTGCCGCCGCCGGGTGGAGGGCCGGGCGGGGCGAGCGGTGGCGTTGCCGGTGGTGCCGGTGGTGCTGGAGGCGGTGCGGGTGGTGCAGGGGGCGGGGTTGGTGGTGCCGGGGGTGGGGTCGGCGGTGCCGGTGGAGGTGGTGCCGGAGGTGCCGGAGGTGCCGGAGGTGCTGTCGCGGGGGCCGGCGCTGCCGGGGCGGGCGCTGCGGGCGCCGGCGCCGGCAGCGCCGGCGCCCCCGGCGCCGGTGGCGCTGCCGTCGGTCTGCCGGCCGCGCCGGGCGCCCTCGGCGTGCCCGCCCCCGGGGCGGGAGCCGCCGCCGGACCGGGCGCCGGTGCGGCCGGAGCCGCCGGAGCCGCCGTTCCGCCCGGCGGCCTCGCGCCCGGCCTCGTACCGGGGACCGGCGCCGGCGCCGGAACAGGCCCAGGCACCGGCACCGGGACTGGCGCCGGAACAGGCACCGCGACCGGTGCCTCGTCGGGCGTCGGGGCCAGGCCGCCCGCCGGGAGGCGCGACTCCCGGACCGCCGACAGCCCCCAGCGCCGGGGCCTGACCGCGCGGGCGCAGGGGACGTACCGGCGGGACGACTCGGTCAGCCCGGCCGTGTTCCTGCTGCTGCTCTTCCTGCCGGCGGCCGCCCTCGTCGTGCTGGCGAGCCGTCGCCTTTGACCCAGTGGGACCGGGATGTGACCAGGGTGTGACCGGAGAGGAGGACAGGTCGTGGAGCACGTGATCGGGACGCTGGCCATCGGGCTGCTCGCCGCTCTGGTCGCCGCCGCCGCCGTCGTCGGCTGGCGTCACTTCCACCCCGCCGAGGCGGACGAGGAGGAGGGCGGCGAGGAAGTGGCCGAGTACATGTCGATGATGATCGCCCTGCTGTACGCGCTGCTCCTGGGCCTCGCCCTGGTCTCCGTCTGGGAACTGCGGAGCGACGCCGAGACCCACACGTCCACCGAGGCGGGCGCGCTGCACCAGATGACCGTCCTCGCCGAGGGCCTGCCACCGGCCCAGAAGGTACGCATCGAGGCGGTGGCCGAGCGCTACGCGGCCCACGTCGTCCAGGGCGAATGGCCGAGGCTCGACGACCGCGGTCCGCTCGCCGAACCCGGCTGGTCACTGGTGCGGCAACTGCGTGCCGTGTCGGCGGCTCCCCCCAAGGCGACGCCGTCCCAGGAGGTGACGGCCCTGGAACTGCTCGGTCAGCTCAGCGCGCTCGACGATGCCCGGCGCGGTCGCGAGGCGGTCTCCCAGGAGACGCTGTCACCGATCCTGTGGGCCGGGATCTTCGTCGGGGCGGTCCTCTCGGTCGGCATGCTGTTCTTCTTCGGCATCGGGCGCAGCCCGGGGCAGCTCATGATGGCGATGGGCATGGTCGTGCTGACCGTCTTCCTGGGGCTCCTCATCCATTACCTCTCCACGCCCTTCGGGGAGGTCATGGGCGTCAGCCCGGACCCGTTCACGCGCTATTTCCCGACGGCGGCCGCGTAGGTCCGCAAGCCGGAGTGGGCCGTACGGGTGGTGTTCATCGGAAGATCTGCGCAGCGGCGGCGTCGCTCCCCGGGTTCCCGAGATGCGTACACATCATGAGAAAGGTATGTAGATCGCCCAACCCGAAAGCCAGCGCAAAGCCAACCCGAAAGCGAGGAGCCATGGCCGCAGTCAAGGTCACGCGCAACGTCGCGCACTTCTGGACCGCCTTCTTCTCTCTCCTGTCCGCGATCCTCCCCGCGATCCTCTCCGCCCTCGGCCTGAAGCGCACGCCGAGCGCCGCCATTACGGTGTACGCCGACGAGCCCGCGACCGCGACCGGCCAGGTCACCACCGGCCAGGCCGCCACCGGCCGGACCGCCACCGGCCACGGCGCGCCCGCCGAGGCCGTCACGACCAGGGGCGCTTCTCCTGCCGTCCCCGCACCACGCTGCTTCGCACCGGCGTGGATGCCCGGCGTCCACGTACGGTCCCTGCCGCCGACCATCAAGCAGCGCATCCGCGCCGAGGCGCACGGGACCTCGCCCTCCGTACGCCACTTGCCCGCTCAGGCCGCTCGGTCCGCCCGGACCGCCAGGCCCGCTCAGGCCGCTCGGCCCACCCAGCCGACCGGCACGCGGAAGGACCTGGCCGATGTGACCGACCAGGTCCACCTCACCGACCTCGCGCTCGCCGCCTAGTGGCCAGCGACCAGCGATCCGATCAGTGATCAGCGATCAGCGATCAGCGATCAATGATCAATGATCAATGATCAGCGGCCGCCTAGCGACGCTCGTCGTCCGTGCCCGTGTCCGTGCCCGTGTCGGCATCGGCTTCGGCCTCTGCCTGCTTGGCCTCCACCTCGGGGTCGAGTGAAGCCGGACCCGTACCGTCGACGGAGGTCAGCGGAGTGCGCTCGGAGACCTCGGTGGGAGCCGGGGGTTCGACCAGCCAGTCCGGGTTGGCCTGCTTGTCCCACCACTTCCAGGCGGCGAAGGCGCCGCCGGCCAGAATCCCGAAGACCGCGAGCTTCTTGGTGAGGCGTCCGGCCTTGGCCCGACGCTCGTGTTTCCTGATGATCCTCTGAATGTCCTTCGCCGTCACCTGACCGCGCATGGCGGCCACGGCGGCGGCAGAGCGGGCCATTGCCCGCTCGCGTACGGGCTGGGCGGCTGCGACCGCCTGCTCCACCCGCGGCATGGTGTAGTCCGCTGCCTGCCGTGCGGCCTGACGGGTCCGGACCGCGGCGCGATGCGCGGCCTCGTCGACCCTCGGCGGCACATGTGGCGCGACACGCGTGTCGTACTGAACACGCGCCTGCGTACGGGCCTGATGCGCGGCCTTCGAGACCTTGGGCGCGACCCTCACACGCGCCTCCTGCGCGTAGTGCGCGGCTGTGTCCTTCGCCGTTTCGGCGTAGGGCGCCACCACTTCCGCGGCGTGCCGCACGCTGTCCTTTGCCGAGCTGGTCGCGGCGCGCACGCTTTCCTTGCGGGTCACGGGATCCTCCTCCTCGGTGGCGGGGTCGGTATTCGCCTTTCCGTCCTTTTTGAAATCATGCCTGCCGGGATTCCGGTCGGCATGCGGGACGGGGGCATCCGGGGCAATGCAGTGCAACTCCGACGGTGTCACGGTTCGCCCTGTCGCGCGGCGCTTCGGCGAGGACTGGCCCACCTTTCTTCGCGGAGGGCTCTTCCGTGCGAGGATCGGTAGACGTCAGAGCAGACTTACGGAAGGCACATCGTGGCCGAGCAGCTTTACGCCACCCTGAAGACCAACCACGGCGACATCGAGATCCGGCTCTTCCCGGACCACGCGCCGAAGACGGTCCGGAACTTCGTCGAGCTCGCCAAGGGCGAGCGCGAGTGGACGCACCCGGCGACGGGGAAGAAGTCCACCGACCGCCTCTACGACGGCACGGTCTTCCACCGGGTCATCAGCGGCTTCATGATCCAGGGCGGCGACCCGCTGGGCAACGGCACCGGCGGCCCGGGCTACGAGTTCGGTGACGAGTTCCACCCCGAGCTCTCCTTCAACAAGCCGTACCTGCTGGCGATGGCCAACGCCGGCCCGGGCACCAACGGTTCGCAGTTCTTCATCACCGTCGCCCCCACCACGTGGCTGACCGGCAAGCACACGATCTTCGGCGAGGTCGCCAACGACGCGAGCAAGAAGGTCGTGGACGCCATCGCGAGCACCCAGACCAACCCGCGCACCGACCGCCCGGTGAACGAGGTCGCCATCGAGTCCGTCGTGATCGAGTCCCGCAAGGCCTGATCCCGGGCCCGGCTCCGCGGCCCGCCGGCCACAGGAGAGCCGTGGGGAACCTTTCCGCCTCGTCCATCCGTAAGGATGGACGAGGCGTTTTGTGCGTGACGGACGGACGACGAAGCCGACGAGGGGATCCCCATGGAGCAGGCGCAGATGCCGGGCTGCTACCGCCACCCCGGCAAGGAGACGGGGATCCGCTGCACGCGCTGCGAGCGGCCCATCTGTTCCGACTGCATGGTGGACGCGTCGGTCGGCTTCCAGTGCCCGGAGTGTGTACGCGGTGGGTCCGGCACCGGGCACTCGCGCACGGCCAACCACCCGCGCACCATCGCGGGCGGCAGGATCACCAACGGCCACCCCCACCTGGTCACCCACGTCCTCATCGGCCTCAACCTGCTCGTCTTCCTCCTGGGCAGGCTGAACCCGGCCCTCATCGACGAGATGGTGCTCATCGGGTTCGCCTTCGACCCCGATCTCGGCCGGGTGGTCGGAGTCGCGGACGGCGAGTGGTACCGGCTGGTGACGTCGATGTTCCTGCACGAGGCGATCTGGCACATCGCCGGCAACATGCTGCTGCTGTGGCTGCTCGGCGGCGCCCTGGAGGCGGAGCTCGGGCGCGCCCGGTACGTGACGCTCTACCTGTTGTCCGGGCTGGCCGGAAGCGCCTTCACCTATCTGATCGCGGCGGGGAACCAGGGCTCGCTGGGTGCCTCGGGCGCCATCTACGGCCTGCTCGGCGCCACCGTCGTCCTCGTACGCCGGCTCAGGCAGGACATGCGGCCCATCATGGCGCTGGTCGTGTTCAACCTGGTGATCACCTTCGCCCGGGAGGGGATCGCCTGGGAGGCGCACATCGGCGGACTGATCGCCGGTGTGGTCATCGCGTACGCCATGGTCAACGGCACCCGCGAGCGGCGCGCGCTGATCCAGGGGGCGGCCTGTGCGCTCGTCCTCGGACTGACGCTGGTGACCGTGTTTCTGAGGACCGCCGCGCTCACCTGAGCGCCGATGGGGCGCTGATTGTCCCCACCGTTGTCCACAGCATGTGTTCGATCTTGCGCATCGCGTGGGGAACACCTGTGCCCCTCGCCCCTGACCTGGGGATTCGCGGGAGGGGCAAGGGACGGGCCGGTCTGTGGGAATCGGCGGGCGCAGTCACATCGGCGTCAACTCGATGCAAGTTATCCACAGATCGTCTGACCTTTTCCACCCGCTGTGCACAACGCTGTGGATAACTCAGGGCAGGGCTTGACCGCCGCCTACGTCCAGGAAGTCACTTCCACTGGGTCGAGACGCCGAAGCCGGCCGCGATGAAGCCGAAGCCGACCACGATGTTCAGGTTCCCGAGCGACTTGACGGGCAGCGAGCCGTCGGTGACGTAGAAGACCACGATCCAGGCGAGCCCGATGGCGAACAGCGCCAGCATCACCGGAGCGACCCAGCTACGGCTGGTCAGCTTGATGTTGGTCGCCTGCTTCGCGGACGGCGGCGGCGTGAAGTCGGCCTTCTTGCGGATACGTGACTTCGGCACGAGGGACTCTCCTGTCGATGCGCTGCGTGACCGCGCAGGGAACTGTGGCTGGTCGCCGGGGTGGAAGCGAGGGGGACCACTGCCTCACCCGGGCGTCCGTTAGCGTAGTGCTTCCGCGGCGCTGAAGGAGATAAGGGTACGTTGAGCAATTCCGCCGACTCTCCCGAAGAGCCGGCCGGGCGCAGGAACTGGCGGCCGGTCCGGTTGCTCACCGCTGCCGTCTTCGCCCTGGCCGGTCTGATCTTCGTCACCAGCTTCAACACCGCCAAGGGCACCAACATCCGTACGGATGCCTCGCTGCTGAAGCTGTCCGACCTCATCCGTGAGCGCAGCCACAAGAACGCCGAGCTCGACGAGTCCACCGCGGCGGTGCGGGACCAGGTCGACACCCTCGCCCGCCGCGACGACGGCTCCACCAAGGCCGAGGACGCCAAGCTCGGCGCCCTGGAGAAGGCCGCGGGGACCACGAAGGTCGCCGGAGCGGGTCTCACCGTCACCCTCAACGACGCCCCGCCCGGCGCCCAGGCGGCCCCCGGTTACCCCGAGCCGCAGGCCAACGACCTGGTCATCCACCAGCAGGACCTCCAGGCCGTCGTCAACGCCCTGTGGAAGGGCGGCGCCAAGGGCATCCGCGTCATGGACCAGCGGCTGATCTCCACCAGCGCGGTGCGCTGCGTCGGCAACACCCTCATCCTCCAGGGCCGGGTCTACTCCCCGCCGTACCGGATCACGGCCGTCGGCGACACCGGAAAGCTCCAGCGCGCCCTCGACGACTCCACCGCCATCCAGAACTACCTGCTGTACGTGAAGGCGTACGGGCTCGGCTGGAAAGTCGACGAGCACGAGGCGGTGACTCTGCCGGGCTACTCGGGCACAGTGGACCTCCACTACGCGAAGCCTGTGACCGACTAGCTCCGGTTTCGGGAGGGGCCTGTGCGGCTGATCGTCAGGAGCCTCAGCGAGCTGTGCATCACCGTCGGCGCCGTCATCGTGCTCTTCGTGGTGTACGTCGTCCACTGGACCGGCGTCGAGGCCGCGGGCGCGAGCGTCGACGAGATCGGCGCCCTGGAGGAACGGTGGGCCCGGGCGCCGGTACCCGCGCCCGCACCGGAAGCGGCAGCCGGCGCGGCACCCCCGGCGCGGCCGTACGAGGACGGCGAGCCCTTCGCCGTCATGTACGTCCCCCGCTTCGGCGAGGACTGGGACTGGCCCGTCCTGGAGGGCACCCGGACCGCCACCCTCAAGAAGGGCCTCGGCCACTACGCCGCCACCGCCCGGCTGGGCGCCACGGGGAACTTCTCCGTGGCCGGTCACCGTCGTACGTACGGCGACCCCTTCAAGGACTTCCCCGCGCTGCGCCCCGGTGACGCGGTGATCCTCAACGACGGGACGACCTGGTTCACGTACCGCGTCGCGAGGGAGCCGTACCGCACCGTCCCCGGCGACACCGGTGTCGTCGACCCGGTCCCGGCGAAGTCCGGGTTCGGCGCCCCCGGCCGGTACCTCACGCTCACCACGTGCGACCCGGAGTGGGGCAGCAGCCACCGGCTGATCGCCTGGGCGGAGCTGGAGGCCACCCGGCCTGTGACGCAGGGCAAGCCCCCGGCTTTCCACAGGTGACCCGCGCCACGGGGATCGCCCCGTACTCTGGTGCGGTATCGAAGGGCATTCGACGACCATCGACGGAAGGACCAGCAGGCGTCATGTACGGCTGGATCTGGCGGCATCTGCCGGGCAACGCGTGGGTGCGGGCACTGATTTCGCTCGTCCTGATCCTCGCGGTGGTCTACGTGCTCTTCCAGTACGTGTTCCCCTGGGCGGAACCCCTGCTTCCGTTCAACGATGTGACGGTGGACGGTCAGTGAGCGCGCGCATTCTCGTCGTCGACAACTACGACAGCTTCGTCTTCAACCTGGTCCAGTACCTGTACCAGCTCGGTGCCGAGTGCGAGGTCCGCCGCAACGACGAGGTCGAGCTGAGCCACGCCCAGGACGGTTTCGACGGCGTCCTCCTCTCGCCCGGGCCCGGCACCCCCGAGGAGGCCGGGGTCTGCGTCGACATGGTGCGCCACTGCGCCGACACCGGCATCCCGGTCTTCGGCGTCTGCCTCGGCATGCAGTCGATGGCGGTGGCGTACGGCGGTGTCGTCGACCGCGCGCCCGAGCTGCTGCACGGCAAGACCTCGCCGGTCGTGCACGAGGGGCGGGGCGTCTTCGCCGGGCTGCCCTCGCCGTTCACCGCGACCCGGTACCACTCGCTGGCCGCCGAGCCGGCCGACCTGCCGGACGTGCTGGAGGTCACCGCGCGGACCGAGGACGGCATCATCATGGGGCTGCGGCACCGCGAGTTCGCCGTGGAGGGCGTCCAGTTCCACCCCGAGTCGGTGCTCACCGAGTACGGGCACCTCATGCTCGCCAACTGGCTGGAGCAGTGCGGCGACACCGGTGCGGTCGGCCGGTCGGCAGGGCTCGCGCCGGTGGTGGGCAAGGCCGTCGCGTGACCCCCGTGCGCCCGGAGCACGAGCACGGTTCGCCGTGGTTCCGGGCCGCGCACCCGCCACGGCCGGAAGTGGATCTTCCGGATGCCGTGCCGTACGCGGAGGCCACCTGGGCCCCCGGCCCCGACCCCGTACCGGACGACGAGACGATGGCCCTCCGCACGGAGGACACGCACCGAATACTGGCCGACCCCGCGCCTCCGCGGCCGTCTCCCGCGCCGCCCGAGCGCCCGGCGACCGGCGGACGCGCCGAGCGCCGCAAGGCCGCCAAGGGACGCGGCCGCCGCCGCAAGGGCTCCTCACCCGCGCCGGCCGCGCCGCCCTCCCAGGACCCCGGCAGGCCGCTGACCCGCGTGGAGGCCCGGCGGGCCGCCCGCGCCCGCAAGGACAGCGTGGGCGTCGTCGCCAGCCGGATCGTCGGCGAGGTGTTCATCACCTTCGGCGTCGTGATGCTGCTCTTCGTCACGTACCAGCTCTGGTGGACGAACATCCGCGCCGGACTGGAGGTCGACAAGGCGAAGAAGGGCATCGAGGACGCCTGGGCGGAGGGCCGCAAGCCCGACGCCTTCGAGCCCGGCCAGGGCTTCGCGATCATGTACATCCCCAAGCTGGACGTCGTCGTGCCCATCGCCGAGGGCATCAACAAGGAGAAGGTGCTCGACCGCGGCATGGTCGGCCACTACGCCGAGCCCCCGCTCAAGACCGCCATGCCCTCCGACAAGCAGGGCAACTTCGCGGTCGCCGGGCACCGCAACACCCATGGCGAGCCCTTCCGCTACATCAACAGGCTCACCCCGGGCGACCCGATCGTCGTCGAGACGCAGGACGCGTACTACACGTACGAGATGGCGAGCATCCTGCCGCAGACCCCGCCCTCCAACGTGTCGGTGATCCAGCCCGTGCCGGAGGGCTCCGGATTCACCGGGCCGGGCCGGTACATCACGCTCACCACCTGCACGCCCGAGTTCACCAGTACCTACCGCATGATCGTGTGGGGCAAGATGGTCGACGAACGCCCGCGCAGCAAGGGGAAACCGGACGCGCTCGTAGGCTAGGGCGGCCTGGCTTCGACCTCCAGACGGGACAGATGTAGTGGCACGTGCGCGCAACCGGATCGCCGGCGTCATCAGTGTGTTCGGCGAGCTGTTGATCACCGCTGGGGTGCTCATGGGGCTCTTCGTCGTCTACTCCCTGTGGTGGACGAACGTCCTGGCCGACCGCGCGGCCGACAAACAGGGCGACGAGGTGCGCGACCACTGGGCGTCCACGGGCCCCGGCGCCCTCGACACCAAGGACGGCATCGGCTTCCTCCACGTACCCGCGATGAAGAACGGCGAGGTGCTGGTCAAGAAGGGCACCGACCCCAAGACCCTCAACAACGGCGTCGCCGGCTACTACACCGCCCCGGTCAAGTCCGCCCTCCCCTCCGCCAAGCAGGGCAACTTCACGCTGGCAGCGCACCGCGACGGGCACGGGGCGAAGTTCCACAACATCCACAAGCTCAAGACCGGCGACTCGATCATCTTCGAGACCAAGGACACCTGGTACGTCTACAAGGTCTACAAAACGCTCCCGGAGACGTCGAAGTTCAACGTGGACGTCCTCCAGCCGGTCCCGAAGGAGTCGGGCAGGACCAAGCCGGGCCGCTACATCACGCTCACGACCTGCACGCCGATGTACACCTCCGACTACCGCTACATCGTCTGGGGCGAGCTGGAGCGCACCGAGAAGGTCGACAGCGCCCGCACACCCCCGGCGGAGCTGCGCTGAGCCGGACGAACGACGGAGCCCCGGCACCCTCCACAGGGTGCCGGGGCTCTGCCGTACGGGTCCGCCGTATGCCTCCGCCGTACGTGTCAGCCGTACGTGGTGGCCGACCGTGCTCGCCGTCCGTGAGCGGTATCAGTCCCGCTCGCGGACGCTGATCCCGGACGGGCCGCCGAAGAAGCCGCTGTCCTCGTCGTTGTCGCCGTTGTTGCCGTTGCCGCCGCCG
Source organism: Streptomyces sp. NPDC031064 (assembly GCF_055570965.1). Lineage (NCBI taxonomy): Bacteria > Bacillati > Actinomycetota > Actinomycetes > Kitasatosporales > Streptomycetaceae > Streptomyces > Streptomyces sp. NPDC031064. The sequence continues at coordinate 261,566 of NZ_JBVIGF010000004.1, forward strand.
TTGCCGCCCTGGCAGCCCAGGGTCGTCAGCGTGACGGTGGTGGACGCCGGGTCCACCGGGGTACCGGGCTTCGGGTCGCTGTCGGTCACGATGGCGTTGTCATCGGCCGGGCAGCCCTGGGCGACCTGGATGTTGGTGAAGCCGCTGGCGCCCAGCGTCTGCTTGGCCTGGCCCACCGTCTGCGTCCGCATCTCGGGCACCGGGACCTGCTGCTGCTGCGGGCCCTTGGAGACCTTGAGGGTCACCTCGCTGCCCTTGGGCGCCTTGGTGTCGCCCTCGGGGCTCTGCCCGACCACGGTGTTCGCGGGCTGGTCGGAGTCGACGTCCTCCCGCTTGACCGTGAAGCCGAGCGTTTCGAGCTGGGACTTCGCGGCGTCGAACTGCTGGCCCGTGACCGGCGGTACGTTGCGTTCGGCCTGCTTGGACACCGTGATGGTGACCTCGGTGCCCTTCTCGGCCTGGGTGCCACCCGGCGGGTCCTGGGACAGCACCTCGCCCGCGTCCTGGTCGGACTCCTTGTACTCGACCTTGACGGTGAAGCCCTTGTTCTCCAGGTTCTCCCGAGCGGTGTTCTCCGACTGCTCCACGACGCTCGGCACCTCGATCTTGGCGGCGCCCTCGGAGACGACGACCGTGATGGTCTCGCCCTCCTGCAACGTGCCGGTCTCGGGCGACTGGCTGCAGATCACGCCCTTCGGGCGGTCACAGGCCTCCGAACCGGACCGGGCGATCTTCAGCCCGGCCTTCTCCACCGTCTCCTCGGCCTCCGCGAAGGGCTTGCCCACCACCTGCGGTACGTCGATCGGGTCCGAGCCGCCGCCCTGGTTGTCGAAGACGGCCTTGCCGATCAGGATCGCGCCGACCAGCACCAGGATGCCCGCCAGGATCAGCAGGATCGTCGAGAGGTTCGACTTCCGCTGGCCGCCGCGGCGGCGGTCCGGGCGGTCGTCGTAGCCGAAACCGCCGTCGTCCGGGTTCATCGGCGGCAGCATCGACGTCTGCCCGGCCGGGTCGGCCTGGCGCATCGCGGTGGTCGCCTGGTCGTCCGGGCCGTAGCCCCCGCCGTACCCGACGGCGCCCATCGCCGCCGTCGCGGCGACCGGCTGGCCGTCGAGGCACGCCTCGATGTCGGCGCGCATCTCGTCGGCCGACTGGTAGCGGTAGTCGGGGTCCTTGACCAGCGCCTTCAGGACGATGGCGTCCATCTCGGGCGTGATCTCGGGGTCGAAGTTGCTGGGCGGCTGCGGCTCCTCGCGTACGTGCTGGTACGCCACCGCGACCGGCGAGTCGCCCACGAACGGCGGGCGGACGGTCAGCAGCTCGTACAGCAGGCAGCCGGTGGAGTACAGGTCGGACCGGGCGTCGACCTGCTCGCCCTTGGCCTGCTCCGGGGAGAGGTACTGGGCGGTGCCGATCACGGCCGCGGTCTGCGTCATGGTCATCCCGGCGTCGCCCATGGCGCGGGCGATGCCGAAGTCCATGACCTTGACCTGGCCGGTGCGCGTCAGCATGACGTTCGCCGGCTTGATGTCACGGTGGACGATGCCGGCCCGGTGCGAGTACTCCAGCGCCTGGAGGATGCCGACCGTCATCTCCAGCGTGCGCTCGGGCAGCAGCTTGCGCCCCGAGTGAAGAAGCTCACGCAGGGTGGAGCCGTCGACGTACTCCATCACGATGTACGGGATGGAGATGTTGTCGACGTAGTCCTCGCCGGTGTCGTAGACCGCGACGATCGCCGGGTGGTTGAGCGAGGCGGCCGACTGGGCCTCACGGCGGAACCGGGCCTGGAAGGACGGGTCACGGGCGAGGTCGGCCCGCAGCGTCTTCACGGCGACGGTGCGGCCGAGCCGGGTGTCGTGGGCGAGGTAGACCTCCGCCATGCCACCACGGCCGAGCACCGAGCCCAGCTCGTACCGGCCGCCGAGGCGACGCGGCTCTTCCATAACTGTTCCAGCCCTCTCCGTCAGTCCCGACCGCACCCCTCTGTGTGGTCCGGCGGTGTGCTGTTCGCGCATACGCTACCGGCCACGGGAAGTCGATCGGACCGCGACCACTACCTGATACGGGACCGGTACACACCGGCACTCAGGTGCGGCCGCGGCTCGCGCGTCACTTCTTGCTGTCGAGTACCGCCTTCATCACATCGTGGGCGATGGGCCCGGCCAGGCCGCCACCGCTGATGTCGTCACGGGTGGCCTTGGAGTCCTCGACCACGACGGCGACGGCGACCGGGGAGCCGCTGTCGGTCTTGGCGTACGAGATGAACCAGGCGTACGGGCGGGCCTTGTTCAGCTCGCCGTGCTGGGCGGTACCGGTCTTGCCGCCGACCTTCACGCCGCGGATCTTCGCGGAGCTACCGGTGCCGTTGTCGACGACGCTCTCCATCATCTGCTGGACGAGCTGAGCCGTCTTCGCCGACATCGGCTGGCTCATCTCCTCCGGCTCGTGCTTCTCCAGCACGTCCAGGTCCGGGGAGCGCAGCTCGTCCACCATGTACGGCTTCATCAGCTTGCCGTCGTTGGCGATCGCCGCGGCGACCATGGCCATCTGGAGCGGGGTGGTCGCGGTGTTGAACTGGCCGATGGAGGACAGCGCGTTCTGCGGCCGGTCCATGTTCTTGTCGTAGACGGACATGGAGGCGCGGACCGGGGTGTCGATCTCCGCGTTGTTGAAGCCGAACTTCTCCGCGAACTTCACCATGTTGTCGCGGCCGACCTCATGGCCGAGCTTGGCGAAGACCGAGTTGCAGGACCACTCCATCGCGTACATCAGGGTGGCGTTCTCGCAGCCCCGGGCGTGGTTCTTCATCGGCGTGGTCGTGTCGGGCAGGAGGTACGGCTCGGGCGTATCGGTCGCCGCGTTGATGTCGGTGACCTTGCCGTGCTCCAGCGCCGCGGCGGCCGTCAGCACCTTGAAGGTGGAGCCGGGCGGGTAGATCTCGCGCAGCGCGCGGTTCTGCTTCGGCTTGTCCTTGTCCTTCTCCAGCGCCTGCCACGCCTTGGCGTCCTTGTCGTGGTAACCGGCGAAGGAGGACGGGTCGTACGAGGGGGTCGACGCCAGCGCCAGGATCTTGCCGGTCGACGGCTCGATCGCGGCGACGGCGCCCTTCTTGTCACCGAGGCCCTCGAAGGCGGCCTTCTGGGCGGCGCCGCTGAGGGTGGTGACGACGTCGCCGCCCTTCTTCTTCTCGCCGGTGAACATCGACATGGTGCGGTCGAAGAACAGCCGGTCGTCGTTGCCGGTGAGGATGCCGTCCTCGAGCTTCTCGAGCTGGTTGGCGTCGAACGCCTGCGAGGCGTACCCGGTGACGGGCGCCCACATGGGGCCGTCCACGTAGGTGCGCTTGTACCGGTAGAAGGGGTCCTTGGAGTCGACGGAACCGGTGATCGGCTTGCCGTCCACGATGATGTTGCCGCGCGGGTTGGCGTACCGCTCGATGGTCACCCGGCGGTTCTTCTCGTGGGAGCTGAGTTCGCCGGCGCGGACGTACTGGATCCAGTTGTCCCGGATGAGGAGGGCGAGCACCAGCAGGCCGCAGAAGATCGCGACATGGCGCAGGGGCTTGTTCACGGTCGGACCACCTGGGTCATCTCGGCGTCGGGGGACGGGGCGGGTGCCGGCGCGGGACGGCGGGCGGTGTCGCTGATCCGGAGCAGGATCGCGATCAGCGCCCAGTTGGCGATCACGGAGGAACCGCCGTACGCGAGGAACGGCATGGTCATACCGGTCAGCGGGATGAGGCCCATGACGCCGCCGGCGACGACGAAGATCTGGAGGGCGAAGGCCCCGGACAGGCCCATCGCCAGCAGCTTGCCGAACGGGTCGCGGGCGGCGAGCGCGGTACGGATGCCTCGCTCGACGATCAGCGCGTACATCAGCAGGAACGCCATCACGCCGGCCAGGCCGAGCTCCTCGCCGACGGTGGCGAAGATGAAGTCGGAGTTGGCGGCGAAGCCGATCAGGTCGGAATTGCCCTGGCCGAGACCCGTGCCGAGGGTGCCGCCGGACCCGAAGGACATCAGCACCTGGGTCATCTGGTCGCAGGCGGCGGCCATGTTGGAGCCCTCGGGGGCCGTCTTGATGCACCCGAAGGGGTCGAGCCACGCGGCGACACGGGACTTGACGTGGGTGGCGGTCGAGCCGACGACCACCGCGCCGCCCACCGCCATCAGCAGACCCATGATGATCCAGCTCGTCCGCTCGGTCGCCACGTACAGCATGATCACGAACATGCCGAAGAACAGCAGCGACGTACCGAGGTCGTTCTCGAAGACCAGGATGAGCAGGCTGACGGCCCAGATGGTGAGGATGGGGCCGAGGTCACGGCCGCGGGGCAGGTAGAGCCCCATGAAACGGCGGCTGGCCAGGGCCAGGGCGTCCCGCTTGACCATCAGGTAGCCGGAGAAGAAGACCGCGATCACGATCTTCGCGAACTCACCGGGCTGGATGGAGAACGGCCCGACCTTGATCCAGATCTTGGCGCCGAAGACGTCCGAGCCGAGACCCGGCACCAGGGGGAGCAGCAGCAGGACGACCGCCACCACCATGGAGATGTACGTGTAGCGCTGGAGGACGCGGTGGTCCTTCAGGAACATCAGCACCAGCAGGAACAGCGCGACGCCGATCGCGGAGTACATGAGCTGCTTGGGCGCGTCCGGCGTGAAGGTGTCGTACCGCGCGATGATGCGCGGCGACTGGTCCAGCCGCCAGATCAGCACCAGGCCGAGCCCGTTGAGCAGTGTCGCCAGCGGCAGCAGGATCGGGTCCGCGTACTTCGCGAACCTCCGCACCAGCAGGTGGGCGATGCCGGCCAGCAGGCCCAGCCCGATGCCGTAGCCGAGCATGCCCGCCGGGACCTTGCCGTCGATGGCGAGGCCCACGTTGAGGTAGGCGAACACCGGGATGGCGACGGCGAAGCCGAGCAGCGCCAGTTCGGTGTTCCGGCGGCTCGGCAGGTCGATCGCGCCGATGGTGGTCGTGTTGGTGACAACGCTCATGGTGGTGAAAGGCCCCCCTACGGGTGCTTAGCTCTTGCCGCAGTTCGAGGCCAGCTTCTGCTCCTCCTCCGAGAGGGTGGGGCCCGGAGTGGGAGTGGCTGCGGTGCTGGTGGTGGGCTTCGGCGTGGGTTCGGTCGGCAGGCCGGTCGTGCCGCCGGCCTGGCCCTCCCCGGGAGGCGCGGCCGGCACCCGGTCGGCCGCCGCCTGGCGCTGCTCCTGCTTCTTGCAGGCGGACGCCTGGACGGCGAGCTCCTCGATCTTGTCCTGGGCCTTGTCGAGGCTGCCGCCGGCGATGGTCTCCTCGACCTGCTTGCGCTGGTAGTCGGGGAGGTACTTGAGTTCGATCTCGGGGTGGTCCTTCTCGACCTTCGAGAGCGAGACCCACGCCAGGTCCTGGCTGATGCCGCGGTAGAGCGCGACGTGCTCGTCCTTGGTGCCGACGTAGTACTGGGTCTGGGTCCAGCGGTAGCCGCCGTACGTCGCGCCGCCGACCACGGCGAGGGCGAGCACGATGAAGAACGATCTCTTCAGCCACTTGCGGCCACTGCGCGGCTTGGTGAAGTCCTCGTCGCTGTACGCGCCGAAGCCGCCCTCCGGCGGCATGCCGCCGTACCCGAGGTCGTCGCCGCTGCCGGGCGGGCCGAACCCGCCGCCGGGCGGCTGCGGGGCCTGGCGGCCGAGACCGGCGGCACGGCCCGCCGGGGTCTCCATGGCGCCGCCGTCGTTGAGCTGCTGCTGGTTCTCGGCGACCGCGCCCACGATGACCGGCGTGTCGCTGAGCTGACCGGCGAGGGTGTCGCCGCCGTCGACGTCGAGGACGTCCGCGACGATCACGGTGATGTTGTCCGGGCCGCCGCCGCGCAGCGCGAGCTGGATCAGGTCCTGGACGGTCTCCTGCGGGCCCTGGTAGCTGGCGAGGGTCTCCTCCATCGTCTGGTGGGAGACGACGCCGGACAGGCCGTCGGAGCAGATCAGGTACCGGTCTCCGGCCCGTACCTCCCGGATGGAGAGGTCGGGCTCGACGTGGTCGCCACTGCCCAGCGCGCGCATCAGCAGGGAGCGCTGCGGGTGGGTGGTGGCCTCCTCCTCGGTGATGCGGCCCTCGTCGACGAGGCGCTGCACCCACGTGTGGTCCTGGGTGATCTGCGTCAGGACGCCGTCGCGCAGCAGGTACGCGCGGGAGTCGCCGACGTGGACCAGGCCGAGCCGCTGACCCGTCCACAGCAGGGCGGTCAGGGTGGTGCCCATGCCCTCGAGCTGCGGGTCCTCCTCGACCATCAGCCGGAGCTGGTCGTTGGCGCGCTGCACCGCCGTACCGAGCGAGGTGAGGATGTCGGAGCCGGGCACGTCGTCGTCGAGCGTGACGAGCGTGGAGATCACCTCGGAGGAGGCGACCTCACCGGCGGCCTGGCCGCCCATGCCGTCGGCGATCGCGAGCAGGCGGGGACCGGCGTACCCCGAGTCCTCGTTGCCCTCGCGGATCATGCCCTTGTGCGATCCGGCGGCGAAACGCAGTGACAGACTCATGCGCACCTGCCCTGTCGACTCCGACGCCTCCGGGTACAGCCGGTCTCGAGCCACACTGCCCACCCTCCGGTCGGGAGCCTGTGCCGGTCACCTGTGGGCACCGCTGCGGCTCGCTCGCTCCGCTCGCTCATTGTCGTACTACTTCCGCAGCTCGATGACGGTCTTGCCGATGCGGATCGGCGCGCCCAGCGGAATGGGTGTCGGGGTGGTGAGTCGGGTCCGGTCGAGATACGTGCCGTTGGTGGACCCGAGATCCTCGACGATCCACTGGCCGTCACGGTCCGGGTAGATCCTGGCATGCCTGCTGGACGCGTAGTCGTCGTCCAGGACGATCGTGGAGTCGTGCGCACGGCCCAGGGTGATCGTCTGGCCCTGGAGGGCGACCGTGGTGCCCGTGAGGGTGCCCTCGGAGACGACCAGCTTGGTCGGGGCCCCGCGCCGCTGGCGGCCGGACTGCTGGCGCTGCTGCGGCGGCGCGGCCTGCTGGCGGGCGGCCTGCTGCGGACGCGCGCCCTCGCGGCGCGAACCCCGCTGCGTGACGCGCGTACCGAACAGGTCGCTGCGGATGACCTGAACGGCCACGATGACGAACAGCCACAGTACGGCGAGGAAACCCAACCGCATGACCGTGAGGGTCAGCTCTGACATTGCCCCCGCTTCACCCTTCGGCTTGCCGGTAAACGATGGTGGTACTGCCCACGACGATCCGCGAGCCGTCGCGGAGCGTAGCGCGGGTGGTGTGCTGCCCGTCCACCACGATGCCGTTGGTGGACCCGAGATCCTGGATCGTCGAGGGCGTTCCGGTCCGGATCTCGCAGTGACGGCGCGATACGCCGGGGTCGTCGATCCGCACGTCGGCCTCGGTGCTGCGGCCCAGCACCAGCGTCGGGCGGGAGATCTGATGGCGGGTGCCATTGATCTCGATCCAGCGGCGCACCTGGGCGCCGGGCATGGGTGCCGCCGGGCCCGGCGGGCGGCCGGCGGCGGGCGGACGGTTCATACCGGGCGGCGGGGCCGCCGGCATCGGAGGGGCACCGGCCGGAGGGTAGCCGTACCCACCGGGACGTCCGGCGGGCGGCGGCGCGGCGTGACCGGCGTGTCCGGCGTGGCCCGCGGGACCGGCCGGGGCCTGCGACTGTGACGTACTCGACGCGAGCGTCCGGCTGCGTACCCGGTACAGACCCGTGTCGAGGTCGTCCGCCTTCTCCAGGTGGACCTTGATCGGCCCCATGAAGGTGTACCGCTGCTGCTTGGCGTAGTCGCGCACCAGGCCCGAGAGCTCGTCGCTGAGCTGACCCGAGTACGGGCTGAGGCGCTCGTAGTCCGGCGCGCTCAGTTCCACGATGAAGTCGTTGGGGACGACCGTACGGTCGCGGTTCCAGATCGAGGCGTTGTTGTCGCACTCGCGCTGGAGGGCGCCCGCGATCTCGACGGGCTGGACCTCGGACTTGAAGACCTTGGCGAAGGTGCCGTTGACCAGACCTTCGAGACGCTGCTCGAAACGCTTCAGGACTCCCATGGGGCACCTCCTCCGTCGTTGCCGTCCTGGTACTGCTTACTGATCGTATCCACGCGTCGGGAAATCGGCTGGTTCCCCTTCTCTGGCCTGTGGACGAGTGTCACCTCTCACAGGGATCGTAGAGGCGCCCTCCAGACAGTGTCCCGCACCTGAGGTGCACCCTGGAGGAGTGGGTACGGCGCGAAGCCGTTCCCTGTCGTGCGGGTCGTGCGGGTCGTGCGGGTCGTGCGGTCGTGCGGTCGTGCGGGTGGGGCCGTGGTGCGGGCGGGCTGGGGTGTGGGCTGTGCGGGTCGGGCGGTCGTGCGGGCGGGCGGTTGTGCGGGCGGGTCGGGGTGTGGGTTCCGGTTCCGCGTCGGCTCCCTCTCCCCTTACCCCTCTCTGTTCGCCGTCGGGGTGCCCGAAACAAACGGATGTGAATCCACCTCCAGCGGCGTGCTAATCTTCAGATGTCGCCAGGCGATCGCACCGGGAAACCGGTGGGGAACCAAGCGGCAACACCCAATGCGCGGGTGGCGGAATAGGCAGACGCGCTGGATTCAGGTTCCAGTGCCCGCAAGGGCGTGGGGGTTCAACTCCCCCCTCGCGCACCACCAGGAACGGGTGGCATCGATCACGATGCCACCCGTTCTGCTGTGTTCGGGCAGTGTCGGGTCGGCGGGGTGTTCCTGGCCGACGGGGTGTGAGGAAGCTCTCAGGCGTTGCGGTTGTAGCGGAGGAGGTAGGCCGCGAAGCGGTCGAGGTCCTCCGTGGACCAGTCCGCGAGACGTTCCCGGTAGGCGGCGCGGCGGCTGGCGTGGGTGGAGGACAGGGCCCGGGTGCCCGCCTCGGTGGGGTGCAGCACCTGGACGCGGTGGTCGGCGGGGTCGGGGCGGCGCTCGACGAGCCCGAGCTTCTCAAGGGTGGCGACCTGCCGGCTCACGGTCGACTTGTCGAGCATGTAGTGGGCGGCGAGGTCCGTGGCGCGGCAGCCGTGCTGCTCGTCGATGTGCGTCAGCAGCGTGTACGAGACGAGCGACAGCTCGGGGTGGAGCCGCGCGGCCGTGGCGCGGGCGCGGCGGGCGAACGCGGTCAGCTCGCGCTGGATGGTGTCGACCGACTCGTCACGTCCGACCGAGCGTCCGACCGAGCGTCCGACCGAGCGTCCGACCGAGCGTCCGGCTGTGCGCCCGACTGAGCGTCCGGCTGGCATCTGGGGGTCACCTCCGCCCTCGCCCCTTGGATCGTCTCCGCCCTTGCCCCTTCGATCGTCCCGGGTACCGCGGCTGCGCGCCGTTATCCACAGGCGGGGACGGGTGGCCGGGGGCGGCGGTACCGTCTGGGGCAACTTGGCGATTGGCGGCCCGGCCACTGGGCCGGGGGCCACTGGGCGATGGTCGACGGGGGCGGGACTCATGGGTGACATCCGGACGGCGGTGCCGGCGCAGCGTGGTGTCGGCGGTGGCGGTGCGCGCATACCGGTGGTGCCGGGGTTCGCCGCTGCCGTGGACGGTGAGCGGGGTGCGGCGGGTTCGCCCAAGGAGCGGGGCAAGGCGCTGCGGGAGAAGGTGCCCCGGTCGTCGCACGGCTCGCTGCGGTTGGTGCCAGGGCGGCCGGATGCCGTGCGGGCGGTGGAGGAGTCGAGCCGGGGCCGGGTGCCGGGGCTGGCGCCGATACGCGTGGGCAGGATGGCCGCCACGCCGTTCGCCTTCCTGCGCGGCGCCGCCGGGCTGATGGCGCACGACCTGGCGGGTACGCCGGTCACCGGGATCGGCGCGCAGATATGCGGGGACGCGCACGCGGCGAACTTCGGGCTGTACGGCGACGCGCGCGGCCGGCTCGTCATCGACCTGAACGACTTCGACGAGACCGTGGCCGGCCCCTGGGAGTGGGACGTCAAGCGGCTGGCGACGTCGCTGGTGCTCGCCGGGCGGGAGGCGGGCGCGGACGAGGACGTGTGCCGGGCGGCGGCGTTCGACGCGGTGGGCGCCTACCGGCGGACCATGCGGCTGCTGGCCAGGCTGCCGGTACTGGACGCCTGGAACGCGATCGCCGACGAGGAGCTCGTCTCGCACACCGATGCCCGGGACCTGCTCGGCACGCTGGAGCGGGTGGCGGAGAAGGCGCGGGGCAACACCAGCGCCCGGTTCGCCGCCAAGGCGACGGAGGAGTGCCCGGACGGCGGGCGGCGGTTCGTGGACGCGCCGCCGGTGCTGCGCCGGGTGCCGGACGAGGAGGCCGCGGCGGTGGCCGCGTCGCTGGGCGCGTACGTGGAGACGCTGCCGGAGGACCGGCTGCCGCTGCTGGCGCGGTACGCGATCCACGACGTGGCGTTCCGGGTGGTGGGCACCGGGAGCGTGGGGACGCGTTCGTACGTGGTGCTGCTGCTGGACCACCGGGGTGAGCCGCTGGTGCTCCAGGTGAAGGAGGCGCGGCCGTCGGCGCTGCTGCCGTACCTGCCGCGGGTGGGCTTCCCGGTGGCGGAGGTGGCGCACGAGGGGCGGCGCGTGGTCCTCGGGCAGAAGCGCATGCAGGTCGTCAGCGACAACCTGCTGGGCTGGACGACGGTCGAGGGCAGGCCGTACCAGGTGCGGCAGTTCCGCAACCGCAAGGGGAGCGTCGACCCGGCCGCGCTGGCCGCCGACCAGGTCGACGACTACGGGCGGATGACCGGGGCCCTGCTGGCCCGGGCACACGCGCACAGCGCCGACCCCAGGCTGATCGCCGGATACTGCGGCAAGAACGACGAGCTCGACGAGGCGATGGCCCGGTTCGCCGTGGCGTACGCGGACCGGACGGAGGCGGACCACGCCGATCTGCTGACGGCGGTCAGGAGCGGGCGCATAGCCGCCGAGCTGGGGGTGTGACGGGCGGGGCCCGCTCGCCCGTACGCTGGTCGGGTGACGACCCCGAACGACGACGTGACCGGTGCTCCCACCCCCGACGCCGCCTCCGGCGCGGCTTCCGGCGCGGCTTCCGGCGCGGCCGACGAGGCCGAGCGCCCGGAGGCGCGGCTGGAACGAGCGGTGCGCGCGGCGGAACAGGCACTGATCGAGTTCGAGATCGCGGTGGAGACGTTCCGGGTGGAGGTGGAGAACTTCTCCCGGCTGCACCACCAGAAGCTCGGCCCGATGTACACACGGCTGGACGAGCTGGACGCGCTGATCGCGGAGGCCAGGGCCGCCCGTACCGGAGATCCGGAGGATGTGCGCAAGGCGCAGTCCGCGCGGGCGCTGGTGATGCCGATGCCGGGCGTCGACGAGCTGTTCGGCGACTGGATGGACTCCGACGGCCTGCCGCCCGAGGCCGCCGCGATGCTCACCGATCGGCAGGTGCAGCCGCCCCGGCGGGTGCGGCCCAGCGACGAGGCGCGCAAGCTGTACCGCGAGCTGGCCCGCAAGGCGCACCCCGACCTGGCGCGCGACGAGAAGGAGCGGGAGCGGCGCGAGGAGTTCATCACCCGCGTCAACGCCGCGTACGGGCGTGGGGACGAGGCCCTGCTGCGGGAGCTGTCCGAGGAATGGGCGGCGGGTCCGGCGCCGGCGGCCACACGGCTCAGCGAGAGCGAGGAGCTGTACGCCAGGCTCGAATGGCTGGCCCGGCGCAAGGAACTGCTGACCGTGGTCGCGCGGGACCTGGAGGACAGCGCGATCGGCGCGATGCTGCGGATGGCGCCCGACGACCCGGACCGGCTGCTGGAGGAGGTCGCCGAGCAACTGCTGGCGCAGGTCGCCGAGCGTGAGGCGGAGCTGGCCGCGCTTGTGCAGTAGCGTCGGAAGGTAGCCCCATCGACCAGCGCACCGACGAAAGAAGGCCTGATCCATGAACTTCGCACCGCTGCCCACCGTGGACGTCGCGTCCGTCCCGGCCGACGGGCTTGTGCTCGACGTCCGTGAGGCCGACGAGTGGGCGGCCGGGCACGTCGAGGGCGCCCTGCACGTGCCGATGAGCGACTTCGTGGCCCGGTTCGGTGAGGTGACCGAAGCGGTCGCCGACGGTCGCCGCGCCTACGTCATGTGCCGCGTCGGTGGCCGGTCGGCCCAGGTGACCCAGTACCTGGTCCAGCAGGGCATCGACGCCGTGAACATCGACGGCGGCATGCTCGCCTGGGAAGGCGCCGGCCGCCCCATCGTCACCGACAACGGCAGCCCGGCCTTCGTGCTCTAGCCGCGGGCGGTCGGCTGGTCGGTGGTCGGCTGGTCGGCTGGTCGGCTCGGTTGGGCGGGCGCGGTCGGTCGGTGCCTACGAGTGGGTGCGCGCGGTCGGCCGGTGCAGGGCGGGTGCGCGCGGTCGGCGGGGCGCGGTCGGCGAGGCGTTGGCGGGCTCGGTTGAGGGGTGCGCCGACCGGTGCGCTTGACCGCGGCGGGCGGCCGGCTCGGTCACGGGCGTGGGCGGCCGGTGGGGCCGAGCGGGGGCGTCAGGCCAGGGGGTGTGCGGCCAGGAGGTCGCCGAGGGTCTCCTCGTGGGCCGCGGCCGGGCCGAGTGAGAGTTCCAGGTGCTTGGCCCAGGCGTGGTAGCGGTGCAGGGGGTAGTCGGTGTCGGCGCCGAAGCCGCCGTGCAGGTGCTGGGCGGTCTGCACGACCCGCCGTACGCCTTCGGAGGCCCAGATCTTCGCCACCGCGATGTCCCCGGAGGCGGGCAGCGCCCCGGCGGCGCCGGAGCCGATCCGCCAGGCCGCCTGCCAGAGGGTGACCTCCATGGCGCGCAGGTCGATGTAACGGTCGGCGGCCTGGACGGCGACCGCCTGGAAGGTCGCGACCGGGAACCCGAACTGTTCCCGTTTGCCGGTGTACGCCGCGGTCATCGCGAGCACGGCCTCCCCGAGGCCCAGCGCCAGTGCGCACGTCCCGGTGGTGAGCAGTCCGCGCAGCCACTCCCAGGCGCCCTCGGCGTCGATCACCTCGGGGGCGGTGAGGCGCACGGAGTCGAGCCGTGCCTCGGCGAGCAGCTCGCCGTTCGTGGAGACCTGGTCGGCGAGGGTGAGCCCGTCGTGAGCGGGCGGCACCAGCGCGATGATCGTGCGGCCTTCGGGCGTGTGCGCCGGTATGGCGACACGGTCCGCGCACCGCGCCCACGGGACGCCCGTCTGCACCCCGTCGAGCACCCAGCAGTCACCGTCCCGGCGGGCCGTCACCGCGAGCTCAGCCGGGTCGTGGCCGCTGCGGCCGTTGGCGCCCACCGTGAGCACCAGGTCACCGCGGCCGACCCGGGGGAGCAGCTCGGCGGCCATGTCCGGGTCGCCGTGGCGGTCCAGGGTCATCGCGACCGCGCTGGTCTCCAGCAGCGGCACCCGGGCCAGCACCTTGGCCGACTCGCGCAGCACCAGGCAGAGCGCGATGGGGTCCAAGCCGGCGCCACCGTGCGCGGGCGCCAGCACCAGACTCAGCAGGTCCGCCGCCGCGAGCCTGGCCCACAGCGGCCGGTCGAACTCCTCGGCCACCGCGCCCGGCGTGAGCGCGGGGCTCGGTACGCCGTCGGGCGCGACGCCCGAGAAGACCGCCTTCGCCGCCTCGACCGCCGCCTGCTGCTCCTCGCTGAAGGTGAAGTCCACAGCCCTGCCCCTCCCGGCGCCGCTTCATCTGACGGAGCGTCAAGATAGAACAGGTTCTAGGGGAAGGGAATGGGCTCAGCGGTCGAAGTCGAGCTCCACCTCCGGTGTCACCGGGTGCGACTGGCAGGCCAGTACGTAACCGGCGTCGGTCTCCTCGCTCTCCAGCGCGTAGTTGCGGTCCATCCGCACCTCGCCGTTGACCAGGAACGCGCGGCACGTGCCGCAGACCCCGCCCTTGCAGGCGTAGGGCGCGTCCGCGCGGCTGCGCAGCACCGTCTCCAGCAGCGACTCCCCCTCGCGCACCGGCCAGGTGCCGGACCGGCCGTCGAGGGTCGCGGTGAGCGTGGCGTGCGCGGGTATCGCGGCCGCCCGTACGGCCACCGGCGCCGAACCGTCGTCCACGTGGAAGATCTCCTGGTGGATACGGGCCCGGTCCACGCCGAGCCCCCGCAGCGCCCGTTCGGCAGCCATGACCAGACCGAACGGACCGCAGAGGAACCAGCCGTCCACCTCGTCGACCCGCAGCAGCGCCGGCAGTAGCCCGGTCAGCCGTTCCTGGTCCAGCCGCCCGGACGGCAGTCCCGCCTGCTGCTCCTCCCGCGACAGCACGGTCACGAGCTGGAAGCGGTCGGGGAACCGGTCCTTGAGGTCGGCGACCTCCTCCAGGAACATCGTCGAGGCGGCCGTACGGTCACTGCGTATCAGGCAGAACCGGGCCTCCGGTTCGCGGGCCAGCAGCGTCGAGGCCATGGACAGCACGGGGGTGATCCCGCTGCCGCCCACGATCGCCGCGAAGGTCCCGGGCCGCGGACGCAGCAGGAACCGGCCCATCGGCTCCATGACCTCGACCGTGTCGCCGACCTGGAGCTCCTTGAGCGCGTACGTGGAGAACTCGCCGCCCTCCACCAGCCGGATGCCCACCCGCAGCACGGGGTCCTCGCCCTCGGGGGCGGCGGGTGAGCAGATCGAGTACGTACGGCGGATCTCCTCGCCGCTGGTGCTCTCGCGGCGCAGCGCGAGGTGCTGGCCGGGGATGTGGCGGAAGGCCTCGCTCAGCTCGGGCGGCACCTCGAAGGTGACGGCGACCGAGTCGTCCGTGAGCCGCTCGACCTCGCTCACGCGGAGCGGATGGAACATCTACAACTCCTTGAAGTGGTCGAACGGTTCGCGGCAGGCGGTGCAGCGGCGCAGCGCCTTGCAGGCGGTGGACGAGAAGCGGCTCAGCAGCTCGGTCTCGGTCGAGCCGCAGTGCGGGCAGCGGATGGCCAGCGTGACCGGCACCGGACCGGAGCCGGCGCCCTGGTGACGGGGCGGCGCTATGCCGAACTCGGCGAGCTTGCGGCGCCCCTCCGCGCTGATGTCGTCGGTCGACCAGGCGGGGGAGAGGACCGTGACGACCGAGACCTCCGCCATGCCGTGCTCGTGCAGTACGCGCTCGATGTCCGAGGACATCGCCTCGACGGCCGGGCAGCCGGTGTACGTCGGGGTCAACTCGACGCGGACCCGGCCGGGCGCGAGGACGTGCACCCCGCGCAGCACGCCGAGCTCCTCCAGCGTGAGGACGGGCAGCTCGGGGTCGGGCACCGAACCGGCCAGCCGGCTCAGCTCTTCCTCCAGCGCCGTCAACTCCGCCGTGCCGGTCACCATGACGCCCCCGGGTGGCTGCGGTGCAGGTGCTGCATCTCGGCGAGCATCCGGCCGAAGCTCTCGGTGTGCAGGCCCTGACGACCCGCACCGGCGCTCCACGCTCCCGTGCGGGGGCCGTCCGGGACGGTGAGCGTGGCCCGCTCCAGGACCGCCGTCACCGACGCCAGCCAGTCCGACTCGAGCTCCCGCCAGTCGACGTCCAGCCCCTCGACCGGCTGGAACAGCTCGCCCGTGAAGCGCCACAGCGCCGTGCAGGCCCGCTGCATCCGCTCGTGGCTCTCGGTGGTGCCGTCGCCCAGGCGCAGCGTCCACTGCTCGGCGTGGTCCTGGTGGTACGCGACCTCCTTGACCGCCTTGGCAGCGAGGCCGGTCAGCTCACCGCCGTCGGCGGCGCCGGCTGCCGCCAGGCGGCCGTACAGCAGCCGCTGGTAGGTGGAGAAGTACAACTGCCGGGCGATGGTGTGGGCGAAGTCGCCGTTCGGCTGCTCGACCAACTGGATGTTGCGGAACGCCCGCTCCTCGCGCAGGTAGGCCAGTTCGTCCTCGTCTCCGACGAGGGACAGCAGCACCCGCGCCTGGCCGAGAAGGTCCAGGGCGATGTTGGCCAGCGCGACCTCCTCCTCCAGGACAGGGGCGTGGCTGGCCCACTCCCCCAGCCGGTGCGACAGCACCAGTGCGTCGTCGCCGAGGGCGAGCGCGGCGGCGGTGCTCACGGTGGCGGTCACAGGTTCTTCACCCCCTCCGGGACCTCGTAGAAGGTCGGGTGCCGGTAGGGCTTGTCGGCGGCCGGCTCGAAGAACGGGTCCTTCTCGTCGGGCGAGGAAGCGGTGATCGCGGCGGACGGCACCACCCAGATGGAGACACCCTCACTGCGGCGGGTGTACAGGTCACGGGCGTTGCGCAGCGCCATCTGCGCGTCCGGCGCATGCAGGCTTCCCGCGTGCGTGTGGGACAGCCCGCGGCGCGAGCGCACGAACACCTCCCACAGCGGCCAGTCGCTGGTCGTCATGCCGTCGCCTCCCCGTGCTTGGCCGCGTACGCAGCCGCGGCCTCCCTGACCCAGGCGCCTTCCTCGTGGGCGCGGCGGCGCTGGGTGATGCGCTGTTCGTTGCAGGGCCCGTTGCCCTTGAGGACTTCCCAGAACTCGGTCCAGTCGATGGGACCGAAGTCGTAGTGCCCGCGCTCCTCGTTCCACCGGAGGTCCGGGTCGGGGAGGGTGAGGCCGAGCGTCTCCGCCTGGGGGACGCAGATGTCGACGAACCGCTGGCGCAGCTCGTCGTTCGAGTGCCGCTTGATCTTCCAGGCCATGGACTGCGCCGAGTGCGACGACTCGTCGTCCGGCGGGCCGAACATCATCAGCGACGGCCACCACCAGCGGTTCACCGCGTCCTGCGCCATCGCGTGCTGCTCGGGCGTCCCGCGCGAGAGGGCGAGGAGCGACTCGTACCCCTGGCGCTGGTGGAACGACTCCTCCTTGCAGATCCGGACCATCGCGCGGGCGTAGGGGCCGTAGGAGCAGCGGCACAGCGGCACCTGGTTGGTGATCGCCGCGCCGTCCACGAGCCAACCGATGGCGCCGACGTCGGCCCAGGTCAGCGTGGGGTAGTTGAAGATCGAGGAGTACTTCTGGCGGCCGGTGTGGAGCTTGTCCAGCAGCTCGTCACGGCCGGTGCCGAGGGTCTCGGCGGCGCTGTAGAGATACAACCCGTGCCCGGCCTCGTCCTGCACCTTGGCCATCAGGATCGCCTTGCGCCGGAGGGAGGGCGCGCGAGTGATCCAGTTCGCCTCCGGTTGCATGCCGATGATCTCGGAGTGGGCGTGCTGGGCGATCTGCCGGACGAGTGTGGCGCGATAGGCGTCCGGCATCCAGTCGCGCGGCTCGATCCGCTCGTCGGCGGCCACGGCGGCGTCGAACGCCGCCTCGTACGCCTCCTGCGTGTCCGCAGTCACTGCCGTCATCGGGCCCCCTACCGACCGATCGTTCGGTTGAATGACTTCAATGGTGAGTCGGCGGCCCGTATGGTGTCAACCCTGTGGATAACTCCGGCGGATCGATCGGGAACGGGGACGGGGCGGGATGGACTCGTACGACAAGGAGGCCGGTGGCCGCGCCCAGCGCGCCACCGACACGGAAGGCTCCGCCCCCGTGACCCCTCCGGCCACCCCTGAGCCCGCCCCCGCCTCCGGCCCGGAACCCAGCCCCGGACCGGCACCCGAGCCCCGGCCGGCACCCGCCCGCACATCCACCGCCCCCGACTACGCCGACCGGGCGAAGCCCGCCTCCGACGCCCCGTCGGCACCCGGTGCCGCAACGCCGGGCTCCGCGCACGGCCCGGACGCCGCCCCCGCGCCGGACGCCGTGACGGGCGCCTCCGCGCCGGGGAGTGGCACCGCGCCCGGTGCGGACGCCGCGCCGGTCGCCCCGTCGGGCGCCACCGCATCGGACGCCCCCGCATCGGGGAGCCGTCCCGGGAGCGGGGCGCGGGTGGCCGGGCCGTCCGGGGGTAGGCCGCGGTGGGCCGTCGGGGCTGTGGAGCGAGCCGACGACGAGCGGGCCGGGGAGCGGGCCGACCGGGAGCGGGAAGGGGCGCTGGCGGTCGGGGCGGACGGGGATCCGCCGGGGCCGGGCGTGGGGATAGCCGCACTGTCGTTGCCGTACCAGATCGTGGCGGCCGTCTCGCTCGCAGTCGTCGGGATGTTCGCCTGCGTCCATCTGGCGATGGCGTTCCTGCACGTCGCGCCCTCGAACACGCTCACCAAGCAGCACGGCGAGGCCGTGGACGACTGGGTCTTCCCCGAGTTCGAGCAGAACTGGAAGCTCTTCGCCCCCAACCCGCTCCAGCAGAACATCGCCGTCCACGCCCGCGCCGAGGTCGTCGGTGACGACGGCCGGCGCAGGACCACCGGGTGGTTCGACCTCAGCGGCGACGACGGCGAAGCGATCCGGGGCAACCCCCTCCCCAGCCATGTGAACCAGAACGAGCTCCGCAGGGGCTGGGACTTCTTCGTGAACTCGCACACCAACGACAACCGCCCCAACGGCCTTCGCGGTCAGCTCTCCGAGCGCTACATCCGGCGCATCGCCATGCTGCGGCTCGAAGGGCACCAGCTCGGCGGCAGGATCGAGCGCATACAGCTCCGCTCGGTCACGCGGGGCGTGGAGGCTCCCGTCTGGAGTGACGAGAAGACCGACACCCGGCCCTACTACCGGGTCCTCCCGTGGTGGACCGTGACCGCCGCCGACCTGCCCGGTGGTGTCGACGGCGGCCGTACGGAGGCGGACAAGTGAGCCAGAGCAGCACCCCCGTCCGCGCCTCCGCCCGCACCCGTACCGAGCCGCTCGACCGCCGGCTCGCCCGCGCCATCCAGCGGGTCACCGGCGCGGCCCTCGGCCCGTACCAGACCGCCGTCGTACGCATCGGCTTCGCCGCCGCCTGGCTGCTGTTCCTGCTGCGCGAGTTCCCCCACCGCCATGAGCTGTACGGGCCGGACGGCCCCTGGGCGTGGGACATGGGCCAGCAGCTCATCGCGAACAACCATGCCTTCACGGTCCTGATGTGGTCGGACAGCGCCCTGTGGTTCGAGGCCGTGTACGCGCTCGCCGTGCTGTCCAGCGCCCTGCTGCTGATCGGCTGGCGCACCCGCACCATGTCGGTGCTCTTCATGGTGGGCGTGCTCTCCCTCCAGAACCGCTCCATCTTCATGGGCGACGGCGGCGACAACGTCATCCACCTGATGGCCCTCTACCTCGTGCTGACCCGGTGCAGCCAGGTCTGGTCCCTCGATGCCCGCCGGGCGGCCCGCCCGGAGCCCCGGCGGGATGTGCTCGGGCCCGTGCTGTGGGGTGTGCTGGCGTTCGGGCTGGTGGCGGCGACGCTGTTCATCGACCGGACCGGCGAGATGTGGCTGCTGGTACTGCTGTGGCTGCTGTGGGCGGCGCAGGGGCTGTGGTGGCTGGTGTGCCGGTACGCGCCCGGTCAGCCGCGGGTCCTGGCCGACGTCCTCGCCAATCTCGTCCACAACGCCGCGCTCGCCGTGATCATGGCCGAGGTGTGCCTGATCTACGCCACGGCCGGCTGGTACAAGATCCAGGGGTCGCGCTGGCAGGACGGCACGGCGCTGTACTACCCGCTCAAGCTGGACTACTTCACCCCATGGCCGTTCCTGTCCGATCTGCTGGCCGCCAGCGGCGTGATGGTCATGGTGCTGACGTACGGCACGGTGATCGTGCAGGTCGCCTTCCCCTTCACCTTGTTCAACCGGCGGGTCAAGAACGTCCTGCTGGTGGCGATGATGCTGGAGCACGCGGGCATCGCGCTGCTGCTGGGCCTGCCGTTCTTCTCGCTGGCCATGATCGCGGCCGACGCCGTGTTCCTGCCGACCGTCTTCCTGGTCTGGCTGGGCGCCCGGGTCCGGCGCGGCCGGGATCGGCTGCTGTCGCGCACCGGGGAGGTGCCGGAACAGCGGCCCGTCACCGAGGAGCCCGCCCCCCGTACCCTCGTGGGGTGAGCAGCGAGACCCCACTCCAGTACGACGACGGTTACGGCCCCGAGATCGGCGTCGGCCCGCACCCCCGGCCGTGGCCGGAGGACGAGCGGTACGACCCCGAGCTGCTCGCCGAGGGCGACCGGCGCAATGTCGTGGACCGCTACCGGTACTGGAGGCGCGAGGCGATCGTCGCCGACCTGGACACCCGGCGCCATGATTTCCACGTGGCGGTGGAGAACTGGGGCCACGACTTCAACATCGGCTCCGTCGTCCGGACCGCCAACGCCTTCCTGGCGAAGCAGATCCACATCGTGGGCCGGCGGCGCTGGAACCGGCGCGGTGCCATGGTCACCGACCGGTACCAGCACGTCCGCCACCACCCGGACACCGAGTCGCTGACCGCCTGGGCGGACGCCGAGGGGCTGCCGATCATCGGGATCGACAACCTCCCCGGCGCCGTGCCGCTGGAGCGGACCGAGCTGCCGCGCCGCTGCGTGCTGCTGTTCGGGCAGGAGGGCCCGGGCCTCACGGAGGAGGCCCGCAAGCACGCGGCGATGGTCTGCTCGATCGCCCAGTTCGGCTCCACCCGGTCGATCAACGCGGGCGCCGCCGCGGCGATCGCCATGCACGCCTGGGTGCAGCGGTACGCGGAGATCTCCGAGCCGGAGGCCTGACCCGAACGCCTGACGCGGGGGCCTGACCCGGTGCCCTTACGCCGGGCGGCGCACCTCCACCACCCGGAAGCGGTTGGCCACGAACGCGCTGTCGCACAGGGCGGCGTTCGCCGCCGGGTTGCCGCCCGAGCCGTGGAAGTCGGAGAACGCCGCGGTCTGGTTGACGTACACCCCGCCCGTCAGGTTCAGCGACAGTTGCGCGGACTCCTCCAGGCAGACCTCCTCGACGGAGCGCTCGACGTCCGACGAGGTCGTGTACGCGCCGACGGTCATCGCGCCCTTCTCGCGGACCGTGCGCCGCAGCAGCTCCAGCGCGTCGGTGGTCGATTCGACCGAGACGGCGAAGGCGACGGGCCCGAAGCACTCGGACATGTACGCCGCTTCCGCGTCCGGCTTGGAGCCGTCGAGCTTGACGATGACGGGCGTGCGGACGACGGCCCCGGGGAAGTCGGGGTTGGTGACCTCGCGCGAGGCCAGCGCGACCTCGCCGAGCCCGGCGGCCGCCTCCAGGCGGGCCTTCACATCGGGGTTGACGATGGCGCCGAGCAGCGCGTTCGCCCGGGCGTCGTCGCCGAGCAGACCATTCATCGCGCCCGCGAGGTCGGCGACCACCTCGTCGTACGACTTGGGCCCGGCGTCCGTCGTGATGCCGTCGCGGGGGATCAGCAGGTTCTGCGGGGTGGTGCACATCTGGCCGCTGTAGAGGGACAGCGAGAAGGCCAGGTTCGACAGCATGCCCTTGTAGTCGTCCGTGGAGTCGATGACGACGGTGTTGACGCCGGCCTTCTCGGTGTAGACCTGCGCCTGGCGGGCATTGGCCTCCAGCCAGTCGCCGAAGGAGGTCGAGCCGGTGTAGTCGATGATCCGGATCTCGGGGCGGACGGCCAGCTCCTTGGCGATGCCCTCGCCCGGCCGCTCGACGGCCAGCGCGACCAGGTTCGGGTCGAAGCCCGTCTCGGCCAGCACCTCGCGCGCCACCCGTACCGTCAGCGCCAGGGGGAGCACGGCGCGCGGGTGCGGCTTGACCAGGACGGGGTTGCCGGTGGCCAGGGAGGCGAACAGACCCGGGTAGCCGTTCCAGGTCGGGAAGGTGTTGCAGCCGATCAGCAGCGAGATGCCGCGCGGCACGGGGGTGAACGCCTTGCGCAGCTCCAGCGGGTCACGCTTGCCCTGCGGCTTGGACCAGTCGGCCACCATCGGGGTGCGGACCTGCTCCGCGTACGCGTACGCCACCGCCTCCAGGCCGCGGTCCTGCGCGTGCGGCCCGCCCGCCTGGAACGCCATCATGAACGCCTGTCCGCTGGTGTGCATCACCGCGTGCGCGAACTCGTGCGTACGGGCGCTGATGCGGGCCAGGATCTCCAGGCAGACCAGCGCGCGGGTCTCGGGCCCGGCATCCCGCCAGGCGCCCATGCCCGCGCGCATGGCGGGCAGCAGGACATCCACGTCGGCGTGCGGGTACTCGACTCCGAGCTCCGGGCCGTACGGCGAGACCTCGCCGCCCGTCCAGCCGTCCGTGCCCGGCTGGTCCAGCTCGAAGCGGGCGCCGAGGGTGGCCTTGTGGGCTTCGAGGCCGTCGGCGGCGCTCAGCGAGCCGTTCTCCCCGTACGCCTTCGGGTGCTCGGGGTGCGGGGACCAGTAGGCCCGGGTGCGGATGGCTTCGAGGGCCTGTTCCAGCGTGGAGCGGTGCCTCTCGGTCAGGTGGTCGGTGGTGAGCTGAGCGGCGGCCATGGCGGACCAACTCCTCGTCGAGCTGGGCAGGGACAGGCGGACAGAGCTAGAGTAACCGAACGATCGGTCGGGACAAGGGGGCCTCCCGAACCTGTGGACAACTCATCGGGGAGGATCACTGTCATGACCGACAACATGGCCATCGAGCGCAGCCGCACCGTCGCGGTCGTCGGCACCGGCACCATGGGCCAGGGCATCGCCCAGGTCGCGCTGGTCGCGGGCCATCCCGTACGCCTCCACGACACCGTGCCCGGCCGCGCCGAGCAGGCCGCCGAAGCCATCGCCGGACGGCTCGACCGGCTCGTCGAAAAGGGCCGGATGTCGCCGGAGGACCGCGACGCGGCCACCGGGCGGCTTCATGTGGCGGACGGCCTCGACGGCCTCGCCGACGCCGCCCTCGTGATCGAGGCGATCGTCGAGCGGCTCACGGTCAAGCAGGAGCTCTTCGCCGAGCTGGAGAAGATCGTCGCGGACGACTGCCTGCTCGCCACCAACACCTCCTCCCTCTCCGTCACCGCCATCGCCGGGGCGCTGCGCCTGCCCGGCCGGTTCGTCGGACTGCACTTCTTCAACCCGGCGCCCCTGCTCCCGCTCGTCGAGGTCGTCAGCGGCTTCGCCACCGACGAAACCGCCGCCACGCGCGCGTACGCCACCGCCAAGGAGTGGGGCAAGACGCCGGTGCGCTGCGCCGACACCCCCGGCTTCATCGTCAACCGCATCGCCCGCCCCTTCTACGCGGAGGCGCTGCGCCTGTACGAGGAGCGGGCCGCCGACCCGGCCACGATCGACGCCGTCTTCCGTGAGAGCGGCGGGTTCCGGATGGGGCCCTTCGAGCTGACCGACCTGATCGGACAGGACGTCAACGAGGCGGTGACCCGGTCCGTGTGGGAGGCCTTCCACCAGGACCCCAAGTTCACCCCGTCCCTCGCCCAGCGGCGCCTGGTCGAGTCCGGGCGCCTGGGCCGCAAGACCGGCCAGGGCTGGTACGCGTACACCGAAGGCGCCGAGCGGCCGCGGCCCCGCACCGAGGAGCCCGCCGCCGCGCCGGCGTCGGTCACCGTCCACGGCCACCTGGGTCACGCCGAGCCGCTCGTCGGCATGATGGAACAGGCCGGCATCAAGGTGCGTCGCCGCAAGCACGGCAGGCACCTCACCCTTCCGGGCGGCGGACAGCTCTGCCTCGCGGACGGCGAGACCGCCTTCGAGTACGCGGGCGACGAGATCGTCTATTTCGACCTCGCCCACGACTACACGACCGCCACTCGCATCGCCCTGTCGACCAGCGCCGGCACCTCGGCCGAGACCCTCCAGGAGGCCGTCGGCCTCTTCCAGGCGCTCGGCAAGGACGTCTCCGTGATCGGCGACGTCCCCGGCATGATCGTCGCCCGTACCGTGGCCATGCTGGTCGACCTCGCCGTGGACGCCGTCGACCGTGGCGTCGCCACAGCCGAGGACATCGACACGGCCATGCGCCTCGGCGTCAACTACCCGGCCGGCCCCCTGGAGTGGGCGGCACTGCTCGGCTACGAGTACGTCGGCGACGTGCTGCGCGCCCTGCACGAGCGTTACCCCACCGGCCGCTACGCCCCCTGCCTCGGCGTCGTCCGCAAGGACCACGAGGAGAGGGCCGCCATGAAGGACCAGGACAGCCGATGACCACCGCCAAGCGCGACACGTACACCCCCGAGACGCTGCTCTCCGTCGCCGTCCGCGTCTTCAACGAGCGCGGCTACGACGGCACCTCCATGGAGCACCTCTCCAAGGCGGCCGGTATCTCCAAGTCCTCGATCTACCACCACGTCGCGGGCAAGGAGGAGCTGCTGCGGCGCGCCGTCAGCCGGGCGCTCGACGGCCTGTTCGCGGTCCTCGACGAGCCCGGCGCCGCGCGTGGACGGGCCATCGAGCGGGTCGAGTACGTCACCCGGCGCACCGTCGAGGTCCTGATGGACGAACTGCCGTACGTAACGCTGCTGCTGCGCGTACGCGGCAACACCAAGACCGAGCGCTGGGCCCTGGAGCGCCGCCGCGAGTTCGACCACCGGGTCGCCGACCTGCTCAAGGCGGCCGCCGCCGACGGCGACCTGCGCGCCGATGTCGACATACGGCTGGCCACCCGGCTGCTCTTCGGCATGGTCAACTCGCTGGTGGAGTGGTACCGGCCGCAGCCGGGCGGCGACGCCGAGCGCCGGCAGGTCGTCGACACCGTCGTCCACCTGGCCTTCGACGGGCTGCGCAAGGCCCCCTAGACCGGCCTGGACCGGCCTTCAGATCTCGTCCGGCGCGATCCGCCGGTTGAGGTCCGTCTCCTCGAAGACCAGCAGCGTGCGGGTGGAGAGCACCTCCGGGATCGCCTGGAGCTTGGTCAGGACCAGTTCGCGCAGCGTGCGGTTGTCCGGCGTGTGCACCAGCAGCAGCACGTCGAAGTCCCCGCTG
Source organism: Streptomyces sp. NPDC031064 (assembly GCF_055570965.1). Taxonomy (NCBI): domain Bacteria; kingdom Bacillati; phylum Actinomycetota; class Actinomycetes; order Kitasatosporales; family Streptomycetaceae; genus Streptomyces; species Streptomyces sp. NPDC031064. The sequence goes on from NZ_JBVIGF010000004.1 coordinate 286,109, forward strand.
ACCAGGGCGATGTGCGCTGCTCCCGGGAGGGCCTGGAGCTGCTCGCGGACCGTGCGCCAGGAGTTCTGCACGATCTTGAGCGTGATGTACGCGGAGGCGCCCTGCCCCGCCCGCTCGTGGTTGACGCGTGCGCTGAAGCCGCGGATCACCCCGTCCTCGATGAGCCGGTTGATCCGCGCGTAGGCATTGGCCCGTGACACATGGACACGGTCGGCCACGGAACGTATCGAGGCGCGGCCATCCGTTTGGAGGATGCGGAGGATGTCGCGGTCGATCGCGTCGAGCGGCCGGGGCGGCGCCTCGTGCTCGACGCCCGGCTGCCCCTGGTCCCTGCCGTCGGCCATTTGTTCAGCTCCCATGCCCCCCCGCCTCTCATCCATGGACGACCTGCCTCTATCCCAGGCTGTGGAGAACCGTTTGTCCACAGGCTGATGGTGCCTGTAGCCAAAATGCCGCCACGACCGAACAATCGGTAGGTGAGGCGCGTCACAGGCGACGCTCCCTTCGGGTCTTATGCCCGCTCCCACGAGGAGGTGCTGTCATGACGGTCCAAGAGCTGCCAGGTGCGGCCTCTTACCGGCCCACCCCGCCCCCGGCGTGGAAGCCGCGCACCGACCCCGCACCACTGCTCCCGGACCCCGAGCCGTACCGGGTACTGGGCACGGAAGCCGCGGCCGGCTTCGCGCCCGAGCTGCTGCGCCGGCTCTACGCCGAGCTGGTGCGCGGCCGCCGGTACAACGCGCAGGCGACGGCCCTCACCAAGCAGGGCAGGCTGGCGGTCTACCCGTCGACCACCGGCCAGGAGGCGTGCGAGATCGCCGCCGCCCTGGTGCTGGAGGACCGTGACTGGCTCTTCCCGTCGTACCGCGACACCCTCGCCGCCGTGGCACGCGGCCTGGACCCCGTACAGGCCCTGACCCTGCTGCGGGGCGACTGGCACACCGGGTACGACCCGCACGAGCACCGCGTCGCGCCGCTGTGCACCCCGCTCGCCACCCAGTTGCCGCACGCCGTGGGCCTCGCGCACGCGGCCCGCCTCAAGGGCGACGACGTGGTGGCGCTCGCCATGGTCGGCGACGGCGGCACCAGCGAGGGCGACTTCCACGAGGCGCTGAACTTCGCGGCGGTCTGGCAGGCCCCGGTCGTCTTCCTCGTGCAGAACAACGGCTTCGCGATCTCCGTCCCGCTCGCCAAGCAGACCGCGGCGCCTTCCCTGGCCCACAAGGCCGTCGGGTACGGGATGCCGGGCCGGCTCGTCGACGGCAACGACGCGGCGGCCGTGCACCAGGTGCTCTCCGAGGCGGTCGCCCGCGCCCGGCGCGGCGGCGGACCGACCCTCGTGGAGGCCGTGACGTACCGCATCGACGCCCACACCAACGCCGATGACGCCACCCGGTACCGGGGCGACAGCGAGGTCGAGGCGTGGCGGGAGCACGACCCGATCAAACTGCTGGAGCGCGAGCTGACCGAGCGCGGTCTGCTCGACGAGGACGGGATACGGCAGGCCGCCGAGGACGCCGAGGCGATGGCGGCGCGGCTGAGGGAACGGATGAACGCGGACGCCGAGCTCGACCCGATGGACCTGTTCGCGCACGTGTACGCCGAGCAGACGGCACAACTGCGGGAGCAGGCCGCCCAACTGCGCGCCGAGCTGGACGCCGAGGGTGATGCGTGATGACGACCGTGGCAAAGGCGGCGACCAAGCCCGCCACCAAGCCGGCCACCATGGCGCAGGCGCTCCAGCGCGCCATGCGCGACGCGATGGCCGAGGACCCGTCCGTCCACGTCATGGGAGAGGACGTCGGCACGCTCGGCGGCGTCTTCCGGGTCACCGACGGGCTCGCCAAGGAGTTCGGCGAGGACCGCTGCACGGACACCCCGCTCGCCGAGGCGGGCATCCTCGGCACGGCCGTCGGCATGGCGATGTACGGGCTGCGGCCGGTCGTCGAGATGCAGTTCGACGCCTTCGCCTACCCGGCGTTCGAGCAGCTCATCAGCCATGTCGCGCGGATGCGCAACCGCACGCGGGGCGCGATGCCGCTGCCGATCGTGGTGCGCGTGCCCTACGGCGGCGGAATCGGCGGCGTCGAGCACCACAGCGACTCGTCCGAGGCGTACTACATGGCGACTCCGGGGCTCCATGTCGTCACGCCCGCGACCGTCGCCGACGCCTACGGGCTGCTGCGGGCGGCCATCGCCTCCGACGACCCGGTCGTCTTCCTGGAGCCCAAGCGGCTGTACTGGTCGAAGGCCGAGTGGTCGCCTGACGCGCCCGACCAGGTCGAGCCGATAGGGCGCGCGGTGGTGCGGCGCACGGGCCGCAGCGCCACGCTCATCACCTACGGGCCGTCCCTGCCGGTGTGCCTGGAGGCCGCCGAGGCCGCCCAGGCGGAGGGCTGGGACCTGGAGGTCGTCGACTTGCGGTCGCTGGTGCCGTTCGACGACGAGACGGTCTGCGCGTCGGTACGGCGCACGGGGCGCGCGGTCGTCGTCCACGAGGCGTCCGGTTTCGGCGGACCGGGTGGGGAGATCGCCGCGCGGATCACGGAGCGGTGCTTCCACCATCTGGAGGCGCCGGTGCTGCGGGTGGCCGGGTTCGACATCCCCTACCCGCCGCCGATGCTGGAACGGCACCACCTGCCGGGAGTGGACCGGATCCTGGACGCGGTGGCCCGGCTCCAGTGGGAGGCGGAGAGCTGATGGCCCAGGTTCTGGAGTTCAAGCTGCCTGACCTCGGTGAGGGCCTCACCGAGGCGGAGATCGTGCGCTGGCTGGTGAACGTCGGGGACGTCGTCACCGTCGACCAGCCGGTCGTCGAGGTCGAGACGGCCAAGGCCATGGTCGAGGTGCCGTGCCCCTACGGGGGCGTGGTGACCGCGCGGTTCGGTGAGGAGGGTACGGAACTACCGGTCGGCTCCCCCCTGTTGACGGTGGCGGTGGGTGCGACGACGGCGGCCAACGGCTCGGCGCCGGACACGGCGTCCGGCCCGTCGGGCGCGTCGTCCGCGGCCGGATCGCCGCGCGGGGCCGAGTCGGCCGACCCGGCCGGGGAGGGCTCCGGGAACGTCCTCGTCGGGTACGGCACCGGCGCCCCGGCGGCGCGGAGGCGGCGGGTGCGGCGGGAGACGCCCGCACCGGCGACTTCGGCGGCACCCGTGCCATCGGCGGCCGGTCCGGCGACGGCACAGGCGCACCCGCCGGTGAACGCGGCACCGGTGAGTCACGCGCCGGTGAGCCACGCGCCCGTGGCTCCCGTGCCTGCGGACGGGCCCGTGCCGGTGATCTCGCCGCTCGTGCGGAAACTGGCCCGGGAAAAGGGCGTCGACCTGCGCCAGTTGCGGGGCTCCGGGCCCGACGGGCTGATCCTGCGGGCGGACGTGGAGCGGGCGGTGGCGACCCCGGCGGCCGCGACCCACGTGGCCGCGGCCACCGCGACGGCCACTCCCGCGCGGGCGGTCCCCGCCGGTGCGGGTGAGCGGGTGCCGCTGCGTGGCGTACGCGGCGCGGTCGCCGACAAGCTGTCCCGCAGCCGGCACGAGATCCCCGACGCGACGTGCTGGGTCGACGCGGACGCGACCGAGCTGATGGCCGCGCGTGCCGCGATGAACGCCGCCGGGGGCCCGAAGGTCTCCCTGCTGGCCCTCCTCGCCCGGATCTGCACCGCCGCGCTCGCACGCCACCCGGAGCTCAACTCCACGGTGGACATGGCCAACCGGGAGATCGTGCGCCTGCCCGAGGTGCACCTGGGCTTCGCGGCCCAGACCGACCGCGGTCTGGTCGTCCCCGTCGTCCGCGACGCGCACAGCCGGACGGCGGAGTCCCTGTCGGCGGAGTTCGCCCGGCTGACGGAGGCCGCCAGGGCAGGGACGCTGACGCCCGCCGAGCTGACGGGCGGGACGTTCACGCTGAACAACTACGGCGTGTTCGGGGTCGACGGTTCGACGCCGATCATCAACCACCCCGAGGCGGCGATGCTGGGCGTCGGCCGGATCGTCCCCAAGCCGTGGGTGCACCAGGGCGAGCTGGCCGTCCGGCAGGTCGTCCAACTGTCGCTGACCTTCGACCACCGGGTGTGCGACGGCGGGACGGCGGGCGGGTTCCTCCGGTACGTGGCCGACTGCGTGGAGCATCCGGCGGTGCTGCTGCGCACGCTGTGACAGCCACAGCCGCGTAGGACCACGACAGCGGTGCCGACCCGGGGGCCGGGGCCATGCCAGGGCCCCGGCCGCCCCGGGGGTGGGCGGCAGAGCCCGCCTGGGGATACTGGTGGCGTGACCCCATTTGACGTCGTCGTGCTCGCCGGGGGTGCCGCCAGGCGGCTCGGTGGCGTGGACAAGCCCGGCGTGAGTGTCGGCGGGCGTGCCCTGCTGGACCGGGTGCTGGGCGCCTGCCGCGAGGCCGGACGAGCCGTGGTCGTGGGCGGCCGGCGGGCCACCGCGCGTCCCGTGGTGTGGGCGCGCGAGGAGCCGCCCGGGAGCGGACCGCTGGCCGCGCTCGCGGCCGGAGTACGGCACGTCGAGGCGGACACGGTGGTCGTCCTGAGCGGCGACCTGCCGTTCCTCCGGGGCGGCGGCGTACGGACGTTGGTCGACGCGCTGGCGGGCGGGACCGCCGAGGGCGTGCTGTCCGTGGACCCCGACGGGCGGGACCAGCCGCTCGTCGCCGCGTACCGCACCGAGCCGCTGCGCCGTGAACTCGCCCTCCTGGCAGCCGAGCACGGCAACCTGACCGGGCTGCCGCTGCGTCTGCTCGTGCAGGAGCTCGACCTGCTCCGGATCCCGTCCGACCCGCTCGCCTCCTTCGACTGCGACACCTGGGAGGACATCGCGACGGCCCGGGCCACGATCAGGGAGCATGGGAACGTGCTGGACGAATGGATCACCGCAGTCAAGGACGAGCTCGGCATCGAGCTGGACGTCGACACCGGCGTCCTGCTCGACCTGGCCCGCGACGCCGCGCACGGCGTCGCCCGGCCCGCCGCGCCGCTCACCACCTTCCTGGTCGGTTACGCGGCCGCCCAGGCCGCCGGGAACGGCCCCGAGGCCGTCTCCGCGGCCGTCGCTGAAGCGGCACGCAAAGCCTCCGCCCTCGCCGACCGCTGGGCGAACGAGGCCGACAGCGGCAACGGCGAGGTGCCCGGCAACGGGACCGGCAAGGTGACCGACAGGCCCAGCGCCGAAACCAGCAACCGGCCCAGCGCCGAAGCCGGCAAGGAACCCAGCGCCGAAACCGGCAACAGCCCCGGCGCCGAAACCGGCAACAGCAGCGGGCTCGGCCCCGGAACCGGCAACGGAACCGACAGCGGGACCGGCGCGGGATGACCGACCCGGACGTCGACGGCGTCGAAGAAGCCCTCGCCCTGGTGGGGCCACCAGCCCGGAAGCCGGAGCCGCACCGGGCCACGCCCTGGGGCGAGGCCCGGGCCGTGGCCGCACGCCTGGGCGCGCCACGCCCCACCCGGACCCGGCGCGTGGCGCTCGGGCAGGCGCTGGGCGGTGTCCTCGCCGAGCCGCTGGCCGCGCTCACCGACCTGCCGTCCTTCGACACCTCCGCCATGGACGGCTGGGCCGTCGCGGGCCCCGGCCCCTGGCAGATCCACGAAGGCGGCTCCGTCCTCGCCGGCCACGCCGAGACGCCCCCGCTCCCCGACGGCGAGGCGGTACGGATCGCCACCGGCGCCCGCGTCCCGCCCGACGCCACCGCCGTGATCCGCAGCGAGCACGCCCGTACGGACGCGACGGGCCATCTGCACGCCCAGCGAGAGGTGACCCACGGGCAGGACATCCGCCCGCGCGGCCAGGAGTGCCGCTCGGGCGACCAACTGCTGCCCGCCGGAACACCCGTCACGCCCGCCGTCCTCGGGCTGGCCGCGGCCGCCGGGTACGACGAGCTGCACATCGTCGAACGGCCCAGGGTCGACGTCCTGGTGCTCGGCGACGAGCTCCTGACAGCCGGGCTCCCGCACGACGGGCTCATCCGCGACGCCCTCGGCCCCATGCTCGCGCCCTGGCTGCGCGCGCTCGGCGCGGACGTGGGCGAGACCCGGCGCATCGGGGACGACGCCGACGCGCTGTACGCGGCGGTGACCGAGTCGAAGGCGGACGTGGTGATCACCACCGGAGGCACGGCGGCCGGTCCCGTGGACCACGTCCACCCCGTGCTGCGCAAGGCGGGAGCCGAGCTCCTGGTCGACGGCGTGAAGGTCCGCCCCGGCCATCCGATGCTGCTCGGGCGCCTGACCCCGGCCACCTACCTGGTCGGCCTGCCCGGCAACCCGCTGGCGGCCGTCTCCGGGCTGCTCACCCTCGCCGAGCCGCTGCTCCGCGGCCTCGCGGGGCGACGGGCCCCGGAGCCGTACCGGGCCGCCGTACGGGACGGGGTGCAAGGCCACCCGCACGACACCCGTCTCGTACCCATCGCGCGCCCAGCGGGCGCCGGGCATGTCGTACCGCTGCACTACAACGGGCCGGCCATGCTGCGGGGGATCGCGGCGGCGGACGGGCTCGCGGTCGTCCCGCCCGGTGGTGCCGGCGCCGGTGACGTCCTGGAGATCCTCGACCTGCCCTGGGCGGCGAGCACCGAGGGGTGTTTCACGTGAAACTTCCTGGCCAGGACGTGATGGCCCGCCGCGCCGAAGAGCATCTCGTGGGCGGCCAGGTCAGACTGCCGAACCCGATCCTCCAACGGCCACTGCGGCAAGTGGGCGTACGCCTGCTGATGGCGCTGACCGTTCTCGCGCTGACCGTCGTCATCGTCTTCGTCGACCGCGGCGGCTACCACGACAACGCCGACGAGACCGTCGACCTCCTCGACGCCATCTACTACGCGACCGTGACCCTGTCGACGACGGGGTACGGCGACATCGTTCCGCACAGCGACAGCGCGCGGCTGGTGAACGTGCTGCTGGTGACGCCGCTGCGCGTGCTGTTCCTGATCATCTTGGTCGGTACCACCCTTGAGGTCCTCACCCAACGGACACGCGAGGAGTGGCGGCTCAACCGCTGGAGGTCCACCTTGCGCGACCACACCGTCATCATCGGCTTCGGTACGAAGGGCCGGTCGGCGATCCAGACGTTGTGCGCCACCGGCCTCAAGCGGGACCAGATCGTCATCGTCGACCCGAGCAGCAAGGTCATCGAGACGGCGAACGCGGACGGGTTCACGGGCGTGATCGGTGACGCGACCCGCAGCGATGTGCTGCTGCGCGCGGAAGTGCAGCGCGCCCGGCAGATCGTCATCGCGACCCAGCGCGACGACACCGCGGTCCTCGTCACACTGACGGCCCGCCAGCTCAACCGCGGCGCGAAAATCGTCGCGGCGGTACGGGAAGAGGAGAACGCCCCGCTGCTGCGCCAGTCCGGCGCGGACGCCGTGATCACGAGCGCGAGCGCGGCGGGCCGGCTGCTGGGCCTGTCCGTGCTGAGCCCCAGTGCGGGCACGGTGATGGAGGACCTGATCCAGCAGGGCAGCGGGCTCGACCTGGTCGAACGGCCGGTCATAAAGGCCGAGGTGGGCAAGAACGTGCGCGAGACGGACGACCTGGTGATCAGCGTGCTGCGCGGCCACCGGCTGCTCGGCTACGACGATCCGGCGGCCAGCCCGCTGCAGTTGACGGACCGTCTGATCACGATCGTACGGGCGACGAACGTGCCGCCGCTGAGCACACCGCCGGAGTAGCCTCGCGGCCATGCATGCGATCACGATTCCCGAACCCGGTGGCCCCGAGGCGCTCGTCTGGGCCGAGGTGCCCGATCCCGTGCCCGGCGAGGGCGAGGTCCTCGTCGAGGTAGCGGCGAGTGCCGTCAACCGTGCCGATCTCCTGCAACGGAAGGGCTTCTACAACCCGCCGCCCGGCGCGTCCCCGTACCCGGGCCTCGAATGCTCCGGCCGTATCGCGGCCCTCGGGCCGGGCGTGGGCGGCTGGGCCGTCGGCGACGAGGTGTGCGCGCTGCTGGCGGGCGGTGGCTACGCCGAGAAGGTCGCCGTACCGGTGGGGCAACTGCTGCCCGTGCCCGACGGCGTGGACCTGGTGACGTCGGCGGCGCTGCCCGAGGTGACCGCCACGGTGTGGTCGAACGTGTTCATGGTGGCGCACCTGCGGCCGGGCGAGACGTTGCTGGTGCACGGCGGCGCCAGCGGCATCGGCACGATGGCCATCCAGCTCGCCAAGGCCGTGGGCGCCCGGGTCGCGGTGACGGCCGGAAGCCCGGAGAAACTGGCGCGCTGCGCCGAACTGGGCGCGGACATCCTGATCGACTACCGCGAGCAGGACTTCGTCGAGGAGCTGCACAAGGCGACGGACGGGGCCGGAGCGGACGTCATCCTCGACATCATGGGCGCCAAGTACCTGGAGCGGAACGTGAAGGCGCTCGCCGTGAACGGGCGCCTCGCGGTGATCGGTCTCCAGGGCGGGCGCAAGGCCGAGCTGGACCTGGGCGCCCTGCTGAACAAGCGCGCGGCGGTGACGGCGACGTCGCTGCGGAAGCGGCCGCTGGACGAGAAGGCGGCGATCATCGCGGCCGTACGCGAGCACGTGTGGCCGCTGATCGGCGCGGGCTCGGTCCGCCCGGTGGTGGACCGCACCTACCCCATGCGGGAGGCTTCGGAGGCCCACCGGACGCTGGAGGCCGGCTCCCACGTCGGCAAGGTCCTGCTGGTCCCGTAGACCGCGTGGACGTGTGACCGCGTGACTGCGTCACCGGGTGGGCGCGTGACCGCGTGACCGCGTGACCGCGTCACCGCGTGATCGGGTGGCCGTGCGGTGGCGGGGCCATGCGGCGCCGGCGCCCGCCCTGGCCTCGCCGTCACCATCGCCCGGGGCCCGGCACACCCACCGTGTGCCGGGCCCCGGGCGCGGTCACCGCGCTGAAGGCTGCCGCTACGGACTACAGGTACGGGCCCGAACGGGTGGCGCCGTGGCCGCGTCCGCGCTCGTCGTCGTCATCGGTCGGCGCACCGGGGGGCAGCGCCCGGCGCATCTGCTCCAACTGGGCGCGGGCGGCCATCTGCTGGGCGAACAGTGCCGTCTGGATACCGTGGAACAGGCCCTCCAGCCAGCCCACCAACTGGGCCTGCGCGATGCGCAGTTCCGCCTCGGAGGGGATGGCCTCGTCGGTGAACGGGAGGGAGAGCCGTTCGAGTTCCTCCACCAGCTCGGGAGCCAGGCCGTCCTCCAGCTCCTTCACCGAGCTGGCGTGGATCTCCTTCAGTCGTACCCGGCTGGCCTCGTCGAGAGGCGCCGCGCGGACTTCTTCCAGAAGCTGCTTGATCATGCTGCCGATGCGCATGACCTTCGCAGGCTGTTCGACCATTTCCGTCACCGGGACCTCGCGCGACTCGTCGTCACCGTCACCGCCGCCGAGCGCCATGCCGTCCTGTCCTACGACCAGGATCTGGGGGTTCTCATGCGACCGTTCATTCCTCGGCATCTCCATGCCAGCCATTCTCTCGCACAGATGCGTCACCACGGGGTCTGCCCCCGTACGTGGGTGATCCACCCTCGTACGGGGGCACAACCGTCCCGGCAGTTCCTCTTACGCCGGTCTCTTACCCCGCCTCTTACGTCGCCTCTTACGTCGCCGCGCGGCGGGCCATGGCCCCGCGCGAGCGCGTCACCAGGGCGGCGAGGAGCGCGGCCCCCAGCGGGACGGCGACCAGCAGGGCGCCCAGCGTCTCCCACGGGATGATGATCGGCACGTGGGGCATGTCCAGCGAGGCGCCCTGGTCCAGTGCCTCCTGGTACCAGTGCATCTCCTGGCGCCGCTCGGTCAGCCGCAGCCCGATCGCCGGCAGGACACCCGCCGCCGAACCGAGCAGTACACCCATCACGGCGACCACCCCGCACTGGAAGCCGCTCAGCGTACGCCGAACGCGCGGCGGCGCGCCCACCGCGGCCAGTGTCTTCAGATCGGCCTCCGCGTCGGCCTGGGCGAGACCGGTGGCGATACCGGCCGCGCCGATGGTGATCAGCCCGGCGAAGACGGTCAGGGCCAGCAGCACGATGCTGTTCTCATTGACGAAGCCCTCCTCCAGGTGGAGTTCGGCGGAGGCGCCCGTCGCCGCGAGGTCGGCGTCGAGCTTCTGGCGCTGCTCCGTGCTCGGCATGCTGTCCGTCGAGAAGAACGCGCCGAGCGGCGCCGTGGTCATGCCGGCGGCCTTGGCGGCGGCCGGCGGCACGATGCCCGACAGGCCGTACGCCTCGGTGCCCCGGGCCGGCTGGTAGGCGTCGAACGCCGTGACCTTGCCCGGCGCCGGCTTGCCCTTGGCCATGGCTTCCTCGGCCTTGACGGAGTCGCTGATCAGCTTGATCCCCACCTTGCCGCCGGCGTCGACCAGGACCCGGGAGAAGACCACGACCTTGCCGTCGGCCAGTGCCTTCTCCGCCGCCGCGTCCTTGATCCCCAGTACCTTCAGCAACGTGCCGTCACCGACGACCAATCCGCTCTCGGTGTAGCGCATGTCCGGCGATTCCTTGCAGCGCCAGTCCTCGGAGAGCTTGCGGCGCTCCTCCTTGGTGAACTTCTCCGCCGGATCGGAACCGTCGGGCGTGGTGGCCCACAGCGGGCACATGTTCGCCTTGGGGATGACGAGCTCGTGGCTGCCGCAGCCCTCGCCCCGCCCGTACATCTCGCAGGTGGCCTTGCCGACCACGATGCGGTCCACATCCGCCCGTACGTCGATGGGCAGGTTCTTCTGCACGGCGTCGCGCACGGCGGGGACGTCCCGGCCGCCGCCTTCCCTCACCAGGACGGAGACCGCCCCGTGCGGGAGCTGCGCCTCGTACGCCGCCCTCCGTTGGGCCTCGCTGCTCACCTCGTAGGTGGCCACGGCGACCGTGCCCGCGACCGCGGCCAGCACGGCGGCGACGGCGGGAGCCGTACGCCCACGGTTGCGCACCGCGTCCCGCAGCGCCAGGCGCGGCGAGAGCGGCAGCCAGCGGCCGGTGCGGCCGAAGAGGCCCACCAGGGCGGGGGTCATCGCGACGACACCCAGCTCGGCGATGGCGCTGCCGCCCGCCACGATGACGAACTGGTCCGAGAACACCGACCCGTACAGCGCGATCGCGGCGCCCAGCAGAACGGCGATCAGGCCCACGATCGGCAGCACCCGGCTGCTGCGGCGCACCCCTCGGCGGCCGGTGAGCGAGGCGAGGACGGTCTGACGGGACGCGGTGACGGCCGGCACGACCGCGGCCAGCAGGCCGGTCAGCACGGCCAGCAGCCCGATACCGAGCAGCTCCAGGGGCCGGATGTCGAAGGCGCCGAAGCGCTGGCCCATGTAGTCCTCCAGCACTGGCTGGAGCACGAGGGTGAGAACCAGTCCGAGCACCGTGCCGACCACGGCCGCGGCCACGCCGATCACCAGGCCACCGGCCAGGACGATTGCCCGGATGTGCCGGCGGTCACCACCGTTGGCACCGACCAGCCCCAACTGGCGCCGCGAGCGGCGGGCACCGACGGCGAAGGCGGGACCCGCGAGCAGACAGATCTCCAGCATGGCCAGCCCGACGACGGTTCCGGCGGCGGCGAGTGCGGCGGCCTTGGCGGCCGCGCTGTCGCCGTAGTTGCCCCAGCCGTCCTGCTGGAACAGCGGTACGTCGGAATCGGCCGGCGGGTCGAGCGCGACCGCACGCGACTTCACCGCGACGCCCTTGGCGTTGGCCTCCTTGACCATGTTCCACGTGAAACCGTCCGCACCCGCCGAACGAGGCAGGGTCAGCAGATGGGTCGTGCTCGTGTTCGTGCCGGGCATCCCGGCCGCTTCCATCGCCTTGTCCAGCGGCGGCAGGAAGGCGCCGGGCAGCGCGTTGACCTGGTCGGTCTTGAGGTGGTCGGGCAGCTCGTAGGAGCCGACGATCCGGTACTCGCGGTCAAGGCCGCGCGCGGTCAGGGTGGAGCCGATCCCGAGCCCGCTGGACTCCAGGAAGTGCGTGGTCGCGGCGACCTCGTCGGCCTTCTGGGGGAACCGGCCGTCCCGGAGGGTCATGATGCCCTTGGCCATCGGGTCGGTCGCCTTGAGCTCCCGGATCTCCGTCTGGAGCAGACCGTGGGCGGTGCGCAGCTTCCCGGCCCCGACCGAGTCCGTGAGAACCGTCGAGCCCGCCGGGAAGACCTTTGTGACGTCCGTCTTGCCCTCGGGCCACGGCTTGTCGCTGAAGTCGCCCACCGGAGTGGTGGCGTCGTCCACCGGGTGCTGGTAGATCGGCACACCGCCGTAACCGGAGTCGACGATCCGCGCGTCGGCGGCACCGATCGAGCGGGCCAGCCGCTCCTCGGTGGACAACTCCGAGCTGCGCAGCGTCAGATCGGCCGCGCTCACGCCCAGGATCGGCAGGGCGATCATCGCGAGGACGAGGAAACTGCGGCCCTTGTAGCGCCAGGCGTCGCGGCGGGCGATGCGCACCGCGGCACGCCATGAGTGGAACCAGTTGATCACCGCTCGGCCGCCTGGCCCGTGAGCAGGGAGTCCGCGTCGCTGCGCATGGTCTGGTCGACCACGGCGCCGTCACGGAGGAACACCACACGGTCGGCCCACGCGGCGAACCGGGGCTCGTGGGTGACCAGGACGCCCGCCGCGCCCTTGTCGCAGCGGGCGCGCAGCAGCGCGAGCACGGACTCGCCGGTCTCGGAGTCGAGGGCGCCGGTGGGCTCGTCGGCGAGGACCAGCCGCCGGTCGCCGACCAGGGCCCGGGCTATCGCCACGCGCTGCTGCTGACCGCCGGACATCTCGTCGGGGAACCGGTCGGCGAGGTGCCGGAGGTCCATCTCCTCCAGCGCGGCGACGGCCTCGGCACGCGCCTTGCGGGCGGACACGCCGTCGAGTTCACGGGGCAGGGCGATGTTCTCGGCGGCGGTGAGCGCCGGGATGAGGTTGTAGTCCTGGAAGACGTACCCGATGCTGCGGCGGCGCAGGGCGGCGAGGGTCTTGCGGTCGGCGGCGGTGATGTCGGTGTTCTCCACGATCACCCGGCCCGAGCTGGGGGTGTCGAGGCCGCCCGCGATCGTGAGCAGCGTGGACTTGCCGGAGCCGGACGGGCCCATGACGGCGACCAGTTCACCGGGGAAGACGTCGAGGTCGATGCCGCGCAGCGCGTGCACCTCGGTGGCTCCGGAGCCATGGACACGGGTCAGGTTCTGGAGTTGCAGGACGGGCTGCTGGGGCTGGCGTGATGGCGGTGACGATGACATGGGTGGGGTCCCCCTTGACGTACGCGTGCGGCGACAGGCGTACGGAGCGGATGTGTACGGGATGGTGGGTGTCGATGTGGCTCAGCGCTGCGGAGCGCGGTGATGGACGCCGCTCGGGCCGGTCACGTTCCCTGCCGGGGCGTCGCCCGGCTCGGCAGAGGCACGCGCGGGGGTACGGCCTGGGCGGTGGTGGCCGCCTGGGTGGTGGTGGCCGCCCGGGTGGTCGCGGCGGCCGAGAGCCGGATCAGGCGGGCCTCGCAGTGGTCAAGCCACCGCGCCTCGGCCTCCGTCTGGAAGATGAGCTGTTCCAGGACGAGCAGCCAGGCCACGTCGTCCCGTTCCTGCGATGCCCCGCTCTCCAGGGCGGTGATGGCCTGTGCCTTGAGCCGGGTGTAGTCCTGCATCGCCTTGACGGTGTGGCGGCGCTGCGACTGGATCACGTTCCGGATGTCGACACCGGGTGCGCCGACCGCCATGGCGAGCTTGATGGCCAGCTCGTCGCGGGCGGGGCTGGTGCGGTCGACCGGCTTTTCGAACCAGGCCCTGAGTTCCTCACGGCCCGCGTCGGTGATCGCGTAGAGAGCGTGCCCCGCCTCGTCCTCACCGCCCTGCTCGATCAGGCCGTCACGCTCCAGCCGACTGAGCGTCGTATAGACCTGGCCGACGTTGAGCGGCCAGGTCGAGCCGGTGCGCGACTCGAACTCCGAGCGGAGCTGGGAGCCGTAGCGAGGGCCGGGTTCGAGAAGGGCGAGGAGCCCGTGGCGGATGGACATACTCAGTATGTATACCGGGTATGTCGACGCCGACAAGCGTCCTGAGAGGGACCCGGAAGGTCCGTCTCAAGGAGGACGGGAGTGGTCAGCGGCGCCTCATGCGCAGCCCGAGGAAGCCCAGGCCGAGGCCCATCATGGCCAGCCCGACGCCCAGGGTGAGCACGGGAATCTGCCGGTCAGCGAGGGTGTCGGCGGCCTGCGCGGCGGGCTCGTAGGCGGCGGCGGGCGGCGAGTGCGGGGGGTCGGCGGCCGCGGGGGACTCCGTCTCGGGTACCGCCTCCGACTCCGGGTCCTCCCCCTCCGGCAGGCCAGGCGCTGTTGCCGTTTTGGTACGTGAGAGGTCGGCCGAGCCGGACGGCGAGCCCGGCGACACGGCACCGGACGGGCTCGGCGACGGCGACGTGGGCCGCCCGGGCCGCTGCCGCCCCTCCCCGGCCGGCCGCCCGGCCAGCGACGGCGAGGCGGCGGCGTTCCGCGTCGGCCCGAGGACAGAACCGGTCCCGGTGCCCGCGCCGGCACTGGACGCGGCACCGGCCCCGGAGGCCGACGGGGAGGAGGAGGGCGGCGAGGCGGACGGCGGGCCCGGGGAGACGTCACTCGGCCGGACGACGCCCACGTCCGCCTCGGCGGCCGGGCCGGTCTCCTCCGCGTACGACATGGGTGAGACAACGATGGCTGAGCCCATGACCACTAGAGCGGCGAGTGCGATCCCGCCCAGGGAACCGCGTCGTGGAGGCACCGGTTGACCCCTCTCATGCGAACCGCTGCGTCATCGAGACTCAGCGTCACATGAGGGGGGAATTTCAGCACTTCGGATGGCGCAGAGAGGGGATGGGAAGATCTGTCCTACTGATCACGAGGCCGTCGATGCGAGATGCTCTACCAGTAGGTGTTGGGCTTCCATTCGCTGTTTGCGCAGTTGAGGAGGGTGTCCCCTTCCGCACGGCACACCTGAATCAGGACAGCGGTGATTCCCTGCGGATCAGAGAGACTCGTGTGCCACTCCTTCTCTGTCATGTTGCCGTCATAGTTGGCCCTCCAGGACCAGTACGCCAGTGAGCCGTTGCTGCGCTTGGTCACGAGCCGGATGCGTGCGTGATTGCCGTCAGCGGCGGTGTCAACAACCCTGAGGTAGATGCTGTCGGCGTAGGTCCTGCCGGCGAACGAGATGCTCGAGTTGCCGTATGCCCCGGTTGTGCTGGCGGCCAGGGTCGCGCCGGGCCCGCCCCCAGCGGCAGTGGCGGCAGATGCCGCGCCTGCCAGCAGAGCGGCTGCTGTCGCGGCCACGACCATCGACTTGTTACGGGTGCGCATGGAATTCCCCCCTGTTTTCGAACACAAGATCGATGTTGAGGGTAGAGAAGGGCGCTGATCCGGTCAACAAGCCGCTGTGAAACCGGATTTCTCACCGACACCTTCTTGTAGCGGGACCCCGTGCCTCAAGACTTCATGCCAACCCAGACCGCCGGTCCCTTGCCACAGTTACTGCCCCGGGTCGCCCGTCGCGATCGTCAGCTCGAACGTCTGGTTGCCGGGCACCACGGCCGTCCCCTCGGTGGGGAACTGGGAGATCACCTGGTCCTCGGCGTACTGAGGGTTGTCCTCTTCCTTGATGGTGTACTTCCAGCCCGCCGCCTGGATGCAGCTCTTCACCGAGATGACGTCCTTGTAGGTGAAGCTCGGCGCCCGCACCTTCGCCGGGTCGTCGCTGTCCTCGTCCGCGTCCGTGCACTCGGTGGTCTCTATCGTGCGGTTGCGCTCCGGCGGCTTGTGGCCGGCCTCGGCCTCGGCGGAGGCGCTGGCACCGCCGCCGCCCGCCTGGGTGCCAGGGTCCTCGTCGTCGCCGCTCACGGCGATGGCCGTGATCACGCCGCCGATGGCGAGCAGGGCGACCGCGATGGCGCCCACGATGACCGGCATGTTGCTCTTGCCGCCCGAGGACGGCGCCGGGGCGGAGGGCTGCGGGGAGATCGTGTACGCCGGGGCGGGCGTCTGGTACGCGGGGGCCTGCGGCTGCTGGGGCTGCTGCGGGTACCCGTAGGAGGGCGTGGGCGCCGGCGTGCCGTAGGGCTGGTAAGGCGTCTGGACGCTGTGCGGGCCGGGCGCCGGGGTCGTGTGGTCGACCGGCGGGAACACGGCCGAGCCCACGCCCGCGCCACTGTTCGCGTGCGGCGCGCCCTGCACGATCACCGGCGCGCCGGTCTGGCCCTGGCCCGCCGAGAGCAGCCGCAGGCACTCGTCCCGCATGGCGGCCGCGCTCGGGAAGCGCTCGTTCGGGTTCTTCTTCAGTGCGCGCGCCACCAGCGCGTCCATCGCCGGGGTGATCGACCGGTTGATGGAGGACGGCGCGACCGGCTCCTCCTGCACATGGGCGTACGCGATGGCCAGCGGCGAGTCCGCGTCGAACGGGATCCGGCCCGTCAAGAGCTGGAACAGCATGATGCCGACCGAGTAAAGGTCCGAACGCGCGTCCACGCCCCGGCCCAGCGCCTGCTCCGGCGACAGGTACTGCGGGGTACCGACGACCATGCCGGTCTGCGTCATGGACGTGACACCCGACTGCATGGCGCGCGCGATGCCGAAGTCCATGACCTTGACGACCCCGCGCTTGGTCATCATCACGTTGCCCGGCTTGATGTCCCGGTGGACCAGGCCCATCTCGTGGCTGGTCTCCAGGGCGGCCAGCACGTCGGCCGTCACCTTGAGCGCCTTGTCGGCCGGCATGGCGCCGTACTGCTGGATGTCCGCCTGGAGCACCGAGCCGAGGGGCTGGCCCTCGACGTACTCCATGACGATGTACGGCATCAGCGAGCCGTCCAGCTCGTCCTCGCCCGTGTCGAAGACCGACACGATGTTGGTGTGCTGGAGCTTGGCGACGGCCTGCGCCTCGCGCCGGAACCGCTCGCGGAACGACTGTTCGCGCCCCAGCTCGGTGTGGAGCGTCTTGATGGCGACCTGCCGGTCCAGCGCACTGTCGTACGCCAGGTATACGGACGCCATGCCGCCTTCGCCGAGCAGGTCGCGCAGTTGGTACCGGCCGCCCGCCACCGAGCCGCCCGCGTAGCGGCCCTGCGTGCCGTCCTGGCTCATGTCCTTGCTCCCCCGTGCGCGCGCGTCCGTGTGGCCGCGGTGAATTCGCGGTGACCCGGTCTCCGCGGTGATCCGGTTTTACGGGCCAAGTCTGCCCGAGGGCACTGACACGTCAAGCCGGGTGCCCGTTCCGTGACCGTACGCACAAGAAGCGTCGCGCAAGTGTTACCGGACTCGTACGGGACCACCATGGAACCGGCAGGGAATTTGCACAGGTGTACGGGGAACCGGTTGGATGGCCGGTCCATCTCGAACCGGCGCGGCGCGCGAAGGCTGTAGCGTGACGTGACGTAGTACCCCTTAAGACACGGCGGCACACCGCACGCGCAGAGCAAGCGGACAGAAACGACGGCGAGGACTGATGGCATCCGAATCCGAGGCAGGCGGCGGCGGAGGGCCGGAAGCCGCCGAGTGGGGCGTCGGCGGACTCGTCGGAGACGGCCGCTACCGGCTGACCCACCGTCTCGGCCGCGGCGGCATGGCCGAGGTGTTCGCGGCCGAGGACGTACGGCTGGGCCGCACCGTGGCCGTGAAGCTGCTGCGCGCGGACCTCGCCGAGGACCCGGTCTCCAAGGCCCGCTTCACCCGCGAGGCACAGTCCGTCGCCGGGCTCAACCACCACGCCATCGTGGCCGTCTACGACTCCGGCGAGGACGTCGTCAACGGCCAGTCCGTGCCGTACATCGTGATGGAGCTGGTCGAGGGCCGCACCATCCGTGACCTGCTGATCAACGCCGAGGCGCCGCCGCCCGAGCAGGCGCTGATCATCGTCTCCGGTGTGCTGGAGGCCCTCGCCTACTCCCACCAGCACGGCATCGTGCACCGCGACATCAAGCCCGCGAACGTGATCATCACGCACAGCGGCGCCGTCAAGGTCATGGACTTCGGCATCGCGCGCGCCCTGCACGGCGCGCAGTCGACGATGACCCAGACCGGCATGGTCATGGGCACCCCGCAGTACCTCTCCCCCGAGCAGGCGCTCGGCAAGGCCGTCGACCACCGCTCGGACCTGTACGCCACGGGCTGCCTGCTGTACGAACTGCTCGCGCTGCGGCCGCCCTTCACCGGCGAGACACCGTTGTCGGTGGTCTATCAGCACGTCCAGGACATCCCGGTGCCGCCGTCCGAGGTCTCCGACGTCGCGCCGCCCGAGCTGGACGGCCTGGCCATGCGCGCCCTCGCCAAGGACCCGGACGACCGGTTCCAGAGCGCCGAGGAGATGCGCGGCCTGGTCCAGTACGGGCTCCAGATGCTCCAGCAGCAGGGCAGCCACACCGGCACCTGGAACACCGGCCCGGTCGAGACCCACGAGGGCGTCCGCACCCCGGCCGGCGGCGTCGCGGCGACCACCGCGATGGGTCACCCGGTGCACGGCGACACCTCGCAGGGCCCGCTGCTGCCGCCGCCGAACCCGGAGGACGGCGCCTACGCGTACGACGGCGGCCAGGGCCGCCGGGGCGGCCGCGGCAAGACGTGGCTGTTCGTGGCGCTGGCGCTGATCGCGATCGTCGCGGGTGTGGCGTACGCGCTCGACCAGACCAAGAAGACGCGGGACGACAACAACCCGAAGCCCCCCGCCAGCACCGCGCCCTCCAAGCCCGGTGACACCACCAGCCCCTCGCCGTCCGACGAGAAGACCGACGAGCAGACGGAGGACCCGGGCGGCTCCACGGGCGGGGGCAGCGGCAACGGCGGCAACGGCGGCAACTGGAACCCGCCCCCGACGGATCCCCAGACCAACAACCCGCCCCCGGCGACCGGCGGCACCCCGTCGACCCCCGGCACCACCGAGGGCACCGACCAGGGCGGCACCACCGACGGCGGCACGGACCAGGGCGGGACCACCGACGGGGGCACCGACCAGGGCGGGACCACCGACGGCGGTACCGACCAGGGCGGCACCACCGATGGCGGTACCGACCAGGGCGGGACCACCGACGGCGGCACGGACCAGGGCGGGACCACGACCGGGAGCACCGACCAGGGCGGCACCACGACGGGCAGCACCGACCAGGGCGGCACGACCCAGGGCAGCGGGGCCTGAGCCGTACGCCCCGTACGCCGGCCGGGACCGCTCACCCCGCGAAGGCGTCGCACACCGCCTCGTACTCCCGCGTCCACCACACCGCCAGGGCCGACGCCGCAGGAAACTGCGGGTCGGCCCTGCCGTCGTGGAGCTGGTAGCGCCAGCGCAGTATCCAGAAGTCGTTCAGCCGCTCCCACCACACGCGGTGCACCGCCGCCGCCAGCTCCTCCGCGTCCGCCCCCGCCGCCCGCCGGTACGCGCGCGCGTACGCGCGTACCTTGTCCAGCTCCAGGCCCCCGGCCGGCTGTACGAAGAAGATCGCGGCCGCTCGTACCGCCTCCTCCGCCCGTGGCTGCACGCCCAGCCGGTCCCAGTCGATGATCGCGGCGGGTTCCGCGCCTCTGTAGAGCAGGTTCAGCGGGTGGAAGTCCCCGTGCACCCAGCCGCCGGCCGACGCCGGGGGCGGGCGGCGGTGGGAGTGCTCCGCCAGCAGTCGCCGCCGCTCCAGCAGCCGGTGCTCGGCGAGCTCGTCGAAGGCGTCCCGGGGCCGGCGGGCCCGGGCGAGGGCGAGCAGCCGGTCGATCACCCGGAACGTCTCGTCCGGGTCGGCGCTGGAGTGCTCCTGGTCGCCGCGCGGGTCCTGGGGGCCCATGACCTGCTCCAGGCACGTGTGGACCAGCCCCAGTAGCGCGCCCAGGCGCCGGGACCCGGCCGTGCTGAGCTGCGCCCCGCCCCGGTGGCGCCCCTCGACCCAGGGGTGCAGGGCGTAGCAGTGGCCGCCGATCACCGCGACCGTACGGCCCTCGGCGTCCGCGAGGGGCGGGGCGACGGGTACGCCGAGGTCGTGCAGCCGCTGGGTGGCGCGGTGCTGGCGGACGATGGTGTCGCGGTCGGCGGTGGGGGCGTCCAGGTGCTGTTTGAGGAAGTAGGCGCCGTGGGTGGTGGCGAGCCGGTAACCGCGGTTGAGCAGGCCCTGGGTGACGGGCTCGCAGGAGAGGGGCTCGCCCGGGTCGTCGTAGCGGCGCAGGAGCGCACTCACGGGTGGGGCGGCGGTTGCAGATGAGCGCGGCACTCACCAAATGTTAGATCACGGAGCGTGGTGAGAATGTCGCTCGCCGGAACAGTCCAGGGAGTGGACGGTCGCGAACTGCGGTTCGACGCGGATGTACGCCGTATCGAACCGCTCGCCGTCCATTCGTCGCGGCACCGGACCGAGCAGGGCCAGCTCCCGTTCGCTCGGCTCGACGACGCGGGCGGTGCCGGTGAGCTGCACGGACCACAGCAGGTCCGCCCCGGAGCCGAAGTTGTCCGCGCCGTACGTCACGACGCCGCCGTCACAGGCCCGGTGACAGCCCGGGTCGCCGTGCAGCCGCAGGACGACCCGGTCGTCGACCAGGATGTGCCGGGCGGGTGCCATGAAGGGCATCGCCCGCAGGGTCGTGGCGACCCGGCCGTAGGAGACCCGGCCGAGCAGCTCGATGGCGTCGGTGGAGGGCATGCCTCCACTCTCGGCGACACCGGCCGCCGCCTGAAAGAGGTCCCTCGGCCCGCCGCCCCGGGACGTAAGTCCCGTGTACGCGCGCGTGCGGCGCCTCAATACCGACGCAACACCGCCTCAGCACCGCCTCAGCACCGCCTCAGGGCCGCCTCACTACGGCCTGCCGGCGGCCTCAGTGCCGCTCGGCCTGCATCCGGGCCACGTACGCCGCCGCCTGCGAGCGCCGCTCCATGCCCAGCTTCGACAGCAGACTGGAGACGTAGTTCTTGATCGTCTTCTCGGCCAGGTGCAGCCGCTCGCCGATCGCGCGGTTCGTCAGCCCCTCCCCGATCAGGTCGAGGATCTTGCGCTCCTGCTCGGTCAGGGCCGCCAGCCGGTCGTCGCCCTTCGGGCTGTTGCCGTCCCGCAGCCGCTCCAGCACCCGGGCGGTCGCCACCGGGTCCAGCAGCGACTTGCCGGCCGCCACGTCCCGTACCGCCGTCAGCAGCTCGTTGCCCCGGATCGCCTTCAGGACGTACCCGGAGGCACCGGCCATGATCGCGTCGAAGAGCGCCTCGTCGTCCGCGAAGGACGTGAGCATCAGGCATTTGATGGATTCGTCCTGTGCCCGGATCTCCCGGCACACCTCGACACCGCTGCCGTCCGGGAGCCGGACGTCGAGAACGGCGACATCCGGCCGGGTCGCCGGGATCCTGACCAGGGCGTCTGCCGCCGTACCGGCCTCTCCGACCACCTCGATGTCGCCCTCGACGGAGAGCAATTCGTGGACGCCACGCCGGACAACTTCGTGGTCATCGAGCAGAAATACGGTGATTTTTCCCTCTTCGCGCACGGAATCAGTCTCACATACTCACTCTTCCCGTGCCCGGGGTGCGCGGGATACCGTGCCCCTGTTCCGGCGGCTCACAAGGCTGTGACCAGTCATTTGTCCCCCCTTTCTCGATTTACTTGGAAATCCAAGCAAAATCGCTGGTCAAAGGGGGTTTCGCAGTAATGCGGTGCACTGGGTAACGTGCCTATGACAGGGGGCTCGCCGGGGCACCTGTCACGCCTGTTCCCGGCCGAGAGGCACCCACCCCGTGCACACGTACGGAGACAGGCGAGCCGCACTGGCACCCGGCAGACCCCGGGGGCCGGACAGACGGAGGAGCACGCACGTGACCGTGGAAGGCACTGCCGCGCGCAAGCCGCGACGCAGCAGTAAGCGCACCAGCGCGAGCGGAACCAAGGCAACCGGCGCCCAGGGCGCCGAGCCCCAGCTCGTACAGTTGCTGAGGCCCGAGGGTGAGCGCGTCCAGCACCCGGAGTACGACATCGACCTCAGCGCCGAGGAGCTGCGCGGTCTGTACCGCGACATGGTGCTGACCCGTCGGTTCGATGCCGAGGCCACCTCCCTCCAGCGCCAGGGCGAGCTGGGCCTGTGGGCCTCGCTGCTCGGCCAGGAGGCCGCCCAGATCGGCTCCGGCCGTGCCCTTCGGGACGACGACTACGTCTTCCCGACCTACCGCGAGCACGGAGTGGCCTGGTGCCGGGGCGTGGACCCGACCAATCTGCTCGGAATGTTCCGTGGCGTGAACCACGGTGGCTGGGACCCGACCAGCAACAATTTCCACCTGTACACGATCGTCATCGGCTCGCAGACCCTGCACGCCACCGGCTACGCCATGGGCGTCGCCAAGGACGGGTCCGACAGCGCGGTCATCGCGTACTTCGGGGACGGCGCCTCCAGCCAGGGCGACGTCGCCGAATCGTTCACCTTCTCCGCGGTCTACAACGCCCCGGTCGTCTTCTTCTGCCAGAACAACCAGTGGGCGATCAGCGAGCCCACCGAGAAGCAGACCCGCGTCCCGCTCTACCAGCGCGCCCAGGGCTTCGGCTTCCCCGGCGTACGCGTCGACGGCAACGACGTGCTGGCCTGCCTCGCCGTCACCAAGTGGGCCCTGGAGCGGGCGCGCCGGGGCGAGGGCCCGACCCTCGTCGAGGCGTTCACCTACCGCATGGGCGCCCACACCACCTCCGACGACCCCACCCGCTACCGGCTCGACGACGAGCGGGCGGCCTGGGAGGCCAAGGACCCGATCCTGCGGCTGCGCACGTACCTGGAGAAGCAGGGCCTCGCGGACGCCGCGTTCTTCGAGGAGCTGGAGACGGAGTCGGAGACGCTCGGCAAGCGCGTCCGCGAGGCCGTCCGTGCCATGCCCGACCCCGACCACATGGCGATGTTCGACCACACGTACGCCGACGGGCACGCGCTCGTCGACGAGGAGCGCGCGCAGTTCGCCGCCTACCAGGCGTCCTTCGCGGACGGGGAGGTCAAGTAACCATGGCTGTACAGAAGCTCCCCCTCGCCAAGGCGCTCAACGAGTCGCTGCGCAAGGCCCTGGAGACCGACCCCAAGGTCCTGATCATGGGCGAGGACGTCGGCAAGCTCGGCGGTGTGTTCCGGGTGACCGACGGGCTCCAGAAGGACTTCGGCGAGGAGCGGGTCATCGACACCCCGCTCGCCGAGTCGGGCATCGTCGGCACGGCGATCGGCCTCGCGCTGCGCGGCTACCGGCCCGTCGTGGAGATCCAGTTCGACGGCTTCGTCTTCCCCGCGTACGACCAGATCGTCACGCAGCTCGCCAAGATGCACGCCCGCGCCCTCGGCAAGATCAAGCTGCCGGTCGTCATCCGCATCCCGTACGGCGGCGGCATCGGCGCCGTCGAGCACCACAGCGAGTCGCCCGAGGCGCTGTTCGCGCACGTCGCCGGGCTCAAGGTGGTCTCGCCGTCGAACTCGTCGGACGCGTACTGGATGCTCCAGCAGGCCATCCAGAGCGACGACCCGGTGATCTTCTTCGAGCCGAAGCGGCGCTACTGGGACAAGGGCGAGGTCGACACCGAGGCCATCCCCGGCGAGCTGCACAAGGCCCGTACGGTCCGCGAGGGCTCCGACCTGACGCTCGCGGCGTACGGCCCGATGGTGAAGGTCTGCCTGGAGGCCGCCGCGGCCGCCGCCGAGGAGGGCAAGTCGATCGAGGTCCTCGACCTGCGCTCGATGTCCCCGATCGACTTCGACTCCGTCCAGGCGTCGGTCGAGAAGACGGGACGGCTGGTCGTCGTCCACGAGGCGCCGGTGTTCTACGGCTCGGGCGCGGAGATCGCCGCGCGCATCACGGAGCGGTGCTTCTACCACCTGGAGGCGCCCGTCCTCCGGGTGGGCGGCTACCACGCGCCGTATCCGCCGGCACGGCTGGAAGAGGAATACCTGCCGGGCCTGGACCGGGTGCTCGACGCCGTCGACCGCTCGCTCGCGTACTGAGGAGACCCGCTGTGATCCGCGATTTCAAGATGCCGGACGTGGGCGAGGGGCTCACCGAGGCCGAGATCCTCAAGTGGTACGTCCAGCCCGGTGACACCGTCACCGACGGCCAGGTCGTCTGCGAGGTCGAGACCGCGAAGGCGGCCGTCGAGCTGCCGATCCCGTACGACGGGGTCGTGCACGAGCTGCGCTTCCCCGAGGGCACGACGGTCGACGTCGGCGAGGTGATCATCTCGGTGAACGTGGCCCCCGGTGCCGGTGCCGCCGAGCAGCCGCAGACGGCGCAGCCCGCCGCCGAGGAGCCCGCGGCCAAGGACGCCGGTGCGGGTGCCGGTGCGGCCGCCGAGGTCACCGAGGCCGCCGAGGAGCCGACGGGCCGCCAGCCCGTGCTGGTCGGCTACGGCGTCGCCGCCTCGTCCACCAAGCGCCGCCCGCGCAAGGGCGCCACGGCTGCCCCGGCCGCCACGGCTCCCGCCGGGCAGCCGCCCGCCCGGGCCGCCGTCCAGGGCGAACTGAACGGCCACGGGCACCACGCCGGGGCCGCGCCCGCCGCCCCCCGGCCGCTGGCCAAGCCGCCCGTGCGGAAGCTGGCCAAGGACCTCGGCGTCGACCTGGCCACGGTGACCCCGACCGGGCCGGACGGGATCATCACCCGCGAGGACGTGCACGCGGCGGTCTCGCTGGCCGCCGCCTCGGTCGCCGCGCCCGCCGCCGTCCCCGTACAGCCGCCCGCCGAGGCCCCGCGGCCGCAGGCCCCGGCACCGGAGCCCGTGGCGGCCGGCGCACGCGAGACCCGCATCCCGATCAAGGGCGTCCGCAAGGCCACCGCCCAGGCGATGATCGGCTCCGCCTTCACCGCGCCGCACGTCACCGAGTTCGTCACGGTCGACGTCACCCGCACGATGAAGCTCGTGGAGGAGCTCAAGTCCGACAAGGACATGGCCGGGCTCCGGGTGAACCCGCTCCTGATCATCGCGAAGGCCCTGCTCGTCGCGATCAGGCGCAACCCGGAGATCAACGCCTCCTGGGACGAGGCCGCCCAGGAGATCGTGCTCAAGCACTACGTCAACCTGGGCATCGCGGCCGCCACGCCGCGCGGTCTGATCGTGCCGAACATCAAGGACGCGCACGACAAGACCCTTCCGCAGCTCGCGGAGGCGCTCGGCGAGCTGGTCTCCACCGCCCGCGAGGGCAAGACCACGCCCGCGGCCATGCAGGGCGGCACGGTGACCATCACCAACGTCGGCGTCTTCGGCGTCGACACGGGTACGCCGATCCTCAACCCGGGTGAGTCCGCGATCCTGGCGGTCGGAGCCATCAAGCTCCAGCCGTGGGTCCACAAGGGCAAGGTGAAGCCCCGTCAGGTGACCACCCTGGCCCTGTCGTTCGACCACCGGCTGGTCGACGGGGAGCTGGGCTCCAAGGTCCTGGCGGACGTCGCCGCGATCCTGGAGCAGCCCAAGCGGCTGATCACCTGGGCCTGAGCCCGGCCGGCGATGACGAGCAAGGGCCCGAACGCG
Organism: Streptomyces sp. NPDC031064; assembly: GCF_055570965.1. Classification (NCBI taxonomy): domain Bacteria; kingdom Bacillati; phylum Actinomycetota; class Actinomycetes; order Kitasatosporales; family Streptomycetaceae; genus Streptomyces; species Streptomyces sp. NPDC031064. The sequence continues at coordinate 311,507 of NZ_JBVIGF010000004.1, forward strand.
ACGGCGCGTTCGGGCCCTTCCTCATGTGCGGGGCGGTCAGTCGCGCTGGGCGCCCGACGGGAGGGAGCGCAGCTCCATGGTGCTGGCGGTCGTCGAGCCGAAGCCGAAGTCCAGGAGCTTGGCCGCGTCGTTGAAGCGGTCGGGGGCGTTCAGGACGACGCCGACGTAGGTCTTGGTGCCGCGGGTGGCCGCGAAGACCAGGCACGGGCCGGCGGCCGTACCGGTGCCGGTCTTGATGCCGTTGGCGCCGCTGTAGGAGCCGAGCAGCTTGTTGGTGTTGTACCAGGTGTACGTGCGCGTGGCGCCGGTGCTGGTGGTCGCCACGGCCTTGTACGAGGTCGCCTTGACGATCTCGCGGAAAGTGGCGCTGCTGAAGGCGTGGCGGGCCATCTTCGCCAGCTCGGGCGGGGTCGTGTAGTTGTAGCCGGCCGCCGAGATGCCGTCGAACGAGTCGTACATCGTGTTCGTCAGGCCGAGCTGCTTCGCCTTGGCGTTCATCTTGCTGATGAACGACTTCGTGCGGGCGGCGGTGGTGGTGCCGGTGCCGAAGGTGTCGGCGAGGGCGTAGGCGGCGTCGCTGCCGGACGGCAGCATCATCGCGGACAGGAGCTGCCGGACGGTCAGCTTGTCGCCGGTGCGCAGGTCGGCGGTGCTCGCGCCGTTGCGGACCACGTAGTCGCGGTACGCCTGCTTGATGGTCACCTTGCGGTTGAGGTCCACGCCCGGCGTGGTGAGGACCACGATCGCGGTCGTGATCTTCGTGGTGCTGGCCATCTGGCGGCGGGTGGTGTTCGCCTTGCCGTAGATGGCCTTGCCGTCCGCCTGGTCCAGCAGGAAGCCGCCCTTGGCGCTGATGGACGGGATCGGGGTCGCCGCGTGGGCGGCGGGTGCGGCGAGCGGGGAGGCGGTCAGCATCAGACCACCCGCAAGGGCGACCGTGGCGGTGCGGCGCACGGCCGTGTTCATCGATATCAAAGGAAAACGCTCCGAGTTCGAGTCTCAAGTGCGTCGAAAACGCCTCAACCTGGCGGGCTGGAAAACCAGTGCCCATGAGGAGACCTCCGAACCCGGCCAAGGGATGTACGGGAGCGTGACGCGGACCACGTGATGCGCGTCATAGGGCGTGGGTCACATGGGGCGCCGCTGTCTGTGAGATCGGTCCTACAACGCGCCGAACAGCCCCTGATGCACCCCTCTTGTATCTATGCTGTGTGCATGCCTTCCGCCCCGCCCGCGGCCGACCGCGTCTACACCCATGTCAAGCAAGCCGTCCTCGACCGCCGTTACCAGGGCGGAACGCTCCTCACCGAGGGCGAGCTCGCCGAGGCCGTGGGGGTGTCCCGTACGCCCGTGCGCGAGGCGCTGCTCAAGCTGGAGATGGAAGGGCTGCTGAAGCTCTACCCGAAGAAGGGCGCCCTGGTCCTCGCCGTCTCCGCGCAGGAGATCGCCGACGTCGTCGAAACCCGGCTGCTGGTCGAGGAGTTCGCCGTACGCAAGGCCGTCCCGGCCCCCGGCCGGCTCGTCGAGCGGCTGGAGGAGCTGCTGGACGAGCAGCGGCAGCGCGCCGGTGAGGGCGACCTGGCGGCCGTCGCCGTCACCGACCGCGCCTTCCACGCCGAGATCGTCCGCCACGCCGGCAACGAGATCCTCTCGCGCCTCTACGACCAGATGCGCGATCGCCAACTGCGCATGGGCGTCGCCGTGATGGAGGCCCACCCCGACCGGGTCGCCAAGAACATCACCGAGCACGCCGAGATCCTCGACGCCATCCGCGCCGGGGACGCCGAGGGCGCCGCCCGGTGCGTGCACCGCCACGTCAGCCGCGTGAAGGACCTGGTCCGGGGTGAGGACCGGTGAGCCACGTCACCCTCCCGTCCGATCCCCCGGGCGGCCGTCGCGCCGCCCTGATCTGGGGCGTCGGCGTCTGCGTCTACCTCGTCGCCGTCATCTTCCGTACGTCCCTGGGCGTCGCCGGCCTCGACGCCGCCGACCGGTTCGGCGTCAACGCCTCCGCTCTGTCCACCTTCTCCATACTCCAACTGCTGGTCTACGCCGGCATGCAGATACCCGTCGGCCTGATGGTCGACCGGCTCGGCACCAAGAAGGTGCTCACGCTGGGCGTGGTGCTGTTCACCCTCGGCCAGCTCGGCTTCGCGCTCTCGCCCTCGTACGGCATGGCGCTGGCCTCCCGCGCGCTGCTCGGCTGTGGCGACGCGATGACCTTCATCTCCGTGCTGCGGCTCGGCACCCGCTGGTTCCCGGCCCGGCGCGGGCCGCTGATCGCGCAGGTCGCGGGGCTCTTCGGGGTCGTCGGCAACCTGGTCTCGACGATCGTGATCGCCCGGACGCTGGACGGGCTGGGCTGGACGGCGACGTTCGCCGGCAGCTCGCTCGCCGGTCTGGTCGTCCTGGTGCTGGTCGTGCTGTTCCTGAAGGACCACCCCGAGGGGTACGAGCCGGAGCCCGCGCAGCACGCGGGCGTGGCGTACGTCCGCCGCCAGATCGCCGAGTCCTGGCGGGAGCCGGGCACCCGGCTCGGGATGTGGGTGCACTTCACCACCCAGTTCCCGGCGATGGTGTTCCTGCTGCTGTGGGGCCTGCCGTTCCTCGTCGAGGAACAGGGCCTGTCACGGGGCACGGCCGGTGACATGCTGACGCTGACGGTGCTGTCCAACATGGTCTTCGGCATGACCTACGGCCAGATCATCGCCCGGCACCACGGGGCGCGGGTGCCGCTCGCGCTCGGCACGGTCGCGGCGACCGGCGTCGTCTGGGCGGCCACCCTCGCCTACCCGGGTGATCACGCCCCGATGTGGGTGCTGGCCGCGCTGTGCGTCGTCCTCGGCGCGTGCGGGCCCGCCTCGATGATCGGCTTCGACTTCGCCCGGCCGGCGAACCCCCCGGAGCGGCAGGGCACCGCGTCCGGGATCGTGAACATGGGCGGCTTCACGGCCTCCATCACCACCCTGTTCGCCGTCGGTGTGCTGCTCGACGCGACGGGTGACGACTACCGGGTCGCCTTCTCCTCGGTCTTCGTGCTCCAGGCGCTGGGCGTCGCGCAGATCCTGCGGCTGCGGGCGCGCACCGCGCGACTGGAGCGGGAGCGGCTGGTGGCGAGCCGGGTGGAGGCCGTGCACGTCCCGGCGGCGTGACACGGCCCCGGAGCCCCCGGGCCGCTACGGCGTGACCGGGAACGAGGCGAGGATCGCCCCCGCCAGCTCGGTGTCGCCCTCCACCTTGACCCGGTCCGCCACGGCCGCCGGGCGCACCCGCCCGCAGGCGAGGCGTACGTAGGTCTCCCAGTCCATCGCGATCGTCGCGGCCGGGCCCAGCGAGGGCGCGCCGTCGATCGTGCCGCGCCCGTCGGCGTCGACCCGTACCGTACGGAGGAACTCCACCGGGCCGTGCACGTCGAAGACGACCGCGGTGTTGGGCGGGGCGTCCGCGTCCTTGGCGACGACCTTCGGCAGGACGGTCAGGAAGTTGTCGCGGGCGACGTACGCGCCGGGGGAGTCGAGGTTGCCCGGCTTGCCCAGCGCGGTGCGCAGGTCCTGCTCGTGGCACCAGACGTCGAAGGCCCGCATGCGGTAGGCCAGTTCGAGGGACTGCTCGGCGCCGAGCGGGGCGCGGATCAGGGTGTCGGGGGAGCGGTTCTCGTTGCGGAGCTGGCGGGCACGGCGGATGAGCGTGTACTCCAGCTCGGCGGTCATCTCCGGCCCGGTGTGGTGCCGGCGCACATCGACCTGCATCTCCATGTAGCGCGCGAAGTCACTGCGTACGTGGTAGAGGTCGCGCGGCAGCGTGTGGATCGGGCGCGGGTCGCCGAGCATCTCGCACTCCATGCCGATGATGTGCGACACGATGTCGCGCACCGACCAGCCCGGGCAGGGCGTGGCTCGATTCCACTCTCCCTCGACGAGCGGCTGCACCAGCTCGGATATCGCTTCGATGGAGTGGGTCCAGGCGTCGGCGTAGGGCTGGAGGCTGGGATGGACGGTCACGGGACCCCTCGGGCGGTTCGTACGCGGGCTGGGTGCTGTGCAGCTAAGTTACGCTGCACGCGGGCACCCCGGCAGTGCTTTCGTGTGACGATCGTAGGCCCGTGTTGACGACTCGAATGCCAGGACGGTGGTAGTGTGCGCGCCTCGCTGATCCAGATCGCCGTAGATCCGGACGAATCGCCGAATTCCCGCCGGGTACGCGTGAGTTCCCTGGTGGCCGAACAGCGTGGGGTCGCCGACCTGGTGGTCCTCCCCGAGCTGTGGCCCGTCGGAGCCTTCGCGTACGAGTCGTTCGAGACCGAGGCCGAGCCGCTGCACGGCCCGACGCACGAGGCGATGGCGAAGGCGGCCGCCGACGCGGGCGTGTGGCTGCACGCGGGCTCCATCGTGGAGCGCGCGCCCGACGGCGCCCTGTACAACACCGCGCTGGTCTTCTCCCCCTCGGGCGACCTCGTCCGCACGTACCGCAAGATCCACCGCTTCGGCTTCGACCAGGGCGAGGCCGTGATGATGTCGGCGGGCGACGAGCTGGTCACCGTGCCGCTGCCCGGGCTCCCGCTGGGCGTCGCCACCTGCTACGACCTCCGCTTCCCGGAGCTCTTCCGTGGCCTGGTCGACGCCGGGGCCCTCGCCTTCGCCGTGCCGGCCGGCTGGCCCGCGCGCCGCCGCGAGCACTGGACGCTGCTGGCCCGCGCCCGCGCGGTCGAGAACCAGGCGTACGTCCTCGCGTGCAGCACCGCCGGCACCCACGCGGGCGTGCCCCAGGCGGGCCACAGCCTCGTCGTCGACCCCTGGGGCGAGGTCCTCGCGGAGGCGGGCGAGGCGGAGGAGGTCCTCACGGTCGACCTCGACCCGGCCCACGTGGCCGCCACCCGCGAGCGCTTCCCCGCCCTCAAGGACCGCGTCCTGGGCGTGCCACCGCCGCCACCCCGCTGACCCGGGCGCCGCCCGCCCCGCTCGTGCGCCCGGCTCCCCACCGGGCCACGCGCCGGGCCACGCGCCGGGCCACGCGCCGGGCCGGTGCCGGCCCGAAGCCGGTGGTGGACCGGGGCCGGTGGTGGACCGGGGCCGGTGGCCGGTCGCCCCCCGCCCGTCACTCCTTCTCACTCCTTCTCCGCCATGCGGATCACGCACACCGCCACCGCGATCAGCAGTGCCGGGTCAGCGTCGTCGCGTGCGACGTCGACGGCGTAGGTGTCGCGTACGGTCAGCCACTTGCGCGAGATGTGCGCGACCGGGCGGCCGTTCTGTTCGACGGTGAACTCGCGGTCGAGGACGCGGCCGGTGACTTCGAGGGCCGGGCCTGCCTCCATGGTCACGTGGTAGTGGTTGCGCAGCAGCGACAGCCGCTTGCGGCGGACGGTGGCGAGCGGGCGCCCGTCCCGTTCGAGGGTCATCGCGCCGCGCAGGCTCAGCACCTTCGCGCGCAGCGTCACCAGCACCCGCCCCGCCGGGTCCTTCAGCTCCAGGGTGTCGCGCAGCCGCAGCGCCTTGCCGTCGACGAGGAAGGCGTGCCGGCCGTTCTCGTCCTCGATCCAGTAGTCGTCGCCGATGGCGAAGATCTTGTCGCGTACCAGGTATCTCATGCGGGACGCGTACCCGCCCCGGCCCGGGTCGCGCGGCGTCAGCCCGGCGCCCCACCGCACGCGATCGGGTGAACTTTCCCCGGCCCTCCTCGGGGCCCGACATGTCACACCTGTCGCACCTGTACCCCTTCGGGTGCTCACCGCCTCCGTGACCTGCGACGATCGCGATCACCACGGGCCGGGCGCGGCGTCAGCCGGCGCTTTCCCGCCCCGGCCGGCAGGGCCGCCCCCCGCCCTATGGTCTCGATCATGAGCATCCCCACCGAGCCGATCGGCAGCATCCCCCGGCCCCGCGCCTTGCAGGAGGCCCTCGCCGAGCACGCCGTAGGGCGACTGGAGACGGCCGAACTGGCCAAGCTCCAGGAACAGGCCACCGCCGAGACCCTGACCACGCTGGAACAGCTCGGCTGTCCCATCCTGGTGGACGGCGAGCAGTCCAAGCCCAGCTTCGTCACCTACCCCGTCGCGGGGCTCACCGCCCTCCACCCCGACGGCGCCGTCATCCCCTTCGCCGACGGCCACACCCGGCAGTTGCCCCGCCTGACCTCGGGGCCCTTCCGCTACCAGGTCCGCGCGGAGACGTACGTACGCGGCGCCCTGCGCCACACCGACCGACCACTCAAGCAGGCGGTCATCGCACCGTCCGCCCTCAGCCTGCTCTACCCGGGCGAGCCCATCGACGGGTACCCGCGCGACGCCTTCCTCCGCGACCTCGCCGACGAGGCCGAGGCCGACATCCGAAGCTGTCTGGAGGCGGGCGCCCACCGCGTGCAGCTCGACTTCACCGAGGGGCGGCTGTCCCTCAAACTGGACCCGTCCGGAGGCGTGCTCGACGACTTCATCGCCCTGAACAACGAGGTCCTCGGACGGTTCGGCGAGGACGACAGGAGCCGCCTCGGGGTCCATACCTGCCCGGGCGGCGACCACGACTCCACCCACAGCGCGGACGTCGACTACGCCGGCCTGCTGCCCAAGCTCTTCCAGATGAAGGCCGGCAACTTCTACGTCCAGCTCGCCAGCGAACCCGACCCCGAGCGCGTGCTCCGCATCATCGCCGAGCACCTCCGCCCCGGCGTCCGGGTCTTCGTCGGGGTGACCGATCCGATCAGCACCACCGTCGAGACCCCGGAAGAGGTACGCGACCGCGTGCTGCTCGCGGCCCGCCACATCCCGGTCGACCAGCTCGGCACCTGCGACGATTGCGGCTTCTCGCCGTTCGCCGACGACACCTCCACCTCCCGCGACCTGGCCTTCGCCAAGATCGAGGCACGGGTGCGGGGGACGGAGCTGGCCTGCGAGGCCCTCGGCCTGTGAGCCGTCCCGGGGCGAATGGCAAGCTTGAACCATGAACGACGCTGTCCCGGCGCCCACCCCCGCGCCCGCCGCCCGCCGTGCCCGTGTCCGTGCCCCCGAGCTGACCGGCAAGGGGGGATGGCTCAACACGGGCGGTGACCAGCTCACCCTCGCCGACCTGCGAGGACGCATCGTCATCCTCGACTTCTGGACGTTCTGCTGCATCAACTGCCTGCACGTCCTCGACGAGCTTCGGGAGCTGGAGGAGAGGCACCGGGACACCGTCGTGATCGTCGGCGTCCACTCGCCGAAGTTCGTCCACGAGGCCGAGCACCAGGCCGTGGTCGACGCCGTCGAGCGGTACGAGGTGCACCACCCCGTGCTCGACGACCCCGAGCTCGCCACCTGGAAGCAGTACGCCGTGCGGGCGTGGCCCACCCTCGTGGTCATCGACCCCGAGGGGTACGTCGTCGCGCAGCACGCCGGCGAGGGCCACGCCACGGCCATCGAGCGGCTCGTCGAGGAGCTGGAGGCGGAGCACGAGGCGAAGGGCACCCTGCGGCGCGGGGACGGGCCCTACGTGGCGCCCGAGCCCGAGGCCACGCACCTCCGCTTCCCCGGCAAGGCGCTCCTGCTGGAGAGCGGCAACCTGCTGGTGACGGACACCACCCGGCACCAGGTGGTGGAGCTGGCGGCGGACGGCGAGACCGTCGTACGCCGGTACGGCACCGGTGAGCGCGGCCTCGCCGACGGCAAGGCGGACGAGGCGCGGTTCAACGAGCCGCAGGGGCTGTGCGTCCTCCCCGACGGGAGGGTGGTGGTCGCCGACACGGTGAACCACGCGCTGCGGGTGCTGGACCCCGGCTCCGGTGAGGTGTCCACGGTCGCCGGGACCGGAGCGCAGTGGATGCAGGGCTCCCCCACCGCCGGGCCCGCCCGCGAGGTGGCCCTGTCGTCGCCGTGGGACGTCGCCTGGTGGCGGGACGAGGTGTGGATCGCCATGGCGGGCGTCCACCAGCTCTGGGCGTACGACCCGGACAAGGGCACCGTGCGGGTCGCGGCCGGCACGACGAACGAGGGGCTCGTCGACGGGCCGGCGGACGAGGCGTGGTTCGCCCAGCCGTCGGGGCTCGCGGCGGCCGGTGACCGGCTCTGGGTCGCCGACTCCGAGACCAGCGCCCTCAGGTGGGTCGACGCCGAGGGCGCCGTCCACACCGCCGTGGGCACCGGCCTGTTCGACTTCGGCCACCGGGACGGCGCGGCCACGCAGGCGCTGCTCCAGCACCCGCTGGGCGTCACCGCGCTGCCCGACGGGTCGGTCGCCGTGTCGGACACGTACAACCACTCCCTGCGCCGCTACGACCCGGTCGCGAGCGAGGTCACCACCCTCGCGACCGATCTGCGCGAGCCGAGCGACGCCGTGCTCGCCGGCGACGAGATCGTGGTCGTCGAGTCGGCCCGCCACCGGCTGACCCGGCTGCGGCTGCCCGAGGAAGCCGTGCGGGTGGACGCCGTGGCGCACCGTACGCGGCGCGAGGCGACCGAGATCGCGCCCGGCACGCTGAGGCTGGACGTCATCTTCCGGGCGCCGGCCGGCCAGAAGCTCGACGAGCGGTACGGGCCTTCCACCCGCCTCCTGGTGTCGTCCACGCCGCCCGAGCTGCTCGCCTCCGGCGAGGGCACCGGCACGGACCTGTCCCGGGAGCTGACGCTGAACCCGGCCGTCACCGAGGGCGTGCTGCACGTGTCGGCGATGGCCGCGTCCTGCGACGACGACCCTGCCAACGAGTACCCCGCCTGCCACGTCCACCAGCAGGACTGGGGCGTCCCGGTGAAGGTCACCGAGTCGGGTGCCGACCGGCTGCCGCTGATCCTCGCGGGAATGGACGAGCCCGCCCAGTAAGGATCAGTACGCCAGGCCCTGGCGGCGGGACGGCTTCCCCGCCGCCCCGTCCAGGCAACCGGCCACCCACTCCAACGGGTTGTGGGTGGCCTTCCGGCCGCCGAGCCCTTCGGCCTCCATGCGGGCGCAGCCGCCCTCCAGCAGGTCCCGCACCCGCTCGCCGGTCATGTCGTAGTGGCGGATGCGGTTGCCCTGGAGGAAACCCGCCTCATAGGCGATGTCCGAGCCCCATGGGGGCCGTTCGTCGTAGGTGTGGATGGTGTAGCCGCCCACGGCCAGCACCAGTGTCACGGCGGTGGCGACGGCGCTCCAGAACGCCCGCCGCTTCGGCCCCCGATGGCGTACGAGGGCGCTCTGTTGTCCCAGCAGAACCATGCCGACACGGTGTCAGGCACGGCCTTTCGCGGATGTTTCGCTCGGAAGCCCGGAGCGGAAACGGCTCAGTAGCGCCGCTCGTCCGTCGGGTCGACCACCGTCGGGGCCACCGGCGGCACAACCGCCCTGCGGCGCCTGGCGATGCTGGTGAACGTGGCGACGCCGATGATGCCGACCGCCATGAGGATCAGCCCCACCAGGTCCAGATTGACGCCCTGTGCTTCCCAGTCGGTCGCGAAGGTGAGGATCGCCCCGACCGCTATGAGAATGATGCAGCCACCCAGGCCCATGATTCCCGCCTCCTCGTCGATGCGTAGGTGTTGCGGGTACCCCGCCCCGCAACACCTACGCGAGGCGGGCTACTTCAGGAACGCCACCAGGGCGTTGGCGAGCAGGAACGGGTCGTCGGCGCCGCACAGTTCACGGGCGCTGTGCATGGACAGGATCGCCACGCCGATGTCCACGGTCCTGATGCCGTGGCGGGCGGCGGTGATCGGGCCGATCGTCGTGCCGCAGGGCATGTCGTTGTTGGACACGAACGTCTGCCACGGCACGCCCGCCTTCTCGCACGCCGCCGCGAAGACGGCACGGCCGCTGCCGTCGGTCGCGTACCGCTGGTTGACGTTCACCTTGAGGATGGGGCCGCCGCCCGCGCGCGGGTGGTGCGTGGGGTCGTGGCGCTCGGCGTAGTTGGGGTGCACGGCGTGGCCGGTGTCGGACGACAGGCACACCGTCCCGGCGAAGGCGCGCGCCCGGTCCTCGTAGCCGCCGCCGCGCGCGAAGACGGACCGCTCCAGGACGCCGCCGAGGAGCGGGCCCTGGGCGCCGGTGTCGGACTCCGAGCCGTTCTCCTCGTGGTCGAAGGCGGCGAGCACGGGGATGAACTCCGGGTCCCCGGCGGCCGATACGGCGGCGAGGGCGGCCACGCCCGCGTGCACCGACAGCAGGTTGTCCATGCGGGGCCCGGCGAGCAGCTCACGGTCCCGGCCCAGGTAGGCGGGCGCTTCGAGGGCGTGGACCATGAGGTCCCAGCCGGCCACGTCCCCGGGGGCCACGTCCGACTCCTCGGCCACGAACCGGATCAGGTCGCCCTCGCGGACGTCGTCACCCAGGCCCCAGATCGGCTGCATGTGCCGCTGACGGTCCAGCTTGAGACCCTCGTTGACCTGCCGGTCCAGGTGGATCGCGAGCTGCGGCACGCGCAGCAGCGGCCGGTCGACGCTGACCAGCCGGTGGCTGCCGTCGCGCAGCGTCAGCCGGCCCGACAGGCCCAGGTCACGGTCCAGCCAGGTGTTGAGCAGGGTTCCGCCGTACGTCTCGACGGCGACCTGCCGCCAGCCGTGCGCGCCCATGTCGGGCTGCGGCTTGACCCGGAGGTTGGGCGAGTCGGTGTGGGCGCCGATGATCCGGAACGGGGTGTGGGGGGAGGCCCCTTCCGGTACGTACCAGGCGATGATCGCGCCGCCACGGACGACGTACTTGCCGCCGCTCGTACCGTCCCAGGAGGCGGTCTCGTCGAGCTGCTGGAAGCCGGCCTTCTCCAGCCGTTCACCGGCGTTGGCCACGGCGTGGTACGGCGTCGGGGACTCCGCCAGGAAGGTCATGAGGTCGTCGGTGTGGCCGCGGTCGAAGCGGGGGGGTGAGCTGCTCATGCCCCTCACTTTACGGTCGGGTCAGTTGAGAGGGACCTGCGTGAACGGCCCATTGTCAGTGGTGGCTGCGACTATCGGAGAACGTAGCGGGACAGCAGTCCGCTGACTCGCCGGTCGCGACCGGAGGTGCACTGGTGACCACGACGACTTCGCCCGTCTCGCCCGTCTGTGCCGCATGCGAGACGCCTGGGGCCCGGTGGAGCGCCCCGCTGGGGATGCCGCTGTGCGCGGCGTGCACGACCGCCGCGACGGGCACCCCGGACCGGGACCCGGTGCGCCTCGGGGACATCCTGCCGGTGACCGCCGCGACGCTGCGCGCGTCCATACCCGCGCCGCGTCCGCCGCGCACCGGTTCGCTCATGACCTGCCGGTTCTGCGGGGCGCAGGCCCGGTGGCACCGTACGGTGCACGGCCGGTGGGTGGCGCTGGAGCCGGGCGAGCGTCCCGTCGCGGGCGTCCCGCGCGGTGAGCGGTGGTACGTGGCGGGTGACGGCACGGCGGTCCATCTGCGCGGGGCGGTGCCGTCGGGCGGGTGCCGGGTGAGCCACTTCTCCGTCTGCGCGGGCCGGCCGGCTCGGTGACGCGCGTCGGGGTCCGTGAATGACGGAGGCCCGCTCCCCGGGGACTCGGGGAGCGGGCCGCCATGGACGGTCGCGGACTGGGACTAGAACGCGGCCTCGTCCAGCTCCATGAGGGAGTTGTCGACGCCCTCGGCGATGGCGCGCTCGGTGGAGACGCCCGGCAGGATGTTGGCGGCGAAGAACTTCGCGGCCTCGATCTTGCCCCGGTAGAAGGCCTTGTCCTTGGCGGAGGCGGTCTCCAGTTGCTCGGCCGCGACGGCGGCGCCGCGCAGCAGGAGGTAGCCGACGACCACGTCACCGGAGGCCATCAGGAGACGGGTGGTGTTGAGCCCGACCTTGTAGATGTTCTTGACGTCCTCGCCGGTGGCGGTGAGGTGCGTCAGCATCGTGCCGACGATCGCCTCCAGGTCGACGGCCGCCTTGGCGAGCGCGTCGCGGGCCGGGGCGAGCTCGTCGCCGCCGGTGCCGACCGCCAGGAACTTCTTGATCTCCTCGGCGAGGGCGTTCAGCGAGGCGCCCTGGTCGCGGACGATCTTCCGGAAGAAGTAGTCCTGGCCCTGGATCGCCGTGGTGCCCTCGTACAGGGTGTCGATCTTGGCGTCACGGATGTACTGCTCGATCGGGTACTCCTGGAGGTACCCCGAGCCGCCGAAGGTCTGGAGCGACTGGGCGAGCTGCTCGTAGGACTTCTCGGAGCCGTAGCCCTTGACGATCGGCAGGAGCAGGTCGTTCAGGCCGATGAGCGACTTGGCGTCCTCGCCGGCCGCCTCCTTGATCTGGATCTCGTCCTGGATCGCGGCGGTGTACATGACGAGGGCGCGCATGCCCTCGGCGTACGCCTTCTGCGTCATCAGCGAGCGGCGCACATCGGGGTGGTGCGTGATGGTGACCTTGGGCGCGGTCTTGTCCATGAAGTTCGCCAGGTCGGTGCCCTGCACGCGCTCCTTGGCGTACTCCAGCGCGTTCAGGTAGCCGGTGGAGAGGGTGGCGATCGCCTTCGTGCCGACCATCATGCGGGCGAACTCGATGATGCGGAACATCTGGCGGATGCCGTCGTGCTTGTCGCCGATCAGCCAGCCCTTGGCGGGGTGCTTGTCGCCGAAGGTCATCTCGCACGTGTTGGACGCCTTCAGGCCCATCTTGTGCTCGACGTTCGTCGCGTACACGCCGTTGCGCTCGCCCAGCTCGCCGGTCTCCCAGTCGAAGTGGAACTTCGGCACGAGGAACAGCGACAGGCCCTTGGTGCCGGGGCCGTGGCCCTCCGGGCGGGCCAGCACGTAGTGGAGGATGTTCTCCGACATGTCGTGCTCACCGGACGTGATGAACCGCTTCACGCCCTCGATGTGCCAGGAGCCGTCCTCCTGCTGCACGGCCTTGGTGCGCCCGGCGCCCACGTCCGAGCCGGCGTCCGGCTCGGTGAGCACCATGGTGGAGCCCCACTGCTTCTCGACGGCGATCTCGGCGATCTTCTTCTGCGCCTCGTTGCCCTCCTCGAAGAGGATGCCCGCGAAGGCCGGGCCGGAGGAGTACATCCAGATCGCCGGGTTCGAGCCGAGGATCAGCTCCGCGTACGCCCAGATCAGCGAGCGCGGCGAAGTGGTGCCACCGATCTCCTCGGGCAGGCCGAGGCGCCAGTACTCGGAGTCCATGAAGGCCTTGTAGGACTTCTTGAACGTCTCCGGGATCGGCGCGGTGTTCGTCTCGGGGTCGAAGACCGGCGGGTTGCGGTCGGCGTCCGCGAAGGACTCGGCGAAGTCGTTCTCGGCGAGACGGCGCATCTCGTCGAGGACGCTCTTCGCGGTCTCGACGTCCATCTCCTCGAACGGACCGGTGCCGTAGACCTTGTCGCGCCCGAGGACCTCGAAGAGGTTGAACTCGATGTCGCGGAGATTCGACTTGTAGTGCCCCATGGCGACGGCTCCGTAAGGCTCGGGGAGGCGGAATCCTCTTAGACGTACCAGCAAGTAGCTACGATGATGCTACCCGCCGGTAATAAGAGCAACCCCTATCGGGCGATCTGTGACGCGTTACGCGCGGGCATGCGCGATGGGGATGAGGACGCCCGGGGGGCCGGGGTGGATCGGTACGCTTACGGGCATGTACGGGTACGAGCAGAATCAGGGCGCGTACGCCCAGCCACAGCAGGGGTACGCGCAGCAGCCGCCGCTGTACCCCGAGCCGTCGCCGCCCTCGCTCGCGGACGCCGTGCGGGCGTTCACCACCGGGTCGCTGTCGGCCGAGGACTTCCAGCAGATCTTCGCGACCTCGAAGGTCTACTGCCCGCGCGGTGACAACCCCGGCTTCCTCGCCCTGCACAACACCCAGCAGCCGGTCATCCCGATGTTCACGTCACTCAAGGAGCTGCGCCGGTACGCGGGCAAGGAGTCCAAGTACTTCGTGATCACCGGCGCCGAGGTGATCGATCTGCTGCCGACCGGGTACGGCTTCGTCCTCGACATGGAGGGCGACCACCGGATGGTCTTCGACGCCAAGGCCGTGGAGCAGATGGTCGACTTCGCCATGCGGCGGATGTACGGCTGATCCCCGCCACTTGTCGGGGGGACGATCCGACTTCAGGCGTACGAACGGCCCGGTCGGCGCTGCTTACGGTCCTCGTATGCAGCAGTCGAGCGAGTTCCTGATGACGCAGAAGATCACCGCTCTGGTGAACCGGTATGTGATCACCGATCCCGGCGGCGGTGATGTCGTCGCCTTCGCCGAGCAGAAGCGGTTCATGGTCAAGGAGGAGGTCACCCTCTGGACCGGCGAGGACCGCTCCGAGGTGCTCGGCGGCTTCAAGGCCCGGCAGGTCATCGACCTGGGCGCCACGTATGACGTGACGGGGCCGGACGGCGCCCCCATAGGGACCTTCCGGAAGGACGCCAAGGCGTCTCTGCTCCGGTCCACCTGGCACCTGACCCAGGGAACCGGCGACGAGGAGCCGGCCGCCAAGGGCACCGAGCGCAGTCTGGGCATCGCGCTGGCGCGCCGGGGCTGGGAGGTGGTCGACGCGGTGCTGCCGTTCCCGCTGCCGGTGCCGTTCGTCTACCACTTCGACTTCGTACGGGACGGGGAGCCCGTCATGTCGGTGGAGCGGAAGATCGGATTCCGCGACCAGTACGCGATAAAGATCCAGGACCCGGGCCTCGATCGCACGCTCGCCTTCTGCATGGCCGTCGCCCTGGACGCCCTCCAGGCTCGGTGACGGACGCCCTCCAGGCCCGGTGACGGCCGGTGAAGGCCCGCCGACCGGCCGGTCGGACCCCCCGGACGGGGGGAGGGAAAACGGAAACTCGGCCGGTGCCGCGGGGCCGGACGGCGTAGGTAATTTTCTGCACCGGGGGCATATCAGCCTTCCCGTTTTTCGCAGAAAAGGTGCTGTTTTTTCATGGACGAGTTTCACCTCGACGCCCGCGTGACCGTCTCCGCCGACCCGGCCGAGACGTCGCTTTCCCCGGTGGCCAGCGTCGCTTCCCGCGTCGCCAGCAAGTGGGTCGTCAAGCAGACCATCAAGCAGACGATCAAGATGACGGCTGCCTGCGCGGCGGTCCGCACCAACGGCAAGTGCTGACGGTCTGACGGCCTGACGGTCCGAAGGTCCGAAGGGTAACGGCGGTTCCTCCGGCGGACACCGGGGGAACCGCCGCCACCGACAGACATGGCGCACATGAATTCCGTATCCCTCCTCCCCGCCGGCCTCGCCGAACGGGCGGACACCCTGGCGGCCCTGGTCAGGGAACGGCTGGACACACCGCAGCGCGCGGAGGCGCACGCGGCGCGGGCGGGCGAGCAGACCGATCTGCCCATGTGGTCCGGCAGTTCACTGAGCGAGGGGCACGCGGGCCTCGCGCTGCTGCACCTGCACGCGGAGCGGCCCGAGGCGGCGTTCCGGTTCCTGCGCGCGGCCTTCGACGCCACGGCCCGCGACCCGCTGACGCACCCCGGGCTCTTCGACGGCACGGCCGGACTCGCACTCGTGCTGGCCGACTGCTGTGAGGCCGAGCCGCGCTTCCTCCCCAGCCTCCACGCCCTCCACGAGCGGCTCTGCCGGCAGGTGCTCCAGACGGCGTGGCCCCGCCGGGAAGGCATGGTCTCGGACCACGACTACGACCTCGTCTACGGCAGCGCCGGAATTCTCGCCTACCTGAGCACGACGCCCCACAGAACCCCGCTCGTGGCACAGGCGGTCGACCACTGCCTGGATCACCTCGTGTGGCTGGCAACGAAATCGGGTGAGGACGTTCCGGCGCGCTGGATGATTTCCCCGGAACGCTATTCGGCTTACGGCGACCTCGCGGTCACGTATCCGCACGGATATCTCGACACCGGAATGTCCCACGGCGCGGCCGGAATGGCCGCCGCGCTCGCCGTGGCCTGGCGCGAGGGGCACCGGAGGCCCGGCCACCGGGAGGCGCTCGCCCGCCTCACCGACTGGCTCCTGGGCGTCGGCACGGCCGGCGGCCGCGACCGGCAGTGGCCCCGCGCCGTGCCGGTCACCGCACAGGGGCGGGAGGGGACGGCGGAGGGCGTCGAGGCGGTGCCCGCCTGGTGCCACGGCACCGCCGGAGTGGCGGCCGCCCTGCTGACGGTGGCCGAGGCGACCGGGGACCGCGCCCTGGTGGCGGAGGCGTTCGCCGCCCTCGACGGCGTACTGGCCCGGGGCGGCGGCCACGCCACGCCGACCGTGTGCCACGGCGTGGCCGGCCTCGCGGCCCTGGCGCACGAGTTCGCCGCGCGGGGCAGTGCCGGAGCCGCCCGCGCCCTGCCCGGCCTGTTGGAGCGGCTCGTGGCGGCGGCGGACCCGGTGCGCCACCCGCTGGTCTTCCGCGACCGGGAGACCACCGGCCACCTGGTCGACAACCCGGGCCTGCTGACCGGCGCGGCGGGCATCGCCATGACGCTCCGGGCGATCGTCACCGGCCACCGGCCCACCTGGTGGAAAGCGCTGCTCCCCCCATGACCACCCCAGCGACGCACCCGTCCCAGGCACCGCCCCGGCGCCGACTCCGGTGACCCCCGCCACCCGCCCCCGGCGCCGCCCCGGCACCCGACCCCCGCGACCGCCCCTGGTGCCCCTCGGCCCCAGCGACCGCCCCAGCGACGCCCCCGGCCCAGGCACCGCCCCCGGCGCCGCCCCCGGTGACCCGCGCCACCCGCCCCCCGCGACCGCCCCCGGCGCCACCGCCGCCGATACGTGACAGCGAAGGACTTCCCATCAACGCCATGCCCCGGTACGACGCCCTCGACTTCTGCCTGCTGCGGGCACCGGCACTCCCGGTGGACGCCTGGCACACCGCCCTCGCCACGCCGGACGGGCCGCTCCGGGCGCCGGCCGACGACGAGCGGGTGCGTCACGGGCTGGTGGCGGCCGGCAGTGGGCTCCTCGACGGGCTCGCCAAGCAGGCCGGCGACGACAAGAGCCGGCGGCGGGTCTTCTCCCGCGCCCTTCGCTACCTCACCCGCATGAGCACCCGGCCCACCCCCTTCGGGGCCTTCTCCGGGGTGGCCGTGGGCGAGTTCGGCGACCGCACGGACGCGTCGCTGGAGAGCACGGCCGTCGCCG
Organism: Streptomyces sp. NPDC031064; assembly: GCF_055570965.1. Lineage (NCBI taxonomy): Bacteria > Bacillati > Actinomycetota > Actinomycetes > Kitasatosporales > Streptomycetaceae > Streptomyces > Streptomyces sp. NPDC031064. The sequence goes on from NZ_JBVIGF010000004.1 coordinate 328,461, forward strand.
CCGCCCGCGTACGGGCCGACATGGGCTGGCTCCTCGCCCTGATCAAGCGGGTCGAGTCCGACCCGGGGAACCTGGCCCTGCTGAACGTCACCATGAACGCCATGGCCCACCAGGTCGGCGACCGGCTCGTCCTGCCGTCGTCGGACGTCCACGGCAAGGCGGACCGCCGCTCGGTCCGGGTGCGCGCCACGGCGGCGCTGGACCACGTCCGGCACGTGGCCAAGGCGCCCGTGCCGTTCGCCCGTGTGGTGGCGGAGCTGAACGAACGGTTCCCCAAGGCGGGCCCCGAGCGGACCACCGCGTTCGTCACCGAACTCGTCGAGCTCGGCCTCCTCGTCACCGACCTGCGCCCGGCCGTGACCGACCCGCGCCCCGAGGAGCACGTCCTCGGGCGTCTCGTCGCCGCCGGCCTCCCCGAGGCCACCACCGCTCCGCTGCGCGAGGTCGTGGAGCTGACCCGCCGGGCCACCGCCGGGGACACCGGCACCCTGGAGCGGCTTCGCGCCACCCAGCGCGCGCTGGTCCCCGACTACAAGGCCCAGCCGTTCCAGGTCGACTCGCGCCTCGGCCTGACCGGGACGCGGCTGGGCGCACAGGTCGCCGACGAGGTCGCGGAGGCGGTCGGCTGCCTGGCCCGGCTGAGCGTGGCCGACCCCGGTGGGTACGAGCACCTCGTCCCGTACCACCAGGCGTTCCTGGAGCGGTACGGCTCCGACGCCCTCGTACCGGTACTCGAACTCCTCAGCCCCGAGCGGGGTCTGGACGCCCCCAACGGCTATATGAACCCGCCCCGCGCCATGGTCATGGCCCAGCCGGGCGGCAGCGGCTCCGAGCACACCGCGCGGGCGCTCGTGGCGCTCGCCGCCGATGCCTGGCGCCGGGGCGCGGAGGAGGTCGAGCTGACCGACGCCGTGCTGGACGGGCTCCTGCCGCCCGGCCCGGAGGACACCGGCTCCCGCACGACGTGTCCCGCCGTCGACGCGTACGTACAGATCCAGGCGGCCGGCCCCGGGGCGATCGAGGAGGGCCGCTGGCGCGCGGTCCTGAACAGCGACGGGCTCGGCGAGGGCGGGCGCACCTTCGGCCGGTTCTTCCACCTCTTCGACGCGTCGGTCACCGACCGCCTCCGCGCCTACGCCCGCGCCCGGGAGGCCCTGGAGCCGGACGTCGTGTTCGCCGAGCTGTCGTACGTGCCCGCCCACGGGCGCGGCGCGAACGTGGCGATCCGGCCGGCCGTGCACGACCACGAGATACCGGTCAACGTCACCGCCTCGGTGGCCCCCGAGTACGTCATCGACCTGGCGGACATCCATGTCGGCGCCACCGACGACGGGCTGCGGCTGTACTCGGCCCGCCTGGGCCGTGAACTGGTCGTCGTCCAGAACCACATGCTCAGCCCGCTCGGCGCGCCCAACGTGTGCCGCTTCCTGCTGGAGGTGTCGCGGTCCCGCTACCGCGTCCCCGCCGGGTTCACCTGGGGCCCCGTGGAGGGCGCCCCGTACCTGCCCCGTGTCGTGCGCGGCCGGGTGGTGGTGCGGGCGGCCGAGTGGACGCTGCACCCCAAGGACGGTGACGTGCCGCGCACGGCCGGCGACGTGGACCGGTGGCGGCGCCGGTGGAACGTGCCGCGCCACGTCTACCTGGCCGACGACGACAACCGGCTGCTGCTGGACCTGGACCACCCGGCGTGCGTCGCCGAGTTGCTCACCGACCTCCGCGCGGCCACCGGTGCGGTGACCGTCCAGGAGGCGCTGCCCGGGCCGGCGGACGACGAGCTGTGGCTGCGGGACGCGGAAGGGCGCGGCTACCTGTCGGAGGTGGTGATCCCGCTCATCTCCGTACCGGAGGAGCCCGAGGCGGCCCGGACGGAGGCCGTGGACATCGCCCGCAAGGCCGACCCCGCCGCGCACGTCAGCCACCTGCCCGGCTCCGCCTGGTCGTACCTCAAGCTGTACGCGGCCCGGGACCTGCACGACGAGATCGCCGCCAACGAACTGCCCGTGCTGGTCCGGGACCTGCGCGGGGCGGTCGACCTCGACCGGTGGTTCTACATCCGGTACGCCGACCCCGACCCGCACGTGCGGATCAGGGTGCGGACCTGGTCCGCCTGCCAGTCGGGAACGGCGGCGCACACGCTCCTCGTCTGGGGCGAGTCCCTGGTCCGGCGCGGCCTGGCGTCCCGGCTCGAACTGGCCACGTACCACCCCGAGATCAGCCGGTACGGCGGCCCGGCGGCGTACGACGCCGTCGAGCGGTTCTTCGAGGCCAACAGCGAGGTGAGCACCGAGCTGCTGCGGCTGGTGTGGGACGGGGAACTGGAGCCCGAGGCGGTCACCATCGCCGCCGTGGACGCCCTGTACGCCCAGTGGGGCCTCGACGTCCGGGAGCGGCTGGCCGCCATGCCCCGGCCGGCCGAGGACAGTCAGGCGCGCGAGCGGTACAAGAAGGACCGGGACTACCTGTGCGAGCTGCTCGCCCCGTGGGACCGCCGCCCGCACCCGCTCGGCCGCGCCCACCACGAGCGGCTGGCCGCCGTCCTGGACCGGCAGGCCGACGCCGTACGCCGGGCCGCGCACGCGGTCGCCGACGCGGAGGCGGCGGGCACGCTGTGGGGGACGCGTGACGCGATCCTGGCGAGCCTGGCGCACATGCAGGTCAACCGGCTGCTGCCGATGGACCGGCCCGCCGAGAACCGCTGCTACCTGGTGTGGGGCCATGTGCTGAGCTGCCTGCGGGGGAGGCCCCGTGACTGACCAGGACACCCCCGAGTCCCTGGCGGAGAACCGGCGGCTCTCGCGCGACCTGCGCTACTGGTGGCTGGCGCTGCGCACCTTCTGGGGCCTGAGCCCGGCGCGGGTCGGCGCCTTCGCGGTGCTGACCCTGCTCACCGCCGCCGTGCCGGCCGCGGGCATCTGGCTGACCGCCGGGGCCGTCCAGGCGGTCGCCGACGCCTTCACCGGCGTACCGGGAGCCATGGACCGGCTGACCCGTGCCGGGACCGGGCTGGTCCTGCTCGCGGTGGCGGAGCACGTGGTGTCGTCCGGCGCGCAGTACCTGAACACGCTGCTCCAGTTGGAGTTCTCGGCCAAGATCGGCGAACGCGTCATGGTCAAGGGCACCAGGATGGACCTGAGCGCCTACGAGGACCCCGAGTCCTACGACCGGTTGCAGCGCGCGCTGCGCGAGAGCGGCAGCGGGACGGCGTTCGAGGTCTTCGACGAGATGATGCGGACGCTGACCTCGCTGGCGTCCCTGGTCATGGTCAGCTCGGTGCTGTTCGCCTGGAACCCCTGGCTCGCCCTGGCCATCCTGCTCGCGCCGCTGCCCGCGCTCGCCGCGCACATCGTCTTCAGCAAGCGCGGTTACGCGATCGAGTACCACCGCGCCCAGGACCGGCGGCGCGCCTTCTACTACCAGGACCTGACGACGACGGACTCCTCGTACAAGGAGGTGAAGCTGTACCAGCTCGGCCCGTACTTCGTGGACCGGTACCGCTCGCTGGTGCGGGGCTTCTTCCGGGTGGACCGCTCGCTGGCCCGGCGCCGGCACGCCTGGTCGGCGGCGCTCGGACTGGTCTCGGTCCTCGCCTCGTCCGGGGCGCTGGTCTTCGCGCTGCGCTCCACCACGTCCACCGGCCGGGTCGGTGAGCTGGCCGGGTACATCCAGGCGCTGGGCGCCGTGCACGCGGCGGCGTCCGGGCTGCTGCTCGGGGTGGCGACGCTGTACCAGAACACGCTGTTCACGGGGAACCTCTTCGACTACCTCTCGCTGCCGGAGGGGCGGATCACCGGCGGGACGCGGCCGTTCCCCCGGCGGCTCGTCCACGGCATCGAGTTCCGGAACGTCACCTTCCGCTACCCCGGGACGGAGCGGGTCGCCCTCGACGGCTTCAGTTGCTTCATCCCGGCCAACACCTGCTGCGCCATCGTCGGCCAGAACGGCGCGGGCAAGAGCACCGTCGTCAAGCTGCTCTCCCGCCTGTACGAACCGACCAGCGGGCAGATCCTCGTCGACGGCGTGCCCATCGAGGAGTACGACACGACCGACCTGCAACGGAACATCGGCGTCGTCTTCCAGGACTTCATCCGCTACGAGCTGCCCGTACGGCACAACATCGGCTTCGGGCGCGTCGAGCACCTCGACGACACCGCCCGCATCCGGGCCGCCGCCGAGTCCAGTGGCGCGGCCGGGTTCGTCGAGCGCTTCGACGAGGCGTACGACACCACGCTGGGGCGGCACTTCGAGGGCGGGCAGCAGTTGTCCGGAGGGCAGTGGCAGAAGATCGCCCTCGCCCGCGCCTTCCTGCGCGACGCGCCCATCGCGGTCCTCGACGAGCCGACCGCAGCCATCGACCCGGAGGCGGAGGCGGACATCTTCGGCCGGCTGCGCACCATCTGCGGGCAGGCGACCTCGCTGGTCGTCTCGCACCGGTTCTCCACGGTACGCATCGCGGACAAGATCCTCGTGATGGAGGGCGGCTCGCTCATCGAGGAGGGCACCCACGAGGAGCTGCTGGCCCGCGACGGCACGTACGCCCGCCTCTTCCGCCTCCAGGCCGACGCCTACCTCCCCACTCCCTCATGACGACCACGGAAGACCCAGTGAAGCTCTCCTTGATGTATCCCCTGATGGCGTACGAGCCCGACCACGTCGCCGCCTTCGCCGCCACCGTGCGCGACCTGGGGATGCGGCGCCTGTTCATGGGCCAGTCGGTGCTCGTCGACACCCACCAGGCGTTCGCGTACCTCGCGGGGCGCGGCCTCACCGTGCCGGTGGGGACGAGCGTCTCCCTGACCGCGCTGCGCCACCCCCTGGACGCCGCCGTCCAGGCGCGCTCCCTGGCGCTGCTCACCGGCACCGAGGTGGTCGCCGGATTCAGCACGGGCGACCCGGAGTTCGTCACCGCGCTGCGCGGCGAGCCCTACGAGAGCCCGCGCACGGCGATCGCCGAGTACCTCACGGTCGTACGGCAGTTGCTGGACGGCGAGCCGGTGGACTTCCGCGGCCGGTACGTCGGCCTCGACGAGGCGCTGCTCCAGGTGCCGCACCCGCCCGTGTCGCTCGGCGTGGGCGTGCTGCGACCGCGCATGGCGTACACGGCCGGGCAGGTCGCCGACGTGGCCATCACGCTGCTGACGCCCGCCGGTTACCTCCGCGAGCAGCTCCTGCCCGCGCTGGAGCGGGGCGCCCGGTCACGGGAGCGGGCGGTGCCCCGGGTGACGTCGATCGTGCCGTGCGCGGTGCGGAGGCCCGGCCGGGACGCCAGGCGACTGGCGTTCGCCGCGCACGAGCTCCACCTCGGCGGTGAGCACTACGCGGCCATGCTGCGCACGGCCGGTCTCGACGTGGACGCCTCCGACCCGTGGGCGGGGGCGGGCGCGCTCGTCGACGGCGGCGTGTTCTGCTACGGCACACCCGAGGAAGTGGCCGAACGGCTCACCGGTTACGGTGAGGCGGGGGCGACGGATATCGCACTGAGCTGTGCGGGGGTCCTGCTCACCGAGGGCGTGGAGGCGGCGCTCACCGACGTGCGGGACATCGTGGACGCGGTGCGGGCACGCCCGGCCCGCGTGGGGCCGACGCCCGACCAGCGTCGGACGACACCCATTCGTTCTAGCTGAGGAGCGGTCGCATGCTGTTGTTGCTCGAATTCGCCCTGCACTGCCTGATGGACCTGGCCCTGTGGCTGTTCGGCAGGACCTTCGACAAGTCGGTCTCCGCCCGGCGCATCGCGTCCTTCCGGCGCGGTGAGGGTGCGGTGCTGCGCTGCCGTTACCGCGTGCGCGCCGAGGGCCCGGGCGCCATGCGGCGCGGGAAGCTGACGCTGACGCGGGCGGGTGCCGTGCTGAACCGCACCGGTGCGCAGAACCTGCGCCTGACCTCACCCGGTGACGTCGCCACGGGCGGCGGCCGGGGCGGCACGACCGTCGTCTGCGAGGCGGCGGGCGCGGGGACGGTGGAGCTGCTGGTGCCGACCTGGGACCCGGCGCTGGTCAAGCTCATCACCGACACCATGGCGGCACGCGTCTGACCGGACGTCTCGGCTGAATCAAGCCCTCCGGCACGATTGGTATGTTGATCGCGCCAAGCGGCCGAACGGGGAGGCCGCTCGCAAGGGGGCGTGATGATCCGCGTATTGATTGTCGACGACGAAATCCTGCTGCGGTCGTGCATGCAGCGCATCCTGGAGAGCGAACCGGACATCGAGGTGCCCGCCGCCTGTGACGGCCGGGGCGCCGTCGAAGCGGTGGAGACCCACCGGCCGGACGTGGTCCTGCTGGACCTGCGCATGCCGGACGTCGACGGCCTGTCCGTACTGGCCGCCCTCCGGTCCCGCTCGCCGAGGCCGCCGGTGGCCGTCCTGACGACCTTCTCGGCCGACGAGGACATCGCGGCGGCCCTGGGCGCGGGTGCGTCGGGCTTCCTCCTCAAGGACGCCACCCCGCACGAACTGGCCGACGCGGTACGGGTGCTGGCCTCGGGCGGCACGGTGCTGTCGTCGGCGGCGGCCCGGGTCGTGGTCGACGGGTACCTGGAGCGCGGTCCGCAGCCGGCGGCGCCGAGGGACCCGCGCCTGGACACCCTCACCGAGCGGGAGCACCAGGTGCTGGAGCTGCTCGCCGAGGGGCTCACCAACGCGGACATCGGGCGCAGGCTGCTGATGAGCCCGTCCACGACCAAGGAACACGTCAGCGCGATCCTGGCCAAGCTCGGCCTGGCCAACCGGGTCCAGGCGGCGGTGCTGGCGCACAGCCTCTCGGCCGCCGCCTCTTCCGCCTCTTCCTCCTCTTCCCCCTCTGCACTCTCTTCGTCCTCTTCATCCCACCCGCCGGCCATGGCGGCGTCTCACTGAGGCGGCCGGGCCGGCCGGCCCGACCCCTGTGGAGACACCCATGACCTTCGGCAACGCGCTGTACGACCAGAAGCTGGCGAGCGTGTACGACCGGATGTACCCCATCGACCACGACACCGCCCTGGCCGTGGACTTCATCGCCGACCTGGCACCGGCGGGCGGCCGCGTCCTCGAAGTCGGCGTCGGCACCGGCCGGATCGCGGTGCCGCTCGCCGAGCGCGGGTTGCGGGTGCACGGCATCGACGGCTCGGAGGCGATGCTCGCCCGACTGCGCGAGCGCGACCCGGACGGCGCGGTGACCACGGTCCTGGGCGACTTCACCGAGGAGGGCACGGGCCTGACCTTCGACGTGGTGACCCTGGTGCTCAACACGTTCTTCGTCGCGATCACCAAGGAGGAGCAGCTCGGCTGCCTGCGGCTGGTGCGCGAACAGCTCGCGCCGGGCGGCCGGTTCGTCCTGGAGGCGTTCGACCCGGCCCCGTACCACACCATGGACAAGCCGGACTTCTCCATGCGCCACCTCGACGAGGGCGCCATCATGCTGGACACCCTCACGGTGGACCGCTCGCAGCAACTGATGCTGGGGACGCACACCATCATCGACGGCGGGCCGCCCGAGACCCGGGAGCACGTCCTGCGCTACGCCTTCCCGTTCGAGATCGACCTGCTGGCCGAGCTGTCGGGGCTGCGGCTGGTGGACCGCTTCGAGGACTGGACGGGCGCGCCCTACACGGCCTCCAGCCTGCGGCACGTGTCGGTGTACGAGCGGGACGCCGCCTGACGCGTCCTGGTGCCGGCAGCGAGCGGCAGTACGGCGCGGACGAGGAAGCCGCCGTCCCCGGTGGGCCCGGCCTCCAGCCGGCCGCCGGCCAGGGCGGTGCGCTCCTTCAGCCCCCGCAGCCCGAACCCGCTGGAGGGAACGGCGGCCGGCGGGGCGGCGGCCGCGCCGTTGCGGACCTCGACGACGAGGGTGTCGTGCCGTTCGGAGGGGCCCACCGAGATGGTGACCGGGGCGCCGGGGGCGTGCTTGCGTACGTTGGTGAGGGCTTCCTGCACGGTCCGGTAGGCGGCCCGCTCGACGGCGGGCGCGCACTGCGCGCCGTCGTCCGGCAGGGTCAGCTCCAGGGTGGCGCCGAGCCGGCTGTCGTCGACCAGGCCGGGGAGGTTGTCCAGGCGGGCGTGGCCCGCGTCGTCCTCCGGGCCGGTGGCCCCGCCTCCTCGCAGCACCCCCACGGCGTCGCGCAGTTCCCGCATGGCGTCGGCGCCGTGGCGGCGTATCGTCTCGGCGTCCTCCCGGACGGTGTCGTCGGGGGCGGTGGCCCACAGGGCTCCGGCCTGGGCCGCGATGATGCCCAGGTGGTAGGAGACGGTGTCGTGCATCTCCCGTGCCAGGCGGGCGCGTTCGCGCGCCACGGCCTGTTCGGCCTCCAGCCGCCGCCCGCGCGCCTGGCTCTCGGTGAGTTCGGCGAGCCGGGAGCGCAGTTCGGAGCGGGTGCGGGCGAGCAGGCCGAGGCCGGTCGGCCCGATGCTGAACATCAGGGCGATCTGGACGGTGATGAGGTGGTCGGACCAGGTCATGCCGGGCTCCGCGGCCAGCCCGCACCACATGGCCGACGCGAACACCGCCGCCGCGCAGCCGATGACGGCCGGGCGGCGGGAGAGCTCCGACGCCACGGTGAACATGGCGATCATGGGGGCCAGCCAGAGGTGGCCGGTGGCCATGGACGGCAGGGTCGCCAGCAGGACCAGGACGGGGAACCGGCGGCGCAGGACGAGCCCGAGCAGGGCGGGCGGGCACACGGCGGCGGACTCGGCGTCGAGGGCGCCGACGAGGGTGAGCAGCTCCAGGGACGCGGCCGCCGCGACGGCCCAGTCGGCGGGCGACACCCGGGCTGTGGGGCTCGTGGGCAGGGAGGGGCGCGCGGGGTCGGACACGGTCTTCCTCACTGATCGCTACTGATCGCTGCGACGTCGCACCAGTATCACCGAGCGCCTCAGGGGTACTGCGTGAGGGTGCCGCGCGGGAATGCGTGGTCGGCGGGGAGCGTTCCAGTGGCAGGAAGTTCAGTGTTCAACTAATCTGGGGGTATGCCGCCCGCAGGGGCGGCCCGGAGGAGGACCCGCCATGCCTGCCGTAACCGTCGAGAACCCGCTCACCCTGCCCCGCGTCGACGCGCCGGCGGGGGCCGTGCCGCGCCCGGTGCTGGCCGTGACCACCGCACCCAGCGGCTTCGAGGGGGAGGGCTTCCCGGTGCGCCGTGCGTTCGCCGGGATCAACTACCGCTACCTCGACCCGTTCATCATGATGGACCAGATGGGCGAGGTGGAGTACGGAGCCGGTGAGGCGAAGGGGACCCCCTGGCACCCGCACCGAGGCTTCGAGACCGTCACGTACCTGATCGACGGAACCTTCGTCCACCAGGACAGCAACGGGGGCGGCGGCACCATCCGCAACGGCGACACCCAGTGGATGACCGCCGGGTCCGGGCTGCTGCACATCGAGGCCCCGCCGGAGAACCTGGTCATGTCCGGCGGCCTGTTCCACGGGCTCCAGCTCTGGGTGAACCTGCCCGCCAAGGACAAGATGATGGACCCCCGCTACCAGGACATCCGCGGCGGCCAGGTCCAGCTCCTCACCTCCCCCGACGGCGGCGCGCTGCTGCGCGTGATCGCCGGCGAGCTCGACGGGCACCAGGGCCCCGGCATCACCCACACCCCGATCACCATGATCCACGCCACCCTGCGCCCCGGCGCCCAGGTCACGCTCCCGTGGCGGCAGGACTTCAACGGCCTCGCGTACGTCCTCGCCGGACGCGGCTCCGTCGGCGGCGAGCGACGACCGGTCCACATGGGCCAGACGGCCGTCTTCGGCGACGGGGGTTCGCTGACCGTCCGCGCCGACGACAAGCAGGACGGCCACACCCCGGACCTGGAGGTCGTCCTCCTGGGCGGGCAGCCGATCCGGGAGCCGATGGCGCACTACGGGCCGTTCGTGATGAACACCCGCGAGGAGCTCCAGCAGGCCTTCGACGACTTCCAGGCCGGCCGCCTCGGCCGCATCCCCGCGGTCCACGGCATGCAGGACGGCACGGGCCGGGAGATCACGCCGGGGGCGTGACGGCCCCGAGGGGTCACGCGTCGGCCTGACGGGGCGTCACCCGGCCGGGGCCCGTCCAGGGGCGGGCCCCGGCCGTGCGTGATGCCGTGGAGGGGTGCACACGCTCCCCGAGCCCGTCCGCCGTTTCGCCGCCTGGTGCGTGGTCATCCTGCTCGTCACCGGCGTGGCGGCCGTCGGCGTCTGGCTGTGCGTGACGTTCCAGACGGCCGTCACGCCCGTCCTGCTCGCCCTGCTCGGGACCGCGCTGCTCGGGCCGCTGTACCGGCGGCTCGTCGCCATGAAGGTCCAGCGGTCCCTGGCCGCCGGGCTGACCTGCGCGGCCGTGGTCGCCGTCGTCGGCGGCGCCACCTACATCGTGGTCGCCGCGCTCATCGACACCGGCGACCAGATCATCACCTCGCTGCGCCGCGCCGCCACCGACCTCGCCGAACACTTCGGCGCCGCCGGCACCTCGCTGGACGACCTCGCCGCCAACGCCAAGAACCTCCTCGGCAGGTTCGGCGGCACGGCGGCGTCCGGCGTCATCAGCGGACTCAGCGTCGTCGGCGAGGTGATCGCCATGGCGGTCCTCGCCCTGCTCCTTGTCTTCTTCTTCCTCCGCGACTCCGGCCGCGCCATGCGTGCCCTGCGCGACCTGGTGCCGCGCGGCAGCGCCGACCACGTCGAGGCCATGGCCCGCCGCGCCTTCGGGGCGGTGGAGGGCTTCATGCGCGGTACGACGTTCATCGCCCTGATCGACGCCCTCCTCATCACGGCCGGGCTGCTCATCCTGCGCGTCCCCGGCGCGGTGGGGCTCGGCGCGCTGGTCTTCGTCGGCGCGTACATCCCGTACCTCGGCGCGTTCATCTCCGGCGCCGTGGCGATCCTCGTCGCGCTCGCCGACCGGGGCGTCGCCATCGCGCTGTGGGCGGTCGGCGTCGTCCTCGCCGTACAGCTCATCGAAGGGCACGTCCTCCAGCCGGTGATCCAGAGCCGTACGGTCCAGATGCACCCGGCCGTCGTCATGCTCGCCATCACCGCCGGAGCGTCCGTCGCCGGAATCCTCGGCATGCTGCTCGCCGTGCCGCTCACGGCCGCCGCGTTCGGGGTGATCGGCGAGCTGCGGCGGCTGTACGCGGCCGGGACCGGATAGGGCCGGGTCCCTGGTCCGGCCGTCCGGGGGAGCCCCGGGCCCGGTCGCCCGCCCGCGCCGCCCCCGGCTGGCTAGCATCCGCGACAGGGGGCAGCCACGGGGGACGCACGGAGGCCGTCATGCAGCACCAGACACCACCCGACCCACGCCTGCTGAAGAACCGGTCCCGGCTCGGCCACAAGGTGCGGTACGCGCTGACGCACCCCCAGCGCGTGGTGCCCCACCTCCGCCGGGCCGCCCGCAACGGCCGGCTCCGGCTGAAGCACGGCAACGACCACGTCGCCTACTACCGGGCCGTGATGGCCTCCGACACCGCCCGCAGCCCGGAGGCGGCGGTGGGCGGCGGGCCGTCGCACGCGCGCTGGCTGGCCATCGGGCAGATGCAGTACGACTACCTCGTCGAGCACGGGCTGCGGCCCGAGGACCGGATGCTGGAGATCGGCTGCGGCAACCTGCGCGCCGGGTGGCGGTTCATCGAACACCTGGAGCCGGGCCACTACTACGGGATCGACATCTCGCCCGACATCCTCATCGAGGCCAAGAAGACCCTCGTGCGGTACGGGCTCCAGCGGAAGGTGCCGTACCTGACGCCCGTCGACAACCTGAAGCTCGACTTCCTGCCCGACGACTGGTTCACCGTGGTCCACGCGCACAGCGTGTTCTCCCACTCGCCCCTGGAGATCATCGACGAGTGCCTCGCGCACGTGGGGCGGGTGCTGGCGCCCGGCGGCTTCTTCGACTTCACCTTCGACCGCACCGAGGGCCATGAGCACCAGGTGCTGGGCGAGGACTTCTACTACCGCACGGAGACACTGGTGCGGCTGGCGGAGAAGCACGGTCTGGCCGCCCACTTCATGGACGACTGGGAGCGCCTGCCGCACGGCCAGTCCAAGCTCCGCATCAGGCACGCGACGACGCCCGCCTGAGTCCCGATCCGCCGGGGGCACCCCAAGAGCCGTCTAGAGCGGGAAGTCCCCGTCCCCGTCCCGCTCCTCGTGCAGCTCGAACCAGATGGACTTGCCCTCGCCGCGCGGGTCCACGCCCCACTCGTGGGCCAGCATCTCCATCAGGACCAGCCCGCGCCCCGACGAGGCCATCTCGCCGGGCCGCCGCCGGTGCGGCAGCTCGTCGCTGGCGTCCGCGACCTCCACGCGCAGCCGCCGCTTGCCGTGGTCCCCTCTCGCCTCCGCCACCAGCAGCGCGTCGCCGTCGGTGTGGACGAGCACGTTGGTGACCATCTCGGAGACCATCAGGACCGCCGAGTCGACCTGCTCGGGGTCCGCCCAGTCGTGGAGCAGCTCCCGCAGGTGCTGCCGGGCCGCCGCGATCCGCTCCGGCTCGGCCTGGGCGACCGTCATCGCCGTACGCCTGGCCGCCGCACTCCGCAGCGGCGCGCCGGTCCGCGACAGCAGCAGCACCGCGATGTCGTCCTCGCGGCGGTCGGCGAGCGGGCCGGTGGTGTGGTGGGAACCGGGCCCGTGGACCGCCTGGACCAGGCTGTCGGCCAGCACCTCCAGCGACTCGCCCTCGGCGTCGTGCAGCTCCAGCAGCGTGCGGATGCGGGTCCAGCCGGTCTCCAGGTCGTGCCCGCCGGTCTCCAGGAGCCCATCCGTGCAGATCATCAGCGTCTCGCCCGGCTCCAGGGTGAGCCGGGTCGTCGGATAGTCGGTGTCCGGGACGATGCCCAGCGGCAGGCCGCCCGCCGTCGGCCGCAGCATCACCGTTCCGTCGGCCATCCGGATCGCCGGGTCGGGGTGGCCCGCCCGCGCGATGTCCAGCGTCCCGGTCGCCGGGTCGACCTCCAGGTACAGGCAGGTGGCGAACCGCCCCCCGTGGTCCCCCTCGGCCCCGTCCGTGATCCCGTACAGGAACCGGGAGGCCCGGGACAGCACCGCGTCGGGGCGGTGGCCCTCGGAGGCGTAGGCGCGCAGCGCGATCCGGAGCTGGCCCATCAGCCCGGCCGCCCGCACGTCATGCCCCTGGACGTCGCCGATCACGAAGGCGATGCGCCCGGCGGGGAGCTGGATCATGTCGTACCAGTCGCCGCCGACCTGGAGCCCGCCGCCGGTCGGGACGTACCGCGCGGCCACCTCCATACCGGGGATGGCCGGGCCCAGGACCGGCATCATCGTGCGCTGGAGGCCCAGCGACAGCTCCCGCTCGGACTCGGCGACCCCGGCGCGGGCCAGCGCCTGCGCCAGCATCCGGGCCACCGTCGTCAGGACGGACCGCTCGTCGGGCGTGAACGTCACCGGGTAGGTGAACGCCGCCATCCAGGCGCCCATCGTGCGCCCCGCGACGATCAGCGGCAGGAACGCCCACGACTCCCTGCCGAAGCGCTGTGCCAGCGGCCAGGTCGCCGGAAACCGCTTCCGGTAGTCCTCCGGCGAGGGCAGGTAGATCGCCCGCCCGGTCCGGACGACCTCGGCCGCCGGGTAGTCGGTGTCGAGCGGCATGTCGGAGAAAGGTCCGTCGTCGCCCGCGTTGTGCCCGTGGTGGCCGATGATCGTCAGCCGGTCGCCCGAGACACCGAAGACCGCGAGCCCGTCCGGTGAGAACCCGGGCATAGACAGGGAGGCGGCCACCCGCAGCACCTCGGCCGTCGACCGCGCCTCCGCCAGCGCCCGCCCCGCGTCCAGCAGGAACGCCTCGCGCGAGCGGCGCCAGTCGCCCGTGACGGGCGTCCGGGAGGCGGTGCCGGGCTGCGGCTCGGCGACCTCCTGGAGGGTGCCGACGAGCTGGTAGTCGTTGCCCTCGACGAACGGCTTCGACCTGCTGCGTACGGTACGGATCACCCGGCCGTTCTCGTCCATGATCCGCAGCCGGGCCTCGGCGAGGGTGCCCTCCGCCACGGCGAGGTTCACGATCCCGTCGATCTCGTTCCAGTCGACGGGGTGGAAACGGGAGCGCACGGCGGCCTCGGTCAGCTCGGCCGGCTCGGCGGGCAGCCCGAGCAGCCGGGCGGCCTCCGCGTCGAGGGTGACGATCCCGGATGCGTTGTCCCAGCGCCACAGGCCCGTCGCGATGGCGGCCAGGACGTCCTCGGTGCGCATTGCCCCACTCTAAGAAGATGAACGGATCAACCGCCACCGAGCTGCGCCCGGCGATCATGGGACGACCGGTACCCTGGGTGAAGTTTCACGTGAAACACAGACCCCGATCCGCGAAGACTGGATGAACGACGATGCATCGGTACAGGTCCCACACCTGCGGCGAGCTCCGCGCCTCTGACGTCGGCAGCGACGTCCGGCTGAGCGGCTGGCTGCACAATCGGCGCGACCTGGGCGGCATCCTCTTCATCGATCTGCGCGATCACTACGGCATCACGCAGCTCGTCGCCCGTCCCGGCACCGCCGCGTACGAGGCGCTCGACAAGCAGACCAAGGAGTCGGTCGTCCGCGTCGACGGCAAGGTCGTCTCGCGCGGTGCCGAGAACATCAACACCGACCTCCCCACCGGTGAGATCGAGGTCGAGGTCTCCGAGGTCGAGGTCCTGGGCGCGTCCGCCCCGCTGCCGTTCACGATCAACACGGACGACGGCGTCAACGAGGAGCGGCGCCTGGAGTACCGCTTCCTCGACCTGCGCCGCGAGCGCATGCACCGCAACATCATGCTGCGTACGGCGGTCATCTCCGCCATCCGCCACAAGATGACGGCCCTCGGCTTCAACGAGATGGCGACCCCGATCCTCACCGCGACCTCCCCCGAGGGCGCCCGTGACTTCGTCGTCCCGTCCCGCCTGAACCCGGGCAAGTTCTACGCGCTGCCGCAGGCCCCGCAGCAGTTCAAGCAGTTGCTGATGATCTCCGGCTTCGACCGGTACTTCCAGATCGCGCCCTGCTTCCGCGACGAGGACGCCCGCGCCGACCGTTCGCCGGGCGAGTTCTACCAGCTCGACGTCGAGATGAGCTTCGTCGAGCAGGAGGACGTCTTCCAGCCGATCGAGAAGCTGATGACCGAGCTCTTCGAGGAGTTCGGCGGCGGCCGCCACGTCACCTCGCCGTTCCCGCGCATCCCCTTCCGTGAGTCGATGCTCAAGTACGGCAACGACAAGCCGGACCTGCGCACCGCCCTGGAGCTCGTCGACATCACCGACGTCTTCGAGAACTCCGAGTTCAAGGCGTTCGCCGGCAAGCACGTCCGCGCCCTGGCCGTGCCGAACACCGGTGACCAGCCGCGCAAGTTCTTCGACGGCCTCGGCGACTACGCCGTCTCCCTCGGCGCCAAGGGCCTGGCCTGGGTCCGCGTCGGCGAGAACAGCGCGCTGACCGGCCCGATCGCCAAGTTCCTCACCGAGGAGAACGTCAAGGTCCTCACCGAGCGCCTCGGCCTGGAGCCGGGCCACGCCGTGTTCTTCGGCGCGGGCGAGTTCGACGAGGTCTCCAAGATCATGGGCCCGGTCCGGGTCGAGGCCGCCAAGCGCGCCGGCCAGTTCGAGGAGAACGTCTTCCGGTTCGCCTGGATCGTCGACTTCCCGATGTACGAGAAGGACGAGGAGACCGGCAAGATCGACTTCTCGCACAACCCCTTCTCGATGCCGCAGGGCGGCCTGGAGGCCCTGGAGACCCAGGACCCTCTGGACATCCTCGGCTGGCAGTACGACATCGTCTGCAACGGCGTCGAACTGTCCTCGGGCGCCATCCGGAACCACGAGCCGGAGATCATGTTCAAGGCGTTCGAGATCGCGGGCTACGACCGTGAGACCGTCGAGCGCGAGTTCTCCGGCATGCTCAAGGCCTTCCAGTACGGCGCCCCGCCGCACGGTGGCATCGCCCCGGGCGTGGACCGCATCGTCATGCTCCTCGCCGACGAGCCCAACATCCGCGAGACCATCGCCTTCCCGCTCAACGGCAACGCCCAGGACCTGATGATGGGCGCCCCGACGGAGCTGGACGAGGCCCGCCTGAAGGAGCTCAACATCGCGCTCCGCAAGCCGGTCGCGGACAAGTAGGCCGCCGCTGTTCGATGAAGGGCCCGGGATCTTCGGATTCCGGGCCCTTTCAGCTCTCCACCGGCCGACGGCACGTCCCGCAGGTTCCCGGCTCGGGGCCGCGGAAGGCGCGGTGGCGTCCGGGTCCCCGGACGCCGGTCAGGAGAGCGAGAGGTCGACTTCCGCTCACACGATCTTCTGCGGGAAGGCCCGAGGCGGACGCCCCAGCGATCGGCGAGCGCCTCGACGAGGAGGGCGGCCCGGAAGCTCCGCTCAGTCGATACAGAACTCGTTGCCCTCGATGTCCAGCATCGGGATGCACGAGTCATTGCCGTCATACAGCGTTCGCACGTGTACCGCGCCGAGCGGGACCAGGCGTGCGCATTCGGCCTCAAGCGCCGCGAGGCGCTCTTCTCCCACCAGCCCGGTGCCGACCCGCACATCAAGATGTACGCGGTTCTTGGCGGCCTTCCCCTCGGGGACGCGCTGGAAGTACAGCCGCGGGCCCACACCGGAGGGATCAACGCAGGCGAACCAGGAATCCCGTTGCTCGGGCGGCTGGGAGTGCCGGTAATCATCCCAAGTGGCGAACCCCTCCGGTGGCGGCGGTACGACGTACCCCAACACCTCGCACCAGAAACGAGCGAGGCGCTCAGGTTCTGCGCAGTCAAAGGTGACCTGGAACTTCTTGATCGCTGACATCGGTGCACCGTACCAAGGGGACTTGGGGTTGTGCCGTTCACTTCCTCCGAGGGGTCCGCCCGCGACTCTGCCCAACTGCCCACACAGCCAAGGCCAGTTACGGGGCGACCACGGCCAGCGTGGGGTAGTCGGTGTACCCCGTCTCGCCGCCCGCGTACATCCAGCCCTCCTCCCGCAGCGGGTTGAGCGGGGCGCCGGTCCGGAGCCGTTCGACCAGGTCGGGGTTGGCCATGAAGGCCCGGCCGAGGGCTATCAGGTCGGCGCCGGCGGCCAGCAGCCGTTCGCCCGCTTCCTTGCCGCCGTCGGCGGGCAGCGGGCCGCCCCACCCGAGCGCCGGGTTGGCGATCAACGTGCCGGACCACCGCTTGCGGAGGTCCTGCCACAGGGCGTCGTCCGGGTCGGCGAAGACGGTGTGCAGGTAGGCCAGGTTGTCGCCGGCGAGGGCGTCGAGGAGCGCGGGGTAGAGGTCCTCGGT
Organism: Streptomyces sp. NPDC031064; assembly: GCF_055570965.1. Lineage (NCBI taxonomy): Bacteria > Bacillati > Actinomycetota > Actinomycetes > Kitasatosporales > Streptomycetaceae > Streptomyces > Streptomyces sp. NPDC031064. The sequence goes on from NZ_JBVIGF010000004.1 coordinate 345,671, forward strand.
GTCGCCCTCCTCGATGCCGTTGACGGTGACCCGGGGGGAGATCCGCAACCCCACCCGATCGGGGCCGATGGCCTCGGCGACCGCCCGCACCACCTCCACCACGAACCGGATGCGTCCGGCGACCGAGCCGCCGTAGTCGTCGGTGCGGTGGTTGGTGTTCCGGGCCATGAACTGGTGCAGCAGGTGGCCGTTGGCGGCGTGCACCTCCACCCCGGCGAACCCGGCGTCGACGGCGTTGCGGGCGGCGGTGGCGAAGTCGGCCACGGTGGACCGGATGTCGTCGAGGGACATCTCCCGGGGCACCACGGCCTCCTTGCGCCCGCTCGGCGTGTGGATCGTCTCCGGCAGCGGAACCGGCGACGGCGCGACCGGCACCAGCCCGCTGTTGTCCGGGTGGCCGACCCGGCCGCCGTGCTGGAGCTGAAGGAACATCCGCCCGCCCGCCGCGCGCACCGCGTCGGTGACCCGCCGCCAGCCGGTGACGTGGGCGTGGTCGTGGATCCCGGGGATGTTGGGGTACGTCTGCCCCACGGCATTGGGCGTCGTCGCCTCGGCGATGATCAGCCCGGCGGAGGCGCGCTGTGCGTAGTACGTCGCCATGAGCGGCGACGGCACCCCGTCGGCCCCCGCCCGGTTGCGGGTCAACGGTGCCATGACCAGGCGGTTGGGAAGCTCCAGGGAGCCGAGGCGGGCGGTCTGGAAGAGGCGGGACTTCTGCGGTGAGTTCGCTGCGTTCGTCATGCCGGTACGGTAGAAGTTGACATCAGTGTCAGGTTCAAGTCCCTTTACCAGCAAGCGAGGTGGGCAATGCGTATCGGTGAACTGGCCCGTCGCGCGGGCGTGAGCGAACGGTCGCTCCGCTACTACGAGACCCAGGGCCTCCTGACCGCCGACCGCACCCCGGGCGGCCAGCGTACCTACGGCGAATGGGCCGTCGACCGCGTCATCCGCATCCAGGCCCTCTACGCGGCCGGCCTCCACAGCAAGAAGATCGCCCAGCTCCTCCCCTGCATGCGCGACACGGACGGCGGCCCCTCCGCCATCGCCACCACCCGCCTGGTCGCCGACCTCACCACCGAACGCGCCCGCATCGACCGCCTGATCACCGACCTGCTCCGCTCGCGGGACGTCCTGGACGAGGCGATCGCGACGGCGTCGGAGACGTCCGCCCCTACATCGCCTCTTCCAGCGCGCTAACGCGCCACGGGGCACCCGTGGCAGCAAGGCGGATGCCGGTCGGCCCGCCGGGTCCCTCACGTCCGGTCCTGCGCGGCAATGCTTGGTTACCCGTGCGATACCGAGCTCAAGACGTCCCGCCTGGACAGCTTTCCCACGCCAACCCCGGTCAGCGTTACCTTGCCGGAGTGAACGGTATCCAACTGGTCGACCTGCCTGCCGCACCACTCGATGGAAGACAGCCGGAAACTGGCGGTAGTCCCAGGGCGTTGGAACACCATGCCCCGCCGGGCTGTGCCCTCGATACACCGAACCACGCACACGGCAATGTCGTCCTCCCCGTCGGCATGACGCGGTGTTAGGGACTCGATGAGTTCGATGCTGAGAGTCGCCTTCTCGTCCGGGTTATCCAGCACGTCGGTGCGCCTCCTCGACGAAGCGGGAGATCTGCTCCGCAGTACGTTCGGGTACGTCGACAAAACCGCCGCCCTCCGGGGGAGGGCGGCGGTACGGGTGGTGCGGGGAGAAGGAGGTCAGTCCTTCTTCGGGTCCTCCAGGCGGGGGAAGAGGACCGCGCCCTTGGTGACCGTGGCGCCGGTGGGGAGCTGGCCCCAGGTGGCGGTGGACTGGATGCGCTGGTCGGCGAGGGGGCCGAGGACGGGCTCGGCGCCCAGGGAGTCCCAGAGCTTCTGGGAGGTCTCCGGCATGATCGGGTTCAGCAGGACCGCCACGGCGCGCAGGGACTCCGCCGCGGTGTAGAGGATCGTCGCCAGGCGGGCGCGGCCCTCCTCGCTGGTGTCCTTGGCGACCTTCCAGGGCTCCTGCTCCGTGATGTAGCCGTTGACCTGCTTCACGAAGTCGAAGATCGCCAGGATGCCGCCCTGGAAGTCCAGCTCCTCGCCGATCTTCCGGTCGGCCTCGGCGACCGCCTTGGCGAGGCCGTCCTGGATGGCCTTCTCGGCTTCGCCGGACGCGGTGGCCTCCGGGAGCGCGCCTTCGAAGTACTTGCCGACCATCGCCGCCACGCGCGAGGCGAGGTTGCCGTAGTCGTTGGCCAGCTCGGAGGTGTAGCGGGCGGTGAAGTCCTCCCACGAGAACGAGCCGTCGCTGCCGAAGGCGATCGCCCGCAGGAAGTACCAGCGGTAGGCGTCGACGCCGAAGTGCGAGGTGAGGTCCTGTGGCTTGATGCCGGTCAGGTTCGACTTCGACATCTTCTCGCCGCCGACCATCAGCCAGCCGTTCGCCGCGACCTTGCCGGGCACCGGCAGGCCCTGCGCCATCAGCATCGCCGGCCAGATGACCGCGTGGAAGCGCAGGATGTCCTTGCCGACCAGGTGGACGTTGGCCGGGAAGGTCTCGTCGAACTTCGCCTGGTTCGAGCCGTAGCCGACGGCCGTCGCGTAGTTCAGCAGCGCGTCGACCCACACGTAGATGACGTGCTTGTCGTCCCAGGGGATCGGGATGCCCCAGTCGAAGGTCGACCGGGAGATGGAGAGGTCCTGAAGGCCCTGCTTGACGAAGTTCAGGACCTCGTTGCGGGCCGACTCGGGCTGGACGAAGTCCGGGTTCGCCTCGTAGAACTCCAGCAGCTTCGGGCCGTACTCGCTGAGCTTGAAGAAGTAGTTCTCCTCCTTGAGGATCTCCACCGGCTTCTTGTGGACCGGGCAGAGCTTCACGCCCTGCTCGTCCTCGATCAGGTCGCCGGGGAGCTTGTACTCCTCGCAGCCCACGCAGTACGGGCCTTCGTACCCGCCCTTGTAGATCTCACCCTTGTCGTACAGGTCCTGCACGAACTCCTGCACACGGTCCGTGTGCCGCTTCTCCGTCGTACGGATGAAGTCGTCGTTCGCGATGTTCAGGTGCTCCCAGAGGGGCTTCCACGCCTCCTCGACGAGCTTGTCGCACCACTCCTGGGGAGTGACACCGTTCGCGTCGGCCGTGCGCATGATCTTCTGACCGTGCTCGTCCGTGCCGGTGAGGTACCACACCTTCTCGCCGCGCTGGCGGTGCCAGCGGGTGAGCACGTCGCCTGCGACGGTCGTGTAGGCGTGGCCCAGGTGAGGAGCGTCGTTGACGTAGTAAATGGGGGTCGAGACGTAGTACGCCTTCGCCCCCTGCTTCTCGGATCCAGTGGCCGCCATGGTCGAAATCCTATCCGGCCGCGGCAACTGCCCTCACCTTCGTTCCAAGGGGGGAGACGGCGGGGGGGGGAGGGGGGAGGGGGGACGGCGGGGGGAGAGACATTTGCGAAATGCCGGGGAATGGAGAGTGGGGGCATGCGTGTACTGGTTGCCGAGGACGAGACCGTCCTCGCCGAGCTCGTCGCCGCCGGGCTGCGGCGCGCCGGATTCGCCGTCGACACCGTCTACAGCGGGGACGCCGCCCTCGCCTACCTGGGGCTGTACGACTACGACGTCGTCGTCCTCGACCGCGACTGGCCCCGGGTGCACGGCGACGAGGTGGCGCGGCGGCTCGTGGCCGGCGGGGCGCGGACCCGGATCCTGATGCTGACCGCCGCGGCGGGGCTGGAGGACCGGGTGCGGGGGCTGGATCTGGGCGCTGATGATTACCTGGGGAAGCCGTTCGAGTTTCCCGAGCTGGTGTCACGGGTGCGCGCGCTGCGGCGGCGCAATGCCCGGCCGCCCGTGCCGCCGCTGCTGGAGCGGCACGGGGTGCGGCTGGACACGGTCCGGAGGACGGCCGAGCGGGACGGGCGGGACCTGGAGCTGTCCCCGAAGGAGTTCGCGGTGCTCCAGATCCTGATGGAGGCGGAGGGCGGCGTCGTGTCGGCGGAGGAGCTGTTGGAGCGGGCCTGGGACGCGCACGCCGACCCGTTCACCGGAGCGGTGCGGGTGTGCATGAGCAAGCTGCGCGGGAAGCTGGGGGAGCCGGCGGTCATCCGCACCGTGCAGGGTGTGGGGTACGCGCTGTGATCGGGCCGGGCATCGGCTCCGGGTCGACGATACGGACCCGGATCGCCCTCGTGTACGGCGCCGTCTTCCTGGTGCTCGGCGGCTGTCTGCTCGCCGTGGTGAACCTGCTCTCCGGGGCCGGGACGCGTGGTGAGGCGGAGGCGATCGCGGCGCGGGTGGTGGGCCCGGACGTCATCCGGGTGGAACGGGTCACGGACGACGTCAGCCGGGCGGCCTCCGAGCAGCTCCTGATCTGGTCCGGCGGCGCGCTGCTGGTCATGGCGCTGTGCGCCGTGGTGGTCGGGTGGTGGACGGCCGGGCGCGTCCTCCGCCCCGTACATGAGATGACGGCCCGGGCGCGGCGGCTCTCGGAGCGGAACCTGCACGAGAGGCTCCGGGTGCAGGGGCCGGACGACGAGCTGAAGGAGCTGGGCGACACGATCGACGCGCTGCTGGGGCGGCTGGAGTCGGCGTTCGACAGCCAGCGGCGGTTCATCGCGAACGCCTCCCACGAGCTGCGGACGCCGCTGGCCACGCAGCGCACGGCGATCCAGGTGGGCCTGGACGACTCCGTCCCGGCGTCGGTCAAGCAGGTGCTGCTGGACAGCAACCGGCGCAGTGAGCGGCTGATCGACGGGCTGCTGGTGCTGGCGCGCAGCGAGCGCGGCCTGGAGGAGCGGGAGGCCGTCCGGCTGGGGGACGTGGTGGCGGAGGAGTGCGACGCGTACGGCGTGGAGGTGTCCGGTACGGGTGGGGTGGTGCGCGGCAGCCGGGTGCTGCTCGCACAGCTCACCAGGAACCTCGTCGCGAACGCCGTCGCGTACAACCTGCCGGACGGTACGGGATGGGTCCGCGTGACCGTCGCCGGGGGCGTGCTGACGGTTTCCAATACCGGGCCGGTGGTCGCGGAGACGGACATACCGGGGCTTTTCGAGCCCTTCCGGCGGGGTGAGGGGCGGGACCGGATGGGGCCCGGCGCGGGGCTCGGGCTGTCCATCGTCCGGTCGATCGCGGCCGCGCACGGCGGAACGGTGTCGGCCGTGGCCCGGAACGGCGGAGGCCTGATCGTGACGGTACGGCTGCCCGTCGACGACCAGGCCCCCGGGCGGCCCTAGACCGACCAGGTCGCGAGGACCTCGCGGTAGAAGGTGGCGTGCGGGACGTCGCGGGGGGCGGGGCCCGCGTGGAAGAACCCGGCGTTCGGCACCTCCAGCTTGCGGAGGTAGTCGAACGCCTTGGAGTCCTCCTCGCCGAACGCCACGAACTGCCAGTACACGTTCTTGCCGCTCGCCGCGGCGTCCGTCAGCGCCTGGGTGGCGGCCGTCTTGGACTCGGGCGCGCCGTCCGTCTGGAACAGGACGAGAGCGGGGCGGTCCGACGCGTCCGACTTCTCGTGGTGGGCCAGCACCTCGCGGATCGCGCGGTCGTAGTTGGTCCGGCCCATCCGGCCCAGCGCGCTGTGCAGCGCCTCGATCCTGCCGTCGACGTCGTCGAGGGTGACCTCACCGGTGCCGTCGATCTCGGTCGAGAAGAAGACGACCGGGACGGTCGCCTTCTCGTCGAGGTGCGCGGCCAGCGCGAGTGCCTGCTCGGCGAGGTGCTGGGCGCTGCCGTCCTTGTAGTACGGCCGCATCGACCCGGACCGGTCGAGGACGAGGTACACGGTCGCGCGCGCCCCCACGAGCCCGCGCTTGCGCAGCACGGCCCCGGCCGCCTTGTACGCCTCGGCCAACTGGGGCGCCTTGCCCTTGACGCGGGCGGCGGAGTACGCGGGCTTCGCCGCCGGTGCGTCCGCCTCCGGTTCCTCGGCCGCGGCCGCCACGGCGGCGGAGGCGGGGGTGGCCTCCGGCTCAGGCTCGGGGGTGGGGGTGGGGGTGGCCTCGGGCTCGGGGGTGGGGGTGGCCTCGGGCTCGGGGGTGGCCTTCGGCTCGGGGGTGGGGGTGGCCTCCGGCCCGGTTGCGGCCTTCGGCTCAGGGGCGGCCTCGGGCTCGGGGGTGGGCTCCGGTTCGGCGGTGGCGGCGGGCTCGGCGTCGGCCTTCGGCTCGGGGGCGGCCTCGGGCTCGGGGGTGGGCTCCTCCGGTGCGGCCTCGGTCTCCGGCGTGGCCGACTGCTCGGGCTCGGGGGTGGCCTCCGGCTCGGCGGTGGCGGCGGGCTCCGGCTGGGTCTGCGGGGCGTCCGACTCGGGCTCGGCGGCTTCGGCCCGGGGCTCGGGGGACCCGGCGTTCGCCTCCGGCTCCTCCGCCGGGGCGGCCGCCTGCGGGGCATCCGACTCGGGCTCGGAGGCTTCCGGTGCCTGAGACGGGGCCTCCGGCTGGGACGGGATGTCGGCCTTCTGGGCGGCGGGGGCCGGGGCCTGGGTGGCTTCGCGGGCGGCCGGGACCGAGGCGCGGCGGGGCTGGGGGTTGTCGAACGACGCCGCCACCAGTTCCGCCGCCGTCTGCTCCGCGGACCGCTCGGCGGACCGCTCCGCCGCCGTCTCCGCCGTGCGTTCCGCCGGGGAGGGGGTGGACGGGGACGGAACCGTCGCCGTGGGCTCCTCCTGGGGCACCGTGCGTTCCGTCTGGGGCGGGACGGAGGCGGCTGCCGTCTCGTTGCGCTCCGCACGGTCGCGTCCAAACACCTTGCGCAGCAAGCTCCGAATGCCCATGGGCGAGGCCTTTCGCATGTTGGGTGCCGTGTATGTCCGTACTGCTAGGAATCATCCCTGGCCAGGGCGGACACGTAAGGTTAGCCGCCCCGAGTGGCGCGGAAAGGCAAGGGGCATTCGCGTCAACCCCATCCCGGACGCACCGGATTCATCCACCGTTCACTCCGCAGCCGCCGACCTGCACATCTACGCGCCTAACGTCACCGCCGGACCGATTCCCGACACCATGTCGGCGCAGCCCGCGCCGGAGGAGGACGAAGTGCGCCAACTGCTCCCGCTGCTGAGGACCACCCCGCACGGGGGCGGCCGTTCCGCCCTCACCTGCCGTTACCGGTGCGGCGACGCCTGCTTCAACGAGGTGCCCAACACCAGCGACAACGAGTACGTCGGTGACGTCATAGCCGGTGCCCTGTCGCGCCGTTCGATGATGCGCGCCGCCGCCGTCGTCACCGTCGCCGCCACGGCCGGCGGTGCCGTCGTCGCCCAGGCGGCTGCCGGGCCGGAGGCGGCCGCCGCCACGCCCCGTACCGCGGGGAAGAGCGCCGGCGCCCGTGGGCTGCGCTTCTCGCCCGTCGCGCCCAACACGGACGACAAGGTCACCGTCCCCGAGGGCTACGCCCAGAGCGTCGTCATCCGCTGGGGCGAGCCGATCCTCCGTGGCGCGCCCGCCTTCGACCCGGACAAGCAGACCGCGAAGGCGCAGGCCGGGCAGTTCGGGTACAACAACGACTTCCTGTCCCTGCTGCCGCTCAAGGGCGAGCACGGCCGCCAGGTCCTCGTGGCGAACCACGAGTACACCGACGAGGTGCTGATGTTCAAGGGGTACGACCCCGAGAACCCGACCCGTGAGCAGGTCGAGATCGCCTGGGCCGCCCACGGCCTGTCCGTGGTCGTCGTCCAGGAACAGCACCGTGACGGCCGTCTGACCCCGGTCACGAGGCACCCGCTCAACCGCCGCCTCACCGCGACCACCGAGTTCGAGCTCACCGGCCCGGCGGCGGGCGGCGCGCTGCTGCGGACCAGCGCCGACCCGACCGGCCGCAAGGTCCTCGGCACGCTCAACAACTGCGCCGGTGGCACCACCCCCTGGGGCACCACGCTGCACGGCGAGGAGAACTTCAACCAGTACTTCGCGGGCGGCTCGTCCGCGACCGACAAGCGGTACGGCATCGGCAGCGGCGCGTCCGAGCGCAAGTGGGAGCGGTTCGACAAGCGCTTCGACGTCAAGCAGGAGCCCAACGAGTCGCACCGCTTCGGCTGGGTCGTCGAGCTGGACCCGTACGACCCGGACTCCACGCCCCGCAAGCGCACCGCGCTCGGCCGCTTCAAGCACGAGGCCGCCCAGCCGCGCCTGACCGCCGACGGCCGCCCGGTCGTCTACATGGGCGACGACGAGCGGTTCGACTACTTCTACAAGTTCGTCTCGTCGAAGCGGATGATGAAGGGCGACTCGCGCCGGGCCCGCGAGCACAACCTCACCCTCCTCGACGAGGGCACGCTGTACGTCGCCAAGCTCACCGGCGACAGCCCGCAGGACATCGACGGCACCGGCAAGCTCCCGAACGACGGCGAGTTCGACGGCAGCGGCCACTGGATCCCGCTCGCGACGGGCGACAAGAGCCACGTCCCCGGCATGACCGCCGAGGAGGTGTACGTCTTCACCCGCCTCGCCGGTGACAAGGTCGGCGCCACCAAGATGGACCGGCCCGAGGACGTCGAGCCGTCCCCGCGCACCGGGCGTGTGTACGTCGCCCTCACCAACAACAAGGACCGTGGCGCGGCGGGCAAGGCCGGCGCGGACGAGGCCAACCCGCGCAACAACAACAAGCACGGCCAAGTCCTGGAGCTTGCCGAGCACTGGGACGACCCGGCCTCCGACGGCTTCGCCTGGCGGCTGTTCCTGGTCGCGGGCGACCCGGACGACCCGGCCACGTACTTCGCGGGCTACCCCAAGGAGAAGGTCAGCCCCATCTCCTGCCCCGACAACGTGGCGTTCGACCCGTACGGCAACCTGTGGATCTCCACGGACGGCAACCAGCTCGGCTCGCACGACGGCCTGTTCGGCGTGGCGACGCAGGGCGAGCGGCGCGGTGAGCTGAAGCAGTTCCTGACCGTGCCGACCGGCGCCGAGACGTGCGGCCCGATCATCCAGGAGCGCCGCGTCCTCGTCGCCGTACAGCACCCGGGCGAGGTCGACGGGGCGTCCGTCGAGAAGCCGGCGTCCGCCTGGCCCGACGGCCCCGGGAAGCTCGTCCGCCCGTCGGTCGTCGCCGTGTACCGCAAGGACGGCCGGAACATCGGCGTCTGACGCACGGGGGTCACGAGGTGGCGCGGCCGTCCCCGCGCCACCTCGTGAACTGCTCCGCCGGGTCTCCCGTGTACGCCCACGGCACCCACGAGGCCCGCGCCTCCAGGAGCCCGAACAGCTCCCCGTACACCTTCGGCAGGCCCGCGTAGCAGGCGGCGTGCGCCAGGTAGTTCAGCGGCTCGACCTCCTCGGGCCGCACCGGCCCGGGCGGCCGCCCGCCGAGCCACCGCTCCCAGGTGCGCCGTACCTCCGTCACCGCCAGCTCGTGCTTCCAGTGCTGGTCGAAGCCGCGCACCGGCCCCTTGCCGCGCGCCCCGTCCGCGATGTACCGGTACTCCTCCACCCGGGCGATCTGCACCAGCACCGGCAGCGGCGACCCGGGCGGCGCCGCCCCCGCCGCGTCCCGTGCGAAGTCGTACATCGAGCCGTGCGTACCGTGCCACCGTGCCGACCGGTACCGCAGCACCTGCACATGGCCCTCCAGGTTGTGCGGGTCCCGCCGCCGCAGCTCGTCCCACCAGCGCCGCAGCTCCGCCCGGCCCACCCCGCCCTCGTACAGCCGCGCCACCGTCAGCAGCGACACCCACGGCATCGGGTCGGCCGGCCGGGCGTCGGCGGCGCCCAGGCAGGCCATGACCGCGACGTCGAGCCGCGCCCGGTCCACCGCGCCACCGCGCCCCACCGCGATGGCCTCGTTGAAGACGCGGACGACCTCGGTCGCCGCCCGCAGCACCGCCGCGTCCGGGTCGCCGGGCTCGGCGGCCCGCCACGCCTCGACGGCGGTGCTGCCGGCGGCCGCGTGGGACAGCAGCCGCAGCCGGTGCGTGCGGAGGGCCCAGTCGTCGCCGGTGTCGCGCAGCAGGTCGCGCACGCCCTGCCAGCGGCCGATAACGATGTCGTGCCGGGCGTGGCTCAGCGCCCGGTCGCCGAAGTCCGGGTCGAAGTCCGGCTCGAAACGCATGGAGCGGCGGCTGCGGCGTACGGCCAATTCCCTGTCCCCCCGTCAGAAGTGCGTGCAGCGGACCCCGTTGTGTTCGTGTCGTCCTCGTCGTTCTCGTCGCCCTCTTAGAAGTCGGTCGACAGCGTTTCGTTCCCACCGGCCCGGTGGTGGTGCTGTCGCGGCATGTCGTACGGCCCGGCCGCCGCCATCGCGCGGGCCGCGTCCAGCCGGGCGGGACGGTAGTACGAACTGCCCTTGCGCCAGTACCAGATCATCGGTACCACCCCGGCCCCCAGCCCGCCCAGGCCGATCGCGGCGGCCGCGCCGGTCAGCCCGCCCAGCGACTCGAAGAAGATCCAGAACATGAAGGCGGCGCCGAGCAGCGGCCACGCGCCGCCCAGGACGAAGTCGCGTACGGACCTCAGCAGCATCCCACGGTAGGCCACCACGGCGGCGATGCCGGCGAGCCCGTAGTAGAAGGCGATCTGGAGCCCCATCGCGTTGACCGCGCTGCCCAGGATGTCGCCGACCGAGCCGAGCGCCGTCGCCGCCACGAACATCACCAGCGCCACCGCCCCGACCACGGCGATCGCCACCCACGGGGTGTTCCAGCGGCGGTGTACGGCTCCGAGGGCGGCCGGCATCGTCCGGTCCCGGCCCATCGCGAAAAGCGACCGGGTGACCTGGATCAGCGTGGTCTCCAGGGTGGCGATGCTCGACAGCATCACCGCCACGATGAGCAGTTTGCCGCCGACGCCGGGCCACACGGCGTCGCCGAGCAGCACCAGTACGTTCGCGCCGCCCGCGCGGATCTCGCCCGCCGACAGGACGACGTTGACGGCGATGGTGAACGCCTCGAAGAGGAGGAAGACGACCCCGATGCCGACGAGGGCCGCGAGCCCGGCCGTGCGGCGGCTGTCGCGGGTCTCCTCGCTCAGGTTGCTGGTGACGTCCCAGCCCCAGTAGTAGAACGCGGCGATCAGCGCCCCGGACGCGAAGCCGGACACCCCGTCGAAGTGCCCGAAGCCCAGCCACGACCAGTCGAAGGCGGTGGCGGCTCCCCGGTGCATGACCACGCCCAGGATGAACAGGAACAGGATCAGCAACTCCACGCCGGTCAGGAGCAGTTGCGCCCGTACGGTGAGCCGGGCGCCGCCCAGCACCACCAGCAGCATCATCAGGAACCAGCCGGCGCCCACGGCGGTGGCCAGTGCGGTGTCGCCGGCCATGCCGGGGGCGACGAGCGCCAGGGTGAGCTGCCCGGCCGGCAGTGACCCGGCCACCATGAAGATCGTCGCGGCGACGATCAGCGCCCATCCGGACAGGAAGCCCAAGGCGGGGTGGAGCGTCCGGCCCACCCAGGAGTAGCTGGCCCCCGCGTTGACGTCGATCCGGCCGAGCCGGCTGAACGCGAGCACGATGCCGAGCATCGGGATCGCGCAGTACAGCAGCGCGGCGGGCGCGGCGAGGCCGACGGCACCGACGAGTACGGCGGTGGTGGCGGCGACGGAGTAGGCGGGCGCGCTGCCCGCCACGGCCATCACGATCGTGTCGAACGTGCCGAGGACATTGGGCTGGAGCCCCCGCCCGGGAGCCCCGCTGTGAGCCTTGCTGGAAACGCTGCGCATGGCGAATGTCCTTGTATGGCACGGCATATGGCGGTAGAGCAGGAGCAGACCGCGCATGCTGCGGCATGTGGCGGCACGCGTGAGTCGTGCGCATCGTAGTCGGGTGGACGCGGTGCGGTGACGGCACCCGGAAGGATGACGTCCGGAAGGGCGTCACGCGCCGGTTCGGAGCCGGTCAGGGCCGCGGTGCGGGGCCGGTCAGGGCCGCGGTGCGGGGCCGGTCAGGGCCGCGGTGCGGGGCCGGTTCGGGGCCGGTGCGGCCGGGGTTGAGGCGCTGGGGCGCGCCGCCTTAGCCTCCTGGCGCGGCGCGGCGCGGCGCGGCGCGGCCAGGGCAGGCGGCTCCGTGCGACGGCGGCCCGGGACCACGGGCGCGGGCCGCGGGCGCGGTCGGCGCACCACTCAGGCGGGGGAGCCGTACGGTCGCGGGGGTCAGCTCAGGTAGCCCTCCACCTCGCCGGGCGCCCGGGTGCGCGCGTTGTCCGGGTTGTCGCCGAACTCGGACTTGGCGCGCCGCTGCCGCAGCAGGTCCCAGCACTGGTCGAGCTGGACCTCCACGGACCGCAGCCGTACGCGTTCGTCGTCGGTGAGGCCGCCTTCGCGCTCGCGCAGGGCGCGTTCCTCGCGGACGAGCGCGCCGATGTGGTCGAGGATCTGCTCGTTGTCCATGTCCCCCACCTTCGCGGATCAGGGGCGGGCACGCAGGTCGAGGTCGACGAGCAGTGCGCGGTGGTCGGTGCGGGGCAGGTCGAGGAAGCGGGCGCCGCGTACCGAGAAGTCGGCGCTGACCAGGACGTGGTCGATCTGCGCGTACGGTGGCACGGTCCGGCCCCGCGGCCAGGAGCCGGTGCGGGCGGCGCCGGCGAGGCGGGCGGCGTCGTGGAGGGCGCCGGAGTCGAGGACGGAGCGGAAGGCGGCGTGGTCCTGGGTGGCGTTGAAGTCACCGGCGAGGATGACGGGGCGGCCCCGGTGGGCGGCGGCGAAGTCGCGGAGGAGGCCCAGCTCGTGCCTCCACAGGCCGATGTGGCCGGGCAGCGGCGGCATGGGGTGGGCGAGGCGGACCGTCACGTCCTCGCCGCCGAGGCGCGCCGTGGCGCCGGGCATGCCCATGGTGGTGCCGGGCAGGGCGGGTTCGGGGGTCAGGGGCCGCGAGCCGAGGATCACCGAGCCGGCGGCCCCGGCGGCGGCGACCTGGGCGCCGTACGGGTAGTGGGCGCCCAGGCCGGCGCCGAGGGCCCGCGCGCAGGCGGGGTCGCACTCGGAGACGAAGACCAGGTCGGGGCGCTCGCGCCGGACGGCGGTGACCAGCTCGCCGGTCGCGTTGCCGAACTCCACGTTGGCGGCGAGCACCCGCAGCCGCGCGGTGACCGGCCCGTGGGCGGGGGTGTCGGCGGGGCCGTACGGCTGGGTGAACCACAGGGTCACGGCCAGGGCGCCGCCCGCCCAGGCGGTCAGGAACGGCCGGTGGGCGGGCAGGGCCAGCAGCAGGGCGAGCCCGGCGGGGACGGCGAGCCACGGCAGGAGCGCGAGGAGCTGCGGTACGGGGGTGACGGCGTCGGTGCCGAAGAGCCGGCAGCCGGTGACGACGGTGGGCACGACGAGCAGCAGCCCGGCGGCCCACGCGGCGGCCCGGCGGAGCAGGTGCGAGGTGTACGGATCGGCCAAGCCGTCACCTTCTCATGGCCTCCCCGCCCGCGTCCCCGGTTCCGGCGCTGATCCACTTGCCGGCCGGGCGCGGCGGGTGTGCCCTGGAGGGAGGTCAGTGGAAGGAGCGCGCCATGGCCGCACACGTGACGCTGCCGGGACGACACCGCCGCACCGGGGACCAGGCGCCCGCCCGCACCCGCAGCCGGGGCTGGGTCCTGCCCGCCGTGCTCGGCGTGATCTACGGTTTCTACGCCCAGTTCGTCGAACGCGACGGCGAAGGCCCCGTCACGGGCGGCCAGGCCGTGCTGGGCGTGGTCAGCGCCGTCGTCTTCGGCGGCCTCTGCTACCTCGTGGGCCGCACCCGCCACGCCCTGCCCCGCGAACTCCGCGCCACCGCCTTCGGCTCCGTCGCGGGCCTCGGCATCGGCTTCCTCTACAGCCTGACCGGCGCGAGCGTCCTCACATCGACGGTGATGGGCCTGATCGTCGGCGCGGGGGTGGGCCTGGGCGCGTTCTACGTCTTCTACACGCACGAGTAATCCGGGGCGGGGGCGGCGCGGCCGTCCGTACGATCCGCATGTGTGTCACTACGCCGAGAAGAACTACAAGCTGCACTACGCGTGCGTGACGTGCCGGGTCAGCTTCAAGCGGCACCCGGCGCCGGGCGAGCAGCCCTGCCCCCACTGCGCCCGCGCCCTCGTCCGCGCGGGCCACGACTTCGCCCCGCCACGGCGGCGTGACACGCGTGCCTGGTCCGTCGTCGCCGCGGTCCTCGCCGCCGGGCTCCGCTACGAGGGCCGGGAACCCTGCGGCTGCGGCAAGGACCCCAAGCCCCGTCCCCGTACCCGTGCCCAACTCCGGGCCTTCCGGGCGGGAGCCGGGTGAACGGGTGGCGGGGGGCGGGGCACGGGCCGAGACTGGGGAGGGATCGTGCCGCGATCCCGTGATCCCGATCCCGATCCCGTGACCCCGGCGATCCCGTAATGCCGTACGCCCCCGCACCCGCGGCCCAGGAGGGACGTGACGATGACGAGCACGGAGCCGGCGGGCCTGGCCGTCGAGACGAGCGGGCTGGTGAAGGCGTTCGGTGACAACAGGGCCTTGGACGGGGTCGACCTCCGGGTGCCCGCCGGGACCGTGTACGGGGTGCTGGGGCCGAACGGGGCCGGTAAGACGACCGCCGTGAAGGTGCTGGCGACGCTGTTGCGGCCGGACGCGGGTGAGGCGCGGGTGTTCGGCAGGGACGTGGTGCGGGACGCGGACGCGGTGCGCGGGCGGGTGAGCCTGACCGGGCAGTACGCGTCGGTGGACGAGGACCTGACGGGTACGGAGAACCTGGTCCTGCTGGGGCGGCTCCTCGGGCACGGGAAGCGGGCCGCGCGGGAGCGGTGCGCGCGGCTGCTGGAGGCGTTCGGGCTGTCGGAGGCGGCCGACCGGCAGATCAAGAACTACTCGGGCGGCATGCGGCGCCGTATCGACATCGCCGCGTCCATCCTCAACACACCGGACCTGCTCTTCCTCGACGAGCCGACGACCGGCCTGGACCCGCGCAGCCGCAACCAGGTGTGGGACATCGTCCGCGCGGTCGTCGCCCAGGGCACCACCGTCCTGCTGACCACGCAGTACCTGGACGAGGCCGACCAGCTCGCGTCCCGGATCGCGGTGATCGACCGAGGCAGGGTCATCGCCGAGGGCACGAAGGGCGAGCTGAAGGCGTCGGTGGGCTCCGGCTCCGTGCACGTACGGCTTCGCGAGCCGGGGCAGCGGCCGGAGGCGGCGCGGGTGCTGAGGGCCGCGCTGAACGCGACCGTGCAGCTCGACCACGACCCGGTGGCCCTGACCGCGACGGTCGACGGGCACGGTACGGAGCTGGGCGCGGCCGAGCAGGCGGCGCGGGCGCTGACGGAGCTGGCGCGGGCGGGCGTGACGGTGGACAACTTCGCGCTGGGCCAGCCGACTCTGGACGAGGTGTTCCTGGCGCTCACGGACCGCGGGGACGACACGGAGGAGACCACGGCATGAGCACCGTCACCGACGACGCCACCTTCGGCGGCCCCCGCACCGAGGACCTCGCGGCCCTGCTGCTCGCCGACGAGCGGCCGCCCCGCCCGAGCGCCCTGTCCGCCTCCCTGACCTTCGGGTGGCGGGCCATGCTGAAGATCAGGCACGTGCCGGAGCAGCTCTTCGACGTCACGGCGTTCCCGATCATGATGGTGCTGATGTACACGTACCTCTTCGGGGGCGCGCTGGCCGGTTCGGTCGCGGCGTACATCCAGTACCTGCTGCCCGGCATCCTCACCCTGAGCGTCGTGATGATCACGATGTACACGGGCGTCGCGGTCAACACGGACATCGCCAAGGGCGTCTTCGACCGCTTCCGTACGCTGCCGATCTGGCGCCCCGCCCCGATGGTCGGCTACCTCCTGGGCGATGCGCTGCGCTACCTGATCGCGTCCGTCGTGATGCTCACGGTCGGCCTGGTCATCGGCTACCGCCCGCACGGCGGCGTGGCCGGTGTGGCGGCGGGCGTGGTGCTGCTGCTGGTCTTCTCGTTCGCCTTCTCCTGGATCTGGACGATGTTCGGCCTGCTGCTGCGCGGCGAGAAGGCCGTGATGGGCGTCAGCATGATGGTGATCTTCCCGCTGACGTTCCTCAGCAACATCTTCGTCGACCCGAGGACCATGCCGGGCTGGCTCCAGGCGTTCGTCAACAACAGCCCGGTCACCCATCTGGCGAGCGCGGTACGGGGGTTGATGGCCGGGGAATGGCCCGCGGCGGACATCGGCTGGTCGCTGGGGTGGTCGGCGCTGTTCGTCGTCGTCTTCGGCGCGTTGACGATGCGGCTGTACAACCGGAAGTAGCGCCCGGGTGTGAGCTCAAGCGCGCTCCCAGGGCGGCAGGGACTCGGCGGAGCGGCCGGCGGTGGCCCGGCGGCGGGCGGGTCCCGGCTGGTCGGTGCTGACGTCCCGCCAGGCGGTCTCGGCGAACCGGGTGGCCTGCGGGTGGGTGCCGTGCGAGGGGTAGGCGAGGTGGGCGCGGACCAGCGGGGCGTCGCGGAGGGGTACGAAGCGGACGCCGGGGTGGTGGTAGCGGCGGGTGGTGTCCGCGGGTGCTGTGCCCACGCCGAGGCCCGCGGCCACCTTCTCCAGCCACTCGTCGTAGTTGGCGCACTCCGCGCCGACCTCGGGGCGGTGCCCGGCGGGCCACATGCCGGGGAACGTGACGCCGCTGACGGTGTTGACGACGAGGGGCCAGTCGGCCAGTTCGGCCCAGGTCAGCTCGGTGCGTTCGGACAGCTCCCACTGCGCGGGAACGGCCGCGACGCGGACGTCCTCGTAGAGGAAGACGCCGCGCAGGTGCTTGGGGAGGGTGTCCCCGCGCAGTAACGCCAGGTCGGCCGCGCCGGTGTCCAGCCCGGCGAGGGGGGTGTCGCAGCGGACGAACTCCACCTGGACGCCCTCCTCGCCGCCGAACCGGGCGGCCGTCATGGACAGGGCCTCGGGCAGCCCCCAACTGAAGCCCAGTCTGAGCCGCTCCCCGGCCCGTATGCCGTCCAGGGAGGCCTGCAACTGCCGGAGGACCGGTACGAGTTCCTCGTGCAGCCGCCGCCCCTTGGCGGTGAGCTGGATCCTGCGTGTGGTGCGGTCGAAGAGCCGGACGCCCAGCGCCTCCTCCAGGCCGCGGATGCAGCGGGTCAGGGTCGGCTGGGCCACGTGAAGTTTGCGGCCGGCGGCGGTGAACCCGCCCTCCTCGGCCACGGCGAGGAAGTACCGCAGATGACGAAGATCCACATCCATGCGGCCAGAGCATAGGTGATCTGCCATAGCTATTTCTCTATCCGGCCGGGCCTGCCTAATGTTTTCCACGGCGCCGGACAGGGCGGCCGACGGGGGCTGTGGAGGCTGAATCCGCAGGAGATCCCCTTGGTCGCCGTACTCCGGTGCGGCATTGCAAGACCGAGACGGGGGTCACATATTTTGTCTTTTCCTTGCCTATTCCTTACCGCGCCATGGCGGCAACAGTTTGCCGGTGATCGGTGCAGGTGAACGCGGTGACGGGACACCCGTAGGTCCCGCCCGGCCGTCCTCACGGCGCCTTCACATTTCCGCCTCCGCGGAGCCCTTTACCTCATTTTTGGTTGAAGGCTGAATCTTAACGACTCGTTATTAGGTGCTTCCTTTCTCAGCCACCCGGCGTGCCCGCCCACAAGGGAATGCCCGCCGGTCGGCACCACCTGCCCAAAAATCCGGACGACCCCACTCCGACCAGAGTCAAGGAATTGATGTGCCCGTAGTCGAGACCCGGCATGGCCCGATCGAACACGTCCTCATCGACGGTGACCCGCACCGCTCCCCCCTGGTCTTCCTGCACGGGGGCCTGGGCTGCGTCGCCTCCTGGGGCCGCTTCCCCGCCGCCCTCGCCGCCGCGACCGGCCGCCGCGCCCTGGTGTACTCGCGGCACGGCAGCGGCGGCTCCGGCCCGGCCGTGCTGCCGCGCACCCCGCGCTACATGCACGAACAGGGCCGGCGGGAACTGCCCGAACTCCTCGACCTGCTCGGCATCCACGCCCCGGTCCTCGTCGGCCACAGCGACGGCGCCTCCATGGCGCTGCTGTACGCGTCGGCGCACCCCGCCGAGGCGGTCGTCGCCATGGGCCCGCACCTGTACTTCGAGGAGGCCAACCGGACCGGGATCGAGGCGGCCCGCGCCGCCTACAACAGCGGCCCCCTGGCCAGGAAGCTCGCCCTGGTCCACGACGACCCGCACACCGTGTTCACGAGCTGGAGCGAGGTGTGGCTGTCCGACGCCTTCCGCACCTGGTCCATCGAGGACGACGTGGACGTCACCGCACCCGTCCTGATGATCCAGGGCGACCGCGACGAGTACGGCACCCTCGGCCAGCTCGACGCCCTGGAACGGGCCGTGCGCGGCCCCTCCCGGCGCCTCGTGCCCGAAGGGGTCGACCACTACCCGCACCTCGTGTGCCCCGACCTCGTCATCGACGCCGTCACCGGCTTCCTCGCCGAGCACACGGCGCCCGGCCTGTCCTCCGCCGGAGGCGCCCGGTGACCGCGACCGCCCCCACCGACCGGCGGCTGGACGGCCTGCTCGCCGACGCCGCCCGCCTGCACCCCGACCATCCCGCCCTCGCCGGACAGGGACCCACCTGGACCTACGCCGGACTCGACGCCGCCGTCACCGCCCTGGCCGCCGAACTCACCGCCGCCGGCGTCGAACCGGGCCAACGCGTCGGCGTCTACGCGCCCAAGACCCCCGAGACCGTGGTGGCCCTGTACGCCGCGCTCCGGGCCGGCGCGGTCGTCGCCCCGCTGGACGTGGCCGACCCGCCGCTGCGCACCGCCCGGATGCTCCGCAACGCGGGCATCTCCCTGCTGCTCACCACCGACCGCGCCCGCGCCGGAGCGTGCCGCGCCGCCACCGAGGCGCGCGCCACGAGCGAGCGGCCCGGAACCGGGGCGGGCACCGGCACGACGCCCCACGAGACGCCGTTCGGCCACGGGCTGACCGGCGTCGAGGTCCTGCCGCCCGGCGAGCGCCCCGCACCCCTGCCCGCCCCCACCGACCGCGGCGGATACCTGCTGTTCACCTCCGGCAGCACCGGCTGGCCCAAGGGCGTCCTGCTGTCGCACGAGAACGTCCTGCACTACGCGCTGTGGGCCGCCGCCGAGTTCGGACTCACCCCCGAGGACCGCATCGGCTCACAGGCCGCGCTGACCTTCGACCTCACCACCTTCGACCTGTACGGCGCGGCGGCCGCCGGGGCCTGCGCGGTGCTGATGCCCGACATGCTGCGCTCCTTCCCCAGGGACGTCGTCACCTGGCTGAACGAGCAGCGGATCACCGCCTTCATGGCGGTGCCCTCGCTCTACCACGCCATGCTCCAGCAGGGCGGCTTCGCGGGCGCGGTGCCCCCGTCCCTGCGGATCGCGGCCTTCGGCGGGGAACCCTTCGCCCCCCAGCTCCTCCAGGAGTACCTGAAGCTCCTCGGGGACCGGCCCTTCTACAACCTGTACGGCCCCACCGAGACCAACGCCTGCACCTACCACCGGATGCCCGCCGACTGGACGGCCGACGAGGAGCTGACCATCGGGCGCGGCATCGGCGGGGTGCGCATCGAGGTCCTGGACGACGACGGCCGCCCCACCGACGGGGAGGGCGAGATCCACATCGCCGGGCCCACCGTCTTCCAGGGCTACCTGCGCGACGGCCGGCTGACCGATCCGACGGTCCGCGTGGCCTTCCGCGACGGTGTCGTCCACCGCGCCTACGCCAGCGGCGACATCGGCCGCATCACCGGCGACGGCCGGGTCTTCCTGCGCGGGCGGCGCGACCACCAGGTCAAGCGCCGGGGCCACCGCATCGACCTGCTCGACGTCGAGAGCGCCGCGCTGGAGCTGCCACGGGTCACCACGGCGGCCGCGGTGGCGAAGGAGGCCCCGTACGCCGGGGAGATCTGGGTCTACGCCCAGAGCACCGCCACCGAGCGGGAACTGCTCGCGGACCTGCGCGCCGCGCTGCCCCGCCGGATGCTGCCCGACCGGATCGTCCCGGTGCCGTCCCTGCCCACCACCATCAGCGGCAAGGTCGACCGCCGGGCCCTCGCCGCCGACGTGCCATCGACCCCTTCCCCTTCCCCTTCCCTCCAGGAGAGCCGTTCATGAACAGCGTCGAAGACCTCTGCGCCCTCATCCACAGCCGGATCACCTGGGCGCGCGGCGAGGAGCCGCAGACCCTGGCACCCGACACCCCGCTGCTCGAAATGGGGCTGCTGGACTCGCTGGCGATCATGGAGATCGTCGCCGCGCTGGAGAAGCAGGCCGGCGTCACGCTCCCCGAGACCGAGATCGTCGCCGCCAACTTCCGTACCCCCGCCGCCCTCTGGTCGGTGGTCGACGCCGCGCCGCGCGGAGCGGACGCGTGAGCGGCGACCCGGACCTGCCGCTGCGGTGTGGCCCGGCCCCCGTCGAGCGCGTCGTCGACGCCTACCGCGAACGGGCCGCCGAGGTGGCCGGCAAGACGGCCGGTGCCGACTTCCGGGAGCAGTGGCGCACCCTGGCCGGCCTCGGCGTGCTGCGGATGACCGGCGACGGCCCCGAGGCGGGCCCGGACGTGCCCGGCCCGGTCACCCGCGGCCTCGCGGCGATCGAGGGCATCGGGCTGGCCGGCATCGACCCGGGGCTGTGCTACGCGCTGACGTCGCAGCTCTTCGGCATGCAACACCCGCTGTGGGACGCCCTGTCCGAGCCCGGCCGGGACCTCGCGGAGGCGCTCGGGAGCGGCCGTACCCTGCTCTGCCACGCGCTGACCGAACGCGCCGGCGGCAGCGACCCGTTCTCCATGACGACCCGCGCCGAGCGGACCGGCGACGAGTACGTGCTGCACGGTGCCAAGACGTTCGTCACGGCCGCCCCGGTGGCCGACCTGGCCGTCGTCTTCGCCCGTACCGGACCCGGCCGCACCCCCTTCGCGCTGTCCGCCTTCCTCGTCCCGCTGGAGGCCCCGGGCGTCAGCCGGGGCGAGACCTTCGACAAGACCGCACTGCGGACCGCGCCCATGGGGGAGCTGCTCTTCGACGGTGCGCCGCTGCCCGCCTCGGCCCTGATCGGGCGGGAGGGCTCGGGCCTGGCCGTGATGTCCTCCACCACCGCCTGGGAACGGGCCCTGATCATGGGCTACGCCCTCGGCCCGATGCGGCTGCTGCTGGACCGCACGGTGGAGTGGGCCGCGAGCCGCGAGCACTTCGGCCGCCGGATGGGCGCCAGCCACCAGGTCGCCGCCCGGGTGAGCGACATGGCGATGGCCCTGCACCGCTCGCGCACCCAGGTGTACGCGCTCG
This sequence comes from Streptomyces sp. NPDC031064, assembly GCF_055570965.1. Classification (NCBI taxonomy): domain Bacteria; kingdom Bacillati; phylum Actinomycetota; class Actinomycetes; order Kitasatosporales; family Streptomycetaceae; genus Streptomyces; species Streptomyces sp. NPDC031064. Next base: position 366,784 of record NZ_JBVIGF010000004.1, read on the forward strand.
CGGCCGCCCTGGACGCCGGCACCCCGGCGCGGCGGCTCGCCGCCGAGGCGGCCCTCACCAAGATCTCGGTCGCCGAGGACTACGTGGCCCTGACCGACCACGCCGCCGCGCTCTCCGGCGTACGGGCCTTCCTCCCGGAGTCGGGTCTCGGCGCCGACCCGCACAGCGCCCTGGCGGCCCTCACCTACGCCGGACCCAACGACCTGCTGAGGGTGGGCGTGGCCCGCCGGCTCGGCCTGCCCGTCGAGAACTGACCGAGGAGAACGATGACGCATCCCCCCGTGGACGACCGTCTGGACGACGCCCTCAAACTGGTCGCCGAGACCGGTGAGGCCCTCGCCGCCCTCGCCGCCGACGTCGACGCCGGGCGCACCGACAGCCGCGCCACGTACGCCGTCCTGCGCGACTCCGGCCTGCTCGGCGCGCTGGTGCCACGCGAGGCGGGCGGCCTCGGGCTCGGCTTCGGGGCCTACTGGAGGGTGCTGGCCGCGCTGGGCGCCCACAACGGCGCCGCCGCGCTCGGCTTCAACATGCACCACGTGGTGCTCGGCGCGCTGGCCGACTCCGCCGGCACCCCGCTGCCGCCCGCCGCCGACCGGTTCCGCACCTGGATGCAGGACGAGGTGGTGCACGGGCGCAAGCTGTTCGCCTCCGCCACCTCGGAGGCCGGGCGGGGCGCCAAACTACGGGGCCTGACGACCCGATACCGCCTCGCGGACGACGGCGAGCACTACGTCCTCAACGGCGTGAAGTCGTTCGTCTCGCTCGCCGGGGTCGCCGACTACTACGTGGTCGCCGCCGCCGCGGAGGGTCCCGCGGACACGGCCGACGACACCGCAGAGGTCTCGCACTTCGTCGTCGCCGCCGACGACGAGGGCGTCTCCTTCGGCGAGGTGCACGCCATGTCGGCCATGCACGGCACCAGCACGGCCCCGATGACGCTGACCGACGTGACCGTCCCGCGCTCCCGGCTGTACCTGGGCGTGGAGGGCATGTCCCTGTTCAAGGTGGTGCGGGAGCCGCACTGGATGGTCGCCGGGTACACCGGCGCCTACCTGGGCATCGCCGAGGCCATCCACGAGCACACCGTGCGGTGGGCGACGGCGGACCCGGTCCGTGCCGCCTCCCCGGTCGTCCAGCACGAGCTCGGCCGCATGTCGGCCCGGCTGCGGGCGGCCCGCGCCCTGGTGCACGAGGCGGGCGACCTGGTCGACCGGGAGCGCGGCAGCCAGGAGGCCAACGCCATGGTGCACGCCGCGAAGTACGTGGTCGGCGAGGTCGGCCCGGCGCTGGCCCAGGACGCGGTACGGCTGTGCGGCTCCGCCGCGGTCAGCCGGGGCCGGCCGCTGGAACGGCTGGTCCGCGAGGCGTCGTTCGCCTCCGTGATGCCCGCCAAGCCGCACGAGTGCCTGGAGTACCTGGGCAAGGCGGCGGTCGGCGTGAACCTCCACGACGCCCGGGCCTTCGCATGGTGACGCGGGTGGCGGACGGGACCGCCGTCGACGAGCAGACCTTCCGGGCGCTGATGGCCTCCCACCCGGGCGGGGTGGCCGTGGTCACCACCGCCGACGGGGAGGGACGCCCGTACGGCTTCACCTGCACCGCGCTGTGCTCCGTGTCGCTGGACCCGCCGCGCCTGCTGGTGTGCGCCGCCCACACCGGGCGCACCCTGCCGGTGCTGGCCGCGCGCGGCGCGTTCGTGGTGAACCTGCTGCACACGGCCGGGCGCCGGGCCGCCGAGGCGTTCGCCGGCCGCGCGGCCGACCGGTTCGCGCAGACCGACTGGCGGCCCGGTGCGGCGACCGGCCTGCCGGTGCTCTCCGAGGACGCGCACGCGGTCGCCGAATGCCGCGTCGCCGCCCTGCACCCGTCCGGCGACCACACCATCGTCGTCGGTGACGTGCTGCGCAGCGAGGTCCGTTCCGGGGCCCCGGCGCCCCTGCTCTACGGCCGCCGGCAGTACGCCGCCTGGTCCCCGGCCGGCCTTCCCTCACTCCCTGAACCCCCTACCTGAAAGGGCGACACACATGCAGCGCACCATGATGAAGTCGAAGATCCACCGGGCCACCGTCACCCAGGCCGACCTGCACTACGTCGGGTCCCTGACCATCGCGAAGGACCTGATGGACGCCGCCGACCTGCTCCCCGGCGAGAAGGTCGACATCGTCGACATCGAGAACGGCAACCGGCTGTCCACGTACGTCATCGAGGGCCCCGCGGGCTCCGGCGTCATCGGCATCAACGGGGCCGCCGCCCGGCTCATCAGCCCCGGCGACCGGGTGATCATCATCTCGTACGCGGAGATGAGCGACGCCGAGTCGCGCGCCTACGAGCCCAGCGTCGTCTTCGTCGACGCCGGCAACCGCATCGTCCAGCGCGGCGGCGACCCGGCCGACGTCCCCGCCGGCTCGGGGCTGCTGCGCGGTGACGTGGTGGCCGCCCGGGCCGCGGGGTGAGCGCGGTGGACGGTGACCCCGGCGCCCGGCCCACCGCCGTGGTCAGCGGTGGCACCCGGGGCATCGGGGCGGCCCTGAGCCGGCGGCTGATCGCCCTCGGGTACCGGGTGGCGGCCCTCTACCGCGGCGACGCCAAGGCGGCCGCCGAGGCCGAACGCGAGGGCGGGGGCCACCTCGTGGCCCTCCGCGCCGACCTGGCGCGCCCCGCCGAGGTCCGCGCGGCCGCCGCCCGGGTGCTGGAGCGGTTCGGGCCGCCCGCCGTGCTGGTCAACAACGCCGGGATCAACCGCGACCGGCCCTTCCTGGCCATGACCGACCAGGACTGGGACGAGGTCCTCGCCACCAACCTGTCCGGCCCCTACCACCTCACCCGGGCGCTCGCCCCGGCGATGGTGGAGGCCGGGCGGGGCAACATCGTCAACATCGGCGCCACCACCGCCATCCGGCCGCGCTCCGGCGGCGCCAACTACTGCGCGGCCAAGGCGGGGCTGCTCCAGCTCACCAAGTGCCTGGCGCTGGAGCTGGCCCCGCACGTCCGGGTCAACGCCCTGCTGCCCGGCTTCACCGGCACCCGCGAGGTCGTCGAGCGCTACGGCCTGGACGACCCCGAGCGGCTCCGGGAGGTCCTCGCCACCATCCCGCAGGGCCGCACGGGCAGCCCGGAGGACATCGCCGACGCCCTGGAGTACCTGGTGGGCCCGCGCAGCGGGTACGTCACCGGCCAGCAACTGATCGTCGACGGCGGCCACTTCATGGGCTGACGCCGCCCGCCTTCCCCCACCCCCACGGAACGAAGGAACAGCACAGATGCAGCTCACCCAGCAGCAGGTGGACGAATACCACGACAAGGGATTCCTGCTCGTCGAATCCCTCCTCGACCCCGCCGAGGTACGGCGGCTCGGCGAGGCCTTCGCGCGCGACTGCGAGGTCCCCGGGCCGCACCGCGTCACCGAGGACGGCGGCACACAGGTGCGGGCCGTGTACGCCTCGCACCGCCGGCAGCCCGAGTACGCGGGCCTGATCCGCGACCCGCGCATCCTGCCGCCCGTGCGCCAGCTCCTCCCGGAGGACGTCTACGTCTACCAGTTCAAGATCAACGCCAAGCCGTCGTTCGGCGGCGACAAGTGGGCTTGGCACCAGGACTACCTCGCCTGGCGGATCGCCGACGGACTGCCCGCGCCGCTCCAGGTGAACATCGGCGTCTTCCTCGACGACGTCAACGAGTTCAACGGCCCGGTCATCTTCCTGCCCGGCTCCCACCGGGAGGGGCTGGTGCACCGCGAGCGCAAGGCGGACGCGAAGTCCGCGCAGCACCTCGACCCGGACGACATATCGCTGACGGCCAATCAGCTCGCGGCGCACGTGGACCGGTACGGCATGACCAGCCCCAAGGGCCCGGCCGGTTCCGTGGTGTTCTTCTCCCCCGAGATCGTGCACGGCTCGGCGCCCAACATGTCGCCGTACCCCCGGCGCCTGCTGATCGCCACGTACAACTCCTGCGCCAACCTCCCCCGCCCGCAGGGCGAGCCGCGGCCCGACTACGTCGTGTGCCGCGACAGCGCCCCGCTGCGGCCCCTGGAGCGCCGCTTCTCCGAGGAGCTGCGGACGGTGGACGCATGACCGGGCGCACCGTCCGGGCCGTGGTCCTGGAGGAGTTCGGCGCACCGCTCGTGCTGCGGGAGTTCCCGGTGCCCCCGGCGCCGGCGGGCGGCATGGTCGTCGGCGGCCTGTACGGCGGCGTCTGCGGCACCGACCTGCACCTCCAGCAGGGGCACCTGCCCATTCCGGTACCGCTGGTGCTCGGCCACGAGGGGTACGGCACCGTCCTCGAACTCGGCGCGGGCGCGGACCGCGACGCCCTGGGCGCCCCGCTCGCGGTGGGCGACGCGGTGATGTGGGCCTCGTCCATCGCCTGCGGGACGTGCCCGCCGTGCCGGCTGCACCGCGAGCCGACCCTGTGCGAGAACCGGCGCACCTACGGCGTGAACCGGGCGCTCACCGACGACGGCGGAACCGCCCTGTCGGGCTCCTGGGCCGACCACATCGTGCTGCGTCCGGGGACGACCGTGGTGAAGGCGGCGCCCGGGGTGTCCGCCACCGCCGCGATGGCCCTCGCCTGCGCGGGCCCCACCGTGGTGCACGCCCTGTACGAGCGGCGCCCGGTGAAGCTGGGGGAGACCGTCATCGTCCAGGGCAGCGGGCCGGTCGGGCTGGCCGCGGCGGCCTTCGCACAGCTCGCCGGGGCGGCGCGGGTGGTGATCGTCGGCGGTCCGGCGAACCGGCTCGCGGCAGCGGCGGCCGCCGGCATCGGCGACGTACACCTGGACATCGTCGGCGCCCCCGACCCGGATGCGGTGCTGCGTCGGGCGCGGGCGGCCGCCGGGCCCGACGGGGCCGACCTGGTCATCGAGTGCGCCGGGGTGCCGGCCGCGGTCGCCCAGGGCCTGACACTGGCCCGGCGGGGCGGCTCCTACCTGGTCGTCGGCCAGTACACCGACGCCGGGGACACCCTGGTCAACCCGCACCAGATCGTGCACCGGCAGCTCGACGTGATCGGCTCCTGGGCCTTCACCGGGGCCCACCTCGTCGAGTACGTACGGCTCCTGCCGGCCCTCGCCGCGCGGTTCGACCTGGCGAGCCTGGTCACCACCTACCCGCTGGAGCGGCACGCCGACGCGCTGGCCGAGGTCTCGGCCGGCACCGTCATGAAGGCCGTACTGGCGAGCTGAGGAAGGGCCCTCAGCCCCGCCGGCGCCCCCACGGCCGGCGGGGCTCAGGCGCGTTCCGGCGGCGCCTGGAGCCTGCGCAGCGCGTCCTCGGAGGCCTGGTCGTCGGGCAGGTACGCGAGGAAGTGGTGACCCGGCTCGTCCACCGCCGCCAGCTTCACGTACCGGAGGCGCAGGTCGCCCGCGACCGGGTGCCGGAAGTGGCGTACCGAGGGCTGGAAGCCCGCCGTCTCCCGCCGCTCGTACCAGCGGGCCGCGTCCGGGTCGGACAGCAGCACGCTCACCAGCTCCGCGAACCTCGGGTCCTGCGGGCGGCGCGCCGCCCGGGACCGGAACTGGCCCAGCAGGGTGCGGGCCTCCTGCTCCCAGTCCACGAGCAGGGCCCGGGCGGGCGGCCAGTGGAACACCAGCCACAGCAGGTTGCGCTGGTCGGGACGGAGCCGCGCCGGGTCGGTGAGCAGCGCGGCGTACCCGGCGTTCCACGCCAGCAGGTCCCAGTGCGGGTCGAGCACGACCGCCGGATGCGGGGTCATGGCCCGCACCAGGCTGAGCAGGTTGCGGGACACCCAGGTGGGGGCGTCGGCGGGCGGGGGGCTCTCCTCCACGAACGACAGCACGTGCGCGGTCTCCGCCGCGTCCAGCCGCAGTGCCCTCGCCACCGCCCGCAGCACCTGCTCGGAGGTGCGGACCCGGCCCTGCTCCAGCCACGTGTACCAGGACGTGCTGATGCCGGCGAGCTCGGCCACCTCGGCGCGCCGCAGCCCCGGCGTGCGGCGGCCCGGCCCGTGGGCCAGCCCCACGTCACCCGGTGCGAGCCGGTCCCGGCGCGAGCGCAGGAACGCCCCCAGCTCGCGGCGCGGGGAGCCGGCCGGCGGCCTGCCGGGTGCCATGGTGCCTGTCGTCCTCCGGGTCGCGGGCGCCCCACAGGCTCCCTCCACATGCTGCCGGTGCCGTACGGCGCACCGGCCCCGCTGGCTGTGAGCGATGGTAATAGTCTGCGCCGCCCGGCGCGGGACGCCCGGTGCTGAGCTGGAGTCAACTCCCCCCGCCCGGTGGGGAGGTGTGACCCCGTTCGAAAGGAGCGTCCCGCGTGACCACCACCACCGGCACCAACGCCTCACCGCCGGCCGCGGCGGCACTGCCCCGGTCCGCCCTGCGGCTGCTGCGCACCGCCGGATTCGTCAGCAACTTCGACCGCTTCTGCATCGCTCCGATGCTGGTGCTCATCGGCCCCCAGCTCGGCGCGCCACTGCCGACGGTGGTGCTCGCGGCCAGTGGCTACTACCTCACCTACGGCCTGATGCAGCCGGTGTGGGGCCTGGCCAGCGACCGGCTGGGGCGGGTGTGGGTGATGCGGGTGTCGCTGACCGGCGCGGCCGTGGCGGCCCTCTGCTCGGCCCTCGCCCCCAGCGCCCCGGTGCTGATCGTGGCCCGGGCCGTCGCCGGTGCCTTCTTCGCCGCGTCGATCGCCGCCTCCCTGACGTACGTCGGCGACACGGTGCCCGCCGCCGTCCGGCAGCGCCCGCTCAGCGAGCTGATGACCGCCTTCGCGCTCGGCACCGCCGTGGCCACGCTGGTCGCCGGCGTCCTGGCGCACTACCTGAGCTGGCGGCTGGTGTTCGCGCTGCCCGGCCTGCTCGCCGCGTACCTCGCGGTGGCGCTGCGCCGCCTGCCGGAGCCCGAGCGCGAGCGGCCCGGCTCCCTGCTGGCCCCCTTCCGGACCGTGCTCGGCTCGGGGTGGCAGTGGTTCGTCATGGCGGTCGCCCTGCTGGAGGGCGCCGTGCTGCTGGGCTTCCTGACCTACCTGGCACCGGCGCTGGAGGCCCGCGGGGTGCCGACCACGCTGGCCGGCGCGGTTGCCGCGCTGTACGGGGTCGGGTCCATGGCGGCGGCCCAGGTGGTCAAGCGGCTGGTCGGGAAGTGGACCCCGGTGGGCCTCATCGTGGCCGGCGGCGTCCAGATGGCCGTCGCGTACCTGATCGCCGGGTACAGCCAGGCCACGGCGGCGCTCGTCGTGGTGGCCCTGCTGCTGGGCGGCGGCTGGTCGTTCATGCACTCCACGATCCAGTCCTGGGCGACGTCCCTGTCGCCGACCGCCCGCGCCACCGGTGTCGCCATGTTCGGCGTCGCCCTCTACGTGGGCAGCGCCCTGGCCAGCGGGCTGGCCGCCCACACCGCCCAGGCGCACGCCTACCGGCCCCTGTTCTGGCTCGCCGCCCTGCTGACCGTCCCGCTCACGGCCGCCGCGGCCATCGGCCGGGCCCGCTACCGCTGACCCCCCGGACGCCCGGCCCGAGCACCCCGCCGAGTGGCCCGGGCGGCCGGGCGGCTCACCACTCGCGCGCCTCCCGCAGCAGCAGGTCGCGCACCAGCGCCAGGTGCGGGTCGTCCACCGCGCCCGGGCGGCGGACCAGGTAGGCCGTGTTGATCGGCGGGTCCTCGGGCGCCAGCAGCGCCACGAGCGTGCCGTCCGCCAGCTCGTCCGCGCACAGGTAGCGCGGCAGCACGGCGATCCCGCCGCCCGCCGCCACCGCCGCCAGGACGCCCCGCAGGTCGGGCACCGTCACCGTGGCCCGGGCGGTCAGCCGGGTGCCGAAGACGTGCCGCCAGTAGCGGCGGATGATCGGCAGGTCCTCCGCGTACGCCACCAGCGGCACGCCCCGCAGCCCCGCCGCGCCCTCGGCCGCCACCCGCCCGGGCCCGATCCGGTCCGCCCACGCGGGTGCCGCGACCAGCACGAACTCCTCGTCCATCAGCGGCGTCGCCACCAGCGCCCGGCCGCGCGGCCGGTACGTCGCGATCACCAGGTCGTGGTGGCCGGCCCGCAGCGCGTCCAGCAGCTCATCGGTCAGACCGGTGCCGACGCGCAGCCGCACGCCCCGTCCGGTCAGCGGCGCCAGGGCCGGCAGCACCCGCAGGCACAGCAGTTCGGCCGGTCCGGCGAGCCGCACCGGCTCGGCGGGCCGCTCGCCCGGCGGCCGGCCCGTCACCGCCTCCAGCGCGTCCAGCGGCTCGGCGACCTGTGCCGCGAGGTCGTCCGCGACGGCCGTCGGGGCGACCCCGCGCGGGAGGCGGGCGAACAGCTCCCGGCCGAGCTGCCGCTCCAGCGCCCTGATCTGCGCGGTGACCGTCGGCTGCGACAGGCCCACCAGCCGCGCGGCGGCCGTGAACGAGCCGGAGCGGTGCACGGCCAGGAACGTGCGCAGCAGCGTCAGGTCGAGCGGGCCGCTCGCCGTGTCGGGTGCCCTGTCGGTCATGACCCCGACCCTAGGGCTCCCTGACCGGCGGGTAGGGTTCCAGCCCGTGAGCAGCCCCGGCCCCGTATCCGACACCCGACCGCCCGTAACCGTCGTCGGCGTCGGCGCGGACGGCTGGACCGGGCTCGCCGACGCCTCCCGGGCGGCCCTGCGCGCCGCCGACGTCGTCATCGGCGGTGACCGGCAGCTCGCCCTGCTGCCCGCCGAATGCGCCGCCGAGCGCGTCGCCTGGCCGTCCCCGCTGCGCCCCGCCGTCCCCGGCCTGCTGGCCGAGCACACCCGTGACGGCCGCCGGGTCGCCGTGCTCGCCAGCGGCGACCCCATGTTCTACGGGATCGGGCGCGCCCTCGCCGAGACGGTCGGCCCCGAGCGACTGCGCGTCCTGCCGCACCCGTCCTCCGTCTCGTACGCGTGCGCCCGCCTCGGCTGGCCGCTGGAGGACACCGAGACGGTCACGCTCGTCGGGCGCCCCCTCGCCTCCCTCGCGGCCGCCCTGCACGACGGGCGACGGCTGCTGGTGCTGAGCGCGGGCGCGGCCACCCCGGGCGAGGTCGCCGGGCTGCTGCGGGAGAGCGGCTTCGGGCCGAGCGGCCTGACCGTCCTGGAACAGCTCGGGTCCGACCGGGAACGGGCCGTCACCGGCACCGCCGACGACTGGCCCCACCCGCCCGGCGACCCGCTGAACGTCATCGCCGTGTCGTGCGTGCGCCACCCGGACGCCCTGCGTCTCGGTGCCGTGCCCGGGCTGCCGGACGGGGCGTACGAGAACGACGGCCAGCTCACCAAGCGGCACGTGCGCGCGGCGACGCTCGCCGCGCTGGCGCCCGCGCCCGGCGAGCTGCTGTGGGACATCGGCGGCGGCTCCGGCTCGATCGGCATCGAGTGGATGCGTACGCACCGCACCTGCCGGGCCGTCACCGTCGAGCGCTCGCCCGAGCGGGCCGCGCGGATCGCCCGGAACGCCGCCTCCCTCGGCGTACCCGGCCTGGAGGTCGTCACCGCCGCCGCCCCCGCCGGGCTCGCCGGACTGGAGGCGCCCGACGCGGTGTTCATCGGCGGCGGGCTGACCGCGCCCGGGCTGCTGGACGCCTGCTGGGCGGCGCTGCGGCCGGGCGGGCGGCTGGTCGCCAACACCGTGACCCTCGAATCCGAGGCGCTGCTCGCCGACCGGTACCGGCGCCACGGCGGCGAGCTGATCCGGCTCGCGGTCGCGCACGCCGTCCCCGTGGGCGGCTTCACCGGCTGGCGCCAGGCCATGCCGGTCACGCAATGGTCCGTAACGAAACCCCAGGCAGGCTGAGAATGACCGTCTACTTCATCGGTGCGGGCCCCGGCGCCGCCGACCTGATCACCGTGCGCGGTGCCCGCACCCTCGCCTCCTGCCGGGTGTGCCTGTACGCCGGGTCCCTCGTCCCGCGCGAGCTGCTCGCCGAGTGCCCGCCGGACGCCCGGCTCGTCGACACCGCCCGCATGGACCTGGACGCCATCACCGCCGAGCTGGTCCGCGCCCACGAGGAGGGCCACGACGTGGCCCGCCTCCACTCGGGCGACCCGTCCGTCTTCAGCGCGGTGGCCGAGCAGATGCGTCGGCTGGACGCGGCGGGCATCCCATACGAGGTCGTGCCGGGCGTCCCGGCGTTCGCCGCGGCCGCCGCCGCGCTCAAGCGGGAGCTGACCGTCCCGACCGTGGGCCAGACGGTGATCCTCACCCGGATCGCCGAGCAGGCCACCGCCATGCCCGAGGGCGAGGACCTGGCGACCCTGGGCCGCAGCGGCGCCCTGCTGGTGCTCCACCTGGCGGCCCGGTACGTCGACCGGGTCGTCGCGGAGCTGACCCCGCACTACGGCGCCGACTGCCCGGCCGCCGTCGTGGCGATGGCCAGCCGCCCCGACGAGGTCATCCTGCGCGGCACGCTCGCCGACATCGCGGCGGCCACCAAGGAGGCCGGCATCACCCGCACGGCGGTCATCCTGGTGGGCCGCACCCTGGCGGCCACCCAGTTCCGCGACAGCCACCTGTACTCGCCGGAGCGCGACCGTCACGTCTGCTGAGGGCCCTGCGGGTCGTCACGTCTGCTGAGGGCCCCGGGGCTCGCTGCGACCCACCACGGTGCCGGCGCGGTCGATGCACACCACGTCGACCGTGACCGGCGCGCCGCGCAGCACCGCGAGGGCCTGGTCGCGGGCCGTCCGGGCGACCAGGTCGCCCAGCGGAACACCGGCCGCCGCGCACAACTGGAGCGCGGCCAGCCCCGTGTTGGCCCCGGCCACCTCCGCCGCCAGCTCCTCGTCGGCGCCGCCCGCGCGCGCCAGCTCCGCCAGGAAGCCCTTGTCGACCTGGGAGCGGGCCGAATGCAGGTCCAGGTGCCCGGCCGCGAGCTTGGACAGCTTGGCGAACCCGCCGCAGATCGTGAGCCGTTCGACGGGGTGCCTGCGGACGTACTTGAGCACGGCGCCCGCGAAGTCGCCCATGTCCAGCAGGGCGTCCTCGGGCAGCCCGTACAGGGACGTGACCGTCCGCTCCGACGTCGAGCCCGTGCACCCGGCGACATGGGTGCGGCCGGCCGCCCGCGCCACGTCCACGCCGCGCCGGATGGAGTCGATCCAGGCCGAGCACGAGTAGGGCACGACGATCCCGGTCGTCCCCAGGATCGACAGCCCGCCGAGGATGCCCAGGCGCGGGTTCCACGTCGAGCGGGCGATCTCCTCGCCGTGGTCGACGGAGACGGTGATCTCGACGTCCCCGGTGCCGCCGTGCTCGGCCGCCACCCGTGCGACGTGCTCGCGCATCATCCGGCGCGGCACCGGGTTGATGGCGGGCTCGCCCACCTCCAGCGGCAGGCCGGGCCGGGTGACGGTCCCCACGCCCGTGCCGGCCCGGAAGACCACCCCGGCCCCCGGCGCCAGCAACCGGACCGTGGCACGCACCAGCGCCCCGTGGGTCACGTCCGGATCGTCGCCGGCGTCCTTGACCACGCCCGCCATCGCGGACGCGCCGGTCAGTTCCTCCGCCGCCAGGGCGAACGCCGGGGTCTGCCCCTTCGGCAGCGTGATCGTCACCGGGTCGGGGAAGTCCCCGGTCAGCAGCGCGGTGTACGCGGCGGTCGTCGCCGCCGTCGCGCACGCCCCGGTCGTCCAGCCGGGCCGGAGACCGGTGTGCTTGAGTTGGGCGCTGCGCCCGCCACCCGTACTCATGGACGGACCCCGATGCACGTACTGATCCTCGGAGGAACGACCGAGGCCCGCCGCCTCGCGGAGGCGCTCCACGACAGCCCGAGCGTCCGCCTCACGTCCTCGCTCGCGGGCCGCGTCGCCGCCCCGAGGCTGCCCCCGGGTGAGGTCCGCGTCGGGGGGTTCGGCGGGGCCGAGGGCCTGGCGCGCTGGCTGCGCGAGCACCAGGTGGACGCGGTCATCGACGCCACCCATCCTTTCGCGGACACGATCAGTTGCAACGCGGCCGGTGCGGCCGCCGACGCCCATGTTCCCCTGCTCGCCCTCCGCCGTCCCGGGTGGGCCCCGGTCGAGGGCGACGACTGGCACCTGGTGGACACCCTGACGGAGGCGGCGGACACCGCCCGCGCCCTGGGCCGCCGGGTCTTCCTCACCACGGGCCGGATGGGTCTCGCGTCCTTCGCCCACGTCACGGACGCCTGGTTCCTGGTCCGCTCGGTGGACGCCCCGGAGCCGCCCTGCCCGCCGCGCATGGAGGTCCTCCTCGACCGGGGCCCCTTCACCCTGGACGGCGAGCGGGAGGTGCTGCGCCGGTACGCCGTCGACGTGCTGGTCACCAAGGACAGCGGCGGCGCGGCGACGGCCCCGAAGCTCCGTGCCGCCCGCGAGGCGGGCGTCCCCGTCGTGATCGTCCGCCGCCCGCCCGCCCCGCACGGCGTCCCGGTGGCCGCGACGCCCGAGGAGGCCGCCGCCTGGGTGCTCCGCCGGGTTCAGCCCACCGCGAGCTGAGCGACCGGCACCCACCACCCCCTGGCGTCCCCGTCGGCCGCCCGCAGCATCATGCGGCCGTCCACGAGTGCGCGGCGGTCGTACCGCACGGGGGTGTCCTCCGGGTACGTCACCGTCCGCTCCTCGCCGCCCCGGCGGCACACCACGCTCACCCCGGCCGGGAACCGCGCGCGCCGCGCCGGCCGGTAGTCGGACGCGCACCACTCGCCCCGCAGGTACGCGGCCGGGTACCGCTCGGCCACGTACCACCCGTCGCCCGGACCCTCCGTCAGCAGGTAGTGCACCTCCCGCCCCTTGACGCGCAGCCGGTGCGAGGCCGTGACCTCGGCGGGGCGCGCCACCTCCAGGGTGCGCGAGCCGCTGAGGGTGCCGTCGTCGTCGTAGCGCCGCAGCGTGTGCCTGCCCGCCGCGAGGTGGACCCGGCCGCCGTCCCGACCGAGCGACGGCTCCGGGTAGTCGTCCATCAGCAGGTCCGACTGCGCGGCGAGCAGCTCGCTGCCGGACAGCCAGGAGAGCTGGCGCAGCAGCGAGACGTGCAGGGGGTGGTACGACGCGGTCGGCACGGCGTGCGTACGGCAGTAGTGCGACAGCCAGCCGGGGTTGCGCATCTGCGTGAAGTTCGCGGCCAGCGTCGTCAGGGAGCCGTCGAAGAGGTCGTCGGCGAGCGGGTCGCGGGTCAGCACGTAGTAGTCCCACAGCCCGAGCGCGGCGAACATGAAGCCGTTGTACGTGTAGTCGGACGTGCCCGGCGCGTCGACCGGGTACTCGTGGATCCACAGGTGCCCCGCCGTGTCCCGCGCCACCACCCAGGGCACCTCCCCGTCCCCCGCCAGCAGCGACCGGAACGCCCCGTCCGCCGCCGCCCGGTACCGCCCCCGGTCCGCCGCCGGAACGGCCGGTACCTGGGCCAGTTGGGCGAACAGGCTCAGCGCCTCGCCCTGGGCCATGCCCGAGTACCAGGGCGCCTCGTAGGCGATACCGGTGTGCACCTGGTGCGTAAAGTCGAACGGGTACGGGAAGAACCACGCGCCCCGCCGCTCGTGCCGCCGCGCCACCACCCGCTCGGCCTGCGCCCGCGCCCGCGCCAGGAAGAACGCGTCCCCGGTGCGCCGGTAGGCGGCGAGGTTCTCCAGCCCGTACTGGATCTGCCCGACGGGATGGTCGTACAGCCGCCCCTTCCACCGGAACATCCGCACCCCGTCCCCGTCCCGCACCCCTCCGTCGTCCCGCCCGGCCACCCGGTCCCGCCACGGCCGCATCCCCTCGGGCACGTCCAGCACACACCGGAACCCGCGCACGCCGAACGCGAACGGCAGCCCGCCCGCCACCGCCACCTCCTCACCGGCAGCCCGCCGACCCATCGGACACCCGCCTCCCGCCAACGAACCGCCTGCGGCTCTCCACCACGAATCCCCCCATCAGGGCCGGCAGTCACCTGCTGTTCCCCGATGGAGGGATCCTGGATCTCACCCGGCGAGCCGCCGTGGCCGGCTCACCTGCCGTCAGCGCTCGGCCACCGGCTCCTGGGCCTGAGCGCGGTGCGGTAACAGCGGCAGGTGGGGCCGCGGACGGCGGCTGCGGAGGGCCTTGAGGGGGCGTCGGTTCCCTGTCGTAGCAATTCGGCTGGGAACCACGGTCTGTTCGGTGGGCCACTGCCACCATCACACGCACATCAGGCGGCGTACGACGCGTACGTCAGTACGTCCGTTCGCCGACCCCCCATGCACGTGTGAGAGGTACGAGAAGATGACGATGAACCGCGCCAGGCGGTACGGCGGACGCTTGCTGGCCATGACGGTCGTGGCCTTCGGGATCACGGTGGCGGGCGCGCTTCCCGCGTCCGCCGGTGAGCAGCCGACGAAGCCGGAGCTCATGGCGGACTGTGCCTCGGGGCTGGGCAAGTGCACGTTCAACGAGCCGAAGCTCGGGGAGGCGTACCTCGGTGCGTTCCGGCAGGTCTCCGATTCGCTGTACAACTGCTCCAGCTCGGACGCCACGCAGAGCATGACCTGGGACGACACCGTCGGCTCCACCGACTCCCTCGGGGTCTCGGTCACGGCGGGCGGCAAGATCGCGGGCATAGTGGACCTGAGCGTGACGGCGAGTTACAGCCACAGTTGGTCCAGCACCCACTCGGAGAGCAGCTCCCTGAACATGACGGTCAAGCCCGGCGAGGTGGGCTGGATCTCCCGTGCGCAGGTCATGCAGAAGGTCTCGGGCACCTGGCAGACCCACTACGACAGCCCCAAGTGGGGTCACTACTACTGGTTCTTCCAGGACACGATCACCGGACCGGCCAAGAACGGCACGGACGGCAAGAGCAACGCGGTCGTCGTGAAGACCCGCAAGATGACGGACGCGGAGAAGGGGTCGTGCTCCGCCGACGCGGGGCACAAGGGCAGGGCGTTCGTGCAGCAGCGCTGACGAGGGCGCGGGACGGGGGCCGGCGTCGGGGCGGGACGCCGGCCCCCCGAGGCCGGGTCACCCCTCCGGGTACCTCCGGGGTGTCCAGGCCACCGTGTCGCCGTCGCCCCGGCGGACCGCCTGGGTCTGGGAGGAGCCGATGAGGAGGAGGGTGCGCATGTCGACCTCCGCCGGGTCCAGGTCCGCGAGGGGCAGGACGCGGACGGACTCCTCCGGGCCGCCCACGTCGCGGGCGACGACCACCGGGGTGTCCGGGGCGCGGTGCTCCAGGAGCAGTTCGCGGGCCTTGGCGACCTGCCAGGTGCGGCTGGCGGAACCCGGGTTGTAGAGGGCGAGGACCAGGTCGGCCGTGGCGGCCGCGCGGAGGCGTTCGGCGATGACCTCCCAGGGCTTGAGGCGGTCCGACAGGGAGATCGTCGCGTAGTCGTGGCCCAGCGGGGCGCCCGCCTTCGCGGCGGCGGCGTTCGCGGCGGTCACGCCCGGCAGGACGCGGACCGGGACGTCCAGGTACGGGTCCTGGGAGGCGACCTCCAGGACGGCCGTGGCCATGGCGAACACGCCCGGGTCGCCGCCCGACACCACCGCCACCCGGCGCCCGCGCCGGGCCAGGTCCAGGGCGAACTCGGCGCGCTCGGACTCGACCTTGTTGTCCGAGCCGTGCCGCTGCTGGCCGGGTCGGGAAGGGACCCGGTCCAGGTAGGTCGTGTAGCCCACCAGGTCCGTCGCCGAGGCGAGGGCGCCGCGCGTCTCGGGCGTCAGCCACAGGGGCCCGGCGGGGCCCGTGCCGACGACCACGACCTCGCCCCGCTCGGGCTCGGCCGGCCCGGAGTCGACGCGGGAGGGGAGCACCGCCACGGAGAAGTACGGGACCGAGTCGGGGTCGACGTCCGCCAGGGCGCCCGTGCGTTCGCCGGCCATGGTGGCCCGCTCCACGTAGTGGGCGTCGTCCAGCCGGCCGGCCCGCTCCAGGGCGCGGCGCACCGCCGGGAAGGTGCGGCCCAGCTTCATGACGACGGCGGAGTCCGTGGCCGCCAGGCGGGCCGTCAGCTCCTCCTCCGGCAGCGTGCCGGGGATGATCGTCAGGATCTCCTCCGCCTCGCACAGCGGCTTGCCGAGCCGGGCGGCGGAGGCGCTCACCGATGTGACGCCGGGGATGACCTCCGTGTCGTAGCGGTGGGCCAGCCGCTTGTGCATGTGCTGGTAGGAGCCGTAGAACAGCGGGTCGCCCTCGGCGAGGACGGCCACCGTGCGGCCGGCGTCCAGGTGCGCGGCCAGCCGCGCGGACGCCTCCTCGTAGAAGTCGTTCAGCGCGCCCCGGTACCCGCCGGGGTGGTCCGTCGTCTCGACGGTCAGCGGGTACATCAGGCGCTCTTCGATGTGGTCCTCGCGGATGTGCTCGGCCGCGATGGAGCGCGCGATCGAGCGGCCGTGCCGGGCCGAGTGGTACGCGATGACGTCGGCGGCCGCGATGGCCTTCACCGCCGCCACCGTCATCAGGTTCGGGTCGCCGGGGCCGAGCCCGACGCCGTACAGCTTGCCGCTCATGCCTGGATCTCCGCCTCGTGCGCGATCGCGTTGACCGCCGCCGCCGCCATCGCGCTGCCGCCCCGCCGGCCCCGCACCACCAGGTGCTCCAGGCCCGGGAACGCCGCCAGCGCGTCCTTGGACTCGGCCGCCCCGATGAACCCCACCGGTATGCCGATCACCGCCGCCGGGCGCGGCGCGCCCGCCTCGATCATCTCCAGGAGGCGGAAGAGGGCGGTGGGCGCGTTGCCCACCGCGACGACCGACCCTTCGAGCCGGTCCCGCCACAGCTCCAGCGCGGCCGCGCTGCGCGTGGTGCCCAGCTCGGCGGCGAGCGCCGGGACGGACGGGTCGGAGAGCGTGCAGACCACGTCGTTGTCCGCGGGCAGCCGCTTGCGCGTAATACCGCTCGCGACCATCTGCGCGTCGCACAGGATCGGCGCCCCGGCGCGCAGCGCCTCGCGGGCGCGGGCCACCACGCCCGGCGTGTACGCCAGGTCGCGGACGAGGTCGACCATGCCGCAGGCGTGGATCATCCGCACGGCGACCTGGCTGACGTCGGCCGGCAGGTCCGCGAGATCCGCCTCGGCGCGGATCGTGGCAAAGGACTGGCGGTAGATCTCCGCCCCGTCCTTCTCGTAGTCGAACACTCTGCTCTCGCTCATTTCGTCGATCCTTGTACGGTCATCTGGTACGCGCCCTCGCCCGTCGCCACCATGTCGGTCCACGTGACGCCCTGCGGGTGGCCGCAGCGGCGGGCGCACCCCGACCAGTGGACGGGCAGCGCACCCTCGCGGGGGCGGGCGTCCGCCCGCACGTCGGACAGGGACTTGCCGCAGCCGGGGCGCCCGGTGCACGCGCTGACGCCGATCCAGGGCGAGTCGGTACGGGTGATGAACCCGGCCCCCTCCAGGGCGCGCAGCCGCTCCTCGGCCGCCGCCCGGCCGGCGTACCCGGGCAGCACGAAACCCCGCCACGGGGTGACCCGTACCTCCCGGGCCGGCAGCAGCGCGCGGAACTGCGCCGACGTCACCCTGCCGAGCCGGGCGAGGACGCAGACGGTGCCGTCGTCGAGTACGCCCGGCGGGGGCGGCGCGCTCGTCGGGCACACGAAGTCCTCCGCGGGCTCCGCCGCGATGCCCGCCCGCCTCAGGTGTCCCGTCACGTCCACGTCCTGCCCCGCCGGCAGCTCCCGCACCCGCCACGCCCCGGTGCCCGCGGCCCGCGCGGCCGTCAGGAACGCCTCGGCCGCCGCGAGCGCGGCGCGGGGCGCGTCCGCGCCGGCCACCCGGTATGTCCGGTCCGCGACCCGGAGCAGGGCGGCGCCGTCCGGCGCTGCGAGCAACGTCACATCGGCGGCCAGACCCGCGACGTCGCCCCGCCCGTCGTCCACGGCGAACAGGAAGCGGCCCGACAGCTCCACCGTCCGGTCCTCGCCGCACACCAGCTCGTCCAGCTCCACCGCCCAGGCCATGACGTCCGCCCCGGCGAGCGGTGAGACGACCATGTTCCGTACGCGCTCGTGCCGTTCGGAGGCGGGCAGCAGCCCGGCGTCCCGCAGCGTCCGGGCGAGGCCCAGCCCGCAGCTCTCGCCCAGCCCGCGCAGCTCGATGTTGCCTCGCGAGGTGAGGGAGAGGTGCCCGTCGCCGAGCCGGTCGGCGGCGTCGGCCAGCACGTCGACCTGATGAGGCGTCAACACACCTGTGGGTACGCGGAGTCGGGCGAGGGCGCCGTCATCGGCGCGGTGCAGCCGCAGCGCGCCCGGGCAGGCGTCACCGCGGTCCCGGACACGGTCCCGTATGTGCGCTTCACCCCGGTCCCGGGGGTTTGGTGAGCTGGGCGGCATGGCGGCGAGCATACGCGCAGCCTCTACTATGCAGACGGCACAGGGTCCCAGGGCCCTAGGGAGGAAGCCCGGTGGGAATCCGGCGCGGTCCCGCCACTGTGAGTCCGGCGGAAACCGGACGAGTCAGGAACTCCCGCCGTCCTACGACCACCCGGGGCGCGGACACCCCGAGGAAGGCCTGCGCACGCCATGACGCACGCGACGACGCCCGCCACCGGCCCCGAGGCGACGCCCGCCACGACGATCCTGCTGCTGTCGCACTCCGACACCGACCTGCTCAGCGCCCGCGCCTCCGGCGGACCCGTCGCGTACCGGTTCGCCAACCCCGCCCGGCTCCCGGTGGACGACCTGCCCGGCCTCCTCGACGGCGCCGACCTCGTCGTCGTGCGCCTCCTCGGCGGCATCCGTGCCTGGGAGGAGGGCCTGGAGGCGCTGCGCGCGACCGGCAAGCCGCTCGTCGTCCTCACCGGCGAACAGGCCCCCGACGCCCAGCTCATGGAGACGTCCACCGTCCCGATCGGCATCGCGGCCGAGGCGCACGCCTACCTCGCGCACGGCGGACCGGACAACCTGGAACAACTCGCTCGTTTCCTCTCCGACACCGTCCTGCTGACCGGCCACGGCTTCGAGCCCCCGGCCGCCGCCCCCACCTGGGGCCCGCTGGAGCGGACCGCGCGCAACATCACCGGCCCCACGGTCGCCGTGCTCTACTACCGCGCCCACCACATGAGCGGGAACACCGCCTTCGTCCACACCCTGTGCGACGCCATCGAGGACGCCGGCGGTCGGGCGCTGCCCCTGTACGTGGCCTCCCTCCGCGCCCCCGAGCCGGAGCTCCTTCAGAGCCTGGGGATGGCCGACGCCGTCATCACCACCGTCCTCGCCGCCGGCGGCACCAAGCCCGCCGAGGCCCAGGCGGGCGGGGACGACGAGTCCTGGGACGCGGGCGCGCTCGCCGCCCTGGACGTCCCGATCCTCCAGGCGCTGTGCCTGACCGGCTCGCGCGCCGCCTGGGAGGAGAACGACGAGGGCCTCTCGCCGCTCGACGCCGCCAGCCAGGTCGCCGTCCCCGAGTTCGACGGCCGGCTCATCACCGTCCCGTTCTCCTTCAAGGAGATCGACGCCGACGGGCTGCCCGCGTACGTCGCCGACACCGAGCGCGCCGCCCGCGTCGCCGGGATCGCCGTACGCCACGCCCGGCTGCGCCACATCCCCAACGCCGACAAGCGCCTGGCGCTGGTCCTGTCCGCGTACCCCACCAAGCACTCCCGCATCGGCAACGCCGTCGGCCTCGACACCCCCGCCTCCGCCGTGGCCCTCCTGCGCCGACTGCGCGAGGAGGGGTACGACTTCGGCGCCGAGGAGGTCCCGGGCCTCGCGTCCGGCGACGGCGACGAGCTGATCTACGCCCTCATCGAGGCGGGCGGCCACGACCAGGACTGGCTCACCGAGGAGCAGTTGGCCAAGAACCCGGTCCGCATCCCGGCCGCCGACTACAAGCGCTGGTACGCCACGCTGCCGGAGGAACTGCGCGAGAACGTCGAGCAGCACTGGGGCCCGCCGCCCGGCGAGATGTTCCTCGACCGGTCCCGCAACCCGGAGGGCGACATCGTGCTCGCCGCCCTCAGGCGCGGGAACCTGCTCATCCTCATCCAGCCGCCGCGCGGCTTCGGCGAGAACCCGATCGCGATCTACCACGACCCCGATCTGCCGCCCTCGCACCACTACCTGGCCGCCTACCGCTGGATCGCCACCCCGGCCTCCGACGGCGGCTTCGGGGCGGACGCCATGGTCCACCTCGGCAAGCACGGCAACCTGGAGTGGCTGCCCGGCAAGAACGCGGGCCTGTCCGCCGCCTGCGGCCCCGACGCGGCCCTCGGCGACATCCCGCTGATCTACCCGTTCCTGGTCAACGACCCCGGCGAGGGCACCCAGGCCAAGCGCCGCGTCCACGCCACGCTCGTCGACCACCTCGTCCCGCCGATGGCGCGCGCCGAGTCCTACGGCGACATCACGCGCCTGGAGCAGTTGCTGGACGAGTACGCGCAGATCTCCTCCATGGACCCGTCCAAGCTGCCCGCCATCCGCGCCCAGATCTGGACGCTCATCCAGGCCGCCAAGCTCGACCACGACCTGGGGCTGGAGGACCGCCCGGACGACGACGGCTTCGACGACTTCCTGCTGCACGTCGACGGCTGGCTGTGCGAGGTCAAGGACGCCCAGATCCGCGACGGCCTGCACGTCCTCGGCGGCGCCCCGACCGGCCCCGAGCGGGTCAACCTGGTCCTGTCCATCCTGCGCGCCCGGCAGATCTGGGGCGGTACGCAGTCCCTGCCCGGCCTCCGCGAGGCCCTCGGCCTGGACGAGTCCGCCGCGACCCGCACCACCGCCGACGAGGCGGAGGCCAAGGCCCGCGCCCTGGTCGAGGCGATGGAGGCCGCCGACTGGAACCCGGCCGCCGTGCCCGCCGTCGCCGAGGGCCACGGCGAGCAGGTGGCCGCGATCCTCGACTTCGCCGCCCGCCAGGTGATCCCGCGCCTCGCCGCCACCACCGACGAGCTGGACCACGCCGTCCACGCCCTCGACGGCGGCTTCGTCCCGGCGGGCCCCTCGGGCTCCCCGCTGCGGGGCCTGGTCAACGTCCTGCCGACCGGCCGCAACTTCTACTCCGTCGACCCCAAGGCCGTCCCCTCCCGGCTCGCCTGGGAGACCGGCCAGGCGCTCGCCGACTCCCTCCTGGAGCGGTACCGCACCGACAACGGCGAATGGCCCACCTCCGTCGGCCTGTCCCTGTGGGGCACGAGCGCGATGCGCACCGCCGGCGACGACGTCGCCGAGGCCCTCGCCCTCCTCGGCATCCGCCCCGTCTGGGACGACGCCTCACGCCGCGTCACCGGCCTGGAGCCCATCCCGCTCGCCGAGCTGGGCCGCCCGCGCATCGACGTCACGCTGCGGATCTCGGGCTTCTTCCGCGACGCGTTCCCGCACACCATCGGGCTCCTGGACGACGCGGTGCGCCTCGCCGCCTCCCTCGACGAGCCCGGCACTGACAACTACGTACGCGCCCACGCGCAGGCCGACCTCGCCGAGCACGGCGACGAACGCCGTGCCACCACCCGTATCTTCGGCTCCCGGCCGGGGACGTACGGCGCGGGCATCCTCCAGCTCATCGACTCGCGCGACTGGCGCACCGACGCCGACCTCGCCGAGGTGTACACGGTGTGGGGCGGTTACGCGTACGGGCGCGGCCTCGAAGGCAGGCCCGCCCGCACCGAGATGGAGACCGCGTACAAGCGCATCGCGGTGGCGGCCAAGAACACCGACACCCGCGAGCACGACATCGCCGACTCGGACGACTACTTCCAGTACCACGGCGGCATGGTCGCGACCGTCCGCGCGCTGAAGGGCACGGCCCCCGAGGCGTACATCGGCGACTCGACCCGCCCCGAGACCGTCCGCACCCGCACCCTCGTCGAGGAGACCTCCCGGGTCTTCCGCGCCCGTGTGGTCAACCCGCGCTGGATCGAGGCGATGCGCCGCCACGGCTACAAGGGCGCGTTCGAGCTGGCCGCGACCGTGGACTACCTCTTCGGCTACGACGCCACGACCGGTGTCGTCGCCGACTGGATGTACGACAAGCTCACCGAGACGTACGTCCTGGACCCGGAGAACAAGGCGTTCCTCCAGGAGGCCAACCCCTGGGCCCTGCACGGCATCGCCGAACGGCTGCTGGAGGCCGAGTCGCGCGGCATGTGGGAGAAGCCCGACCCGCGCGTGCTGGAGGAGCTGCGGCAGGTGTACCTGGAGACCGAGGGCGAGCTGGAGGACAAGTGACCATCACGGTCGGCGCCGAGGACAAGGAACTGTCGGCCCGCCTCGACAAGGAGCTGACGGCCTTCAACCAGGCCGCCACCGGCGCGTCCGACGAGGCCGAGCTGTCCGTCCGGGCCACCGACGACGAGTCGGGCGAGATCATCGGCGGGCTCACCGGCTGGACGTGGGGCGGCCTCGGGGGCGTCAGCATGCTCTGGGTCCGCGACGACCAGCGCGGCACCGGGCTCGGTACGCGACTGATGCGGGCGGCGGAGGACGAGGCGCGGCGGCGTGGCTGCGACCGCATGATCGTGTCGTCGTTCTCGTTCCAGGCACCGCCCTTCTACCGGCGCCTCGGATACGTCGAGACGGGCCGCTCCGAGGGCATCCCCGGCGGGAACGTGGACGTCCACTTCTACAAGCCGCTCGGCCCGGCGGCCGCCCCGGCCTTCCAGCTCGCGGTCATGCTCGACTACCCGGCGGACGCCGTGGCGGAGGCCCTGGCGTACGAGGAGAAGGCGCTGTCCCTGCTCCCGCGCCACGGCGGACGGCTGGAGCGGCGGCTGCGCACGGCGGACGGCCTGTCGGAGGTCCACCTGCTGAGGTTCCCCTCGAAGGAGGCCTACGGCGCCTACCTGGCCGACCCGGAGCGTACGCCGGACGGGCGGATCATCGCGCGCGTGCTGGAGGTCACCGAGGTGTACGCCTGACACACTCGCCGGTATGTCATCCGTGATCGCTGTGACCGGGGCGAGCGGCCGCGTCGGCGGCCGTGTCGCCCGCCGCCTCGCCGGCCAGGGCCTGAAGACCCGGCTGCTCGGCCGCGACCCGGCCCGGCTGCCGGACCTGCCGGGCGCGGTGAAGGCCGCGCCCGCGCCGTACGGGGACGGCGAGGCGATGCGCCGCGCCCTGGACGGCGCCGACACGCTGTTCCTGGTGTCCGCGCACGAGGGCCCCGACCGGATCCAGGAGCACCGCACGGCGGTGGACGCCGCGCTCGCGGCGGGCGTCGGGCGGATCGTGTACGTGTCGTTCCTGGGCGCCGCGCCCCAGGCGACGTTCACCTTCGCGCGCGACCACTGGCACACCGAGCGGTACATCGAGGCGCGGGGCGTGCCGCACACGTTCCTGCGCGACGGCTGGTACCTCGCCGCGTTCCCCGCGATGGCCGGCGCGGACGGCGTCATCCGGGGCCCGGCGGGCGACGGCCGGGTCGCGGCGGTCGCCCACGAGGACATCGCGGACGTCGCGGCGGCCGTCCTGCTGGGCGACGGCGAACACGACGGCGTCACCTACGACGTCACCGGCGAGGAGGCCCTCACCCTCGCGGAGGTGGCGGAGGAACTGACCCGCGTCACCGGCCGCCCGGTCTCCTACGCCCCCGAGACCCGCGCCGAGGCCTATGCCTCCCGCGCCCGGTACGGCGCCGAGCACTGGGAGGTCACCGGCTGGGTCACCTCCTACGAGGCGATGGCCACCGGCGAGCTCGGCACGGTCGCCGACACGGTCCGGCGCCTGACCGGCCACGCCCCGATGACCCTGCGCGAATACCTCGCGGCCCACCCGCGCTCGTACGCGCACCTGCTACATCCTTCGATGTAGCGCGGATTCGTCTGCGGTCACGACGATTCCGGCGCCGCCCACCGGGACGCTGGAGGCATGACCGAGACCCTTCGCGCCCCAGTACGGACAACGACGAAACGCCTCGCCCTCCTCGACGTACTGCGCGGGGTGGCGATCCTCGGGACGCTCATGACGAACGTGTGGGTGTTCACCGGGCCCGGAGCCGAGTGGGGCGTGCTCCAGGGCACCCTCGGCGAGATGTCGTTCGGGTCGCTCCCGGACGCCGCCGAAAGCGCGTTCCGGCTGCTGGCGGACGGGAAGTTCCTGTCGATGCTGACCATCCTGTTCGGTGCCGGACTGGCGATCCAGTACGGCTCGGCGGCCCGGCGCGGGCAGCCGTGGCCGGGGCGGTACAGGTGGCGGGCGCTGTTCCTGTTCGGCGAGGGCACCGTCCACTTCGTGCTGGTCTTCGCGTGGGACGTGCTGATGGGGTACGCCGTGACGGCGCTGCTCGTCGCCTGGCTGCTGACCCGTTCGCAGCGGGCGTGGCGGCGCGTGATGTGGTGGGCGGCCGGGCTGCACCTGACGGTGATGGGGCTGCTGACGGCGGCCCTGGCGTCGGCGCCCTCGGCGGGCGGCGAGGTCTCGCGGGAGGTCGTCGACCTGTACGCGCACGGGAGCTGGGCGGACCAGATCGCCTTCCGGCTCCAGAACGCGATAGCGCTGCGCCTGGAGCCGGTCCTGACGTTCTTCCTGCTGCTGTTCCTGTTCCTGCTGGGTGTACGGCTCTTCCGGGCGGGCGCCTTCGGGGCGGACGAGGCGGCGCGGCGCATCCGGGCCCGGATGCTGGCGTGGGGCCTGGGGCTGGGCGTGCCGCTGAACGTGGCGGTGGCGGTGGCCGGTCCGGACTTCTTCCTGTTGGGGCGGTACGGGGCCGCGCCGCTGATGGCGGTCGGGTACATCGGGCTGATCGGGGCGCTCGTGGACCGCGTGCGGCGGCCGGGGCGGTTCATGAACGGGCTGACGTCCGTGGGGCGGATGGCGCTGTCCGGGTACGTCCTGCAGAACGTGCTGTGCATGCTCGTCTCGTACGGCATCGGCCTGGGCCTCGCGTCCGAGCTGGGTGCGTCGTGGCGGCCGTGGTGGGTGATGGGTCTGTGGGCGGCGGTGTCGGTGGTGCTGCTGGTGTTCTCCACGCTGTGGCTGCGCCGCTTCCCGACCGGCCCGCTGGAGTCCGTACAGAAGTGGGCGCTGCGCCGCTAGGGAGTGTCCGGCGGATCATGGCGTCATCGGAGTCCGGTGCCCTTGTGGTGCTGGTGAGCAGGGTCTGGGGGTCCCCCCAGGCGAAGCCGAGGGGGAGCGTGCAGATGCAAGGCGGAGGAGGGAGCCACTGCGGTGGGGGCACCTCCCGTGCCCGAAGGGCTACGGGGGACATTGGCGACCGACGACAACGCCGCTGGGGGCGCCCCCTCTGGGGGAGGGCGTGCCAGGCCTCGCGGCCCAGGCATGATCCGCCGGACACGACCTGGTCACCCCAGGGCGCGTACGGCGTCGATGATCAGCTCCCAGAAGGCGGGGGCGTCGACGGCGGTGCCGACCCGGGCGTTGGCCGGGCGGCCCGTGACGCCGTCGAGGTCGACGACGGTGGCGCCCCGCGTGTGAGTGCCCGTCAGCTCGACGGCGACCGGGGCGCGGACCGTCGTGATCAGGTCCGGGTCGATCAGGTGGGCCACGGTCAGCGGGTCGTGCAGGGGCGGGGCCTCGAAGCCGAACACCTCGCGGTAGGTGGTGCCGAAGTACGTCAGCAGCTCCACGCACAGCCGCGACAGGGGCGTGCCGAGCTGCTCCAGGCGGGTGAGGACGTCGGGGGCGGCCGGGACCTGGTGGCTGACGTTCAGGCCGATCATCGTGACGTCCAGCCCGCTGGAGAACACGATGTCGGCGGCCTCCGGGTCGGCGGCGATGTTGAACTCGGCGGCCGGCGTGCGGTTGCCCCGCCCGGTCGACCCGCCCATCAGCACGATCCGCCCCACCCGCTCGGCGGCCAGCTCCGGGTGGGCCACCAGGAACGCGGCGATGTTGGTCAGCGGCCCGGTCGGGACGAGCGTCACGGGCCCGGGGTGGGCGAGCAGCGTCTCCCGCAGCAGCGTGATCGCGTCCCGGGGGTCGAGCGGCACGGTCGGCTCACCGAACCCGGGCCCGTCCAGCCCGGACTCGCCGTGGATGTTCCCGGCCACCATCCCCACCCCGTGCAACGGCCGCCCCAGCCCGGCGGCCACCGGCACGCCCCCGATCCCGGCGACGGTGCACACCCGCCGGGCGTTGAGCGCGGTCCTCTCGACGGACGCGTTGCCGGCGACGGTGGTGATCGCGAGCAGCTCGATGGCGGGGTGGGCGGCGGCCAGCATGATGTTGAAGGCGTCGTCGTGGCCGGGGTCGCAGTCCAGGATCACCGGGATGGGAGTCATGGAGGCAGTGTTCCGGACCGGGACTACCGCTCGGTGCGCCGCCGCACCAGCCACAGCGTCGCCGCCGCCAGGCAGGCCGAGCCGACGAAGGTCAGCGGCAGGAACAGGTGCGGGCCGTCGTCGTCGGGGAGCGTGGCGACCGACACGGCTGCCGTCGGGGGGACGGACCGCACGGCGCGTGGGGCGGCCGGGGCGGGCGGGGCCGGTGGGGCGGCCGCGCGGACCGGGGCGGTGGCGCGCGGGGGCAGCAGGGAACCGACCGGGCGGGCCCTGGCCCCGGCTTCGAAGCCCCAGTCCAGCAGGTCGCGGGCCTCCTCGTACACGGCGTACGCACCGCCCCGGCGCGGGTTCATCACCGAGACGACCAGCGTGCGGGGGCCCTTGCGGGCGGCGGCGATCAGGGTGTGGCCGGCGTTGGTGGTGTAGCCGTTCTTGACGCCGAGGATGCCCGGGTAGCGCCGCACGCCGTCGGCGCCGGTGAGCAGCCGGTTGGTGTTGCGGATGTCGTACGACCAGCGCCCGGCCGGGAACTTGGCGTACGCGGTGCCGGCGTAGCGGGCGAAGTCGGGGTTGCGCAGCCCCGCCCGGCCGAAGACCGCCAGGTCGTACGCGGACGAGACCTGGCCGGGCGCGTCGTACCCGTCGGGGGACACCACCCGGGTGTCGTACGCGCCCAGGGACCGGGCCGTGGCCTGCATCTTCCGGGCCGTTTCCGTCCAGCCGCCGTTGAGGCCGGCGAGGACCCGGACGGCGTCGTTGCCGGAGCTGAGGAACACCCCGCGCCACAGGTCGGCGACGCGGTACGTGACCTCCTCGCGCACGCCCACCAGGCTGCTGCCGTCCCCGACGCCCCGCAGCTCGTGCTCGCTGACCGTGTGCTGCCGGTCGGGCGGCAGGCCCGGCAGCGCGGTGAGCGCGAACAGCGCCTTGAGCGTGGAGGCCGGGGGCAGGCGCCGGTGGGCGTTGCGGGCGGCGAGCACCTCGCCCGTACCGGCGTCGGCGATCAGCCAGGACCGGGCGGAGAGCCTCGGCGGTGCCTTGACCCCGGGCGGGAGCCGCACCTGCGTGCCGGGGCGGTGCAGGACCGCCGGATCGACGGGCACGGCGGCCGGCGGCGGTACGGGTTCGACGGGGCGCGGGGCGGCGGCCGGGGCGCCCGGCACGGGCGGGACCAGCAGCAGGGCGGCGGCGGCCGCCAAGGAACTGACGATCATTCAGCCACGGTATGAACGGGGCGTACCGCCCGCAGGGTGATGTGCCGCCGACCGGAGTACCGCCGGTCGCCCGGTCGCCCGCACGAGTCGCCCGCACGAGTCGCCCCGCATTACTCGGGTTTCCCGGGGCACCTGAGAGGGGGCTCTCCGTCACGCACCCTTCTGGAGGAACGACATGAACGCGGTCCTGCGCGACAAGGTCTTCATGCGGCTTCTCTCGCCGGACGGCCACGAACTCCCCGTCCTCGCCCACCTGACCTACGACGTCCGCGACCCGTACGCGGTCACGGTCGGCTTCACCCACGCCGGGTTCGTCTACGCCGAATGGCGCCTGGACCGCGACATGCTGCGGGACGGCATGACGTACGAGGTCGGCGAGGGCGACGTACGGATGTGGCCGGTGCGCAACGGCACCCGCGAGGAGCTGCGCATCGAGCTGCTGCACGCAGCGGTGTTCACGGTGTGGGCGCCGTCGCTGTGGCGCTTCCTCGCCCGCACCTACGAGCGGGTGCCGGCGGGCCAGGAACGCCTGGAGGACCTCGACGCCTTCCTGGCCGAGCTGCTGGCCGCCGGCTGACCGGGGCGACGGCGCGGGCGGCTCACATCAGCCAGGCCGCCGCCGCGGTCGCCGCGCCCAGCGACGCGCCCGCCACCGTCTGCGCCACCGTGTGGTACCGCAGCGCCACCCGGGACCAGCACACGGCGACGGTCATCGCGTACGCGGTCAGCCACCAGGGCGAGTGGACCACCGAGAGCAGGGCCACGACGGCCGAGGCGACGGCCGAGTCGACCGAGATCTTCCAGACCGTGTTCACCGCCAGCAGCCCGACCGTCATCACCCACAGCGCGAGCATCGCCAGCAGGATCCCCACCGGGGCGTGCCCGAGGACCATGACCACCGAACCGGTACCGATGGAGCCGAGGATCACGAAGAAGATCGGCGCCCGCTTCGTGCGGTCGACCACGTGCCGGTCGCCCCACGTGCCGCGCCCCCGCTCCCACTCGATGTACCCGGCCGGTATCAGCCCCGCGCACAGCGCGCCGAGGAACCCCCACAGCAGGCCGCTCCAGTGACCGGCCGCCGCCCAGCCGATGGCGAGCATGCCGACCAGCAGGACGTTGCGGGGCTGGAAGACATCGGTGACGGTACGGGCGGTCGCGGTCGTGGTGGTCATGCGTCCTGCTCCAGGGGCGCGAGCAGCCCCCGCGCCCGGTCGTCGTCGGCGTTCCGGTACGCGGCCGCCACCCGGACCAGCCACGCCACCTCGTCGTCCTGGTCGGTGGCGTGCTTGGCCTCGACGGCGGCGGCCTTGCCGGCGGGCGCGCCGCCCGCCTTGGCGGCGAGGGCGGCCTTGATCCAGTACGCGTCGGCGAGCGGGCCGGGCCCTCCCGCGGCGGCCGCGGCCGCGTCGACCAGGCCGTCCGGCACGTAGTGCCGCAGCTTCTCGACGGCGTCGGCGATGTCGGCGGCCCACCGGTCGACGCGCAGGTCGGCGGGGGTGTCGAAGCGGGTCAGCTCGCGCGCGAGCGAGGCGGGCGGCTCGAAGGGCTGGTCGGGGAAGGCGGTCATCAACTCCCGCCACAGCGGGTGCAGTCGCGTCTGTGCCCGCCACAGCTTCACCCGCCGCCAGCCCTTGCTGAAGGCGGGGATGGACGCGCCCACCGCGAACAGCGCGAACAGCACGATCTGGGCCAGCTCGGTGACCTTGTCGAAGGTCTGCGCGAAGCCGTGGCTGGGGTGGTGGACGACGCTGACCCACATGAACAGCGTCCGGCTGACGGTGTAGCCGACGCCGATGAACATGGCGGCCGTCATCATGCCGAGCCCGACCCGCAGGTGCCGCAGCCGCGCGTTGCCGGTCGCCAGCGCCCACTGGTACGCGCAGACGGCGGACGCGGCGCCCAAGTACAGGTAGAACACGCTCATGTAGAGCGTGGCGCCCCACTGGCCGGCGTGGTCGGAGACGAACCGGTCGGAGGGGACGGACCGGTCGACCACCGTGAAGAACAGCACGGTCAGCAGGATCAGCGTCGCGACCGACGCCTTGGTCGCCACCTGCTGGACCACCCGCGCGAACCGCACGTGCCGGGGCACGGTGCCGCCCTCCGGGTAGTGGCCGTAGATGGCGACGATGTAGCTGAGGATGGCGAGGATCGCGATGGTCGCCGTGTAGTGCTTGATGAGGACGGCGAGGTCGACGACGGGGCTGTTGTTGAGCCCGATGCGGACGGCCTCGGTCTTGGTCCACAGGGCGGCGGCGAACCCCGCGTAACAGCCCCACAGGGCCCGTCTGCGCCGGTCCTCCTCGTCGCCCCACAGGGCGGCCGGCATACGCCACAGGGCGACAGCAGTCATCAGGCCGGCTATGAGGTAGCCGGCGAGGTCGAGCGCGGTCACGAGGAATCCTTGGGATGACGTCGGAAGAAGCCGCGCCGCCGGTGGGCGACGGGCCGGGACAGGGAGTTGGCGAGCCGTCCCACCATGTCATCACTGGTCACGTCCCGGGCCATCCGGGGTATCAGCGAGGCGCCGAACTCGGCCACCCGCTCGTCGTGCGTGTCGTACTGGGCACGGGCCTGGACGGTGGCGCCGGAGTCGAGCACCCGGGAGATCAGCGAGGTGTCGAAGACGGGCAGCAGACGACGCAGTTGCTCGGCGTCCAGGGTCGTGCCGTGGTCGAACCACTCGTGGCACAGCTCGTGGAGGATGACGTGCTGCGTCTGGTACGCGGTGGGGCGCCGGCGGTAGAGCACGAAGCTGGTCGTGCCGGAGGTGAGGCGCAGCCCGCAGGCGGCGTTGACGCGCGCCAGGCGGTCGGGCAGTTCGCGCAGGACGATCCTGCGGCCGCGGGCGGCCTCCATGTTGGCCACCAGCCCTTCGATCGTGAAGGGGGCCGGGATGGGAAGGTCGGCGAGTCCGGCTTCGCACTCTTTCCGCAGCTCGCGCATGGACATGGGGTGCCTCTTGCCCTCGTGATGATCCGCGAGTTTACCGGCCCGGTGCCCCCTGGCCGGAGCCCTTGTCCCGGCTTTCCCGGCCTTCCCGGCCCCCCTGGCTCTCCGACTTGCTCTCCTCCAGGAGCGAGAGGGCGAACTCCAGCAGCTCCGCCGTGATCCCGTCCTCGTCGTTGCCGCGCGCGGCCACGCCGCTGATTTCCCCGGTGCGCCGTTTCGCCAGGAATTGCAGCCCTGCGACGACATCGTCGACGACTTCCGATTCGTCCTTGAAGAAGCGCCAGTCGACGCCGAAGCCGAGGCCCAGCGCCTTGAGGATGTCCTCGGAGGGGTGGGTGACCTTCCCGGCCAGGATGTTGGAGAAGTAGCTGTGCGAGAGGGAGCCGCCGCGCTGCTTCACCAGGTCCGCGAAGACCCGCCCGGAGATCTTCTGGCCGGGGAAGGTCTTCTCGACCATGTACTCGACCTTCTGCTGCAACGTCCGCAGTTCTGGCGTGCGCTGCTCGCCGCTGCGCTGTTCGGCGTTGTCCATCCGGGTCCCCACGTTGCGCGATGTTCGAGTTCGGTCAACGGGCTCGTACTGTAATCGACACAGAACGTTGGCGTCTTTGCATCAGCGACAAAGTGGAGCATCCCACTCCAGCATCAGAAGCAGACTTGCGCAAGCACTCTACGTCACTGTTAACTCGAAAAAACACGGGCAGGGGGCCACGAGGGGAGTCCCTTGCCCGTGCATGCCCGCCCGGACAGGGATGTAGCCCATCGCGACGGGGGATGCACGATGGGCTACATTCGCATTATGACACCTCGTCAAGGTGTCGGGGTCCACCTTCGGCCGACTTTCCCATCTTGTCGCCGCCCGTTTCGGCGAGCGTACCGACGTAACGCTCGCTAGCGTGACAAATCGGACTGCACGCATGAGCGGAACGAGGACGGAACCATGGCGGTACCACGTGAGGGCGCGCCCATCTGGGCGGACGCGATGTTCACGGACGTCGAGGGCGCGAAGAGCTTCTACGGCGATGTGCTGGGCTGGACCTTCGGCGAGGCGTCGTCGGAGTTCGGCAACTACACCGAGGCGTACTCCGACGGCAAGGCCGTGGCCGCCGTCGTGCCGCCGATGCCCGGGGCGGAGGGGCAGTCGTCCTGGTGCCTGTACTTCGCCTCCCCGGACGCGGCGGCCACGGCGCGCAAGATCGGCGACAACGGTGGCGAGATCCTGATGGGGCCGATGCAGGTCGGCGACTTCGGCTCCATGGTGCTGGCCCGCGACCCCGGCGGCGTCGTCTTCGGGGTGTGGCAGTCGGGCACCCACGAGGGCTTCCAGTCCATGGGCGAGCCCGGCGCGTACTGCTGGGCCGAGGTCTTCACCCGCGAGCCGGGCAAGTCCGACGCCTTCTTCCCCGCCGTCTTCCCCTACGCCGCGAAGACGATGGAGTCGCCCGACGGCATGGACTTCAGGGTCTTCCACGTGGGCGACGACCCCGTACTGGGCCGGATGAGGATGACCGACGAGTTCCCGCCGGACGTCCCGCCCTACATCAACGTGTACTTCGGCGTCGACGACTGCGACGCGGCGGTGGCCAGGGCCACTGAGCGCGGCGGAGCGGTGGTGTGGGGGCCGATGGACACCCCGTTCGGCCGGTTCGCGTCGCTGCGCGACCCGCAGGGCGCGACGTTCTCGGTCATCGACATGAGCAGGACGGTGGGGGACGTGCCGAAGATGACCGACGTGTGAGGGGAGCCTGCCGTGCGGATCAGCTTCCCCGGTGAGACGCCGGAGTACCGGGCCGCCCGCGACCGGCTCCTGGCCCAGGAGATCGAGCTGCGCCGCGCCATGGAGGCGGTCGCCGCCGCGCGGCGCGCCCTGCCGCCCGGCGGCGAGGTGCCGGAGGACTACGTCTTCCGGGGCGCGGGCCCCGACGGCGCCCCGGCCGACGTACGGCTCTCCGAGCTGTTCGCGCCCGGCCGGGACTCGCTGGTGCTCTACGGCTTCATGTTCCCGCGCCACCCGCACGACGACCGGCCCGGCCCGAGGACCGGCCGCACGGCCGAACTGCCGCTCGCGGAAGGGCCGTGCCCCTCGTGCACGGCCTTCCTCGACCAGCTCGACGGCGCCGTCCCGCACCTCACCCCGCACCTCAACCTCGCGGTGGTGGCCAGGGCGCCCCTGGACCGCCTCCTCACCTTCGCCGAGGAGCGCGGCTGGCGGTGGCTCCGGCTGCTGTCCACGGCGGGGAACGGCTACAGCCGCGACTACCTCGCCGAGGCGGCGGACGGCGCGGCGGAGCCGATGCTGAACGTCTTCCGGCGCGACGGCGCGACGATCCGTCACTCCTGGGGCTCCGAGCTGCTCTACGCCCCCATGGACCCCGGACAGGACCCCCGCCACCTCGGCACGCTGGAGCCCGTCTGGAACATGTTCGACCTCACCCCGGAGGGCCGCGGGGGCGACCGGGACGAACAGCTCGCCTATGACGAGGTCTGAGCGTTCAGTTGCCGCTGTCCCCGCTCAGCGTGTCCGGCGTCGCCCCGATCTCCACCTGGGGCGTCTCCGTCGAGGTGGTGTCGGGCGAGAACACCGCCATGCCGATCAGCACGGCGGCGAAGAACGCCACGGTCCCGGCGATGACGCTCGCCACCCGGGGCCGCCGCCTGACGAATTCCCGCGCGCTGCCGGTCCCGTGCTGCGCCGGCGCGGCACGCCGGCCCCGGCCCTGGCGCGGGGTGCTCGGCAGCATGTACGTGGTCGCCGTACCGCCCTCCGAGGGCGCCGGCCCCGGCGCGGGCGTCGGCAGCGGCCCGGGTGGGGGCAGCGGCCCGGGTGCCGGCAGGGGCCCGCCGCCGTGCCGGGCGGGAGCGGCCGCCGGTATGGGGCCGGGTACGGGGCCGGGCGCGGCGGCCCGCGCGAGGCTGGGGCCCTGGTGGGGGTCGGGGAGCGACTGCGCACGCCCCTGCCAGGCGCCCGAGGCGAACCAGTCGGCGACCTCGTGGGCGGTGGGCCGCTCCTCCGGCTGCTTGGCGAGCATCCCGAGCAGGTAGTTCTCGAACGCGGGCGGCACGTCCACCCCGAGCCGCTGCGGCGGCACCGGCGCGGTGTCGATGTGCTGGTACAGGATCGCCGTCGCGGTGTCGGCGTGGAACGGCGGACGCCCCGTCAGGAGCTGGTACAGCACGCACCCGAGCGAGTACACGTCCGACGCCGGACCGGCCGGCTGCCCCAGCGCCCGCTCCGGTGCCAGGTACAGGCTGGTGCCCACGATCTGGCCGGCCTGGGTGAGCGCGGCCGCCGGATCGTCCACGAACCGGGCGATTCCGAAGTCGCCGAGCTTCACGGTCCCGTCCGCGTCGGACATCAGGTTCCCGGGCTTGATGTCCCGGTGCACGATGCCCTGCCGGTGCGCCGACGCCAGCCCCGCCGCCGTCTGCGCCGCGACGGCGGCCACCCGGGGCGCCCTCAGCGAACCGGCGGCCGCCAGCTCCTGCGCCAGGCTGCGCCCCTCCACCAGCTCCATGACCAGGTAGAAACGGCCCTCCCAGGCCCCGAAGTCGAAGACGGCCACCACATGCGGGTGGCTCAGCCGGGCCGCCGTCTGCCCCTCCAGCCGGAACCGGGCCGCCGTCTGCGCGTCCGAGTCGTCCCCGAGCAGCAGCTTCATGGCCACCGGCCGGCCCAGCACCTCGTCCGTGGCGCGCCAGACCTCGCCCATCGCGCCGCGGCCGATGGGCGACTCCAACCGGTACCGATCCGCCACCAGCACCCTGTGCACCTGCCTGATTCCGATCGATCCGTCAACCCAACCGACGCCGGCGGAACGAGGGGAGAATCCGCGACGGGCTCAGGGTACCTACCGCGCGCCCCGCGCACTGCGCCACCATCGGCGTACACCGCCACCACACAACGGAGTTGCCACGTGTCCGACCAGCCGTCCGAGCCGTCCAAGCCCATGCTGTACGTCGTCGTCTGCGCGGCCGGAGTCGCCGGCGGCGTCGGTACGCTCATCGCCGCCGCCCAGGAACGGCGGTGGGACGTCGGGGTCGTCGCCACCCCGCACGCCCTCGGCTTCATCGACGCCCCGGCCGTCGAGGCCCAGACCGGCTACCCCATCCGCTCCGCCTGGCGCCGCCCCGGCGACCCGCGCCCGCTGCCCGACCCGGACGCCATCGCGGTCGCCCCGGCCACCTTCAACACGATCAACAAATGGGCGGCCGGGATATCCGACACCCTCGCGCTGGGCATCCTGTGCGAGGCGTACGGCAACGGCGTCCCCACCGCCGCCCTGCCCTGCCTGAGCTCCGCCCAGGCCGCCCACCCCGCCTACCGGCGCAGCCTGGACGCGCTGCGCGAGATGGGGGTCCGCATCGGCACCCAGGAACCGGACCAGCTCACGTCCGGCGGCTTCCGCTGGGAGGAGGCGCTGGACCTGCTGAACGTCACTCCCGTACCGGGCCGTTGAGACGGGAGGGCGTACGCGTCACCGTCCGGCCCAGCGCGGCGGCCGTCCGCCCGAACAGCGCGGCGTCCCGGACGGCGGCACCGCCCGGGTCGTTGTTGAAGTACACGTAGACGTCGTCCTCGTCCGCCCAGGTGGCGCAGACGCGTCCCGCCCAGGACGCCAGGGCCCGGCGCCCGTAGCGCGGCCACGGCCGGGCGGCACCGGCGTGGAACCGCACGTACCCCCAGGGCGCGGTGCGCCACAGCGGGGTCACCGGCCGTGATCCCCGGTCCGCCCAGCACAGGGCGGCGCCGTACCGCTCCAGCACCGTCCGCAGCTCCCGCTCCGCCTCCCACCACGACGGGTGGCGCGGTTCGACGGCCACCCGGACCGTGCGGGGGAAGCGGCGCAGGCAGGCGTCCAGCAGGGCGGTGTCCTCGCGGAGGTTCGGCGGCAGTTGGACCAGGACGGGCCCCAGCCGGTCGCCGAGGCCCGCCGCACGGCCCATGAGCCGCTCCACGGGCTCCTCCGGGTCGCGCAGCCGCTTGATATGGGTCAGGTAGCGGCTGGCCTTCACCGCCATGACGAACCCCTCGGGGGTCCGCTCGCGCCAGGCGGTGAAGACCTCCGTGGTGGGCAGCCGGTAGAAGGCGTTGTTGTTCTCCACGGTCGCGAAGTGGCGGGCGTACTCCTCCAGCCAGAGCCGCTGCGGCAGCCCGGCCGGGTAGAGCACGCCGCGCCAGTCCGCGTACTGCCACCCCGAGGTTCCGACAAGCATGGGCACATCACCCATGCTCCCCGGTGTCTACCGCTTCCACCACGCGGCGGAGGCGTCGCGCAGGGTGTTGGTGCCGCAGTGCACCTCGCCCATGCCCAGGTGGTACGTCTCCCAGTCGTCTATGTACGAGACCTTCATCCCGGCGCCCGAGTAGGCGGCGGTCACGGCGGCCGTGAAGATGTCCTTGCCGGCGATGACCGGCCCCCACTGGCGCGGGGCCAGGTAGCGGTCGCCGCCCAGCAGGATGCCGTTGACGGCGCCCGGGACGTACGCGCTGGTCATGACGGTGCCGGGGCCGGCGGACCGGCCGTCGCGCCCGGCCTCGCGCCGGTCCAGCCGCTTCTGCTGGCCGTACTCGCCGACCGCCTTCGGCACCTCGCCGGCGCCCAGCCGCGACAGGCGCGGCACGCGGTCACCGCGCTCGCCCACCTGCTCCGTACCGCGCGTGTACAGCGCCGGTACGCGCACGACCTCGGCGTCCGTCACACCGGTCTCGCGCTGGAGGACGGCCAGGTTGGCCTTGATCCGCGCGGCGGCCAGGGCGTTGTCGGCGATGAGCTCCTTGGAGGCGAGGGCCTGGTCGATGGTCTCCTTCGGGGCGAGCCGCTCCTCGGAGTCCGGTACCGAGAACATGCGCGTCTTGCCGTGCCCGGCCTTCTGCGCGTCGCGCAGCAGCTTCAGCCCCGCCTCGGGGTCGGCGATGCCGATCTTCCACCCGCGCGGGGTGCCCGGCGCCGGCAGGAACTGGACGAACTCGTCCACATGACCCACGTGCAGCCACGACGTGTCCAGCAGCAGCGGGTCCTGGAAGCCCTGGGAGGCCAGCAGGGTCCGCATCACCTGCGCGGGCTTGGAGCCGTCGTCCTTGCGCTCGCCCATGATGATCCGCCCGGCGGGGAAGGACTTGCCGCCGTGCGCGTACGGGGGAATGGTCTCCAGGTTCCCCATGGAGTTCAGCGTCCACTCCTCCGAGTCGCGGACCCCGGAGACCTGGACGACGCCCACGCCGTTGCCGCGCACCTTCTCGAACAGCTCGCGCCCCGCCTCGCGGTCGGGCTGCGCCGAGCGCAGCATCACGCGGATGACCTGGCGGCGCCCGTCGGCGCCGGTCATGCTCACGTAGCCGGGTTCGACGAAGTCCTGCGCCCATATGTCCTGGTACTTGTCGAAGGTGATGAGCGGCTTGTCGATGCCGGCCGACTTCACCTCCTTGGCCAGGCCGTTCACGAACGCCTGCTGGCGGCGCGCGAAGTAGTCCTTGCCGGGCACCTTGGTGACCAGCACCTGCTGGGCCTTCTGGAGGTGGTGGTGGGTCAGCAGCGGCGCGACGCGGAGGGTGATGTCGTCCGTGGCGGCCGGCCTGCCGGGCGTGGTCACGGTCAGGCGGATGACGGCGCGCCCGTCCCACACCTTGCTGTCGCGTACGACGTCGGTGCTCTCGACGCCGAACTCGACCCCGGCGCGCAGCTCGGCGGCGGTCAGCCGGGTCTTGCCCGTGACGTGGGCCCAGCCGGTGGCGCGCTTGACGAACACGCGCGTGTGCTTGCCGCCGGCCGGGACGCTCACGGCGCCGGTCGCGGTGGCGGGCAGGTTCGCCATCGGTACGGCGCGGACGCGGGCCAGGTCGGCGAGGTCGGCGGTGCCGTTGACGACGGCGTCGGAGGCGTCGCTGCAGGCGGCGAGCTTGGCGTCGGACAGCGGCTTGCCGCCCGGGGCCGCCGTCGGGCACCGCTTGGTGTCGTCGTCGATGTTGGGCAGGAACACCGCGCCCCGGGCGGGCGTCCAGGTGTCCTCCCCGGCGGTGTCCGTCGCGCCGGTGACGTCGACCCGCCCGTCACGGTCGACGTCCGCCCGCAGGTCGACGGGGGGCGGTGCGGCCGGGGCGGCGAACGCCCCTGGTGCGGGCGCCAGTACGGCGACTGTCGCCGTGAGTGCCAGGGTCGCTCGTCTCGCGTTGCTCGTAACCACCATGCGTCCCTTCGTGGGGGATTGGGTTGCCGAGTCGCAAGAGGGCGTGGGAGCGCATGGCGTTGCCTGGGGGGCGCAAGATTGGCGGGTTCGGTGTGGTGGGCGCGGAGAGGATGGCGTCGGTCGGAGGCCGGCCGGCGGGATGCTGGACTGTGGACCGGCACGTGTCCGAACGTCCCGTACGCCCATGACGTGCCGTAGCCCATGACGTCCCGTACACCCGTGCCCGAGCCCACTGGAAGGACCCCGCCGCCGTGCTCGTCGCCCGCTCCGTCGCCCTGTTCGCCGTCGCCGCGCTCTTCGAGATCGGAGGGGCCTGGCTGGTGTGGCAGGGCGTCCGTGAACACCGGGGCTGGGTCTGGATCGGGGCGGGAGCGATCGCCCTGGGCCTGTACGGGGCGGTGGCCACCTTCCAGAGCGACGAGAACTTCGGGCGCGTCCTGGCCGCCTACGGCGGGGTGTTCGTCGCCGGTTCCATCGCCTGGGGCATGGTCGCTGACGGCTACCGGCCCGACCGGTTCGACGTCGTCGGCGCGATCGTCTGCCTCGTCGGCATGGCGGTCATCATGTACGCGCCGCGCGGCGGCTGATCGTCCACAGCCTGTGGACGGACGGCGGCGGCAAGTGCGCCGGGGCCGCCTGCGCACACGCGGGGCCGCGACCGGTGATCCTTGCCGGTCGCGGCCCCGCGTGCGTGTGCTGGTGGGGGAGTGCCGTTGGCTACTTCAGCGCGGTGAGCGGGCCGAGCAGCCCCTGCGCGAGCTGGGTGGCGCCGGAGAGGCCGCCGGCGGAGGCGAGGTGGGTGGCGCTGCCGAGCGGGGCGGTCACGCTGCCGAGGGGGCCGGACGCGCTGTCGAGGAGGCCGCCGCCGAGGCTGCCGGTGAGGCCGCTCAGGGGGTCGGCGGCGGCCGCCTGGGCGGTGGCGGCCCCGCCGAGGGCGAGGGTGGCGGTGGCGGCGGTGGTGGCGACGATGCGGGCGGTGACGCGGCGGGTCCTGGTCATGAGCTTCTTTCCGATCGGTTGTCCGGGTCGGTTTGCCGTACCCCGACAACGCGGCCACGCGCCCCGAAGGCACGGCCCGGGCCTGCTGTGGCACCTATTGGTGGCGTGTTGGCGCCATGGTGCGCCAAAAAGACGCCATGGGTGTGCCATGGAGGGTTGCGGTGGCGCCACGGTGGTGCCACTATGGCGTTATGGACCTCACGCCCTACGTCGAACATCTCCGGCACGAGCTCGCGGTCGCCGCGGACGCGGGTGGCGCGGACGCCCGTGCCCTGGCCGAGCGGCTCACCGCGCCCCTGGAATCGGCCGCCCGGCTCGCCCTGCTCAACGCCCTGTCCGCCGCCATGGACGAGGTCACCCAGGACCTCGCGCCGGGCTCGGTCGACGTACGGCTGCGCGGCCTGGACCCCGAGTTCGTGGTGACGCCGCCCCCGGTGCAGGTCGCGTACGAGGACGCGGCCGGGCACCACGGGCCGCCCGCCATGGCCCCGGCCGCCACCGTCCCGCCGGCCGAGCCGCCGGTGGGCGCGGCCCCGGCGGACGGCGCCGAGGGCGGCACGGCACGGATCAACTTCCGGCTGCCGGCCCACCTCAAGTCCCGCGTCGAGGACGCCGCCGGCCAGGAGGGCCTGTCGGTCAACGCCTGGCTGGTACGGGCGGTCGCCTCCGCCCTGGAGCCCGGCGCGCCCGATCGCGGCCCCGGCCGCAGCCGCCACCGGGGCCAGCAGGGCTTCACGGGCTGGGTCCGCTAGCCCCACCACGTCCACTCCGGCCGCTCCGATCCGACCCGGCCGTTTCACCAGCGAAAACACCCACCACAGTCACGAGGACGGGACAGCCATGCCTTCTTTCGACACGCCCGAACCGATCTCCGTCACCCTTGAGTTCGACGTCGGGTTCGCCCGCATCACGGCGGGCAAGCGTACGGACACGGTCGTCGAGGTGCTGCCGACCAACGGTTCCGAGGAAGCCGACGTACGGGCGGCGGAGCAGACCAAGGTGACCTACTCCAACGGCACGTTGGTGATCAAGGGGCCCAAGAAGCGCTCCCTGTTCGGCAAGAGCGGGTCGGTCGACGTGCGCGTCGAGCTGCCGGCCGGCTCCGACGTCGAGGGCACCGCGCCGATGGCGGACTTCACCTGCGAGGGCCGCCTCGGTGACTGCCGGCTCAAGACCTCCTACGGCGACGTCCAGGTGGCCCAGGCGGCGGCCGTGAACCTGAAGACCGGCCACGGCGACATCCGCCTGGACCGCGCGGCCGGGAACGCCGAGGTCGCCGGCGCGGGCCGGGTCGACATCGGCGAGGTCGCGGGCACGGCGACGGTACGGAACGGCAACGGCGAGACCGTGGTCGGCGAGGTCGCCGGTGACCTGCGGGTCAACTCCTCCAACGGCCGTATCTCCGTGGGCGTCGCGCACGCCGGGGTCGAGGCCAAGTCGGCCAACGGCGGCATCCGCATCGGACAGGTGGCGCGCGGACAGGTCGTGCTCCAGGCCGCCACCGGTGACCTGGAGGTCGGCATCCCGGAGTCCACCGCGGCCTGGCTCGACGTCAGCACCCGCTTCGGCAGCGTGCACAACGCCCTCGGACCCGCCGAAGGCCCCGGCGACGCCGCCGACACCGTCGAGGTGCGCGCCCGCGCCGGGGTCGGCGAGATCATCATCCGCCGCCCCTGACCACGCCCACGCCCATCCACCACGAGACAGGGACCGCCATGACCATGCCCACATCCGGGTCCGCATCCAGGGCGGCGATCACCGCCGAGGGAGTGTCCAAGTCCTACGGCGACAAGGTCGTGCTCGACGGCATCGACCTCCGTATCCCCGAAGGCACGATCTTCGCGCTCCTCGGGCCCAACGGCGCCGGCAAGACCACCACCGTGCAGATCCTCTCCACGCTCATCCCCGCCGATGCCGGCCAGGTCCGGGTCGCGGGCCACGACCTGGTCCGCGAGGCGGACGCCGTACGCCGCGCGATCGGCGTCACCGGCCAGTTCTCGGCCGTCGACAACCTGCTCACCGCCGAGGAGAACCTGCTCCTCATGGCCGACCTGCACCACCTGCCCCGCCGCGAGGGCCGTCGCCGCGCCGCCGAACTGCTGCGGCGGTTCGAGCTGACCGAGGCGGCCGCCAAGCCCGTGGTCACGTTCTCGGGCGGCATGCGGCGCAAGCTCGACCTCGCCATGACCCTGGTCGGCGATCCGCGCGTCATCTTCCTCGACGAGCCGACCACCGGGCTCGACCCGCGCAGCCGCCGCACCATGTGGGACATCATCCGCGGCCTGGTCGCCGACGAGGGCGTCACCATCTTCCTCACGACGCAGTACCTGGAGGAGGCCGACCAGCTCGCCGATCGCATCGCCGTGCTG
The DNA here is from genome assembly GCF_055570965.1 of Streptomyces sp. NPDC031064. Lineage (NCBI taxonomy): Bacteria > Bacillati > Actinomycetota > Actinomycetes > Kitasatosporales > Streptomycetaceae > Streptomyces > Streptomyces sp. NPDC031064. The sequence continues at coordinate 407,543 of NZ_JBVIGF010000004.1, forward strand.
GACGGCGGGCACATCGTCGCCGAGGGCACGGCGGAAGAGCTGAAGCGCCGCATCCCGGGCGGCCACATCCGCCTCCGGTTCGCCGACGCCGAGCGGCTCACGTCGGCCGCCGCCCTCTTCCCCGCCACCAAGCGCGACGACGAGGCACTGACCCTGCACATCCCGGGCGACGGCGGCGTGCCCACGATCCGCGCCGTCCTCGACATCCTCGACGGCGCCTCGATCGAGGCCGACGCGCTCACCGTGCACACACCCGACCTCGACGACGTCTTCCTCACCCTCACCGGGAGCGCCCGATGACCACCCTGTCCTATGCCGCCCGTGACGCCAGGACCATGCTGCGGCGCAATCTCAAGCACGCGCTGCGCTACCCCTCCATGACCGTCTCGGTCGTCGCGATGCCCGTCCTGATGCTGCTGCTCTTCAACTACGTGTTCGGCGGCGCCCTGGGCACGGGCATCGGCCCCACCGCCGCCGGCAGCACCGACTACATCGACTACGTCGCCCCCGGCATCATCCTGATGGCGGCGACCTCCGGGGCCGTGGCCACCGCGGTCTCCGTCTGCGTCGACATGACGGAGGGCATCGTCAACCGCTTCCGGACGATGGCGATCTCCCGCGCGTCGTTCCTCACCGGACATGTCGTCGGAAGCGTCATCCAGACGCTGATCAGCATCGCCTTCGTCGTCGGCGCCGCCCTGCTCATGGGCTTCCGGCCGAACGCGACCCCGGTCGAGTGGCTCGCCGCCGCCGGTGTCCTCACCCTGCTCGTATTCGCGCTGACCTGGCTGTCCGCCGGCATCGGCATGGTCACCAAGACGCCGGAGACGGCCAGCAACATCCCCCTGCCGCTGACGTTCCTGCCCTTCCTCGGCAGCGCCATCGTCCCGCCCGAGTCCATGCCGACCGGACTGCGCTGGTTCGCCGAGTACCAGCCCTTCACCCCGGTCATCGAGACGCTCCGGGGCCTGCTCATGGGCACCGGGATAGGCAACAGCGGGCTCGTCGCCCTCGCCTGGTGCGTCGGCCTCAGCCTGGTCGGCTACCTGTGGGCCCGGTCCGTCTTCAACCGCGGCACCGTCCGCTGAGCACCCACCCAGCCACCCACCCGTCGAGACTCCCACCCGACACCGGAGGACACACCATGCACCAGGAACCCACCCGCTTACCGGTCGACCGTCCCGAAGGCTGCCCCTTCGACCCGCCCACCGGCCTGGCCCGGCTGCGCGAACAGAAGCCGCTGACCCGGCTGCACTACCCCGACGGCCACATCGGCTGGCTGGCCACCGGCCACGCGACGGCCCGCGCGATAGCGGCCGACCCCCGCTTCAGCTCGCGGATGGAGCTGATGCACTACCCCTTCCCCGGCGGCCCCGAGGGTCCCCTGCCCCCGGCCCCGGTCGGCGACATGACCGGCATGGACGCCCCCGAGCACACCCGCTACCGGCGACTGCTCGCCGGCAAGTTCACCGTCCGCCGGATGCGGGAACTGACCGCCCGCGTCGAGCAGATCACCGCCGAGCACCTCGACGCCATGGAGCGCCACGGCCCGGCCGTGGACCTGGTGGAGGCCTACGCGCACCCCGTCCCCGCCCTGATGATCTGCGAACTGCTCGGTGTACCCGAGGGCGACCGCGAGGTCTTCAAGAGCCGCGCCGCCGCGATGTCCGACCCGGAGGCGAGCCTGGAGGAGCAGATGGCCGCCATGACCGGGCTCGGCGAGTTCGTCCACGAACTGGCCCTGGCCAAGCGGGCCCACCCGACGGACGACCTGCTCAGCGACCTGACCGGCAGCGACCTCACCGACGCCGAACTGGCCGGTGTCGGCAGCTTCCTCCTCGCCGCCGGGCTCGACACCATGGCCAACATGATCGGGCTCGGCACCTTCGCCCTGCTGAGCAACCCCGACCAGGCCGCCGCCCTGCGCGCCGACCCCGGCCTCGCCGACCAGGCGGTCGAGGAGCTGCTCCGCTACCTGACCATTGCCCACACCGGGGCACGGGTGGCGCTGGAGGACGTCGAACTGGACGGCGAGCTGATCAAGGCCGGGGAAACGGTCACCGTCTCCCTCCAGGCCGCCAACCGCGACCCCGCCAGGTTCACCGACCCCGACACCCTCGACCTGCACCGGAAGGCCACCGGGCACCTGGCCTTCGGACACGGCATCCACCAGTGCCTGGGCCAGCAACTGGCCCGCGTCGAAATGCGGGTCGCCTTCCCGGCGCTGTTCACCCGCTTCCCGACTCTGCGGCTGGCCGTGCCGCCCGAGGAGGTGCCGCTGCGCACGAGCATGAACATCTACGGCGTGCACCGGCTGCCCGTCACCTGGGACCAGGAGGCCCGGCCATGCTGAGACTGCGCGTCGACCGGGAACGCTGCATCGGCTCCGGCATGTGCGCCCTGACCGCCCCGGACGTGTTCGACCAGGACGACGAGGACGGCCTGGTGCGGCTCCTGGACGCACAGCCGCCGGCCGGCTCGGCCACCACCGCCGCCCGTCAGGCCGCGGGGCTCTGCCCGGCGGGGGCCATCACCGCTCTCGGCCCGGGGCGGCCCGGGACCTGACGGCCCCCGCACCGCCCGACCGGCGCGGCACCAGCGCCAACCCCACCAGCGGCACGGCCGCCAGGGCCGCCCACGCCCAGCCTCCGCCCACCTCCACCAGGGCCCCGGCCGGGGCGCCGCCCGCCAGCACCACGACACCCGACAGGGACGACAACGCCCCGGTGTACAGGCCGAGTCGCCGCTCGTCCACCAGATCCGGCAGCCACGCACGCGTGGCGGGCACCACCAGCATCTGCCCGGCCGTCAACAGCACCACGAACGTCAGCGACGGCCATGGGCCACCCACGGGAAGCAGCGCCCCGGCCGCCCCGAATGAGACGGCGATCAGCAGCAGTCCCGTACGGACCGAGGAGCCCCACGACAGCCGGGCCGCCGCCCACCGTTCCAGCGGCAGTTGGCCCGCCACCACGAGCACCGACGACAGCGCGAACAGCCAGCCGAGCGCGGCCTGCGACCCCGTCGCCCGCTCCAGCTCGGCGGGCAGCGCCAGATAGAGCTGGTTGTAGGCCAGCAGATAGGAGGAGTACGCGAAAGTGAGGGCGAGGAAGCGGCGGTGGCGGAGCAGTTCCCGTGCGGCGGGCCTCACCGAGGCGGTCCGGTGAGCCGCGCCCGACGGCTCGCGGTGCGGCATCAGCCGCCAGTGGCCCGCCAGGACGAGGGCGAAGACCGCCGCCCCCGCCACGCACGCCGCCCCGAACCCGCCGTACAGCAGTAGGACGCCCAGCACCGGGCCGATCAGCGCGCCGGCCTGGCCGCCGGCCGAGAAGCGGGCGAGCAGGCGGGTGCGCGGGGTGCCGGTCGCCGCCTCGTGGCATACCGCCTCCCGCGCGATCTCGGACTCCACGGCGGGCGAGAACAGCGCGGCGGCGAAGCCCACCAGCAGCACCGCACCGGTCACCGTCCACACCGACCCCGCGACCGCCAGCCACAGGAACCCGGTCACGCGCAGCGCACACCCGGCCAGGACCACGGGGCGCGGGCCGAACCGGTCGGTGAGGGCACCACCGACCACGAACAGACCCTGCTGGCTGAAGGTGCGCAGGCCCAGCACCAGGCCGACCAGCCAGCCACCCAGCCCCAGGGAGTCGCTCAAGTGCTCGGCGAGATACGGAAGGACGGCGAAGAAACCGACGTTGAACGCGAACTGGCTGCCGATGAGAAGACCGGCGAGGGGGCTCATGGGGTGGTGATCCGTTCGATGCGGCCCGCCCGCATCTCGGCGGTCCGGTCGGCGAAGTGCCGTACCAGTGCCATGTCGTGGCAGATGAAGAGGAAGCCGAGCCGGAGGCGTTCCTGGAGGTCGGAGAGGAGGTTGAGGATCCCGGCGCGGACGGACGGGTCGAGTGCCGAGACCGGTTCGTCGAGGACGAGCAGTTGCGGCTTGCTCGCCAGGGCGCGGGCGATGCCGGCGCGCTGGCACTGGCCGCCGGACAGCTCGTGCGGCAGCCGGCCGCCGTGCGCGGTGTCATCGAGTCCGACGAGGGCGAGCAGTTCGGCGACCCGGGCCGGGCCGGTGGCGGCGTCCCAGCGGCCCTGGACGCGCAGCGGCTCGGCGACGGCGTCGCGGATGGTATGGCGTGGGCTGAGCGAGCCGTACGGGTCCTGGAACACCGGCTGCATCGCCGGCCGCAGCGGCCGCAGCTCCCGTTCGGTCAACCGGGTCAGGTCGCGCCCGTCGAACCACACCTCCCCGGCGGAGGGGCGGCGCAACTGGAGCACGGCCATGGCGGTGGAGGACTTGCCGCAGCCCGACGGACCGACGAGGGCGAGGGTCTCCCCGGCGCGCAGGTCGAAGGAGACGTGGTCGGCGGCGACGGTCGGTCCGTACCGTACGACCAGGTCGCGGACGTCCAGCAGGGTGTCCGGGGTGTCGCTCATACGCGCTCCATGGCGAACAGGTCGGCGGCGGACTCGGGTACGTCGTCCCGGCGGTGGCAGGAGACCTCGTGTCTGCCCTCCCGACCGTCCACGGGCTGGGGCCGCGGGCGTTCGGTGCGGCAGCGGTCCTCGGCCAGCGGGCAGCGTGGCGCGAAGGCGCAGCCCGTCGGCAGCGCTCCGGGCGCGGGCGGCGTACCGGCGATGGCGGGCAGGCGGCGGCCGCGCTCCACGGGGGTGAGCGCGGCGAGGAGCCCGGCGGTGTAGGGGGCGCGGGGCCGGGCGAACACCCGGTCCACGGGGCCGGATTCGGTGTGCCCGCCGGCGTACATCACCACTACCCGGTCGGCGTGGGCGCGGACCGCGTCCAGGTCGTGGGTGACGAGGACGAGCGCCGCGCCGGTCGCCTCGCGCTGCTCGGTGAGGGCGTGGAGGACCCCTTCGCGCAGGTCGGGGTCGAGGGCGGTGGTGGGTTCGTCGGCGACGACGAGCTCGGGTTCGTTGACCGTCGCCATGGCGATCACTGCACGCTGCCGCATCCCGCCGGACAGCTCGTGCGGGTACGCGCGGGACCTGGCCGCCGGGATGCCGACGCGCTCCAGGGCGGCGGCGGCCCTGGTGCGGGCGTCCTTGCGGGACAGGCCCGTCACGGACCGGACGGCGACGGCCAGTTGGTCGCCGACCGGGTGCACGGGCGACAGCGCGGACAGCGCGTCCTGCGGGACGAGCGCCACCCGCCGCCCCCAGAGGGCCTGGGGGCGCGCACCCACCGGCTCGGTTTCACCGTTCGCCGTCCGCATCCGCACGCTGCCGCTCACCACCGCCCCGCGCGGGGGCATGCCGAGCAGCGCCCGGGCGGTCAGGGACTTGCCGGCGCCGGACTCGCCGACGAGGGCGAGGACGTCACCGTCGTACACGTCGAAGGACAGCCCGCGCACCGCCTCGACGTGCCCGAAGGAGACGCGCAGGTCGCGGACGGACAGCAGCGGCGGCGGTGGTTCAGCGGCCATGGGCGGGCACCCTCCTGGTACGGCTCGTGTACGCCGACAGCGACACCGCGAGGCCCGCCAGCAGCGCCAGCGCCACGGCGGGGGCCAGCGCGGCCCACGGCGCCCGCTCCACATAGGCGCGGGACTCGTCCAGCAGCAGGCCCCACTCCGGGGCGGGCGGCTGGGCGCCCAGGCCGAGGAAGCCCAGGGACGCCAGGGCGAGGGCCATGCCCGGCAGGCGCAGCACCGCGTGGCGGGCGACCGGGGCGGCGACCGACGGCAGGACGTGCCGCCACACGATCCAGCCCGGTGTCGCCCCGATCGCCTTCTGCGCGAGCAGGAAGCCCGACGCCCGCACCTCCTGGGCCAGGGCGGCGGCGTGGGCGGCGAGCGGCGGCCAGGAGATGAGAGCCACGGCGAGCGCGGCGCCGCCCGTCCCCGGGCCGAGGACGGCGGCCACGAGGATGCCGACGATGACCGGGGGCAGGGCGTTGGCGATGTCGGAGAGGCCGGAGGTCACGTTCGGTACGAAGCCGAGGGCGACGGCCAGCAGCCAACTGAGCGCGCACACGGCGGCCGCCGTGCCGGCCGTCGCGGCCGCCCCGTGTCCGAGCCGGGCCAGGACGTCACGCCCGAGGCCGTCCGCGCCGAGCGGGTGCGCGAGGGACGGCGGGGCGAGCCGGGCGGCGGTGTCGACGGTGTACGGGTCGCGCAGCAGCCCCCAGCCGATGACGGCGGCCAGGACGACCCCGAGCACCACCGGCACGGCGGGGGTGACCCGGACCGGCCGGGCGGCGGGCAGCGTCAGGCCCGCGTCCCGCAGCCCTGGGCCGAGCAGCCGCCGCCGTATGAGGGCGGCGAGCGCGCCGACGGCCAGCCCGAGCACGAGCAGCGCCAGCACGGAACCCTGGAGCAGCGGCAGGTCCTGGGACTTGGCCGCGCCCAGCGACGTACGCCCGATGCCGGGCACCGCGAACACCGTCTCGACAGCGACCGCCCCGCCCGTGAGCCCCACCGCGACCATGCCGAACTGCGGCACCAGCGGCGGAGTCACGCGCCGGAGCGCGGCCAGGGCGACCCGTACGCGCGAGACACCCGCCCCGCGCCACAGTTCCACCCACCGCTCGTCGTACACGCCGGGCAGCGCGTCGGCGACCAGCCGCCCCAGCAGCCCGCCCGCCGGAACGCCCAGCGCGACGGCGGGCAGCACCAGGTGCGCGGGCCCCTGCCAGCCGGACGTGGGCAGCCAGCCCAGCCATACCCCGGCGACGATCAACGCCACGGTGGCCAGCAGGAATTCGGGCACGGCGGCCAGCATGGCCGCGAACGCGCCCGACGTGCCCCGGCCGCGCACCAGCACCGGCGCGGCGAGGGCGACCGCGACCAGCAGGGCGACGGCGAGCGCGGCCCCCATCAGGCCCAGCGACACCTGGAGCCCCGCGACGACGGACGGCAGGACGTCGGTGCCCGACACCCACGAGGTGCTCAGGTCGCCCCGGGCCAACCCGGCGGCCCAGCCGCCCAGCAGCGACAGGGGCCCGGCGTCCAGCCCGAGGTCGGCGCGGATGGCGTCCAGCGCCTCGCGCGTGGCCTCCTGCTCGGCGGACCGGGCGCGCAGCACGGTGAGCGCCGGGTCCCGCCCGGACAGCCAGGGCAACAGCCCGACCACCGCGACGACGGCGGCGAGCGCACCGCCCAGCCCGGCGCCGCGCCTCACACCCGCCTTCACCTGACGTAGGTGGCAGGCGTGACGAGCAGCCGTTCGCGCGGGTCGTGCTCGACGCCCACGACACCGGCCGCGTCGCCCTGGACGACCCGCTCGTGCAGCATCGGGATCGCGGCGTCGGTGGCCAGTACGGCGGCCTCGGCGGCCATCACGGCCCGGCGGCGCGCGTCACCGGCCTTCGTCGCGGCGGCCTTGTCCAGGGCCTTGTCGACGGTGGGGTCGGCGAGCTGGGAGATGTTGAACGAGCCCTTGGAGGCGAAGTCGCTGTAGAGGTACGCGGCGGGGTCCCCGGAATCGAGGACGGTGGCCCGGGACAGGATGAACGCGTCGAACTCGCCCGCCAGCGCGTCGGATTCGATGTTGGCGTACTCGCGCACCTCCAGCTTGACCTTGAAGCCGGCCTTCTGGAGCTGCTGCTGGAGGGTCTGGGCGACCTCGGGCAGTTCGGCACGGTCGGTGAAGGTGCCGATGGTGATCGCGGCGCCCTTCGGGGTGTGGGACGTCGCCCGCTTCGGCTCGGCGCGCAGGCCCGCCGCCCACGGGAGTGCCGGGCCGAGCAGCCCCTTGGCGACGTCGGCCCGCCCCTCGTACACGCCCTCGACGATCGCCGTGGCGTCGATGGCCTCGCGGGCGGCGGCGCGCAGCCCGGCGTTCTGGAAGGGGCCCTTGGCGCTGTTGAGGTAGAGGGTGTTGGTGCGCGGCATCGGCACCTCGGTGATCAGCTTCGGGTCGAGGAGGGCGGCCTGCGAGACCGGGACGGCCTCGACGATGTCGGCCTCCCCGCTGCGCAGCGCGGCCGCGCGGGCGGTGCCGTCCGGGACGAAGGTGACGTCGATGCCGGGCGCCTTGGCCTTCGTGCCCCAGTAGCCGTCGTACCGGTCGAGGGCGGCGGACGAGGTGCCGTTGACTTTGGTGAGCCGGAAGGCGCCGGTGCCGGTGCCGACGGGGCTGACGGTCTTCCCGCGGTACGCCTTGGCCGACAGGATCGACAACTGGGGCGAGCTGAGCCGCTGGGGGACGAGCGGGTCGGGGGCGGCGGTGGTGACGGTGACGGTGTTCCCGGACGCCTTCACGCCGAGCGTGACGCCGTCGAGGATGCGGGGCTTGGGCGAGGCGGTGGCGGCCTTGGTGAGGGAGTGTGCGACGGCCCGGGCGGTGAGCGGGCTGCCGTCGTGGAAGGTGACGCCGTCGCGGACGGTGAAGGTCCAGGCCCGGCCGCTCTGCCGCCATGCGGTGGCCAGGGCGGGCCTGGGGTCACCGTTGGCGTCGAGGGTGACGAGGGTCTCGGCGGTGGACCAGCGGGACAGCTTGAAGGCGTCGTCGGAGAGCGGCGAGAGCCCGGAGCGCGGCGGGTTCATCATCGCCACGCGGATGCGCTCGCCGTCGCTCCCCGACGCGCCGCCTGACGCGCTGAAGCAGCCGGTGAGCAGGGCGGACGCGGAGGCCAGGGCGGCGGCGTGGAGGAGGCGGGCGGGCAGGCGCACGGGGACCCTTCCGGGCGGGACGAGCAGCGGGGCGGAAGGGACCGTAACACAATGACAATCGTTTTCAGAACCAGATTCAACAATTGAACGTTGGTCTACTTGGGTCAGTGCGGCAGCGGGATCTCGAAGTGGACCGTGCCCACCCCCGGGCCGTGCTCGCCCGTCGTGCGGGCGTCGAACACCTCCCTGGCCAGGCTTCGCCAGAAGGCCTCCGCGCCCGGCACGTTGACGTTGGTGTGCAGGTAGACGCAGTCGTAGCCGGGGGTCGACGCGGCGAAGTCACAGGCCCGCCGCACCAGGGTCCGCGCCAGGCCGTGCCGCCGGTGTTCGGGCGCGACGTACACGCGGACGAGCTGCGCGGTGGTCCCGGGCGGGTAGCGGTCGGCGAGCCGGCGCGGGTGCGGCGGGTGCGCCGGGCCCGTGGACCGTACGCCGGTGGTGGCCACCACCTCGCCGTCCCGCACGGCCACCAGGAGCAGGTGCCGGGGGTGTTCGAGGTAGGTGCCGGCGAGGTCGATGACGTCGCGGTGCCACTCGGGCACGTAGCCGTAGCCGAAGTCCCGGTAGAAGGTGTCGAGCATCAGCCGCCGCGCGCCGTCGACGTCGGCCGGGGTGGCGGGGCGGATGGTGTAGTCGCTCATGGGGGGGTTCCTAGGGGGTGGGCAGTCCCGGGCCGGTGCAGTGCACGTCGGCCGGCGGGACGGTGCCGGCGGTGAGGTACGCGGCGGCGGTCGCGTCCACGCACGCGTTGCCGCGGCTGGCGAACACGCCGTGCGAGTAGTCGTCGTGGAGGGTCACCAGGCGTGAGCCGGGCAGCCGCCGCTGGAGCGCGCGGGCACCCTCGATGGGCGTGACGGGGTCGTGCGCGGAGGCGACCAGCAGCACGGGCGGGGCGTCCGGTGAGCCGAGCGGGGTGCGGTGGGCGGGCTCGTGGTGCCAGTAGGCGCAGGCGGACGCCTCCATGCCGGTGAGCACCGGGTGGGCGTCGAGCCGGCGTATTCGGCGCAGGTCGGCCACCACCCGCCCGGGCGTGGGCCCGGGGCCGTCGGCGCACTTCACGGCGCGGTTGGCGGCTTCGTACGTGCGTGAGGCGGGGCTGTCGAACGGCTCCTTGGGGCGCAGTGGCGCGGTGTCGCCGTCGCGCAGGTAGGCGCGGATGCCGTCGGCGAGCGGGGCCCAGCGTTCGGTGCGGCCGAGGGCCCGGTACACGGCCCGGTCGAACTCCGCCGGGCCGTAACCGGCGCGGGCCCGCAGGTAGGCGGCGCGTATCTCCTCGGCGGAGTGGCCCAGGCCGAAGCGCTCGTGGTGCCGGGCGGTCCAGGCGAAGAACACCTCGCGCTGGCGCAGCAGCGCGCGGCTCTGGCGTACGTCGAAGTCGTACCAGTCCCAGGGGCCGACGACGCTGTCGAGCACCATGCGCCCCACCCGGTGCGGGTACCGGGCGGCGTACGCGGCGCCGAGGTAACTGCCGTACGACACGCCCAGGAAGCCGATGCGCTCCTCGCCGAGCGCGGCACGGATCGCGTCCATGTCGTGGGCGGTCCGGACGGTCGACAGGTACGGCAGGGCGTCGCCGGTCCCGGTGGCGCAGTCGTCCGCCATGCGCCGCAGGGAGTCCAGGTACGCCGCCTCCGCCGTGCGGTCCGCCGGTACGGGATCGGGGCCGGGGGCCTCGAACAGGCCGCCCATCGCACCGCAGTCGGCGGGCGCGCTGAGCCCGGTGCCGCGCGGGTCGAAGCCGATGACGTCGTACGCGCGCCGCACGCTCTCGGGCAGCTTGGCCCGCTTGGTGACGGCGTACGGCAGCCCGGAGCCGCCGGGGCCGCCGGGGTTCACCAGCAGGACGCCGCGCCGCTCGGCGGGCGTGCCCGAGGCGGGCACCCGCGAGACGGCGATACGGATCAGCGGGCCGCCGGGGCGGTCGTGGTCCAGCGGCACGTCGAGCCACCCGCACTCGACCCGGTCGGGCGCGGGCGGGGCCGGCACGGAGGCGGGACAGGCGCCGAACCGGAGCGCGGGGGCGGATGGTTCGGCCCGTGCGGGGGCCGGGGCCAGCGCGGCGGCCGCCGTGGCGGCGACAAGGGCGTACAGCAGGGCGGGACGGCGGCGGGCAGCGGGAAGCACGGGTCTCGCATTCAAAAATCGACGCACAATCAGATGACAATGAAAACGATTATCGATAACGTGCTCTCCGGTCAAGCTCGCAACACGTCCGGGAACACCTCCGAGAACACCGATGAAGGGGAAGCCGTGGCTCATCTGCTGATGGTCGAGAGCTGGGTCGGATCGATGAGCAGACTGCTGCCGAGGGCGATCCGCGAGGAGGGCCACGAGTTCACCTTCCTCACCCGCGACCTGCACCACTACCTGCGCTCCGCCCCCGAGGGCACCGCGCACCCACTGCTCGCCGCCCGCCATGTGCTCAGCGCCGACACCAACGACACGGACGCGCTGCTGCCGTTCGTCGAGCGGGCCCACGCCGCGCTGGGCTTCGACGGGGTGATCACCTCCTGCGACTACTACCTGCCCACCGCCGCCCGGATCGCCGGGCACCTCGGCCTGCCGGGCCCCGCCCCCGAGGCGGTCGAGAACGCCTGCCGCAAGGACGCCACGCGCCGCGTCCTGGCGGAGGCCGGGGTGCCCGGGCCCCGCTTCGCGGTCTGCGCCGACTGGGCCGAGACCGCCCGCTCCGCGGCCGGGATGGGCTACCCGCTGGTGCTCAAGCCCGTGGACCTGTGCGCCGGGATGTTCGTCCGCCGCGTCGACGACGAGGCCGCCCTGTCCGCCGCCCACCGGGCGCTCGCCGGCTTCCCCGTCAACGCGCGGGGCCAGCGCCGGGCGCCGGTCGTCCTGCTCGAAGAGCTGCTGGAAGGACCGGAAGTCAGCGTCGAGACCGTGTCGTTCGACGGCACCTCCCACGTGGTCGGGGTGACCGACAAGTCCATCGGCGGCGCGCCCGCCTTCATCGAGACCGGCCACATGTTCCCCGCCGCCCTGTCCGCCGCCGACACCGAGGCGGCCGAGCAGACCGCGCTCCAGGCCATCAAGGCCCTCGGCCTGGACGCCGTGGTCACCCACACCGAGATCAAGCTGACCCCCGCCGGGCCCCGCGTGGTCGAGGTCAACCCCCGCCCCGCCGGCAACCGCATCACCGAGCTCATACGCCACGTCACCGGCATCGACCTCGCCGCCGCCTGTGTGGACGTCGCCCTCGGCCGCGAGCCCGACCTGCGACGGCGGGCCACCGGCCTGCGCAGCGCCGCCATCGGCTTCCTCGTCCCCGGCGAGGAGGGCGTGCTGGACGGCATCGACGGCGCCGACGAGGTGGGCCGCGCACCGGGGCTCCTGGAACTCCAGCTCGCCGAGCCGGGCAAGGCCGTCAAGGCGGCGGGCAGCAACAACGAGTACCTCGGCCACGTCATGGCCGGCGACGCCGACGGCCCCGGCGCCCGGGACCGCGTCGAGGCCCTGCTCTCGGCGCTCCGCCCGAAGGTGGTGAACCGATGACCTCCCAGCCGATGACCACCGAACCGATGACCACCGAGCCGATGATGACGGCCACGGCCACGGCCACGGCGACGGCCACGGCGACGGCCTCCTCGTACGACGAGCTCGTCGCCCGCGTGCTCGGCGGCGAACTCGGCCCCGACCCGGGCAGCCAGCGGATCTCCGTGGCGTTCACCACCCGCCAGTCCGTGCGCCACGACGGCCGCAGCGGCGGCTACCGCAACGAGGTGCTGAGCCTGCGCCTCGCGGCCGCCGTCGGCTCCTGCGCCGTCGAGCCGGGCGGACTGCCCGACGGGGCGGTCGACGACTGCGTCGGCGCGGACGTCGCCCACCTGCTGGGGCACGAGCTGCTGCCGGTACGGGTGGCCGCGCTGGACGCGTACCTGGCGCACGTCCTGCCGCACGCGCCCGAGCACGGCGCACGCCCCGTCCACCTCCCCGCCGGCAGCTCGCTGGAGAAGTCCCGCGCCCGCGCGAGGGCGGTCACCGGCCTGCTCGACGCCTCCCCGGGCGACACCGTGCTCGTCATCGGCGTCGTCAACTCACTGCTGGAGGCACTGCGGGCGCGCGGCCTGGCGTACGTACCGTGCGACCTGAAGGGCGGCACGACCGAGTGGGGCGAGCCGGTGCGCACCGACGCCCTGGCGGAGCTGGACCGCTGCGACGCGGTCCTCGCCTCCGGCATGACGCTCGGCAACGGCACCTTCGAGCCGCTGCGCGAGCACGCGGTGCGACACGGCAAGCCGCTGGTGATGTTCGCCCAGACCGGCAGCGCGGTCCTGCCGCGCCTGATCGGCGCCGGGGTGAGCGCGGTGTGCGCGGAGCCGTACCCGTTCTTCTGGCTGGACGGCGGGCCGGGCACCATCCACCGTTACGGGGGCGCCCTGTGACCACGGCCGTCCTCCCCGGCTCCACGGCCGGCAACCGCGAGCTGCTCGCCCTCGTCGGCCGCACCCCGCTCGCCCGGGTCACCGCCGACCTGCCCTGCCCGCAGCCCGGGTTCTGGGCCAAGCTCGAAGGCCTCGGCGTCGGCGGCATGAAGGCCCGGGCGGCCGTGTCCATGCTGCTCGGCGCCCGCGAGCGCGGCGAGCTGCGCCCCGGCGCCCCGGTCGTGGAGTCCACCTCCGGGACGCTCGGCATCGGGCTCGCCTTCGCCGGCCAGGCGCTGGGACACCCCATCGTGCTGGTCGGCGACACCGAACTGGAGCCGTCCGTGAGGCAGTTGCTGCGCGCCCACGGTGCCCGGCTGGAGCTGGTGGACCGCCCGGCGGCCGAGGGCGGCTGGCAGGCGGCCCGGCTCGCGAAACTGCGCGAGCTGCTGGCGCTGCTGCCGGGCGCGTACTGGCCCGACCAGTACAACAACCCGGACAACACCGCCGGTTACGCGTCGATGGCCGCCGAACTGGCCGGCCAGCTCGACCACCTCGACGTGCTCGTGTGCAGCGTCGGCACCGGCGGCCACAGCGCCGGCATCGTCGGCCCGCTACGGCGGCACTGGCCCCACCTGCGCCTGATCGGCGTGGACGCCACCGGCTCCACCATCTTCGGCCAGCCAGCCCGGCCCCGCCTGATGCGCGGCCTCGGCAGCAGCATCCACCCGCGCAACGTCGCCTACGACGCCTTCGACGAGGTCCACTGGGTCGGCCCGGCCGAGGCCACCGACGCCTGCCGCCGCCTGGCCCGGACCAGCTTCGTCAGCGGCGGCTGGTCCACCGGCGCGGTCGCCCTCGTCGCCGCCTGGGCCGCCCGCGTCCATCCCGGGGCCGTCGTCGCGACCGTCTTCCCCGACGGGCCGCACCGCTACCTCGGCTCCGTCTACGACGACGACTTCACCACCGCCCACGGCGTCGACCCGGCCACCGCCGCCACCCGGCCCGTCGAGATCCCGCACCCGCGCGCCGTCGAGGCCACCGGCTGGGTCCGCTGCCGGACCGTGACCGACCCGCTCGACATCCCTACGGAAGCCACGAAAGAGAACCCGTGAACGTCAGCCGGCGCACCGTACACCTCCGGCTCACCGAGCCGCTGCGCATCTCCCGCTCCACCATGGCCGCCCGCGACGCCGTGTGGCTGAGCGTCGAGCACGAGGGGCTGAGCGGCCACGGCGAGGTCGTGACCAGCACGTACTACGGCCTCGACGCCCCGGCCATCGGGCGGCTGCTGGACGACAAGGCCGTCGAACTGCGCCGTCACGCCGACCCCGAGAGCGCCCTCGACGCCCTCCGCGCCGGTGAGCCCACCCTTGACGACACCCCGCCCGCCGTGACCGCCGCGGTCGAGTCGGCGCTGCTCGACCTCGTCGGCAAGCGCGCCGGAGTCCCCGTCCACCACCTGCTGGGCGCCCCCGCCGCGCCCTGTGCCGCGACCGCCTTCACCATCGGCATCACCCCGCCGGACCGCGCCGCCGGCCAGGCCGGGCGCCTGGCGCGGGACGGGTTCACCGTGCTCAAGGTCAAGGCCGGCGCCCCGGACCCCGGCGACGACGTCGAACGCGTACGGGCCGTCCGGGCGGCCGCCCCGCACGCGCGGCTGCTCCTCGATCCCAACGGGGCGTGGACGGCCGAGGAGTGCGAACGGCTGCTGCCGCTCTTCGCGGCGCTCGGCGTGGAGGCCGTCGAGCAGCCGCTCGCCCCGGGCGACCCGGAGGCGCTGGCGAAGCTCGCCGAACGGTCCCCGCTGCCGGTCATCGCGGACGAGGACGCGGTCGGCATCGAGGACGTCCGGCGCCTCGCCGGGCGCGTCCAGGGCGTCAACGTCAAGCTCGCCAAGTGCGGGGGCGTCACGGCCGCGCTGCGGATCGCCGAGCTGATCGAGGGCACCGGTACGGAGCTGATGCTCGGCTGCCTGACCGCCAGCACGCTCGGCCTCGCCCCGGCCGTCCACCTCGCGGACCGCGCCCGCTGGGCCGACCTCGACGGGCACCTGCTGCTCGCCGACGACCCGTGGACCGGCATCGGCGGCGCCGACGGCACGGTCCGGGCGGGCCGTGGCCCCGGCCTGGGCGTGCGGCCGCGCCACCCGGAGGAGCGGGAGGCGAGCGCGTGAAGACGTGGCGGATGTGGCACGAGATACGCGGCTTCCCGCTCGCGATCCGGCTGCTCCTGGTCAACCAGCTCGGCGTCAACATCGGCTTCTACCTGCTCATCCCCTACCTCGCGCTGCACCTCACCGAGGACCTGGGGATGTCGGCGGCCGTGGTCGGCGTCGTCCTCGGCGTCCGCAACCTCAGCCAGCAGGGCCTGTTCCTCATCGGCGGCTCGGCGTCGGACCGGCTGGGCGCGCGCCGGGTCATCATCGCCGGGTGCGGGCTGCGGACCGTCGGCTTCGGGCTCTTCGCGCTCGGCGACGGGCTCGCGGTGCTGCTGGCCGCCTCCGTGCTCAGCGGGCTGGCGGGCGCGCTGTTCAACCCGGCCGTGCGCGCCTATCTCGCCCAGGAGGCGGGCGGGCGCAAGGCCGAGGCGTTCGCCCTGTTCAACGTGTTCGCCACGACCGGCGCCCTGATCGGGCCGCTCCTCGGCAGCGCCCTCCTGCTGGTCGACTTCCGGGCCTCCGCGCTCACCGCGGCCGGGATCTTCGCGCTGCTCACCCTCGCGCAGGCGCTGGTCCTCCCGGCGCGCGAGGTCGCCCCGCCGGCCAACAGCAGCGTCCTCGGGGACTGGCGGGAGGTCGTCGGCAACCGGCGCTTCCTGGCCTTCTCTCTGGCCATGGTCGGCATGTTCACCATGGAGAACCAGCTCTACCTGCTGCTGCCCGACGGGGCGCGCCGGGCCACCGGCTGGGACGGCGCGGCCGGGCTCGTCTTCCTCGTGGGCACCCTGTCCAACCTGTGGCTCCAACTGCGCATCACCCGGTCGCTGAAGGAGCGCGGCAGCCGGGCGCGGTGGATCGCCACGGGCCTCGCCCTGATGGGGCTGGCCTTCGTGCCGCCCATGGTGGTGGCGGGAGCGGCGCCGGGGGACGGTCCCGGCGGGGCCGTGCTGCGGGCGCTGCCCGTCCTCGCCGGGGCGCTGCTGCTGTACCTGGGCGTGATGATCGCCCAGCCGTTCGTGATGGAGCTGATCCCCGGCTTCGGCCGCCAGGAGCTGACCGGCACGTACTTCGGGCTGTTCTACGTGGTCTCCGGCATCGCCGCGGCGGTGGGCAACACGGTCGTCGGCTGGGCCATGGACACCGGTGAGCACGGGGCCGCGCCCTGGCTGCCCTGGGCCTGCTGCCTCGCCTTCGGGCTGGCCTCCGCGGCGGGCGTGGCGTGGCTGCACCGGCTGGGCGTCCTCCCGGAGCGCGCCACCGAGCCCGTACCGGAAGCACGGACGGCCCCAAAAGCAGAACCGACGCACGAGACCGGCCACGTGAGGCGACGCGTATGACCACCATGACCAACCTCCTCACCGACAACCCCGCGCTGTACGAGGCCCGCTTCCCCGACCCCGACCGGCTCGCCGGGCGGTGGGCCGAGGACACCCTGCGCCGGTACGGGGCCGGGCCGCGCGTCCTGGACATCGGCTGCGGCACCGGCCGCGACGCCGCCCACCTGCACCGGGCCGGCCGCCGCGTCACCGGCGCCGACCTGTCCGAGGCGATGCTGGCGTACGCCCGCGAACACCACCCCGGCCCCGACTACGTCCGGGCCGACCTGCACGGGTTCGACCTCGGCGAGGACGCCTTCGACGCCGTGGTGTGCCTGGACAGCGCCCTGCTGTACTGCCACACCAACGCCCAGCTCGACGGCTTCCTGGCGTCCTGCCGCCGCGCCCTGGCGCCCGGCGGGCTGTTCGTCGCCGAAATGCGCAACGGCGCCTTCTTCCTCGGCCGCACCGAGCTGCTCGACACCCCGGCCCGCGCCGCCTTCACCTGGCAGGGCACCACCTACCGGTCCGTCACCACCCTGTACGTCGACCGGACCGCCCAACTGCTGCGGCGCACCCGGGTGTGGACCGCCGACGACGGCTCCCCGCCCGTCGAGCAGCGCTCCGCCTGGCGGCTGCTGTTCCCGCAGGAGCTGCGCCACGTCCTGGCCGCCCACGGCTTCGAGGTGCTGGGCCTGTACGACCGGCCGGGCCCGCGCACCGAGCCGCCGTGGCGGGAGGGCGACCCGCCCGCCGCCACGGCCGACGCCGACCGGCTGCACCTGGTCGCCCGTCTCCGCACGTAACGCCGCCGCCCCCCACGCCTTCCATCCGCTCGTCCAGCAGCAAGGGAATCCGCCATGAACGACGTCCCCGTGAACGACCCACGCTTCCCCGGTCTGCGCCGCCGGGGCTTCCTCACCGTCGCCGGAGGCGCGGCCGCCGCCGGCCTCGGCGCGCTCGCCCTGACCGGCTGCGCGGGCGGCGGGCCCGCCACCGGCACCACCGGCGCGGGCGACGGCAAGCCCAAGCGCGGCGGGCGGCTGCGCGCCGCGTTCGCCGGGGGCGGCGCGAGCGAGACGCTCGACCCGCACCTCGCCAACCTGTTCGCCGACGTGGCCCGCGCCAAGGCCCTGTTCGACAAGCTCGCCGACTACGGGCCCGACCTGTCCGCCCGGCCGCGCCTCGCCTCCGCCTGGGAGCCCAACGCGTCCCTGGACCGCTGGAAGGTCACCCTCCGCAAGGCCACGTTCCACAACGGCAAGCCGGTCACCGCCGCCGACGTCCTCTTCAGCTACCGCCGCATCGCCGACCCGGCCAAGGCGTTCCGCGCCAAGGCGTCCCTGGAGCCCATCGACCTCAAGGCGAGCCGGGCGGTCGACGCGCGGACCGTCGAGTTCGTCCTCAAGCGCCCGACCGCCGAATTCCCCAACGTACTCGCCGCGTTCGGTGCCTACATCGTCCCGGCCGGCGAGCAGGACTTCGACAAGGAGCCAGTCGGCAGCGGGCCGTTCCGCTTCGTGTCCTTCGCCCCCGGCCGCTCCGCCGTCTTCAAGCGCAACGACGACTACTGGGACGGCGCCCCGTACCTCGACGAGCTGGAGTTCGTCGTCGCCAACGAGGAGTCCGCGCGGGTCAACGCCCTCCTCGGCGGCCAGGTCGAGTACGCCCACGAGCTGAACCCCACCACCGCCCGCGCCCACGAGAAGCAGGGACAGGTCCGGATCGTCCGGCTGCGCAACAGCGCCATGCAGTCGTTCGCCATGAAGACCGACCGGCCGCCGTTCGACGACAAGCGGGTCCGCGAGGCGTTCTTCCTGATCGCCGACCGCAAGGAGCTGGTCGACGGCGCCCTGTCCGGCGCGGGCGAGATCGGCAACGACCTGTTCGGCAAGGGGTACGAGTACTACGCCGCGAGTCTCCCGCAGCGTGAGCGGGACCTCGACCGGGCGAAGGCGCTGCTCAAGCAGGCCGGTGCCGAGAAGCTGAAGGTCACCCTGGACACCTCGCCCGTCGCCGCCGGGTTCACCGAGGCCGCGGCGATCTTCCGCGACCAGGCGGCCGAGGCCGGCGTCACCGTCACGGTCAGGACGGGCAGCAAGGACAGCTACTGGAAGGACATCCTCGACTCCGGCACCCTGTGCTGCTACCGCTCCGGCGCCATGCCCATCGAGGCGCACATCTCCCAGCGCCTGCTGACCGGTTCGACCACCAACGCCACCAAGTGGCAGCACAAGGACTTCGACGCCCTGTACCAGCAGGCGCAGTCCACCAAGGACAAGACCGCGCGGACGGCGGTCTACGAGCGGATGCAGCGCCGCCTGCACGCCGAGGGCGGCTTCCTGGTCTGGGGGTTCGCCGACTGGATCATCGGTACGGCCAAGAACGTCCAGGGCGTCGAGTCCAAGGCGCCCGCCAACTCCCTCGACTGGGCGCGGTTCGACAAGGTGTGGCTGGTGTGAGCGGACTCCGCTCCTACGTCACCCGGCGGCTGCTGCTCGGTGCGGGCCAGACGGCGGCCGTCGTGCTGCTCGTCTTCGCCCTCACCGAGGCGCTGCCGGGCGACGCCGCCGTCGCCCTCGCGGGCGACCAGCCCGATCCGGAGCGGATCGCCGCCATCCGCGAGGCGATGGAGCTGGACCGGCCCGCCCACGAGCGGCTCGCGGACTGGGCGGCCGGGCTGCTGCGCGGCGACTTCGGCACCTCGCTGGCGTCGGGCCGGCCCGTCGCCACCTACCTCGCGGACGGCTTCGGGCCGACCGTGCTGCTCGCCGTTCTCACCGTGACGCTGCTGGTGCCGGTCGGTGTCGGGCTCGGCGTGCTGGCCGCCCGGCACGAGGGGCGGTGGGCGGACCGGCTGGTCAGCTCGGTGACGCTGGGGGTGTACGCGGTGCCGGAGTTCGCGTTCGGGGTGCTGCTGATCACCGTGTTCGCGCTGCGGCTCGGCTGGCTGCCGCCGACCGCCGTCGGCTACGGCACCGACCTGCTCGCCCACCCCGCCGCCCTCGTCCTGCCCGTGCTGGTCCTGCTGTCGCGGCCGGTGTGCTCGCTGGCCCGGCTGGTGCGGGCGGGCATGATCGACGCGCTGGCCGCGCCGTACGCCGCCCAGGCCCGGCGGTACGGGATCGGCGGCGCCCGCGTCCGGTACGCGCACGCGCTGCCCAACGCGGTCACGCCCGCCGCCCAGCAGTTGGCCCGCACCATCGACTGGCTGCTGTGCGGGGTGATCGTCGTGGAGGCGCTGTACGTGATCCCGGGCCTCGGCACCGTCCTGATGAACGCGGTCGCCGAGCGGGACGTGCCGGTGGTGCAGGGGCTCGCGGTGGTCTTCGGGGTCACCACGGTCGTCCTCAACCTGGGCGCCGACCTGGTCGCGCACCGGTTCGCGCCCCGAGCGGGGGTGGCGGCGTGAAACGGCGCTTCGTCCTGGGCGGGCTGATCGTCGGCGTGCCGCTCCTCATCGCCCTGCTCGGCCCGCTGTTCGCGGGCGAACCCGGGCCCCGGGCCACGTCGTTCACCGCCGGCGGCGGGCACTGGCTGGGCACCGACTTCATCGGGCGGGACGTGTGGCGGCAGGTGCTGCTGGGCGGGCGGCCGGTGGTGGTCGTCGCGCTCGCCGCGACGGCCCTCGCCTACGCCGTGGCCCTGCCGCTCGGCCTGATCAGCGCGCTCACCCACCGCACCTGGCTGGAGGAGCTGCTGATGCGGCCGCTCGACGTGCTGCTCGCGGTGCCGTCGCTGCTGATGATCCTGCTGGTCGCCGCCGTCTTCTCACCCGGCGCGGTCGGCCTCGCGCTGCTGGTCGCGCTCGTCAACATCCCGGACGCGGCACGCATCGTGCGCGCCGCGGCGGCGGAGGCGGCGTCCCGCCCGGCGGTGGAGGCGCTGCGCATGCAGGGCGAGACGTGGTGGCGGATGGCGGTCGGGTACGTCGGCAGGTCCACCGCGCGCACGCTCGTGGCCGACGCGGGCGTACGGCTGACGGGCGTGCTGTACCTGGTGGCGACGGCCGCCTTCCTCGGTGTCGGAGTCGCGCCGGACGCCGCCGACTGGGCGGTGATGGTCGACCGCAACCGCACCGGGCTGTTCGTCCAGCCCTGGGCGGTGGTGGTGCCCGCGCTGCTGATCGTCGCCCTGACCATGGGGAGCAACCTGCTCTTCGACGCGGTACTGGAGAAGAGGAAACGCACGTGAACCCCGTCGCTGAAGTCAGGGACCTGCGCGTCGAGATCGGCGACCGGGCGATCGTCGACGGCGTCCGCCTGCGGGTCGAGCCCGGGAAGGTCACCGCCCTGGTCGGCGCGTCCGGCAGCGGCAAGACCACCACGGGCCTGGCCCTGCTCGGCGAGTACCCACCCGGTGCGCGGGTGAGCGGCGACGTCCGCGTACCCGAGGGGCTGGTCGGGTACGTGCCGCAGCACCCGGGCGCCGTCCTCAACCCCGCCCGCCGGGTGGACGCCCTGCTCACCGACATCGCCCGCGCCCAGGTGCGCGACCTGCCGAGGCGGGAGCGCCGGGCGGCCGTCCGGGACCGGGTGCTGGACGCCCTCGCCCGCGCCCAGCTCCCGGACGGCGAGGCGCTGCTGCGGCGCTACCCGCACCAACTGTCCGGCGGCCAGCAGCAGCGCGTCGTCCTCGCGCAGGCGCTGCTGCTGGGGGCCAGGGTCGTCGTCGCCGACGAGCCGACGACCGGCCTCGACCCGCTGACCAAACGGCACGTGGTGGACCAGCTCGCGGCGGTGGCCCGGCAGGGCATCGCCGTGGTCCTGCTCAGCCACGACCTGGACGTCGTACGGGACCTCGCCGACGACGTCCTCGTGATGCGCGCCGGCCGGGTGGTGGAGTCGGGCCCCGCCGAACGGCTGTGGCTCGCGCCCCGGCATCCCTGGACGCGCGAACTCCTCGCCGCGGCACCGGAGTTCCCCGCCGACGCGTCCGCCGATGAGGGGCGCGTCGTCCTCCACGTACCCGAGGGCCTCACCGCCCGGCACGGCCGCACCACCGTGCTGCGCACCGCCGAGCCCCTCACCCTCCGCACCGGCGAGTGCCTGGCGCTGGTGGGCCGGTCCGGCAGCGGCAAGACCACGCTCGGCCGCTGCCTGGCCGGGCTCCACCGCGACCACGACGGCGACGTCCACCTCGACGGCAGCCCGCTGCCCCGCAGCCTGCGCGCCCGCACCCGCGAGCAGTTGGCGGCGGTGCAGTACGTCTTCCAGGACGCGCGGGCCGCCTTCGACGAACACCGCCCGGTCCTGGACCAGGTGGCCCGCACGGCGGTACGGCTGCGGGGCGCCGACCGCGAGGAGGCGACCGCCGAGGCGCTGGCCACCCTGACCGGTCTCGGGCTGAGCGACGCCCTTGTACGCCGCCGCCCCGGCCGGCTCTCCGGCGGCGAACTCCAGCGCGCCGCCCTCGCCCGCGCCCTGCTGGCCAGGCCCCGGGTGCTGGTCTGCGACGAGATCACCTCCGGCCTCGACACGGTCACCCGGCGCGGCATCCTCGACACCCTCACCGGCCTCCTCCGGGAACGCGGCGACCTCGCCCTGGTCCTGATCACCCACGACCTGGACACCGCCGCCCTGGCGGGCCGGATCGCCGTCCTCGACGCGGGCGAGCTCGTCGAACAGGGCCCGGCGCGGCAGGTTCTGACGTCCCCCCGCCACCCGTTCACCGTCTCCCTGCTGGACACCGCCGTCCGCCTGGCCGCGGAGCCGCGCTGACAGGGCGCTCACGGCGGAGCCTCCACCGTTCAGCCCGGTCCTCAAGGTGACCGGACACGGGTGGTGTGACCTGCCGTTTTGCTGCAATCGGCGGCATGTTCCGCAGGCCGCGCCAGGTGGTCGCTCCGGACGCTCGTCGCTACAGCTTGTCTCGGCCGGTCCGGCCGGACCGGCCGAGAAGCGGTTCGAACAGAAGGAGACACCTCCCGTGAGCCTGAATGACTACCGACAGAAGATCGCCTCGCGGTTCAGCACCTTCGACCGTGATGGGGACGGTGTGGTGACCGAGGCGGACTTCCGGCAGCTCGCCGAGTCGATCCTGGCCGAATTCGGTGAATCACCCGCCACGCCCAAGGGCAAGGCGCTGATCCAGGGCGCGCTGCACCTGTGGGGATCCTTCGCCGACATCGCCGACAGGGACGGCGACGGCCGGATCACCGAGGACGAGTTCGTGCGGGCCGCCTGCGACCACTTGCTCGACAACCCCGCCGGATTCGTCGACATGGTCCGGCCCTGGGCCGCCGCCGTGATCGACGTCGCGGACGCCGATGACAGCGGCGGGGTGACCGTCGAGGAGTGGGAGCGCATGCTCCGGGCGATGCGGGCGACGCCGGAGCGGGCGCGGATCAAGGCGGCGCAGCTCGACACCGACGGTGACGGACGGGTCTCGGTGGACGAGGTGCTGAAGTCCGCCATCCGCTTCTACGCCACGGACGAGCCGATCGCCGACTTCGCGGTGGCGCGCTGAGCATGCTCACCGGACCGGCGACACCGGGTCGGACAGATCGGTGGCGCGCGGGCGACGGTCATGGGGCGGCAGCGCTGCCGGCCCCGTGGCCGCTCGACGCGGTGCCGCCCGGGGTGGCGCACCCGGAAGCCTGCCGCGCGGTGGTGCGGTGGGTGCGGGAGTACCTGGCCCGCCCGCACGGCGAGCTCGGGCGGCCCGGTCCCGTCTGCCCGTACGTGCCCGGCGCGCTGGCCCATCGGGGCCTGCGGGCCGCGGTGTGGCCCGACCGGCCGTCGGGGACGGGAGAGGTGATCGCGGTGATGCGGGCGTACCGGGACTGGTTCACCGGGCACGGCGGCGTCATGCCCCAGGTGGCCGACCGGCGAAGGGCCGCACTCCTGGTGCTCTTCCCGGCGCTCACCCGGAAGGACCTCGCCTGGGCGATCGAGGCGGCACAGCGCGCGCTGAAGACGGAGTTCGTCGAACAGGGCCTGATGGTCGGGGAGTTCCACGACGGTCCGCCCGCCGCCCCAGGTCTGTGGAACCGTGACTTCCGCCCACTGCGCAGCCCGGTGCCCCTGCTGGCCATTCGGGCCATGGTCCGCTCCGACCTGCCGTTCCTGCTGGACGACGCTCGCCAACTCGCCGCCCACCAGGGACGTTTCGGCGTGACGCACGGGCGGGTGAGCTGACGGGTGGGGCGGCACGTGGTCATCGTGGGAGGGGGCGCCACGGGCGTCGCCGCGTTCGTCGCGCTGGTCCGGCACCGGGTCGCGGCACGCATCGACATCGTCGATCCGTTGCCGGTGGGTACGGGCAGGGCGTTCGCGACGACGTCACCGGCGCTGCTGTGCAACACCTCCGTGGGCATCATGTCCCTGGTGCCGGGCTCCCCGGACGACTTCCTGGACCACCTGCTGGCGCGTGGGGTCCCCGCCGACCGGTACGCCTTCGTCCCCCGCCACCACTTCTCCCGGTACGTCCGGGACCGCTACGTGACCTACGGAGTGCTGCACCGGCGGGGTGGCGGGGCCGGCGGGCACGTACCCGGACGGGCGAGCGCCGTGCGCCGTCTCCCCGGTGGCGGGTACGAGGTCGTGCTCGACGACGGCCGCCGCGTCGGCGCCACCGACGTCCTGCTCTGCCAGGGCTACGCCGGTCCTGTCGTACCCGCGACACTGCGGCCCCATCTCGGCAGGCAGGGGCTGTTCCTCGGCCCGTACCCCGAGGGCGCCCTGCTCGCGGCGATGCCCCGGACCGCCTCCCGCGTCCTGGTGCTGGGCAGCAGGCTGTCCGCGATCGACGCCGCGCTGCTGCTGTGCGGGGCGGGTCATCGCGTCGTCATGGCGTCCCCCTCGGGAGAGCTGCCCGCCGTACGCGCCCGTACCGGAGCCCGCCCCGGCCCGCCGCTGACCGCGGACTTCGCCGCCCTGGACTTCTCCGGCCCCCGGCTCGAACGGCAGCTCGTCGCGCTCGTCGCCAAGGCGACGTCCACCGTCGGTGCCGAGCGGCTCCGCGACCAGGTGACCACGTCCGTCGACACGGTGGAGCGGCTGCGCCGGGAGATCCGGCTCGCCGAGAACGGCCACACCCACTGGCAGGACATCCTCTGCGCGTTGGTGGACGCGGCGAACCAGGTGCTGCCGGCCCTGGACGCCCCGGCGCGCGCGACCGTACTGCGGCGGTGCGCGCCGCTGCTCCGCTACCTCGGCGCCTTCCCGCTCGGCACGGCCCGGACCCTCCTCGGCCACATGGAGTCCGGCCGGCTGACGGTCCGGCGCGGGGTGCCGGCGGAGGTCGCGCCCGGTCCGCCCTGGCGGGCGGTGTGGGCCGGGGGCGAGGCCGAGCGGTTCGACGCCGTCGTCACGGCCGCGGGCTACGACGACCCGCCGCTGCACACGTCGGGCGACCGGCTCCGCCTCGACGCCCCCACCCCGCGCTCTCGCCCGGGGCCGGCGCCCCACATCGGCGAGGACCTCCGCGTCCGCTTCCCCGGCAGTCCGGTGCCGGAACGCGTCTGGGCCGTGGGCGTCACCTCGTCGTCCCGCGTACCGAGCGTCAACGCCGTCTACCCCGTGGTCCAGCAGGCCGACACCATCGCCCGCGGGTGGCGTGATCAGGACACGCCGGACCCGGCCGGCACCCGCCGGGCGGCCACCCGCGCGGCCACGTCAGCTCGTGCCGAGGATGCGGCAGACGGGGCCTTCCGGGCAGGTGGCCGGGTCGGTGGCGTCGGCCTTCTCCTTGAGGTCGAGGAGGGCGGTCCGGGCCCGGGTGAGCTCGGCGATCCGCTCCTCGACCTGCCGGAGGTGCCGGGCGACGAGCATGCCGACGTGGCCGCACGGGGCCTCGCCGCTGTCGCGGATGGTGAGGACCTCGCGGATCTCGGCGAGGGTGAGCCCGGCGGCCTGGGCGTTGCGGATGAACGCCAGCCGGTCGGCCGCCCGGGGCGGGTAGTCGCGGTAGCCCGAAGGGGTGCGGGGAGGTTCGGGGAGCAGCCCGGCCTGCTCGTAGAAGCGGACGGCCTTGGTGCTGATCCCGGCCGTGGTGGCGAGGGCTCCGATGCGCATGTGTCCACCGTACGGCTTGACCTTCCACCGCACTGGAAGGTCTAGCGTCGCCGGCATGGAGACGGTGGCATTGACCGTGCTGGTGGTGCCCGGGTGCCCGAAGGCCGACGTGCTGCGGGAGCGGCTGGCCGAGGCGATGGCCGGGCAGGAGGACGACGTCCGGGTGGAGTGGCGGGAGGTGCGGGACGAGGCCGAAGCCGTACGGCTGGGCATGCACGGCTCGCCGACCCTGCTGGTGAACGGCGCCGACCCGTTCGTACGGGAGGGGGAGGCGCCGAGCCTGTCGTGCCGGGTGGACCCCGGCGGGAGCGCCGTGCCGACGGTGGACCGGCTGCGTGCCGTCCTCGCCGTGGTCCGGGGCGGCCGGGGGCGGCTCGCGCCCGAGTAGGGCGGCCGGCGCGCGGTGCAGCGGGCGGTGCTGCGCGCCTTCGCCACGCACGGCCGGCCGCCGACGGAGGAGGAACTGGCGGCGGCGGCAGCGCCGTACTGGCGGAGGCGCTGGGCCGGGCCGTCTTCGGACCGCTGCTGACCTGAAGCCCGCTCAGCGCACCGGGCGGCGGCGGGAGCGGCGGTTCCAGCGGTACGCGAAGAGGAGCACGTCGAGCACCAGCACGACGATGCCGATGATCAGCAGGTACATCAGGCCCTCGGCGACGGCGCCGATGAGCCCGAGAATGATCGCGACGATGATCAGGAACAGGAACAACGCCATGGGGCGAACACCTCCTCGGGGTGGGCGGCCGGGTCAGCGGCGCGCGAGCTTCCGTTCGCCGTTGGCGCCGGGCTGGTAGGCCATGCCGTAGTGCTGGAAGATCTGGGCCTCGCCCTCGACGGGCAGGACGTCGTCCGTGCCGATGGACGGGGCTTTGCGGACCTCGCCCTTGGGGTGCGAGACCTTGAGGTAGCCCGGTCCGACGACCGCCTCGTCGAGGGGGACGAAGACCAGCCGCTGCCGGGTCGGCAGTCCTGTCCTGACGGTGGCCATGGCCGGTTCGTCGGTGGCGGTGTCCACGTAGACGGCCTCCAGCACGCCGATCTTGTGCCCCTTGGGGTCGACGACATCGTGATTGCGCCACTCGCGGATATCTGCTGACTGGATCATGCGTTCTGCCCTCTGAGCGGGTCCGTACGGGTCGTGCTCGCGTCCTCGCAGTCCAGCCTCCGCCCGCACGCCGTACGGCGCCACCGCACCGCCGCCAAAAGTGGTTGCAAGATGGGACTAGATAGTTCTACATTGCAACCATGTCCGGTCGTTCCGACGACGCTTCGGCGGAAGCGTTCTCCGATGCCTTCGTGCGCTTCGTGCGCACCTTCGGCCTGCTCGACGCCGATCGCACCCCGTGCGGCGCCCCGCTGTCCACGGCGGAGGCCCACGCGGTCACCGTGCTGCGCCCCGGGCGCCTGTCCCAGCGGGCGCTGGGCGAGCGGCTGAACCTCACCAAGTCCACCACCAGCCGGCTCGTCGACCAACTGATCGCGCGCGGCTGGGCCGACCGGGCGGCGGACCCCGCCGACGGCCGCGGCCGGCTCGTCGGGCTGACCGAACGGGGCGAGCGGGTCGCGGCCGACGTGGCCCGCCGCCGGGCCGACCGGCTCTCCACACTCCTCGACAGGGTGCCGAAGGCGCAGCGCCCCGCCGTGATCCGGGCACTGCGCCTACTGGAGGAAGCAAGCCGTGACCTGTAGAGGTGCCCTTCGGGGCATACGCCTCCTCGTGCCGCTCGTACCGCTCGTGGCGCTGCTGTCCGCCGGCTGCGCCGCGTCCGACGGGGCGCCCGCGGACCGGCCCGGGCCGGAGCGGTCCCGGCAGGAGCAGTCCCGGCAGGAGGAGGTCGCCCGCAAGGGCGCCTCCGTCATGCCGTTCGACCTCGACCGCACCACCCACCGGTTCACACCGGCCGCCGACGGACTGGTGGAGGAAGTGGTGAGCGACGACCCCGCCGACGCCGGGCAGATCCGGCTGATCCGCGCACACCTGGCGGGCGAGGCGCAGCGGTTCCGCGAAGGCGACTACGGCGACCCCGCCCGTATCCACGGCACCGGCATGCCGGGGCTCGGGGAACTGGCCGCCGGCGCCGACCGCGTCCGGATCACGTACGCCGACCGGCCCGCCGGCGCCACCCTGCGGTTCCGCACCGGCGACCCCGCCCTGGTCGACGCCCTCCACCGGTGGGGCGCGGCCCAGGTCTCCGACCACGGGGAACACGCCACCCACTGACCCGGCCACCGGCCCCGGTGGCCCTGGGGTGTACCTGCCGCTCGGCCATGCTTTATGTTGCGGAGGCAAAGCAAGGGGGACGGACGACGCATGGCACGGGATTACGACAGCCAACTGCTCGAGTCGGTGGCCGTACGCCGGCGCAGAATGCGGGACGCGCTGCTGTTCGGCGCGCAGCGGGCGCGGCGTACGGCGGACGAACGGCTCGGGAAGGTCTTCGCGGGCATCGCCATCGCGGCCGTCCTGTGCGCGGGGTGCGTCGGGTGGTCCTTCCTCCAGCACACGCTCGCCAAGCAGAAGGCCGAGCAGCGGAAGCAGGAACAGCGGTACGAGCAGCCGGCGAAGCCGGCGAAGACCGAAAAGCCGGAGGAGTCCGGCGAATCCGGCAAGAGTTCGCAGTAACTTCCGTAAAGGGAATGGGGGAAACGCTGGCAGTGCAGACATCGAGTCCGGTGGAAATGACCCGAATGTTCCCGACGCCGCGATGATAGGTTCCCGTAAGTGGTGAGCACAGCAACGACTTCCCGGGCGCAACTGAGCCGGGTGACCCTGGTCGGCGAGCGACGCCGGGCCGACATCGTCCTGCCCTCCGACACACCGATCGGTCAACTGCTCCCGGACATCCTCCAGTTGCTGGACGACCGGGCCGCCTCGCGCCCGATGACCCGGCAGTTGATCACGTCCGACGGCTCCGCGCTGCCGCACGACAGCACGCTGGCGTCGGCCGAGATCGCCGACGGCGCCGTCCTCCGGCTCGTCCGGGCGCACTCCGCACCGCCCGCGCCCGTGGTCCACGACGTCACCGACCAGGTGGCCGACGACCTCGACCTCCAGGCCTGGCGCTGGCGCCCCGCCGCCCGCCGGGCCGGCGCCGGCGTGGCGACGGTCGCCTTCGCGGTGACCGCCGCGCTGCTGGCCCGCCGGGAGTTCGCGCTCGACGCCCTGGCCGGCGCCCTCGCCGCCGTGACGTTCCTCCTCCTGGCGGCCGGTGCGCTGGTCGCCAGGATAGGCAAGGGCAACCGGGGCCTGGCGACCGCTCTCCTGCTCGCCTCCGGCAGCCTCGGTGTCCTCACCGCCTGGACCGCCGCCGACGCGAACGCCTGGTCCGGCGCCGTGCGGCTCGCGGCCGTCGCGGGTGCGCTGGTCGTGACGCTGGCGATGCTCGGGTACTTCTCGCCGCTCGGCCGGGGCGGGCTCATCGGCGCCGGCGCCACCGCCGGGATCGCCCTCGTCTGGGAGGCCGTCGCCGCCGTCCAGGACGACCTGGCCCGGCTCGGCGCCGTCATGGCCGTCTTCTCCGTGGTCCTGCTCGGCCTGCTGCCCCGGCTCGCCCTGATGGCGTCCGGCCTCACCGCGCTGGACGACCGCCGCTCGGGCGGCGTGTCCGTCAGCCGCCACCAGGTGGGCAACGCCCTCGCGGCCACGCACCGGGGCCTCGCCCTCGCCACGATCGTCACCGCCCTGTCGGCGGCGGCCGGCGGCTGGCTGCTCACCCTCGCGGACCGGCCGACCGTCTGGACGGTCGTGCTGCCGTCGGTCGTCGCCGTGGTGCTCCTGTCCAGGGCGCGGGCCTTCCCGCTGGTCGCGGAGGTCGTGGCGCTGTTCACCGCGGCGGCGTTCCTCGTCGTGCGCCTCGTGATGCTGTGGATGGACCACGCCGGGGGCGCCGGCCCGCTCACCGTGCTGTGCGCCGCCGCGGTGCTGCCGCTGGTCGTCCTCGCCATCCAGCCGCCGGAGCACGTGCGGGTGCGGCTGCGGCGCATGGCCGACCTGGTCGAGTCCATCGGCATGGTGGGGCTGTTCCCGCTCGCGGTCGGCGTGTTCGGCGTGTACGGGCAGTTGCTCAACAAGTTCTGAGTTCAGCGGCAGGGCGGGAGAAGAAGGGCAGACATGCCGAACGGAGACAACTGGCAGGGCGACGTCCTGCGCGACCTGCGCGCCGGTGCGGCCCGGCAGGCCACGCCGCGGGAGGACGCCCAGGGCCAGGCCCCGGACACGCCCGGCACGCCCGTCGCACCGGGCACGCCCGACGCGGCCGGTACGCCCGGCACTCCGGTGCCCCCGGGCGCGGCGCCCGTCGCCCCGGCCACCCCGGGGGACGGCGCCCCGGTGCAGGGAACGAACACGGCCGTCCCCCTGCCGCACCAGGCGGCCTCCCCGGCCCCCGGCCCGGCCGGCACGGCGCCCCAGGGCGCGCCCCAGCCCCCGGCCGGGTACGCCCACCAGGCCCCCGCGCCGCCCGCGCCCACCGCCCCGGCCGCGTACCCGCCGCCCCAGCCGCAGGCCCCCCAGCAGTACCGGCCCCACCCCCAGGCGCACCCGCACCAGGCGGCCGCCCCCGGGGCGTACGCCCAGCACCGGACCGCGCCCACCACCCCCGACTCCCGGCCCGTCGTCGACAAGGGGCTCGCCGCCGCCGGGCGCAAGGCGCGTCACGGGGAGGGGTTCGCCACCCGGGCCGTGCGGGCCGTGCGCCGTACCGTGTCGTCGTCCGCCGCCCGCGAGGTCGCCGAGACCACCCGTACCGCCGAGACGCTCCAGCAGCCGGTGACGACCGGGCGGCAGATCGCCGTCACGTCCATCCGGGGCGGGGCCGGCAAGTCGACGGTCGCCGCGCTGCTGGGGCTCACGTACGCGCACTACCGGCAGGACCCCGTCCTCCTCGTGGAGGCCGACCCGGCGCTCGGGTCGCTGCCGCTGCGGCTCGGCGCCGAGACGCTGCGGTGGACCACCGGCGACGTCGCCGGCATCGTCGAGCCGCAGATGTCGCTGCTCGACGTCACCGGCTACCTCGTCCAACTGCCCGACAACGCCTGGCTTCTGCCCGGCAGCCAGGGCCAGATCGGGGCCATGCTGGACACCCGCGCGTACGAGCGGGTCATGGTGGCGCTGCGCCGCTACTTCGGCGTGACCGTCGTCGACTGCGAGACCCTGCCCGCCGAGGTCGCCCGCGTCGCGCTGTCCGCCGCCCAGGCCCGCGTCCTGACCGCGCCCGCCACGCTGGAGGGCATCACCAGCACCTACGCGGTGCTCCAGTGGATGCAGGGCCTGCCCCGCCACGTCATCGCCGGCACCGTCGTCGTCCTCACCGAACTCGTGCCGCACACCGGGCTCGACCTCGACAAGGCCGCCGAGAGGCTCGCCTCCACCGGGGCGAGCGTCCAGGTCCTGCCCTACGACCGGCACCTGGCCGCCGGCGGCCCGATCCGTACCGAGCTGCTCGCCCGGCCCACCCGGCAGGCCGCCACCCGCCTGGCCGCCGACGTCTTCCAGCTCTCCCAGAAGCGCCACTGAGGCGAGGGACACAGGGACACAGGGACCCAGGGACACGATGAGCACCCGACTGATACACCGCCCCGCCAGGACCACCCGGCCCCCGGCCGCCTCCGAGGCGCGCACCATCGAGGCGCCGCCCAACCTCCCCGAGGGCAAGGGCGGCAACATCGCGATGTCGCTGCTGCCCGTCGCCGGTGTCATGTCGTCCGTCGTGATGATGACCGTCGTACGCAACAGCCAGTTCGCCGCACTGGGCGCGCTGATCCTCGTCATCACCATCATCGGCTCGCTCGTGCTCGTCTTCTCGCAGCGCGGCAAGGCCCAGCGCACCCGCCGCACCCAGCGCGAGGCCTACCTCGCCTACCTGGAGGACCTGCGCGAGGAGCTCTCCGCCGAGGAGCGCGAGCGGCGCGAGCGCGCCGATGTCCTCAACCCGCCGCCGCACGCGCTGTACGACATCGTCCGCGACCCGGCACGTCTGTGGGAGCGCCGCCGGCTCGACGCGGACTTCCTCCGCGTCCGCGTGGGCACCGGCGAGATGCCCGTACGCGACCTGAGGATCGCCGACCAGGGCGGCTCGTCCGTCCTCACCCCGCCCGACCGCTTCATGCTCAACGAGGCGTCGGCGCTGATGGACCGCTTCCGCACCGGCACCGAACTCCCGCTGACCGTCCCGCTGGACCGCGTCGGCAACATCAGCGTCGTCGGCCCCCGCGAGGACTGCCTGCGCGTCGCCCGCGCCCTGCTCGTGCAGGCCGCCGCCATGCACGCCCCCGACGACGTGGCCATCGCGCTCGCGGTGCCCGGCGGGCGGCTGGCCGACTGGGAGTGGGCCAAGTGGATGCCGCACCTGCTCGACACCGAGCAGTTCGACGGCCCCGTCGCGGCCCGCCGCATCGCCCCCTCCGCGCCGCAGCTCGCCCGGCAGCTCGGCCCCGAACTGCGCCGCCGCGCCTCCTACGCCGCCGAGGTCCGCCGCGGCCTGTCCGGCAAGGACGCCCTGTCGATGTCGTCCCGGCTGCTCGTGGTCACCGACGCGCACGGCGAGGACGCCGTCGACCTGCCGCGCCCCGACGACGCGGTGGGGCTGCGCGAGATGGGCGTCACCGTCCTGCACCTGGTCGAACAGCGCGTCCAGGAGCCGGGCCACGTCGGCGTCCGCATCACCGTCGACGGCGACCAGGTGCTCATCGAGGACCTGCGCGAGCAGGAGCCGGTCAGCGCGCACGGCACGGTCGACGAGGTGTCCGTCCCCTTCGCCGAGGGCCTGGCCCGCATGCTGGCGCCGCTGCGGCTGTCCGCCGAGTCGCTGGTCGACGCGCCGCTGTCCGGGCCCGTCGACTTCGCCGACCTGCTCGGCATCGACGACGTGGCGCGCCTGGACCTGGCGACGCTGTGGGCGCCGCGCGGCGAGCGCGCCTTCCTCCGCGTACCGATCGGCATCAGCGACTCCCGCGAGCCGGTGCTGCTCGACCTGAAGGAGTCCTCCGAGCTGGGCATGGGCCCGCACGGCCTGTGCGTCGGCGCGACCGGCTCCGGCAAGTCGGAGCTGCTGCGCACCCTCGTCCTGGCGCTGGTGGCCACCCACCCGCCGGAGGACCTCGCCCTGGTCCTGGTCGACTACAAGGGCGGCGCGACCTTCGCCCCCTTCGCGGACCTGCCGCACGTCGCCGGTGTCATCACCAACCTGGAGAACCAGGCCGGTCTCGTGGAGCGCGTCCACGCCTCGCTCGCCGGTGAGGTCAAGCGCCGCCAGCAGGTCCTCAAGGACGCGGGCAACGTCGCCGACATCGGCGACTACGCGGCGCTGCGCGCCGAGAAGCGGCCCGACCTGGACCCGCTGCCGCACCTGTTCATCGTCATCGACGAGTTCGGCGAGCTGCTGACCGCCAAGCCGGACTTCATCGACCTGTTCCTGTCCATCGGCCGCATCGGCCGCTCCATCGGCGTGCACCTGCTGCTGTCCAGCCAGCGCATCGAGGGCGGCAAGCTCAAGGGCCTGGACACCTACCTGTCGTACCGCCTGGGCCTGCGCACCTTCTCCGCCGACGAGTCGCGCACGGTCCTGGACACCACCGACGCCTTCCACCTGCCGCCGCTGCCCGGCTTCGGCTTCCTGAAGGTGGACACCAGCCACTACGAGCGGTTCAAGGCGAGTTACGTCTCCGGTGCCTACCGCGGCCCGGTGCGGCGCGTGGAGGACGAGGACACCGGGCCGCTGGCCCTGGAGTACGAGGCGTACAACACCCTCGGCCAGGCGGAGGAGTCCGGCGCGCAGGAGGCGGCCACGGTACGGCGCCGCGAGACCGGGCCCACCGAACTGGGCGTGATGGTCGAGCAGTTGGAGAACGCGCCGACCGACCCGGTGCGCCGCATCTGGCTGCCGCCGCTGCCCGCCGCGGTCGCCCTCGACCAGGTCGCCGGCCCCCTTGAGGCCGGCCCGCGGGGCATGCAGCTCGCCGGCCGCCGCGGCCCGCTCCAGGTGCCGCTCGGCCTGCTGGACGACCCGACCAAGCAGTGGCAGGGCCAGTGGTACCTGGACCTCACGGTCGCGGGCGGCCACGCCGCCGTCATCGGCGGCCCCCAGTCCGGCAAGACCACCCTGCTGCGCACGCTCGTCCTCTCGCTCGCCCTCACCCACACCCCGCAGGAGGTGGGCGTCTACGGCCTCGACCTGGTCGGCGGCGGCCTCCAGGCCCTCTCCGGCCTGCCGCACGTCGGCGGCATCGCGAGCCGCGCCGACCGCGAGCGCGCCGCCCGCACCGTCGAAGAGGTGCGGAACATGCTCGCGGCCCGCGAGGACCTCTTCCGCGAGCACAACATCGACTCCGTCGAGCAGTTGCGCACCCTGCACGCGGCGGGCCGGCTGCCGCAGCTCGCCTCCGCCGAGATCGTGCTCGTCATCGACGGCTTCGGCGCGCTGCGCGACGACTTCGACGAGCTGGACGACGCCGTCGTCGACATCCTCAAGCGCGGCGGCGGGTACGGCATCCACGTCGTGGCCGGCATGCTCCGCTGGAACGACGTGCGCATCGCCACCCAGTCGTACTTCGGCACCCGGGTCGAGCTGCGCCTCAACGACGCCACCGAGACCAGCATCGACCGCAAGCTCGCCGAGACCCTCTCGCCCGACGAGCCCGGCCGCGTCCTGACCGACGGGCAACTGTTCGCGCAGGCCGCCCTGCCGCGTACGGACGGGCTGTCCGACGCCACCGAGCTGGGCACCGTCCTGGAGCGCACCGCCCGCCAGGTCCGCGCCGCCTGGAGCGGCGAGGTGGCCCAGCCGGTCCGGGTCCTGCCGCACGTCCTGGAGCCGCACCTGCTGCCGGGGCCGGTCGCCGAGCCCAAGCGGGTGCCGATCGGCCTGGACCAGACGGCGCTCGCGCCGGTGCTGCTCGACCTGTTCGAGCACGATCAGCACCTGCTGGTGATGGGCGACAGCGAGTGCGGCAAGACCAACCTGCTGAAGACCATCGCGGGCGGGCTGATCGACCGGTACGGGGAGGACGAGCTGGTCCTCGCCGTCATGGACCCGCGGCGGGGCCTCAGGGGCGTCGTGCCCGAGGAGTTCCTCGGCGGGTACGCGTACAACGCCAAGCTGTGCGGGGGCCTGGCCGCCGGTATCGCCACCGAGCTGGAGAAGCGGCTGCCCGACGAGACCGCCCGCCTGGAGGACCTGGAGCCGGGCAGTTGGGGCAGCGGTCCGCGGATCGTGGTCCTCGTCGACGACTACGACGTGCTCACGACGGCCGGGCAGGCGCCGCTCGCGCCGTTCCTGCCGTACATCCCCTCGGCGGTCGACATCGGCCTGCACTTCGTGCTGACGCGCCGGGTCGCGGGCGCGTCGCGCGGCATGTACGAGCCCCTGGTGCAGGGGCTGCGCGAGTCGGGGGCGTCGGCGATCCTCATGGCGGGCGACCGCAGCGAGGGGCAGTTGTTCCCGGGCGTGTACGCCTCGCAGCAGCCGCCGGGCCGGGGCGTCCTGATCCGCAGGGGCCAGTCGAACCGCCTGATCCAGACGGTGTACACACCCGACCACTGATGAAGAAGGACCGGACGGACCCATGACCAAGGACGTCATCGCCCTCACCGAGCGCATGCCCGACCCGTGGAGCGTGCTCGCGGGCCTGCTCTCCGGCGGCCCCGACAAGCTGGTGAACACCACCGGCGAGGACGCCGTCGTCCAGCTCTGCGACGAGGAGGGCCGGCCGCTCGTCTCCGTCGAGGCGCCGCTGCTGGTGCAGGTCGCGGGCGAGGCCGAGCGGCTGCTGGGGGCGACGCCGCCGCCGGTGCCGTTCTGGTGGACCGAGGCCCGCGCGACGACCGGGGTCGCGGAGGCGGAGCGGCTGGCGGGCACGTTCGCCGCCCGGCTGACCTCGCTGACGGGCGGCTCGGCGTGGCCGCCCGAGGCCGCCCGGTCGCTGGCCGTGGTGGCGTCACAGGGCGTGGGCGTGGCGCCTCCGGCGGAGGCCGCGACGCCCGCCGTGGACGTCCTCACCGACAAGGTCGCCGTCGTCATCCAGGACCGCCCGGTGGTGGCCATGACGGCGTGGCTCGCGGACGCGTTCCGGGCGGCGGCCGAGGGCGGGCTGGGGCTCCAGATCGTCAGCCCGGCCGGTACGACGCTCTCCCCGGCGGTACGGGGCAGCCTGCCCGGCTGGCCGTCGCGGTGGGTCGTGCAGGACGAGCGGGACGGCTACTACGACGGGCTGTCCGGCGCGGTGCTGGCGTGGCGGGACGGCATGTTCGCCCCCGTCGCGGCGCCCGGCTCCACGGACGAGGAGCCGCGCGCCCGGGTGGCGGCCTCGTACCAGGAGGGCGTCGAGGACACCGGTGAGCGGCAGTTGGCGCTGACGTTCCGCACGGTGCACCCGGCGGACGACCGGCTGGTGCTGGGCGGCGCCCTGGAGGCGGTGTGGCGCGAGCTGACGGGCGAGGCGCCCGCCGGGTGGGGCACGGCGGAGCCGGCCAACCTGCCGTGGTCGCTGCGCCGGCTGACCGACGTCGCCCACGAGCGGGCCCCCGAGCCGACGTGGGTCGTGGTGGTCGGCAGCCCGCAGCGGCCCGGCCTCGCCACCGTGCGCGTCAGCCGTACGAAGGCGGGCGTGGAGGAGGAGGTCACGCTCGCGTTCGGGTACGGGGCCGGCGAGGAGGCGCCGGTGGACGCGGTGCGGCGGGCTGCGGAGGTGCTCGCCACCCGTCACCACCTCCAGTCGATGCTCGTACAACTCCGCAAAGCACGGCGTGACCTGGCGGTGCCGCCGCGCTTCGAGGGGCCGGGCGTCCCGCTGGCCTTCGTGCTCGGCGCGGATGAGGTCCGTGCCATGCCCGGCGACCGTGCCCGGAACACGCCGCTGGACCGTGCCCCTGTCCCGCTGGGCCCGAAAACCCGCCCGGCGCTGTACTACCCGCTGCCCGGCGACCCCTCGGACCTGTCGGGGTGGCGGGACTTCGAGCGGTTGGTGCGGCACCTGAAGGGCGAATGACCCCGTCGGATGTCATGTGTTCGTCACAGAGGGTCCCGGGTGTGTGATTGCTGATTGCAAGAGCGACGCATGAGTTGATAGGCATGTCGTACATTCGATCCATACGATCGTCCATCGCAGCGGGGGGAGAGCCCGATGAAGTTCGATATGGGGGCGCAGGTTCTGTCGACCCTGATGTCTCAGTCGCAGGGTTCGAGCAATGACCTGGGCCTGTTGATCCGTCAGCTCGTCCAGGCGGCGGCGCCCTTGGAGGGCAAGTTCAACGGCGCGGGCAAGGTGGCGTTCGACTCGTTCAAGTCGCGCTCGGACGAGATCACGGCGGCGCTGAACGGCTCGCTGGCGGCCATCCTGGGCGGCCAGTCGGGCATGGAGTCGGCCTTCGGCTCCGGTGACCAGGAGCAGGGCGACAACGCGCGGACGCAGATGTCGGCGGCGAACTTCGACGCGGCGCGTTTCTCGGGCCGCTAGACCGATCCGTACACGGGGAGTTGATTTGTGATGGCTGCTGCGGGTAGCGACCGTCGTTCGTACGACACGGGTGCCTCGTCCGAGGCGCAGATGAACATCCAGGCCGTGATCGCGCGCCTGGAGCAGGTGATCACCGCGCGTGACGCGCAGGTCAAGGCGGCGATGACGGACTTCGCGGCCGACGGCGTGGCGGACGAGTACCACGGCAAGGAGCTGCGCTGGAACGCGGCCTCGCAGGAGGTCCGCAACATCATCCAACTGCTCAAGACGACGCTGGAGAAGAACGACGCGACGGCGCAGCAGACCCTCCAGCGGGCGAAGGCCGCGGTCGACAACATCGGCTGACGCGTCGCGGGTGCGGGCGCTGAGGCAAGCAGGGCAGCAGGATTAGCAGGGGTTCGCAGGGGGAGCGTTCATGACGTCGTGGGACATCCAGCCCCAGGGGGTGCAGGGCCAGCTCAAGGTCGTCGGCACGCATGCCGGGGATCTGGAGAAGGCCCTCAACGCCCTGGTCACGGACATGCAGCAGGCCGCGCAGGCGGCGGGTACGGCCGTGCCGGGTTCGGCGGCCGAGATTCCGTTGCAGGGGCCGACGGCCTCCGGCAAGCCGCTGACGCAGAAGGCGACCGGCCCGGTCGGGGCGGCGCTGGCCGAGTACATGACGGGGCGGCAGAAGACGCACTTCGAGCCCATGGCCAAGCGCATCCAGGCGGCCGTCATCGGCGCGGCCACGGCGACCAACGAGTACGTCGAGGGTGACCTGGACCAGGCCAAGCAGGCCCAGGACGCGGCGCGGCAGGTGCGGCTGGACCTGCTGAAGGAGCTCGGGGGGAAGAAGTGAGCGAGAACCAGCCGGTCAACCCGGCCGAAATCCCGGTCTTCACCGGCAATCTCGAACTGCTCGACGAGAAGGTGAAGGCGCTGTCCGGCGCCGGTGGCAAGATCGCGACCGCCGCCGGGGACGTCCACACGTCCTTCGGCGGCCTCCGGTCCTTCTACAAGGCGCCCGAGGCGGAGCAGTTGTTCGCCACCACGCAGCCGGTGAAGGACAAGGCGCTCGACATCAGCTCCGACATGTGCACGATCGCGGGCGCGCTGGGCACCTACGCCAGTGACATCCGCCCCCTGAAGCAGAAGCTGGACGACCTGCGCCGGGACGCCGTCGCCTTCCGCGAGAAGATCGCCGACGACGACAAGTGGCGCGAGGACGGCGACCTGGTCGAGGAGAACAACGACCGCCGCAACGAGATCGCCGAGGTCTGGACCCAGTTCCAGGCCGCCGAGCGGGCCGCCCACGCGAAGATCGTCGCCCTGGTCGGCGGCAAGGCGCTGAAGGTCAACGACGGCTCCAACGGCAAGGACATGTACGGCTACGACGCCGAGGCCCTCAAGCAGGCCAAGAGCCTGCCGTGGGGCGACGCGGTGGAGGAGTCGACGCCGTGGTGGCAGGTGTGGGAGCACGCCTACGACTTCGGCAAGGGCGTCATCGTCGACGGCGTGTGGGGCACCATCAAGGGCCTGGGCACCCTCGTCGGTTTCCAGGGCTGGGACGCGGCCGGTCAGGCCTGGAAGGGCCTGGGGCAGCTCGCCACCGGTCTGGTCATCACCGCCAGCCCGCTGGGCGCGGCGTTCTGGCTGGCCGACGACAAGGACCTGCCCGGCTGGATCCGGGACTCGCGTACGGCGATGAAGGAGACCGGCAAGGCGCTGGTCGCCTGGGACCAGTGGGGCTCCAACCCGGCCCGGGCCGCCGGCGCGGTCACCTTCAACGTGCTCACCACGGTCTTCACCGGCGGCGCGGGCGGCGCGGCGGCGGGCGCGGGCAAGGCGGGCGCGGCCGCCAAGGCGATCTCCTTCGCGGGCAGGGCCGGCCGGGCGATCGACCCGACGACGTACCTCTTCAAGGGCGCGGGCGCGGGCATCACGAAGATCGGCGACGTGATGAACGGCCTCAAGGGCATGGGCAACATCAACATGCCGCCGATCCCCGAGGGCACGGTCGTCCTTCCCGAGGGCTCGCTCATGCGCCCCGACGGCACGATCAACCTGCCCGACGGTGCCCCCGTGCCCGCGGGCGCCATCGAGGTGCCCTCCGGCGCGGTCCGCCTCCCCGAGGGCACCCCGGTCCCCACGGGCGCGGTCGACCTCGGCGACGGTGTGGTCAAGCTCCCCGACGACGTCCCGGCCCCGGCGGGCTCGGTCCCGCTCCAGGAGGGCACGATCGCCCTCCCCAAGGACACCCCGGCCGTCCCGGCGGACGCC
The DNA here is from genome assembly GCF_055570965.1 of Streptomyces sp. NPDC031064. Classification (NCBI taxonomy): domain Bacteria; kingdom Bacillati; phylum Actinomycetota; class Actinomycetes; order Kitasatosporales; family Streptomycetaceae; genus Streptomyces; species Streptomyces sp. NPDC031064. Next base: position 446,762 of record NZ_JBVIGF010000004.1, read on the forward strand.
ACGCCCCTCCCGGTCGACGAGGGCGCCCCGGCGCGCTACCTCGACGGCCAGGGCAACGTCCTGGACGAGAACGGCAAGGTCGTCAGCGACGTCAAGGACGCCCCGACGGACACCGTCGACCGCCCCGCCGCCGGCGCGGACAACCCCCGCGTCGACACCCCGGCCAAGGTCCCGGCCATGGCGGGCGCCGCGGTCCACGCGGGCGACAACACCGCCATCCACCTCGGCGACAGCCTGGACACCAACCTGGGCGACGTGGGCCGCGTCCCGGACTCCCCGGCGGGCCTCGCCGACAACCTGCCCACGGGCCAGGCCGGCAACAACCTCCCGGGTGGCCTCACCGACAACCTGCCCACGGGCCAGGCGGGCAACAACCTCCCGGGTGGCGGCGCCAACCACCTCCCGGGCGGCGGCGCGGGCGACCACCTGCCCACCAACAGCCTGGACAACACCCCGCCCACGGGCGGCGGCCGCGACGTGCCTCCCGGCGGTTCGACGGCCGACAACGGCGTGCCCGGCGGTTCGACCGCCGACAACGGGGCCCCGGCCGGCCACGGCGAGGGTCCGGCCACGGGCGGCCACGACGGGCCGGACGCCGGTTCGCAGGGCACCGGTGGCAGCGGCGGCGACCACGTCCCGCCTCCGCCGCACGACGGCGGTTTCGGCGGAGCGGAGCCGACGGTGCCCGACGCCCCGCGCGGCAACCTCCCCGACGGCTCCTGGGTGGGCGAGAACGGCCTGACCCTGGACCGGACCGCCAACGCCGCCGCGGACGACTTCATGCGCCGGTCCGCCGAGGCGGAGCCCCGCATCACCGAGTCGATGCAGGCCATCGCCGGCCGGGTGGACAACGGCCGGCTGATCGGGCTCGAGTACCGCCTCAAGGGCGAGGACTCCCTCAAGCGCAAGATCGCCACGGACATGCTCGAAGACATCGGCATGGACCACACCCGGGTGCTCGACGGCATCAAGGACTCCATCCGCTACACGATGGAGGTCCCGAGCCGCGGCTACGGCCGTGGGGTGCAGCAGGCGATCGACGATCTCCAGGCCAGGGGCTTCGAGAACGTCACGTTCAAGAACACCTGGGACTCCGCCGGCTACAAGGGCATCAACTCCACGTGGCGGGACCCGGTCAGCGGCCAGGTCTTCGAGCTTCAGTTCCACACGCCGGAAAGCTTCGCGGCCAAGATGGACGGCCACGCCCTGTACGAGAAGGAGCGTCTGCCCGGAGTCAGCGCCGACGAGCTCGCGGCGATCAGGGCCGAGCAGACGGAGCTCTTCGGCAAGGTGCCCGTGCCGCACGACGCCGGTGCCATCGGCCTCGGCTCACGCGCCGCCGACGACGCGGTGTCCGGGCTCGGCAAGGACCTCGACGGGGCGGCGGACGACATCGCGTCCGTGACGGACGACGTGGGCGACCTGGGCGACGAAGCGGCCGGCGCCGCCGACGATGCCGCTCGCACGGGTGACGACGCGGCCGACGGCGCGGACGAGGCCACCAGCCCGTACACCAACGGCCCCGACGGGGGCTGGGGCGGCGCGGGCTGGGTGGAGGAGCCCTCGGCATACGCGGCGAGCGTGTACGACTCGCTCCGGGGCACCCCCAACCACGTGGACGTGCCCGTGATGGCCCGCAACACCGGCCTCAACGAGTCCGTCCTCCGCCAGGTGAAGACGCACATGATGCGGCAGTTGCACGATGTGGTCGTCCGGCCCGGCGAGTGGAAGCGCGGTCTGTTCACCCCCCGCGACGACATCGCGGCCCTGTGGGACGGCGCCCGCAAGGGCACGCTGGACGCGGACCAGATCAGGGAGTTCCGGAACCTGATGACGCACGAGTACGTGGAGAGCCGGCTGATGAAGGGCGGCCTTCCGTACCTGCACGACCAGACGGGCCTGTGGCGGTACGGCGAGGACGGCGACTTCCAGGGCAGGAGGTCCCCGAAGAGCCTCTCCGCGGCCGGTGCGCACGACCTGGCCCCCAACCCGGTGCGGGGCGGCTTCGGTACGCAGTGGCAGAAGCTCGGCCTCAAGCACCCGAAGACCGTTCTCGCCGACGATTTGTCCAACATCGATGACTTCGTGAAGGATATTGTGCAGGAGCTGCGAGCCAAGGGGGTGAACGTGAAGTGACCGAGAGCCCTTCACGCCAGGTGCTGGAACGGCTGCGTGCCGTGGACTGGGCCGATGACCTCGGCGCGTCCGACCACGCCAACTCCCGCGCCCTGCTCATGCGTGAATACCTGCGCCGGGCGGCCCTGTGGGCGCGTGCCTACGGGGCGGAGGAGGCCTGGCCCTTCTTCGACATCGCGGAGCGCGTCGACGCGGAGGTTTCCGTCCCGGCCGATGTCGCGGCCGAGCTCGAAGAAGCCCTGTCCGGGCTGGCACCCGCCTCGCTCAAGCGGACCTGCCGAGCGGCCGTCCGCTGGGCGGCGCTCCGGGACGCCCGTGACGATCTGCCCGCGGAGCTGCCGGACCCCTACGAGCCGCTCCTGCTCTTCTACGAGCGGGGCGGTGGGTACTACCTCGAGGAGTACCTCGATCTCAACGGCGCGATGATCCGGCTCGGCACCGTGGAGAGCAACGCCTCCGCCACGCCGTTCCTGACCCTCGCCCCGGCCACGCTCGACGCACTGGACGCCGAGGGGCAGATCACCTACTACGCGAAGGTGAGCGAGGACCACCCCCGGCACAAGCCGCGCGGCATCGTCCGGCGTCGCGTCGACGAGGACCAAACCTATGACGAGGCCTTCACCAGGAACCTCCGCTGGGAGCCGACCGAGTACCTGAGGCTGTACGACCTCGGTCACAACGAGGTGGACCACGTCAAGATCACCGAGATCGAGGCCGCCGCGTTCATCGAGTCGGCCACGGCGAGAATCCTCGGCTCTTCGTGAACCCCGGGTGAGCCGTTCGTGAGCCGTGCGCTTGCGTGACCTCACCCGGTGAGCCGACCCCAAGTCAAGGAGTGGCCAGGTGGTCACGCGCATACCGCGCCATGAGTTCCGCACGGACAACGCGGCCGAAGCCATGGCACCGGTCGTCAAGGGCGCCCAGGAGGTGCTCCAGCGGGTCGAGACGTCGGAGTTCGACCGATTCGACGCGCTGGAGCAGACGCTGGCGGCCGCCAAGTGGCGGTGCCTGACCGACCCCGGGGCGGCGGAGTTCCCGACCTGGGAAGCGTGGGTCACGGCCATGCAGACCGGGGTGGCGCTGTTCGACGCCGGGATGGCGGCCGAGGGGCGGGTGCCGTGCCGGATCGGGAGCATGGGGGAGGTGAGGCACCTCCCCGCGACCGGGCCGCGGGAGTACCTGCACGCGGGGAACTGGCTCACCGCGTACTACCTCGCGGTGATCTGCCGTGAGAACGAACGCGCCCACCGGCTCGCCCAGGTGCCCGTCTCCTTCCTCCGGGCGTCGGGTGCCGAGTTCGACGAGTACGTGTACCCGTGGGTGGAGACGCTCCAGCACGCCGGGTTCCAGCGGCCGGAGATGTGGGACACGCTGGTCGCGGCGGTGGACGGCACCGATCCCGAGGGCGTGCGGGTGGCGAGCCGGGAGCTGATGCTGAAGATCCTCTATCCGCCCATCGAACTCTTCCACCGTTACCGGCGCGAGCAGGTCGAGGAGTTCAACAAGGCGCTCGCCGACGCCCTGACCTGGCACAAGGAGTACTGGACCGCGAACGAGGCCCGGGCACGCAGCGGCGACGGCCTGGTGGCGCTCGGGCCGCTGGCCGTCGCCTGCCTGGCGTATGACGCGGGCATCCCGGTCGAGGTCGAGTCCGAGTACCTGCCCAAGCACCTGCTCCAGCGCAGTTGGGTGGGCGAGTACGACACCGGGGCGGTCGCGTACGACCCCGGCCTGCCCGCCCTGACGACCCGGCAGGCCGGCTACCTGCGCGACCTGGTGCGCCGGCACCACGCCGATCGTGGCACGCCCGTCACCGTCACCGGGGCCACCGTCCACGCCGAGCAGGGCACCCAGAGCCTGCACAACCTCGCCGAGTTCTGCCGGCGGGCCGATCCCCGGGCGTGGCCCGAGCTGGTGGACCGGCACTTCAGCGCTCTGGAGAGCGCCACGCACACGAAGACGGACGCGCCCGAGCGGATGCTGGAGAACGTCTTCCTCCGGCTCGTACCGGACGACGCCTTCCCGCCGGAGGTCGCGTCCTCGTTCCGTTACGCGCGGAAGATCGCGCCCGGGCTGCTGGAGACGCTGGCGCTGGACCTTCCGGAGACCGTACGCGTCCTGGACGACAAGGACGTCGCGCGCGCCGGGCTGGAGGCGCTGCGGGCCGCCGGCCGCGCCAACCTGGTCGGGGAGCCCGTCGCGTACGACACCGTCCGCACGGAGAGCGGCGCGACCCTGCACGTCGTGTCGGGCGAGTCGATGTTCGTCGCCAGCAAGGCGCTGGTCCTCGACGAGCTCGCGCGTGCCGTGACCGGGCGCGAACTACCGGCCGACGGCGCGCTGTTCACCGTGCCGAGCCGGCACCACCTCGCCTTCCACCCGCTGGAGGACCGGCACGTCGTCGGCGCCGTCAACGACCTGGCCGCCTTCGGCCTCGGCGCCCACAACGACAACCCGGGCCCGCTGTTGCCGCGGCTGTACTGGTGGCACGAGGGTGCCATCACCTGCCTCACGCGCATCGACGAGGCGACGCGCTCCTTCTCGGTCGAGCCGCCCGACGAACTGATGGCCATCATGCGGCGCCTGCACACCGCCTAGGACGGCCACACCGTCCGCCCGTCGCGCACCACCAGCGGGTCCGGCTGCCACTCCTCGGGTGTGGCGGTCGGTGGCCCTGGTGGCCAGCCAGGTGAGGAGCTCCCCCACCTCGTCGTACTGGTCCGGGTGCATTTCCTGGCGGACGGTGAGCGCCCAGCCGCCTGCGCGGCGGGGGGTGAGCACGGAGGTGAGCGCGCCGCCCACCTTCCATGCCTCCCCGTGGTGGGGGGAAGAGGGGACCGTCCTCCTCCGCGATCACGTACGTGCGCACTGGTCAAGCGCGAGCGTGAGTTCGTAGACGTCGGCCATGCCCGCACCGTATCGGCGAGCGCCCGGGTGCCGGCCCCCGGGCGCCCTGACGGCGGGTGTCAGCAGTACTTCGACGAGCCGGTGGCGCTCCACGAGCACGAGTCGACGAGGGTGCCCGACGCCTTGCGCAGGTAGGCGGTGTCACCGTCGTTGTTCCACACGTACGCCGACCGGCCCCAGTACCGGTGCCCCGCGGTGTTGCTGCCCCGGCCGGTGTGGACCGTCACGTACCGCTTGGCGCCGATGGTGCCGCTGAAGGTGTACGTCCAGCCGGCCCGGTCCTTCAGCTTCCAGTTGGTGAGGGAGATGGCGGCCGAGCTGGAGTTGTAGAGCTGCACCCACTCGGCGTTCAGCGACGTGTTGGAGCGGTCGTCGGTGCCCGGCGAGTTGTAGTACACGCGGTAGATGCTCACACCGCCCGCCGCCTGGGCGGGAGCGGCGGTCAGCAGGCCGCCGGCGACGGCGGTGGCCACGACGGTGGTGGAGACGGCGAGACGAACCTTCAAGAATCCTCCCCAAGGTGAACCGTGCGTTCCACGGCGGGGAAAGCACACCATATGGTGATGTTGTTACCGGTCGGTTTCGACCAATCGGGAGTGAACCGACGCGGTCTCGTCCCCGGGCCGTACCGCGCGTAGCGTGATCCGCCCTACTGGCAGGCGAGTTCAGGGAGACGCTGATGCGTGATCAGGACCCCGTGGTGATAGACGCGACCGGCAGCGACATACACGGGGAGGCCGCGCGGTTACGTGAGCGGGGCCCCGTCGCGCGCGTGGTGCTGCCCGGTGGGGTGGAGGCGTGGGCGGTCAGCAGTCCCGGGGCGCTGAAGCGGCTGCTCACCGATCCGCGGGTCTCGAAGGACCCGCACCGGCACTGGCCGACCTGGATCAACGGCGAGATCCCGCCGGAGTGGCCCCTGTACACCTGGGTCGCGGTGCGCAACATGTTCACCGCGTACGGGAGCGAGCACAAGCGGCTGCGGACCCTGGTCGCCAAGGCGTTCACCGCGCGCCGGACCGCCGCTCTGCGGCCGCGCGTGGAGGAGATCACAGCGGGCCTGCTGGACCGTATCGCCGAGGCGGGCCGCGGGGGCTTGGTCGTGGACCTGCGGGAGGCGTACGCGTACCCGCTACCCATCCAGGTGATCAGCGAGCTGTTCGGCCTTCCCGAGGAGAAGGGCGAGGAGCTGCGGTCCATCGTCGACAGCCTCTTCCACACCTCCGCCGATCCGGAGGAGGTCACCGGCACCTACACCCGGCTGTACGCCGTGATGGGTGAACTGGTCGCCGCCAAGCGCCGGTCGCCCGCCGACGACATGACCAGCGCCCTGATCGCGGCGCGTGACGACGAGGGCGACACCCGGCTCAGCGAGCAGGAACTGCTCGACACCCTGGTGCTCATGATCGGCGCCGGTCACGAGACCACGGTCAACCTCATCGACAACGCCATCCACGCCCTGCTCACCCACCCCGAACAGCTCGCCCTCGTCCGGGAGGGCCGCGCGTCCTGGGACGACGTCATCGAGGAGACGCTGCGCTCGGACGCGCCGGTCGCCAGCCTGCCGCTGCGGTACGCGGTCGAGGACATCGAGGTGGACGGGCTGGTCATCCGCCGGGGCGACGCCATTCTGGCCGCGTACGCCGCCGCCGGGCGTGACCCCGAGCGGTACGGGAAGGACGCCGACCGTTTCGACGTCACCCGGGCCGACAAGGAGCACCTGGCCTTCGGCCACGGGGTCCACTACTGCCTGGGCGCCCCGCTGGGCCGCATGGAGGCCCGTATCGCGCTGCCGGCGCTCTTCGAGCGGTTCCCGGACATGGTGTTGGCCGTGCCGCCGGATGAGCTGCGGCCGGTGGACTCCTTCATCTCCAACGGGCACGGTTCGCTGCCCGTACGGCTGGGTTCGCGGGCCGGGGGCGTGTAGAGCGCGGCGGCGCGTGGCGCGGCACGGATGATGGCCGCGACCCGATCGTCCGTCACGGCCGGGTGCGCAGGCGGCGGCGCGGGCAGGCGTGGGCGGCCGCGAGCAGCGCCTGGACGCGGTCGCCGAACTCGGCGGCCTCGCGCAGCGCCGGGGTGAAGGGCAGCCGTACGTCGTGGTGGGCGCTGGCGTGTTCGAGCCGGAGGGTGACCCCGTACCGGTCGAGGGCCAGCGGCACCACGCGCCGGACGCCGTGCAGGTGGCGCGGTTCCACCAGCCGGGCCAGGCGCGCCACCGCGTCGGGGTGGTCGTCGGTCAGGTGGAGGAGCAGCGCCGCCTCGTGGTCCGCCAGCGGATCCGGCGCGGCGAGGACGAATTCGTCCAGGCCCACGAAGACGACGTCGTCGCCCGTGTGGAGGGTGACGCGCACGGGGTCCAGGCGCAGCGCGACTGCGTCCTGGCGGGCCTCCGCCCGGGCCTCCGCTCCGCGCCGGGCCCGGGTCAGCCACCCGGAGAGCGTCACCCTGGCCCGTACCCGGTCCCGGACGGCGGTCGGCGCCACATCGGTGAACTGGAGCATGGCGGCCAGATCGCCCCCGGGCGCACCGGCCACCGCCGCGGCGAGGTGGCCGTCGGCCGGCAGACGCAGCGTCAGCCGGCCGCGCTCGTCCAGGCGGTGGACACCGGCCAGGTCGCAGCGGTACCCGTGCGTGATCACCGTCAGCGACCGTGCGGCGGAGAGCACCGAGCGGACCCGTTCCGCGTCCGTCGGCTCGGTTGTGCGGGCATCGGGGACACCGCTCATCATCTCTCCTCACTTAGGTAAGCCTTGCCTAAGCTACCGGATGGGGGCTGGGTACCGCCACCATCGCGCCGGAGGGCATCCGTCCGGATCGCCGTACAACCTCCGAGGCAGGTGGGTGGTCATAGCGTCAGAGCGATCAGAGGTTCGACATGGGAGCAGACATAGACATGACCGCCCGCAGGAAGAGACGTCCGGGCTGGATACTCGGTCCCGCCGTCACCGCGCTCGCGGTGACCGGACTCGCACCGGTCCCGTCCGCGTCGGCGGCGGAACCGTCGCCGACGGGCGAGGCCGTCATCACGCTCGGCACCTACGACGGCCGCAACGTGAGGCCGGAGCAGATCGCCCTGGGCGGTGGGCGGCTCACGGCGACGGGCTGGCCGGATGCGGAGACGGGGCGCGTCCTGTACGAGTACGACCTGCCCGCCCACGGCAGCGTCCAGCCCGGCCCCCAGCGGATCGTCGAGCGCAACTTCTGGATGAACTATCCGTGCGCCGGCGACCCCGACGAGTTCTGCAGCGAGTTCGACTCCCGCCTGTGGGCCCTCGGCGACGGGCGCGTCGGCTACCAGGTGCCGCACGGCGGCCAGGACGCCTCGGGCGGGCAGGTGCCGTCCAGCAGCGTCGGGCTCGCCTCTGGGCACCCTGCGGGCGGCGACTTCGTGGCCGGCGCGGCCGGGCAGTACGTCATCGTCGACAACTGGGAAAAGCGCCAGCAGCTCATCGGCTCGTTCGACAAGGCCGACGCGGGCGAGGGAAGCCTGGTGCACTCCCGGCCCATCACCGCGTCCTCGGTCTGGGGCGACAGCCTGTGGCAGCCGGGCACGGCGGCGGGCACCGTCAACGCGTACAACCTGCGGACGAAGGCCACCACGCCCGACATCGACGTCGACCCCGGATCGGACTGCGTGCCCGACTCGATGCAGGCGGTCGGGCGCTGGCTGTTCTGGCAGTGCGACGAAGAGGCCCGGGCCGGGGTGTGGGACCACCAGAAGGCGAGCGGCATCCCGGTGCAGGCGATGCGCTGGGGGCAGCTCGGCGACGGCTTCCTGGTCGGCCGGCCCGCCGACGGCGAGCTGCGGCTGCTGGACTTCCACCGGGGCGCCGGTGAGACGCCGTCCGAGCGGGTGCTGGCGCAGCGGCCGACGATCTCCCGGTGGACCGTCGACAAGTACGGCGGCCACGTGGCGTACGTCGACGAGGAGAACCGGATCCGGATCGTGCCGGTGGACGTGCCGCGCTCGCCGGTGACCGCTCTCGACGCGCGCACGACCACCACGATGGACCTGCGTCCCGGGGCGAAGACGCCGGCGTGGAGCGGCCAGTGGCGGCTGAGCCGCCCGGTGGCGTCCTGGACGCTGACCTTCTGGGACGCCCAGGGGAATCTGTCGCGGACGCTGACCGGCACGGGGCGGGACGGTGCCGCGATCCGCGCCACGTGGGACGGCCGCACCGCCGACGGCAGGCTCGCGCCGGGCAGGCAGCACCGGTGGATGCTGACCGCCGACCCGGGCGACGGCGGCCCGCACCGGAGGATCGGTGAGGGCACCACGCTGGTGGTGGGCGGCCGTTCCGTGTACCGCGACGCCTCCGGCGACGGGCTCGGCGAGTACTACGCCATGACCAGCGGCGGCAAGCTCTCCGTGCACTACCTCGGCACGAACACGGGAACCTTCGTGCACCACGGGTGGGACCCGGCCACCCGGTTCATCCCGTTCGGCGACATCACCGGTGACGGCTGCGACGACATGCTGCTGAAGACCAGCGACGGCAAGCTGTTGCGGGCCAGCGGCGGTTGCGAGGGCCGCTACGCGCCGGTCGACCACGCCACCCCGCACGCGCAGATCGGCAAGGGCTGGAACTCGTTCGACGCCGTCACCAGTCCCGGCGACATGACCGGCGACGGCCGGCCGGACCTGCTGGCCCGCCAGACCACCACCGGTTACCTGTTCCTGTACCGGTCGAACGCGTCCGGCGGCCTGGACGCCGCCGTCCGCGTCGGCACGGGCTGGAAGGGCTACCGCCTGATCGGCGCGGGTGACATCGACGGCGACGGGAACGGCGACCTGCTGGCCCGTGACAGTTCGGGTGAGCTGTGGCGCTACAGCGGCACCGGGAAGGGCACCTTCAAGCCCCGGGCCCTGGTGTTCCGCGACTGGGGCGCCGGGCGCACGGACATCATCGGCGTCGGCGACGTCACCGGCGACTCCCTGCCCGACCTCCTCTCCCGCGACACCAGCGGCAAGCTGCTGCGCAACAAGGGCAACGGCAAGGGCTCCTTCGGGGCGACGGCCACGATCTCCACGGGCTGGCAGAACTACCGCGGCCTGTACTGACACGCCCGCCGTACGCCGCGTACGCGCTCTACGGCGTACGCGGCGTACGGCAGCGGGGGCAGACGCCGCTGAGTTCGAGGGTGTGCTCCACGTCGGCGAACCCGGAGGTCTCGGCGAGGCGTTCCGCCCACTGTTCGACGACGTCGGTGTCGACGGCCTGACTGCGGCCGCACCGGCGGCAGATGAGGTAGTGCCGGTGGCCGGCCGTCGGCCGCCACCGGTACAGCCGTTCGCCGTCCGCGTCCCGCACGGTGTCGAGCCGTCCGTCGCGGTCGAGCGCCTGGAGCGTGCGGTACACGGTGCTCAGGCCCACGTGGAGGCCGGCGCCCGCCATCCGGGCGTGCAACTGCTGCGCGGAGACGAAGTCCTGACACGCGTCGAGGGCTTCCAGGACGTCGGCACGCTTCTGCGTCGAGCGCGTACCCACCCGCGCCCTCGCCGCACCCGCCATCTCCGACCTCCCGTTGACCCCGGCCCCGTCGAGCCCCATCGGTTGCGGCATGCTAAATGAGAATGATTTCCAGGTCCATTGAGCCCCCTCGCTAGGCTGCGCGTATGAGCCTTCATGTGGTCATAGGATTCGGGCCCGCCGGAGCGGCGACCGCACGGCAGTTGGTCGACAAGGGCCATGAGGTACGGGTCGTCACCACGTCCGGCCGGAGCCCGGAGCCGGGCATCGAGCACCTCGCGCTGGACGCGACGGACGGCAAGCGGCTCACCGCTGCGGCACGCGGCGCTGCCGCGATCTACGGCTGTGCCGCACCGCCCTACCACCGCTGGGCGAGGGACTGGCCACCGCTGGCCTCGTCGCTCCGCGCTGCGGCCGAGGCGACCGGGGCCGTGCTGGTCATGCTGGGCAACCTCTACGGCTACGGCCCGGTGGACGGACCCATGACCGAGGAACTCCCGCTCGCCGCGACCGGCGCCAAGGGGCGGGTGCGCGCCGCCGCGTGGGAGCAGGCGCTGGAGCTGCACGAGCAGGGCCGTATCCGGGCGGTCGAGGTGCGGGCCTCGGACTTCTTCGGCCCCGGTGTCACCGACGGCGGGCACCTGGCCGCGCGCGTCGTGCCCCGGTTGCTGCGCGGCAAGCCCGTCTCCACGCTCGGTGACCCCGACGCGCCGCACAGTTGGAGCTACCTCCCCGATGTCGCCAGGGCCCTGGTCGAGGTCGCGGGCGCGGAACGCGCCTGGGGGCGGGCCTGGCACGTCCCGGCCGAACCCCCGCTGTCCGTGCGGGAGATGGTCGAGCGCCTCGCCGCCGAGGCCGGGACGGGGCCGGTCGCGGTGCGAAGGCTGTCGCCCGCCGTGCTGCGGGTCGTGTCGCTGGTCTCGCCGCTGATCCGTGAACTGGCCGAGATCAGCTACCAGTTCGACCGCCCCTTCGTGGTCGACTCCAGCGCGTACGAGGCCGAATTCTCGGTACGGGCCACCCCCGTCGAGGAGCAGGTCAGGGCGACGGTGGACTGGTGGCGCGGGCGGACGGCCGGGACGGGGTGACCCGTCAGCGCGTCACCAGTGTGACTTCGGTGGCCTTGACGGAGGTGAAGACCGGCGTGCCGTCGGTGAGGCCCAGGTCCGCCGCGGCCGCCGGGGTGATCTCGGCGACGAGGTCGGGGGCGTGGTCGGAGGTGACGAGGACCCGCATCCGGCTGCCGACGGCGGTGAGTTCGCGTACGGTGCCGGGCCAGGTGTTGCGGGGGCTGCCGGTGGGCCTGTCGCGGTGGAGCGAGACGGCCTCGGGAGCGATCACGGCGAGGGCCTCCGTGCCGGGCGGGACGGGGTCGGCGGCGATGACGGCGGTGCCCCCGGCGAGGGCGAGGCCGTCGGCGGTGGCGGTGCCCGGCCAGGCGTTGCGGCCGAGCATGCGGGCGACCCAGGGGGAGCGGGGGTGCCGGGTGACCTCGGCGGGGGTGGCGTCCTGGACGGCGCGGCCGGCTTCGAGCACGAGCACCCGGTCGGCGAGCGAGACGGCTTCCACCGGGTCGTGGGTGACGATCAGGCAGACGCCACCGAAGCCGTCGAGGTGGCGGCGCAGGGTGTGGCGGACGTGGGCGCGGGTGGTCTGGTCGAGCGCGGCCAGCGGCTCGTCGAGGAGCAGCAGCCGGGGGCGGGCGGCGAGCGCGCGGGCCAGGGCGACGCGCTGGGCCTGGCCGCCCGAGAGCTGGCCGGGGCGCCGGTGGGCGAGGTGGCCGACGCCGAGTCGGTCGAGCCACCGCTGGGCGGCCGCCCGTGCCTCGGCGCGGGGCACGCCCTGGGTACGCAGCCCGTACGCGGTGTTGGCGAGGGCGGTCAGGTGCGGGAACAGGGCGCCGTCCTGCGGGACCCAGGCGACACCGCGCCGGTGCGGCGGCAGGCCGGTGACGTCGGTGCCGCCGAGCCGGAGGCGGGCGTGGGCGCGGTCGGTGAGGGCGAGCAGGGCGCGCAGGAGGGTGGTCTTGCCGGCGCCGTTGGGTCCGACGACGGCGATGGTGGTGCCCGGGTCGGCGTCGAGGACCAGGTCGTTGAAGCCGGTGACCTCGGCGTGCAGGGCCCAGCGGCGGACATCGGCGTCGGGCGCGGGCGCGGGCGCGGATGCGGGTGCTGATGCGGCGGCGAGGGGCGCGGTGCCGTCCCGGTCGGGACGGGTGCCGTCCAGGTCCGGCGCTGTGCCGCCCCGGTCCGGCGGGGGCTCCTCGGCCGTGGGCGCCGTGCCACGGGGTGCCGTGGTGAAGCGGCCGCGCAGCGCGACGAGCACGGCCATGGCGATGGCGAGCAGCAGCAGGGAGACGGAGGTGGCCGCCTCCGGCTGCTCCTGGAGCAGCAGGTAGACCTGGAGCGGGAGCGTCTGGGTGGTGCCCGGCAGGTTGCCCGCGAAGGTGATGGTGGCGCCGAACTCGCCGAGCGCCCGCGCCCAGGTCAGCGCGGCACCCGCCGCCAGCCCGGGCGCCACCATCGGGAGCGTCACCGTGCGGAACACCCGCCACGGCGAGGCGCCCAGGGAGGCCGCGGTCTCCTCGTACCGCTCACTCAGCCCGGCGAGCGCGCCCTCCAGGCTGATGACCAGGAACGGCATGGCGACGAAGGTGGCCGCGACGACCGCGCCGGAGGTGTGGAACGGCAGCGTGATGCCGAACCAGTCCTCCAGCCACGGCCCCAGCAGCCCCCGGCGGCCGAACCCGACGAGCAGCGCGACGCCGCCCACGGTGGGCGGCAGCACCATCGGCAGCAGCACCAGCGACCGGACGAGCGCCTTGCCGGGGAAGGAGACCCGCGCCAGCAGCCACGCGAGGGGCACGCCCAGCAGCATGGACAGGCCGAGCGCCCAGACGGAGACGACGAGGGACAGCCGGAGCGCTTCGAGGGACTGCTCGGTGCCCAGGTGCTCGCCGAGGTCGCCCCACGACGTTCGGGCCAGGATGCCGATCAGGGGCAGCAGCAGGAACGCGACCGCCAGCAGCGCGGGCAGCGCCAGGGCGACGGGGGTGCGGCAGTGCGGGAGGAAGCGTCTCATCGGTGGGTCCTGGACTTCCTGAGGAAGGGCGCGTGATGGCCTGTCATGGCTTCTGGAAGCCCGCGTCCCGGAGGATCTTCTGACCCTCGGGACCGGACAGCCAGGACACGAACGCGGCCGCCGCCTCGGCGTGGCGGGAGTCCTTCAGCGTGGCGGCCGGGTACTCGGCGATGGCGTTCTGCGCGTCGGGGATCGGGACGGCGTCGACCTTGCCCGGGGCGCTTTCGGCGTCCGTCCGGTAGACGAGACCGGCGTCGGCCTCCCCCAGCTCCACCTTGCTGAGAACGGCGCGGACGCTCGGCTCCTGGGAGACCGGCTTCACCGTGATCCTCCGCGCGGCGAGGATCTTCTCGCTGTACTTGCCGGCCGGCACCTCGGGCGCGGCCAGCACGACCTTCAGCTTCGGGTTCCCGAGGTCGTCCAGGGTGCCGACCTTCTTCGGGTTGCCCTCGCCGGTGACGATGACGAGGCGGTTCTTCGCGATGACGGACCGGGTGCCGGTCTCGCCCTTCACGCCGTCCATGCTCCTGGTGTCCGCGGTGACCAGCACGTCGGCGGGTGCGCCCTGCCTGACCTGGGAGACCAGCTCCTGGGAGCCGGCGAAGGAGAACGTGACGCGCGTGCCGGGGTGGGACTTCTCGTACGCGGCCCCCGCGGCCCGGAAGGCGTCGGTGAGCGACGCGGCGGCCAGCACGGTCAGCTCGGCCTTCGGCGCGGAGCCGGCGCCCTCCTCCGTGCCGCCGCCACCGCAGGCGGCCAGCGGTACGAGGAGCGCGGCGGTGATGACCGCGGCGACGGCACGGCGCCGGGGGAGGGGCTGGGGCATGGCGGTTGACTCCTGGTCCGTGTCAGGGGCGGTCGATGTGCACGTTGGTGGACTTCACGCGGGCGGTGGCCTGCATGCCGACCTCCAGCCCCAGTTCCTCGACCGCCTCGCGGGTGAGCAGGGAGACGAGCCGGTGCGGCCCGGCCTGGATCTCGACCTGGGCGGCGACGTCGCCGAGCTTCACGGCGGTGACGATGCCGGGGAAGGCGTTGCGGGCCGTGGTGTAGGGCCCGTCGTCGTCACCCGGGGTGCCCTGGGCGACCTCGATCGAGAAGGCGGCCAGGTCCCGGCCGTCGATGAGGCGGCGCCCGGCCTCGTCGCGATGGGTCGCGATCCGTCCGGCGTCCGCCCAGCGGCGCGCGGTGTCGGGACTGACGCCCAGCAGCCGCGCCGCCTGACCGATTGTGTAGGACTGCATGTGCGCCACGCTAGGGCTGTCAGGCTCGCATATGCAATTGTCTGAGGCTTCCTCCATGGCAGATGCGAGGTCCTCGGATGAACGCCCAAGAGCCGGCGGGCAGGGGGCCGCGCGGCTGCCTAGCATGGGAGGAGGCGATCGTCCCGAGCGGTCAGGGTGTTGCGAATGGCGCGGCGACTACTGGGGCGGGAGCGCGAAGAGGGGCGTCTGCGTGAGGCACTCGCTCGGCTACCGGGCGGTGACGGCGGGCTGTGGCTCGTCGAGGGGGACGCGGGGACCGGCAAGACGACGCTGGTGGAGTCCGTGCTCTCCGCTCTCCCGTCGGCATGGCGGGTGATGCGGGGCGGCGGGCCGGGCGGCGGGGTGCCGTACGGGCCGCTCAGGACCGCGCTCGGTGGCCGGGTGCCGGGGGCGGAGGGTGCCGAGGGCGACGTGCCGGCGGCTGTGAGGGAGGCGTTCGAGCGCCTGGCGCGGGACCGTCCCACGGTGGTGTTCCTCGACGACCTCCAGTGGGCGGACGCCGCGACGCCCGCCGTGCTGGGCGCCTGGGCGGCGCCGGAGGCCGGGCTGCCGCTGCTGGTGATCGGGGCGTACCGCAGTGACGAACTGCCGCGCGGGCACCCCGTGCGCGACCTGCGGTCCACGGTGCGGCGGGCCCCGGGAGGCAGGGACCGGCAGGTGCGGCTGGGGCCTCTCGGGCCCGAGGACAGCGCCGCGCTGGTGCGGCGCGTGCTGGGGGAGGCGGCCGCGCGGGACGTCGTGGACACCGTGGTGCGGCGCGCCCGCGGTGTGCCGTTCTACCTGGAGGAGCTCGCGGCGGCGGTCGCCGAATCCGGGAGCGCCGAGGTGGTGCCCGAGTCGGTCAGCGACGCGGTGGTGCAGCGCGTGGCCAGGACGTCGGAGCCGGCGCGCGCGGTCGCGCAGGTGGTGGCCGTGGGCGGGGCGGTACCGCTCGACGTGCTGGCGGGGCTCGGCGCGGAGGAGGCGGCGGTCGAGGAACTGTTCGACGCCGGTGTGCTGGTGGAGCATCCGGGCGACGCCCCGGCCGCCGGTGCCGTGGCCGGCGGGGAGCAGCAGGCCGTCTTCCGCCACGCCCTGATGGGCGAGGCCCTGTACGCGGCGACCCCCTGGGTGCGCCGCCGCCGGCTCCACGGCGCCCTGGCCCGGGCCCTGGAGGCACACGGTGAGCCGCCCGCCCTGGTGGCCGCGCACTGGGAGAAGGCCCACGAGCCGGGGCGGGCCCGGCCGCTCCTGCTGGCCGCCGCCGAGGCCGCGTGCCGGGTGCACGCCTACCGCGACGCCAAGGACGCGCTCGGCCGGGCGCTCGCCCTGTGGCCCCCGGGCGCGGACGGCGCGGCCCGGCTGCGGGCCCTGGACCGGCTGGCCGAGTGCGCCGAGCGCTGCGGCGACACCGCCGGGGCGGCCCGCGCCTGGGAGGAGGTGGCGGCCGCCCACCGGGCCACGGGGGACCACGCCGGGCTGGCCCGGGTCAGCCGGTGCCTGGCGGGCGTGTACGAGCTGGCGGACGACTGGCCGCGCGCCCTCGCGGCCCGGTACGCGGCCGTCGAAGGTTTCACCCGCACCGGCCGGCGGGCCGAGGCCGCGGCGGAGCGGCTGGCGGCGGCCTCCCACCTGCACTCCGCCGGCGACCTCAGCGGGGCGATGCGGCTCGTACGGGAGGCGTGGGCGGACATCGACGCGGCGGCGCCGGAGGTGCCCGCCGAGCTGCGCGCCCGCGCCATGGGCGTGGAGGGCCTGATCAGGACCAAGCTCGGCGAGGGAGCGGCCGGCGCCGAGCTGACCCGCAAGGCTCTCGACCTCGCCCTGAGCCGTGGCCTCGACTCCCTCACCGCCGACATCTACTACCTGTACGCCGACGCCCTGGAACAGCGCACCGACTATCCGGCCGCCCTGGACGCCTGGACCGAAGCGCTCACCTTCTGCCGCACCCGGGGCCTGGACGCCGACGCCCACGTCTGCCTGGCCTGCCTGACCCCCGCGCTGCGCCACACCGGCCAGTGGGACCGCGCGCTCCAGGCCGCTCGCGAGGTGCTCGCCCGGGACGGCGCTCCCGAAGTGGCGCACATGGTGGCCGCCGGGGAGATCGGGCTGATCCTCGCGAACCGGGGAACGACGGCGTCGGCACGCCGCCATCTCGCCCGCGCCGGGGCGTACGCGCGGGTCCACGAGCTGTTCGGGCTGGAGATCGACACCGACTGGGGCCTGGCCCGGGCCGACGCGCTGGACCACGACGACACCAGCGCCACCACGCGGCTGCGGGAACTGGCCGCCCGCTGCCTCGCCCGCGAGGAGCGCCACTACTCGGTGGCCGCGCTGCGCTGGGCCTCGACGTACTTCGCCCGCCACGGGCACCCCGGCGACCTCGGCGCGTGCACGGACGCCCTGGCCCGTATCGCCGCCGCCACGGGCACCGCCGAGGCGACCGCCGCGCTGGCGCACGCCCTCGCGGAGGCGGCCCTGCTGGAGGGCGACGCCCGCCGGGCCGCCGACCTGTTCGAGCGCGCGCTCGGCTTCCTGGGCGCCGTCGCGCTGCCGCCCGAGACCGCCGAGACGCAAGCGAGGGCCGGGGCCGCCCTGGCCGCCGCCGGTGACCGGACGAAGGCGGTCGAGCGCCTCGTCGGCGCGTACCACACCGCACGCGCCCTCGGCGCCCGTCCACTGGCCACCGCGGCGGTCCGGGAGCTGGAGGCGCTCGGCGAGGACGTACGCGTACGCCACCGGCCGGGCGACGCCGCCCGGCTCACGCGGCGGGAGGGCGAGGTGCTGCGGCTCGTCGCGGCCGGGCTCACCAACGCCGAGATCGCCGGCCGGCTCTTCCTCAGCACCAGGACCGTCGACATGCACGTCCGCAACCTGCTGGCGAAGCTGGGCTGCCACACCCGTACGGAAGCGGTGCGGAGAGCCGAGGAACTGGCCGTCCTCACCACCGTGGCCTGACCGGTCGCACCCGTCCCCGACCGGCCGCGCGAATACGGCAATTTCGCCGTTCCTGCCGGTCCGTCCCCTCCATAGATTCGGTGCGTGACCAGGATTCGGTGCGTGACCAGGAGGAGTGAGGAACATGGAGACCAGGACGACGACCATCGAAGACACCACCGCGATGTGGACGCGCGAGCCGGACCGGGCACGCAGCGCCCCGACCGCCACCGCGCGCGTGGAGGGCGGCCAGGCCGCCATCCAGACCGGCCCCTTCACCCTCCGCGCCGACCTGCCGGCACCGCTCGGCGGCACCAACCAGGCGCCCAGCCCGACCGCGCTGCTGCTCAGCGCGCTCGCCGGCTGTGCCGTCGCCTTCGTGTACGACACGCTCGGCCCCCAGCTCGGCGTGCGGATCGACGGCGTGGAGGCGACCGCGCGCTGCGCCGCCGACGCGCGTGGCCTGCTGGGCATGGACGGCGCGGAGCCCGACCTCCGCGACCTGGCCGTGGACATCACGGTCGACTGCCCGGACGGCGAGGAGGCCGTCGCCGAGGTCGCCCGCGCCTGGCGGGAACGCTGCCCCATCTACCTGGCGCTCCAGCGCCCCACCGACGTGGCCGTGCGCTTCCGCGCGGCGGCCTGAGGAGGAGGCGGCCATGTCACTGATGGAGTCACTCCGGCCCGGCATCCACCCCCGGAAGGCCACGCCGGACGAGACCGGGCCCATCGCCCGGACGCTCGCGTCGGCGTTCTTCGACGACCCGGTGATCGGCTGGGCGTGGACGAACGCCGACAGGCGCCGGCGGATCCTCCCGGACTTCTTCGAGCTCTGGGTCGCCGGCTGCATGGAACACGACGAGGTCTACACGACCCCCGACCTCGCGGGCGCCGCCCTGTGGATGCCGCCGCACGTACAGCGGGCGTTCGACGACAGGGCCGACGCCTTCACCGCCGACGTCGAACGCGCGTCCCGCGAATTCGCCCCCGCCGTCCTGGAGTTGCTCACCCTCCTCGACGACCACCACCCGCACGAGCCCCACTACTACCTGCCCATCATGGGCACCCGCCCGGACCGCCAGGGCCACGGCATCGGCGCGGCACTCCTCGACACGGTGCTGGACGAGTGTGACCGCCGGGGGATGCCCGCCTACCTGGAAGCCACCAGCACCCGCAACCAGTCCCTCTACGCCCGCCACGGCTTCCACCCCACCCGCGACCTCCGCCTCCCCAACGGCCCCACGCTCCACGCCATGTGGCGCGAGCCGAGCGCCTGACGACCGTCACCCCGGCGGGCGCAGGCCTGCCAGGGTGACGGTGACGAGCCGTCGGACGGCGGCTTCGGAGGGCAGGTCGCCGGCCGCGGCGAGGGCGTGGAGGCAGTAGCTCGCGAGCTCGTCGGGGGCGACGTCGGCGCGGAGGCCGCCGGTCGCCGCCACTTCGTGCAGGAGCTCCCGGAAGAGCGCGAGGAGCTGTCGCTGGGCGTGGTCGACGTGCTCGCCGCGGTGCAGGAGCGCCGCCAGTTCCTCGGTGCCGTGGCGGCGGCGGTGGTGGCAGATGAGCGCGTACCGCTCCAGTACCGCTTCGAGCCGTTCGCCGGGGTCGCCGGGCCGGTCGCGGAGTTCGGCGAGGTGCGCGAGGTGGGCGGTGACGTGCCGCTCGTGACGGGCGGTCAGGATCGCCGTGACGTCGGGGAAGTACTTGTACAGCGTGGCCCGGCCGATGCCGGTCCTCTCGGCGATCTGCGTCATGGTCACCGACATCGGTCCGTGCTCCGCCACCAGCGCCCAGGTGTTCTCCAGGATCGCCTCACGGACGGCGTTGCGGTGCGTCTCGATGGTCTCGTTCCACAGCTTCGGCACGCCGCAAGTGTACGGGGCGACCAGGCCGTGACAGGCTGACGTGTGGTAGACACAGTGTCTCGTAAACTGGTGTGGTCCGACGGAGGAGTCCCATGGCCGAGTCACCTCGCCACCCCGACCGGGGAACGCCCCCACCCATGCCGCGCTGGGTGAAGTGGCCCGCGATCGTCATCGGCATCGTGGTCCTGCTGTTCGTCGTCCTCCAACTGACCGGCCATGGCGGCGATCACGGGCCGGGACGACACCTGTCCGGCAGCGGTGTGCCGCAGGCCGGCGTCACGCAGGAGTACGTACGCCGATGACCATGTCCCCGCGCCTCCGCAAGGCCGTCCTCACCGCGCACGTCACGACCTCGCTCGGCTGGCTCGGCGCGGTCGCCGCGTACCTCGCCCTCGACGTCGCGGCCGTGGCCGGTCAGGACGTCCGGACGGTGCGGGGCGCGTACCTGGCGATGGAGCTGATCGCCTGGTACGTCATCGTTCCGCTGGCCCTCGCGTCGGTGCTCATCGGGGTGATCAACGCGCTGGGCACCCAGTGGGGGCTGTTCCGGCACTACTGGGTGCTGGTCAAGTTCCTGCTCACCCTCCTCGCCACCGCCGTGCTGCTGGTGGAGACGCGGACCATCGGCGCCCTGGCGGACGCGGCGGCCTCCGGAGCCGACCCCCGGGAGCTGCCCGGTACCCTCGCCCATTCCGTCGGCGGCCTGGTGGTCCTGGTCCTCATCACGGTCCTCTCGGTGTTCAAGCCACGGGGCCTGACCCGGTACGGGTGGCGCAAGCAGGAGCGGCAGGGGGGTGACGACCAGGCGGGGCGATCGTCACGAGGGGCGGCCGGCGTGGCTTGGTAGGGTCCCGCGCGGGGGTCGAACGTGAACCCGAGCAGCGACGTACGCACGGGCGGTGCCCTCCGGCGCCTCCTGCCGACACGAGGTGCAACCCGACCATGAACGTCTGCGCAAACCCGCCCCGCCGGCCACGCCGCCGCGCCCTCGCCGCCATGGGGGCCTTCGCGGTGGGAGCCCTGCTCCTCGCCGGCTGCGGCGAAGGCCCCACCGGTGACGCCGCCCCGGCGGGCGACGACCACAGCGAAGCCCACCAGGAGGCCGGCCAGGAGGCCCACCGGCAGGGCTCCGCCATACGCAGCCACATCCACGGCCTGGGCATCGACCCGGCCGACGGCCGGCTGTACGTGGCCACCCATGAGGGCATCTTCACCGCGAGCGGATCGGGAACGCCGCAGCCGGTGGGAACCAGCAGGGACGACTTCATGGGCTTCACCGTGACCGGGGGCAGGACGTTCCTGGCCAGCGGCCACCCGGCGCCCGGCGGCGACCGGCCCATGAACCACGGGCTGATCAAGAGCACCGACGCCGGGAAGTCCTGGCGGACCACGTCGCTCCGGGGTGAGGCGGACTTCCACGCCCTGGAGTACGCGAAGGGCACCATCTACGGCTACGACAGCACGGGCGGCCTGCTGCGCGTCAGCGAGGACGGCGCCGCCTGGCAGGACCGGGCCCGGCTCCAGGCCCTGGACATCGCCGTCGATCCCGCCGACCCGGACCAGGTCGTCGCCAGTACGCCGGAGGGCGTCGCCCGCAGCACGGACGGCGGCAGGACCTTCGCCCCCGGTGAGGCGCCGGCCATGGAGTTCCTGTCCTGGGCGGCGCCGGAGGCCCTGTTCGGCGTCGACTTCACCGGCGCGCTGAGTGTGAGCCCGGACGGCGGATCCACCTGGCGGAAGACGGCCACCGTGCCCGGAGGCGGGCCGCAGGCCCTGACGGCCGTGAACGAGCGGCACATCCTGGTGGCCACGCAGAACGGCGTCTACGAGTCGAAGGACGCCGGAGAAACCTTCACGAAGCGGCTCACCGTGGCGAGCGAGGGCCACCACTGACTCCGTGCCGGCGTCACCGCCTCCGTGCCGGTCGTCACTGACTCCGTGCGGGCCGTCAGTGGTAGGCGTGGACGACGGCGTGGCCCTTACCGCGGCCGATCATCCACTTGTTCACCGGCGTGGTGATGAGGAAGGCGACGGCGAAGCCGCCCAGCAGCGCCGACCAGAACAGCCCGTCCGAGAGGTGGGCGTCCAGGGCGCCGGGCGTCAGCGCGATGATGAGGTTGTCCACCAGTTCCATGATCGCGATGGACACGGTGTCGGCGGCGAGGGCGACACGGATCGCGGCCTTCAGGCTGAGGCCCGCCTTGCGCACGGCGTAGAGGGTGAACGAGTAGCCGAACAGGAACGCCAGGGCGATCGCCAGCACCATGGTCGGGACGTTGCTCCAGAGCAGCGCGGTGCCGATCACCATGCCCAGGATCTCGCCCAGCGCACAGCCGGTGAGGCAGTGTGCCGTCGCCTTCGCCGCGGTACCCCAGGAGGCACCCTCGGCACCGTGCCCCTGGTGATCGTGGGCGTGACTCTCCCGAGCCGACGGGCCGGCCTGGTGATCGGGGTGATCCATGTGATCCATGTGGTCCATGACGTACTCCCTCTCACCCTCCAGTGTGGGTGCATGACCGCGCTCGCACATACCGCGGGGCGGCGGGCGGAGGCGGCGGAGCCGGTTACTCCGCGGCCGCCGGGGCGATCTCCTCGATGAGTCCTTCGACGAGCTTCTTGATCTCGTCGCGGATGGGGCGTACGGCCTCGACGCCCTGGCCGGCCGGGTCGTCGAGCTTCCAGTCCAGGTAGCGCTTGCCGGGGAAGACCGGGCAGGTGTCGCCGCAGCCCATGGTGATGCAGACGTCGGACGCCTTCACCGCGTCGACGGTGAGGATCTTGGGAGTCTCGGCGGACATGTCGATGCCGACCTCGCGCATGGCCTCGACGGCGGCCGGGTTGACGCGGTCGGCGGGGGCGGAGCCGGCCGAGCGGACCTCGACACGGTCCCCGGCCAGGTGGGTGAGCCACGCGGCGGCCATCTGGGAGCGGCCGGCGTTGTGGACGCAGACGAACAGCACGGAGGGCTTGTCGGACATCGAGGTCTCTCTTCACGTCTTCGCATCGGTACCCGGTGGTGTCAGCCACCGATGATGTGAAAATATCAGCCCATGATGACGTCAGTCGACACTGAACTGATCCGGGTTCTGGCCGACCCGCTGAGGCTCCGGATCGTGACCCTGCTCGCCCGCGAGACCCTCTGCACCACCCACCTCGTGGAGGAGACCGGCGCCCGGCAGACGAACCTCTCCAACCACCTGAAGGTGCTCCGGGAGGCGGGAGTCGTGGAGACCGAGCCGTGCGGCCGTTTCACCTACTACAAGCTGCGCCCCGACGTCATCGCTCAACTCGCTGACCGATTCGCCGAGCTGGCCGCCACCGCTCGTACCGCCGCCGACAACAAGAGGGCCTGTCCGTGACCCGCACCGAAACACCCGCGACCACCGCGGAGGAACCGTCCGTCGTCGCGAAACTCTCCACGCTCGACCGCTTCCTCGCCCTATGGATTCTTCTGGCGATGGCGCTGGGTCTCGGCCTGGGCCGCGTGGTTCCAGGATTGAACGACGCCCTGGCGAAGGTCGAGATCGGCGGGATCTCGCTCCCGATCGCCGTCGGCCTGCTGATCATGATGTATCCGGTCCTGGCGAAGGTCCGCTACGACAAGCTCGACTCCGTCACCGGCGACCGGCGGTTGATGGTCTCCTCGCTGGTCATCAACTGGGTCCTCGGCCCGGCCGTGATGTTCGCGCTGGCGTGGATCTTCCTGCCGGACCTGCCCGAGTACCGCACCGGCCTGATCATCGTGGGTCTCGCCCGCTGCATCGCCATGGTCGTCATCTGGAACGACCTGGCTTGCGGCGACCGCGAAGCCGCCGCCGTCCTCGTCGCGCTCAACAGCGTGTTCCAGGTCCTCGCCTTCGGCCTGCTCGGCTGGTTCTACCTGGACCTGCTGCCCGGCTGGCTCGGCCTGGGCGATGGCGCGGCGCTCGACATCTCCATGTGGGAGATCGCGCTCAACGTCGTCATCTTCCTGGGCGTACCGCTCCTCGCGGGCTTCCTCACCCGCCGGATCGGCGAGAAGAAGCTCGGCCGGGAGTCGTACGAGTCCGGCTTCCTGCCGAAGATCGGCCCGTGGGCGCTGTACGGCCTGCTCTTCACGATCGTGATCCTCTTCGCCCTCCAGGGGAGGACGATCACCTCGCAGCCGCTGGACGTGGCCCGGATCGCGATTCCGCTGCTGGTGTACTTCGCCGTGATGTGGTTCGGCGCCTTCGCCCTCGGCAAGGCGATCGGCCTCGCGTACGACCGCACCGCAACGCTCGCCTTCACGGCGGCCGGCAACAACTTCGAGCTGGCGATCGCGGTCGCCATCGCCACCTTCGGTGTGACGTCCGGCCAGGCGCTCTCGGGCGTCGTCGGCCCGCTGATCGAGGTCCCGGTACTGGTGGCGCTGGTGTACGTCTCCCTTGCCTGGCGACGCACGTTCACCACCGCGTGAGGCCCGGCCCCGATGCGGTGGTGACCGGCGCCCGTCACGTCCTGCTGGTGAGCATCCGCCCCATGGCCGCCATGACGGACGGCTCCACCCGGTAGAAGACCCAGGTCCCGCGCCGCTCGGAGGTGAGCAGCCCGGCTTCCTTGAGCTTCTTCAGGTGGTGGGAGACGGTCGGCTGCGAGACGCCGACGTCGGAGATGTCGCAGACGCACGCCTCGCCTCCCTCGTGGGAGGCGACGGCGGAGAACAGCCGCAGCCGCACCGGATCGCCGAGCGCCTTGAACATCGCGGCGGTACGTACCGCCTCCTCGGCCGTCAGCGGGCGTTCGTTCAGCGGCGGGCAGCACGGCTCGACGTCCGACTCCAGCAGCGGTGGCGCCTTCGCGATCGACATGGCTCTATGTTGACACATGTCGAATCAAGGCTCTGTTTTGAAGCTTGTCTATGTTGACGTATGTCGAATCAGGGCGCATGCTGATCACCTAAGCATCGACGAACGTCGAA
Organism: Streptomyces sp. NPDC031064; assembly: GCF_055570965.1. Lineage (NCBI taxonomy): Bacteria > Bacillati > Actinomycetota > Actinomycetes > Kitasatosporales > Streptomycetaceae > Streptomyces > Streptomyces sp. NPDC031064. The sequence goes on from NZ_JBVIGF010000004.1 coordinate 471,339, forward strand.
CCAAGGGAGTCGTCGTGAACGCGCCCACCACACCGGAGCCGCCCGTCGTCGTGATCGGCGCCGGCCCGATCGGTCTGGCCGCCGCCGCCCACCTCGTGGAGCGGGGCCTCGAACCGCTGGTCCTGGAAGCGGGCCCGGCCGCCGGGTCCGCCGTACGGGAGTGGTCGCACGTGCGGCTGTTCTCCCGCTGGGCCGAGCTCGTCGACCCGGCCGCCGAACGGCTGCTGGCCCCGACCGGCTGGGTGAGGCCCGACCCCGCCGCGTACCCGACCGGTGGCGACTGGGCCGACCGGTACCTCCAGCCGCTGGCCGACGTGCTCGGCGACCGCGTCCGGTACGGCGCGCGGGTCACCGGCGTCTCCCGGGCGGGCCGCGACAGGGTCGTCGACTCCGGGCGCGACGAGCAGCCGTTCACGGTCCACCTCCTGGGCGCGGACGGCCGCGAGGAGCGCCTCACCGCCCGCGCCGTGATCGACGCCTCCGGCACCTGGTCCACCCCCGGCCCGCTCGGCGGCAACGGCCTGCCGGCCCTCGGCGAGCGCGCGGCCGCCGACCGCATCGCCTACCGCGTCCCCGACCTCGGCGACCCTGCCGTCCGGGCCCGTTACGCGGGCCGGCGCACCGCCGTCGTCGGCTCCGGCGCCTCCGCCTTCACCGCCCTCGCGCACCTCGCCGACCTGGCCGAGGACGAGCCGGGCACCCACGCCGTCTGGATCCTGCGCCGCGGACTGAGCGAGTCGACCTACGGGGGCGGCGAGGCCGACCAGCTCCCCGCGCGCGGCGCGCTGGGCCTGCGGGCCAAGGCGGCCGTCGAATCCGGGCGCGCCTCCGCGGTCACCGGCTTCCGCGCCCAGGCGGTGGAGCGCACCGACGCGGGACTCGTCCTGGTCGGCGAGGACGGCCGCCGCCTCGACCCCGTCGACGAGGTCGTCGTCCTGACGGGCCTCCGCCCCGACCTGTCGCACCTGACCGAACTGCGCCTCGGTCTCGACGAGCGCCTCCAGGCACCCACGGCCCTCGCGCCCCTCATCGACCCGAACGTCCACTCCTGCGGCACGGTCTATCCCCACGGCGTCAACGAGCTCACCCACCCGGAGAAGGACGTCTACCTGGTCGGCATGAAGTCCTACGGCCGCGCCCCGACGTTCCTCGCCATGACCGGTTACGAGCAGGTCCGCTCCATCGCCGCGGCCCTGGCGGGCGACCGCGAGGCCGCCGAGCGCGTCGAACTCACCCTCCCGGAAACGGGAGTGTGCGGCGGCGCGGGCCTCTTCGACGAGCCCGAAGCGGCCGAGGCGGACGCGGGTGGTGCGGGCGGCTGCTGCGGCGCCCCGGTCACGCTCCGGATCGGGGCCGGTGCCCCGGCCTCCTCCCCCTCCTCCGGCGGCTGCTGACGCGCCGTGCGATCCGGCCGCTCATGGTGATCCACGACACACGCTGTCACAGCGCCCCGCGCCGCGGTGTCTTGAGGCCGAACCCGTGGAGACGGAGGAGACACCATGGCTGGGAACACCGAGGTCGTCGTGATCGGTGGCGGATACGCCGGCGTCATGGCGGCCAACCGCCTGACGCAGCGCGCCGACGTGGCCGTGACGCTGGTCAACCCGCGCCGGACCTTCGTCGAGCGGATCCGCCTGCACCAACTGGTGGGCGGTTCCGACGACGCGGTCGTCGACTACCGGGAAGTCCTGAGCGAGCGCGTCCGGCTGGTGGTCGACACCGTGACCCGGATCGACACGGCCGGGCGCGCCGTGTCGCTGGCGTCGGGCGGCACGGTCGGCTACGACTACGCGATCTACGCGGTGGGAAGCGGCAGCGCCGACCCCCGCGTGCCCGGGGCGGCCGAGTTCGCCCACCCCATCGCCACCCTGGAGGAGGCGCGGCGATTGCGGGCGGTCGTCGACGCCGCGCCCGCCACGGCCGCGGTGACGGTCGTCGGCGCCGGTCCGACCGGCATCGAGACCGCCGCCGAGCTGGCGGAGGCGGGCCGTCCCGTGACCCTCGTCTGCGGCGGGTCGCTCGGCCCGTACCTGCACCCGCGGGGGCGGCGCTCGGTCGCCACGTACCTGGCCGGGCTCGGTGTGACCGTGCTCGACGGCCCCGGTACGGAGGTGACGGCCGTGACGGACGACGCCGTGCGGCTCGGTGACGGCCGCACGGTGCCGAGCGACGTGACGATCTGGAGCGCCGGGTTCGGTGTGCCGGAGCTGGCCGCGCGCAGTGGGCTGCGTACCGACGCCCTGGGCCGCCTGCTCACGGACGAGACGCTGACCAGCGTGGACGACGTACGCATCGTCGCGGCCGGGGACTCGGCGGCACCGTCGGACCTGCCGTTCCGGATGAGCTGCCAGTCCGCGGTGCAGCTCGGCCCGCAGGCGGCCCGGACCGTGCTCAGCCGGATCGCCGGTGAGCGGCCCGCGCCCGTCGAGGTGGGGTTCGCCGGCCAGTGCATCAGCCTGGGGCGCCGTGCCGGCTTCTTCCAGCTCGCCCGCCGGAACGACACCGCGGTCGGGCTCTGGCTCGGCGGCCGTCCTGGCGCGAAGCTCAAGGAGTTCGTCGTCGAGCACACCGTCAAGCAGTTGGCGTACGAGGCACACAAGCCCGGCGCGCGCGATCGGTGGTTCAAGGACGACGAGCGCCGGGAGCTGCTTCAGGCCCGGCTCGGCGCGTAGCGGCCCAGCGAAGGAGAAAAGCGGAGAGATGATGAGCGACGACCACACCACGGCCCCGGCCACCGACCCTGCGACCGAGGCGTTCGTCGCCCACCGCAATCTGCTCTTCACCGTCGCGTACGAGATGCTCGGATCGGCCGCCGACGCGGAGGACGTTCTCCAGGAGACCTGGCTGCGCTGGGTCGGTGTCGACCCGGGCCAGGTGCGCGACCCGCGCGCCTACCTGGTCCGGATCACGACCCGGCAGGCGCTCAACCGGCTGCGCACCATGAAGCGCCGCCGGGAGGCGTACGTCGGCCCCTGGCTGCCCGAGCCGCTGCTCACCGCCCCGGACGTGGCCGAGGAGGTCGAGCTCGCCGACAGCGTCTCCATGGCGATGCTGCTGGTCCTGGAGACGCTCTCCCCCACCGAACGCGCGGTCTTCGTCCTCCGCGAGGTGTTCGACCTGCCGTACGACGACATCGCCGCCGCCGTCGGCAAGGGCCCCGACGCCGTCCGCCAGATAGCCCACCGCGCCCGCAAGCACGTCGATGCCCGCCGCCCCCGCCAGGCGGTCTCCTCCCGCGAGACCCGGGCGGCCCTGGAGTCGTTCCGCCGCGCGGTCGAAACCGGTGACCCGCAGGGCCTCCTCGACGTACTCGCCCCCGAGGTCGTCCTCGTCGGCGACGGGGGTGGCGTGAAGAAGGCCGCGCTGCGGCCGGTCACCGGCGCGGACAAGGTCGTCCGCATGTTCCTCGGCAGCCTGCGCAAGGGCGACCGCGCGTTCACCCTCGCCCCGACCGCGGTCAACGGCAACCCGGCACTCCTCGTCCACCTGAACGGCGAGTTCGACGGCATCCTGGCGGTCCGCACCGAGGACGCCCGCATCACCGGCCTCTACTACGTCCGCAACCCGGAGAAGCTGTCCCGCATCGCCTCCGAGACCCCGCTCACCCGCCGCTGAACGAGCGTCGTTGATCGACGCCCTTTATGTCCCGATATGATGGCTTTTATGATCACGTTCGGGCGCCTGCGTCGCCGCCGCGTTCCCCGCGGCGGCGAATGGCAAGCAGCACTGCTGTCCCCCGTGATCCTCACGGTCCTCATCGCCGGCCTGGCGTTCTCCACCCCACGGGAGATCGCCTTCAGCCGCCTCCTGCCCGCCGCGCCCGCCCTGGCCGCCGCGATGTGGCCCGTGCTCCCCACGATCCTGCTGGGCACGTTCTGCCTGCTGGTCATGATCACCCTCAGCTTCTTCCACACCGACCTGGGGACGCCGTACACGGGGGCCGCGATCGTCGCCGTCACCCTGGCCGCCGCGTACGCGAGCCACCTCCGCCTCCAGCGGGAGGAGACGCTCTTCCATGTCCGGCTCGTCGCCGACGCGGCCCAGAAGGTGCTGCTGCGCCCCCTGCCCTACCGCATCAGCGACATCGAGATCGAATCCCTCTACCTCGCGGCCCAGGAGCAGGCCCGCATCGGCGGCGACTTCTACGAGGCCGCCGACACGCCGTACGGGGTACGCCTGCTCATCGGTGACGTACGCGGCAAGGGCCTGTCCGCCGTGGGGGCGGCCTCGGCGGTGATCAGCTCCTTCCGGGAGACCGCGTACGAGGAGCCCGACCTGCGGGGCATCGCCCGGCGCCTGGAAACCAGCATCACCCGCTACATCGCCGCGTTCCCCGGCCCCGACGTCCCGGAGCGCTTCGCCACCGTCCTCATCGCGGAGGTCACCCGCGGCGGCGGCGAGCTCAAGATCCTCAACTGCGGCCACCCCCCGCCCCTGCTCGTCCACGACGGCCGAACCCGCGTCCTGGACCCCTCCGTCCCCTCGCCACCCCTCAACCTGGCCACCCTCATCGGCGACACCTACTACGTCGACACCGTCCCCTTCGCGCCGGGTGACCAGCTACTCCTCTACACCGACGGCGTGACAGAGGCCCGCGACCGCACGGGCGAGTTCTTCCCCCTCCCGGACTGGCTGGCCCAGCAGCCCCTGCTGCCGCCCCACGACCTCCTCGACCGCCTCCACCACGACCTCCTCCACTACAGCGGCGGCCGCCTCGACGACGACATCGCGGCCCTCGCCCTCCGCTGCCCGAGCGCCCACCCCCGCACGTCGCGCCCCGGTCTCGCTACCGGGTGAGGGCGAGCGCCGCGTCGAGGAGCGCGGAGGTCAGGGCGGGGAGCCGGCCGGGGGACTCGGACAGCAGGAACAGCCAGGCGAAGACAGGGCCGACCAGCAGGGCGTTGAGGGCGGCCGGGTCGGGGCGGCTGGTGATCTCGCCGCGTGCGGCCGCGCGGTCCAGGATCTCCATGAGGGTCTGGCGCTGGGCCCCGAGGTACTTCTCGTCGAACCGCTCACGCAGCGCGGGGTCGGCGTCGATGTCGGCCAGCAGCCCCGGGATCGTCCCCGGCGGCGGCGCGGCCATGCTGTCCGCGACCTCGGCGAGCACGGCGGCCAGATCGGCGCGGAGTGACCCGCGGTCGGGTGCCACGGCCAGGAACCGGTCCGGCAGGAGAACGTCGAAGATCATCTCCTGCTTGGTGGCGTGGCGCCGGTAGATCGCCGCCTTCCCCACCCCCGCTCGCGCGGCCACCTCGGCCATCGTGAGCCGCATGTACCCCACCTCGGCCAGCAGCTCCCGCACGGCGGCGGCGATGGCGTCATCCACCCGGCTGTCCCGGGGACGGCCCCCCTGGTTACGGACTTGCTTTGGCGCAGACATGGCTGCATCATACGAAACCAAGAGTATCGAAACTGTCGGTTCCATAACTATGAGGGCGGCCCGTCAACCGGCCGACCACACCGCAACGGATGGGACGCTCAGATGATCAAATGTGCCGGCTGGCTCCTCGTCCTCCTCGGAGCCGCACACACGCTCCTCGCCCTCACCCTGGAAGGAGCAGCCCGCCACGCCGGCGAGTGGTTCAGCGGTGCCCTGTGGGGCGCGGACTTCTCCGACATGACCCCGGCCAACAGCGCCCTCTGGCTCTCCCTGGAGAGCTTCGGCCCGCCGCTCGTCGTGGTCGGCCTCATCGTCCTGTGGCTGGACCGCCGCGGCATCACACCCCCGCCCTTCATCGCCTGGACGCTCGGCGTCTGGGGCGTCGTGGACGCCTTCATCCTCATCACGACCCCCTGGCCGCTCTTCCTGCTCGCCAACACCCTCCTCCTCATCGGAGCCCACCGCGCCACCCGCCCCACCACCCCCGCACCCCCCGCGGACGCCACGCGGGCGCCGTAGCACACCGCGTGGCGACCAGCTCTGGGGGCCTGGGTGCGGGGTCACCGGCCAGGAGCGGGGCTCAGTGGTGGTGGCCGTCTTCGTGGGCGGGGTCCTCGGCGGGGTGGGGGTCTGCGGGTGCCGTGGGGGTGGGGGCGGTGGGGTCATTGGCGGGAGGCGCGTCGCGGGTGGTGTCGTGGCCTTCGTCGTCGCTCTTCTCGGTCACGGCGTTGCCGTGGCTGTGACCGCCGCCGGCCTCGCCCATGGTGGGGGCGAAATGGCGCAGGCCCGCGAAGGTGAGGGCCGCGACGACGAGGACCGCGAGCCCCATCAGGCCGAAGACGCGTCGCCAGGGCTTCTTGTCCTCCTTGAGGAAGTAGGCGACGAAGGCGAGGACGAGGCCCACCGGGATGAGAACGGCGCAGCGGTACGGCAGGTCCGCGAAATGCTGCATGCCGCCGCTGAGCATCCCGAGCCCGAACGACAGCATCGTGGAGGCGCCGAGCACCCGCAGCGTCTTCGCCAGGGCGGGCTTCTCGGACGCGAGGACGACCTCGTTGAGGAAGGTGGCGACCAGGAAGACCAGCACACCGGCGCCGGCGATCAATGAGTAGCGGGTCGGGTCCATGGGGTAGTGGACGACCGCACCGCTGATGAGCCCGGCGCCGACGTAGTAGCCGACGTAGCCGAGGAAGCGCCATGGCAGCGAGGCGCCTTTCCGCTGCCTGGGGGACGGGCCGTGGCTCGGGGCGGGGGGCGCGGTGAGAGTGGATGACGAGGGCAAGAGCTGACCTTTCACGGGCAGGGGGGATGGGGGGACGGGGGGTGTGGGGATGGGGGAAACCGGGACGCGGAACTCGCGGTCGGAAAACCGGGACGCGGGTACGGCCGAGCGCCTCACACCGCCCTTGGGCGCGGCAACGCATGGCTGAGCTGCCGCCGACCGGTGGGTGGCGGAGATGGGGGACGTGAAGGTGCGCCGGGGTGAGGGCTAGATCCGTAGGACCGTTGAATTCGGCGGAGCGGGAGGCCGCCAGGCGACGGCGTCAGGACGGGCGGCGATCAGCGCGGACGCCCGCGGGAAGCGCTCGCCGGCGGTCAGCGGAGCCTCGCACGGGATGGGCAGTGCGGGGCCCTGCTCGGGCTGGCCGGAGACGCACTGGTGCGCCGCGTGATCCGGCGCAGCCGGGGCGTCGTGGTGGTCGGCGTTCCGTTCACCGTGGTCCGGGACGGTGTGGTCGTGGGTGTGACCTGCCGGAGTGGTTCCGTCGGCAGCGAGGGTCACCGCGCTGGACGCCCGGGGGTGTGCGTGGCCTGCGGCGCTCTCCCCGCTGACGCCGTGCGTGTACGCCAGCGCCAGGAGCAGTGCGGCCAGCACCCACGTACGCAATGGCCCCGCCGCACTACAGCGGGACCACACGCTGGGGGTCAGCCGGGCCGCAACCATGCGGGGGAGCATAGCTCCACCCCGGGTACGGGCGGCCGCCGGCCACCGCACCACCGCCGTCCGCCTCTTCCAACCCATCGATCTCTCCGCGAGGGAACCGCTGTCCAGCTCCGTAGAGAGGTGACAGCGCCGCCCCACCACGAGGGGCGGCGGAAGCGGAGAGTTGATGGGATCGATCATGCGATCACTGCGCAAGGGGGCGGCCAAGCTCGTCTTGGCACTCGTCAGTGCCCTTTCCCTGGTCCTGGTCTCAGCCACCGCGGCACAGGCTCACTTCGTCGGAGACGACTCCGTGGACGCCACGTGGGGCTACGAGATCAAATACGAGGACTACACGCAGTACGACGACGCCAAGAACTGGGGCGTCAGCGAATGGAACAAGCTCGGAAAGGTCAACATCGCGGCTGACGACGCGGTGAGCACCACGGATCTGGAATACGGCGACTACTACGATTCCTCGACGGCGACCATTGGGTACTGGCAGCCGCGCTTTCTTTCGGATCTGATCAACTTCAATCGCTACCAGATGGACAAGCTCTCAAGCTTCAACAAGCGCACCACGGGAGCCCATGAACTGGGGCACGCGTTGGGTCTCGGCCACTCGTACAGCACCGAGCTGATGTCCGCGTACTGCTGTAACGGCGTCAACACGCCGCAGAGCCACGACAGGGCCGACTACTACGAGCTGTGGGGCTGAGGGCCGGACGCAGGCCGGAAGAAAGGACGTTCCATCATGGGAAGACTGAGGATTGCGGTGGCCGCTGCCCTGGCGGCGGCGGTCACCATCGGGGCCGGTGCCCTGGTGCTCGGAAGCACGGATGAGGAAAGGGAAGGCGGAACGTACAGTGCGGAGGCGTTCTTCGCCTTCGATGTGCGGGACAAGAGGAAACTGACCGGGTTTGCCGAGTACGTGTTCCTGGGGCGCGTTGTGGAAAAGGCGGGATCGGAGGGAAAGGGGACGACGAACCCGGGGACCGTCATGCCGCAGACACAGTTCCGTGTCGAAGTGCTGCGGGCGCTCAAGGGTGGGGTCAGCGGCGAGGTGGTCGTGAATCAGGAAGGCGGCTACGACCCGGAGGACAAGAGCACCATGCTCATGGAGAACGACCCTCTCCTGGAACCCGGAAAGACCTACCTCTTCACGACCAAGCGGGACCCCCGCAAGGGCTGGCTGTCGATCGTCGCACCCGGGTACGCCAATGTCGCGATCACCGGCCCCGAGCAAGGAAAGCGCGTCGTCGGGGAATTCGAAGAGGCGATTCGGCACCAAGTGGTCCCGAAGTGATGGTCCCAGGCGGTACGCCTGGCGACTGATCACCCCGGAGCCGCGGTAACCGGCCGTCAGCGCGCCGCTGACGGCCGGTCCGCTCCCGGCGCCGGCCATCGGCCCCGGCCGGCCGGGCTCGGCGCCGGCGCGTTCGTATACTGCGCGCGCACACACGAGTCCGGCCGAGGGGCGTCCGAAGGCGCCGGTTTCCGGCCGCGGCGACGAGAGAGGCATGCGCTTGCCCACGAGCCACCCCGGCAGCTCCGACCGGCCCGGTAGACCTGTTGTACCCGGTACGCCCGGTACGGGGGCCGCGGACCCGTGGCAGAACATGTGGAGCCACCGCGAGCAGTTGCTGCGAGTGGCACGGAAACGGTCCGTCAGCATCGAGGACGCCGAGGACGCGGTGCACGAGGCGCTGGTCCGCGCGGCGGAGCGCCCGCACCTGGACACGGAGCGACTGGGCGCCTGGCTGACGTCGGTCACCATCCGGCTGTGCGTCGACCGGTACCGGCAGATGAGCCGGGACGCCCGGGTGGCCTTGCGTCACCCGATGCCGGCCGGCCCCTGGGCGGGGTCTCCCGAGGAGACCGTGTGCGAGCTCGCCGAGGCGAAGTGGCTCGCCCTCAAGAGCGCGGAGCTGCCGGGCCGCCAGGCGGAGGCGCTGCGGCTCAGGGCGCAGAACCTCGACGTCGAGCAGGTCGCCCAACGGATGGGCCTGACGTACAAGGCCGTCGAGTCGCTGCTCGGCCGGGCCCGGCGGACCCTGCGGGCGGTGCTGGCCGGGACGCTGGCCCTCGCCGTGGGCCTGTGGCGGGGACGCCCACGCGTCGAAGGCGGTGCGCCGGCCGCTGCGTTGGCGTCCGCGGCGGCGACGCTGGTGATCACGGGGCTGGCCCTGGTGTCGCCCTTCGTGGGCGACGGAGCGGCCTCGGCGCCGCCCCCGGCGCCCCCCATGTCCGGCTCGGTCGCCCGCTCCGCCCCGTACGACGACTCCCGCGGCTCCTCCCTGCCGAACGAGCCCACCGCCCCGTCCGTCGAGGCGGACACGCCGCCTGCCCCGTCCCGGCCTCCGGCGCAGCCCGCGCCCGATCGGCGCACGGACAGCGGCCCTACCCGGGTGGTCGCCGCCTCCCCGGAGCCGTTGTCGCTGCCCGCCGCCCCGGTACCGGTACCGGTCCCGGTCCTGCCGGAAGCACGGCTCCCGGAAGCGCGACTGCCCGAAGCGCGACTGCCCGAAGCGCGGCTCCCGGAACCGCCCGCCGTGCCGACCCTGTCGCCTCCCCCTGCCGTCGCCCTGCCGGCCGGCCTGCCCGGCATCCCGGAACTGTGATCCGGATCACTCAACTGCGGCGCGGGTCGGCTGCTCTGACCGCGTAGAGGGGTCGTCAGTCCGACTTTCCTCACAGCGAGAGGAGCACGACCATGGCGTCTCGACGCCTGCGCCGACTCCAGCACGGCACCGCGGCGGCGCTCGCCACCGCCACGCTCGGCCTCGGCCTCTTCGCGGCACCGTCCGCCACGGCGGACACCTCCGGCTCCGGCTCGGAGCCCTCCTCGGTGGTGACCCAGGAGGCCACCAGCACCCCTGAGCAGATACGCGAGTTCTGGACGCCGGAGCGTGTCAGACAGGCCCTCGCCAACCCGCTGCCCGCCCCGGTGGCCGATCCGGCAGCCGAGCCGGCCCCCGCCCCCGCCTCCACGGAGAGCGGCCCCACGTCCGCACCCGAGAGCCAGGCGGTATCGGCGGACGCCGTGCCGCCGAGGGATACGCACACGGAGGGACCCGGAGCGGAGAGCATTGCCACAACGGCCTCCGCGCCGACGGTGTCCCGCTCCGTCCGTGTGTCGAACGAGCTGACGTGGCCGTACCGCGCCACCGGGAAGCTGATCTTCGAGACGCCCAAGGGCACGTACAACTGCAGCGCCTCGGTGATCGTGTCCAACACCAAGAACGCGGTGTGGACGGCTGCCCACTGCCTCCACGGCGGCAAGGGCGGCGCCTTCTACAAGAACTTCCTGTTCCTGCCCGGCTACAACGGAGTCACCCAGTACCACTGGTGGGTGCACGACCGGGTCATGGTCCCGACGAAGTGGGTCAACTACAGCGACCACTACTCCTCGGACCTGGGCGCCATCATCGTCAAGAAGGACCTCGCGCTCGGCAATCTCCAGGACTTCGTCGGCGGTTACGGATACAACTTCAGCGACGGGCCCGGGCACACCGATGTGCACTCCTTCGGCTACCCGTTCGACGGCTACAACCGTCCCGACTCCGACTTCAACGGCGGCGAGTACATGATGTACTGCCGCGGCAACACCGTGGACGGCGGCTCCTGGGACCTCCTGGACGAGCGACTGCGGCTGAACTGCGACATGGGCCACGGCTCCAGCGGCGGCCCCATGGTCACGGGCGTGGCCGGCGGCAACATCCGCATCGTGGGCGTCAACAGCCACCGCAACGTCGACAGCAACGGCAACTGGTCGAACAACTACCTGTTCTCCTCCGAGCACGCCTCCGAGGCGAGGTCGTTGATCTACAAGATCAACGGCTGACACACCACCGGCATGACAGCGGCGGGCGCCCACCACCTCCCGGTGAGCGCCCGCCGTCCGGTTCCCGGCCGTCGCCGCTCTCAGCCGCCTTCAGTCGCCCTCAGTCGCCCTCGACCCCGAGAGGCCCGAGCGGCTTGGACTCGCGCACCGCCTCGCGCACCCGCTCCTCGGTCCACTGGCCCTGCTGCTCGCGGCTCTCCTCCTCGGTCACCGCGCGTTCCACGACCGTGCCGTCGTCCCTGACGACGCCGCGCCCGTCGGCCGCACGGCCGCTCACGGCGAACGCCGCCGTGCCCACCGCCACGGCCACCGCCACACCCGCGGCCACGCCGACCGCCCACGGTGACATCGACTTGGCGAGCGACCGTCTCTCCGGCCGCGCTCGTGTGCCTGCCATCGTGTGTGCTCCTCTCGATGGCGGGATTGTGCCAGCCACACCGGCGGCGCGGGCCACCGGGCGGCTCCGCCGCCGACGAGGCCGCCGACGAGGCCGCCGCCGAGGTCGACGGCCGCGCTCACCCGACCGTCGCCGCCGCGGGCTCCGCCAGATCGCGTGCCGTGGCCCGGGCCAGGGCGGTGGCGGCGTCCGGACGCAGGTGACCGACGACGGTGAGGGTGTAGGCGTCGCCGGTCTGGACGAGACAGAGGTTGGCCGTGCCCGGGGGAGACAGCTTCGGTACCGCGACGATCCGCGTCAGCCGGCGGCCGCACAACGACGCCGTCACCTCACGCCACTTGAAGGCGGTGCATCCGCTCGCGGTGACGTCGGCGCGTACGCCGTGCCGGGCCATGGCGTGCGTCAGCCAGGGCAGGAGACGGCCGGCGCCCTCCAGCACGGGCAGCGCGGCTCGGTGGACGTCGGCGCGGCTCGGCAGGGCCGCCATCAGGCCCTGGACGGTGCGCAGGCGGTCGTCCGGGCACTCGGTGTCGACGGGCAGCGGTACGCGGACGGTGGTGGCGGCGTTGCCCAGCCGGTGTGCGGTGTGCCCGTCACGGAGGTCGACCGGGACGGTGGCGTGGAAGGGGGCGGGGCCTTCGGGCCGGCCGCGAAGGGGGCCGTAACAGGCGCGCAGGGCTCCGGCGAAGGAGCTCACGAGCAGTTCGTTGAGCGTCGCGCCGCGGCCCTCGGCGAGCCGGCGGCGCGCCGCGCGCACCACCTGCGGGTCGATCCCGAGCACGGCGAGGGAGGGTTCGACGTCGCCGGGCGCGCCCGGCGGCAGGGACTGTCTCCGGGCGCAGCTACCGCGCAGTTCCCGCCACAGGGCGGCGGGAGGGATGGCGGGCCGCGTCGGGGTGGCCCCCGGGCGGCGTCGCGGTGGTGGATCGTCCATGAGGAGACGGAAGACGCTTTCGAGGGACCTGCCGTCCAGCAGGGCGTGGTGGGCGAGCAGGACGACGGCGTGTTCGCCTCCGGGCACGGCGTTCGGCGCCACGACCAGACGCCACAGGGGCCGGCCGGCGGGGAGCCGCTGTCCGACGGCGGTGGCCAGGAGGGGTTCCAGTGCCTGGTCGTCGACGGTGATGTGCGCGGTCGGGTCGAAGGAGCGGAGGCGCTCCCAGTGGTGTCCCGTCAGCGCCGCCGGCCCGGCCGGTGGTCTCAGGACCAGGTTCATGCGGTCGAGACCGCTCCACCTGTCGGCGACCCGGGACCGCATCTCGGCCGGGGCCGGCGGTGGTCCGGAGAACAGCGCGGCCAGGCCGATCGTCTCCGGCAGCCCGGTCCGTACGTGCCCCTCGTCCAGGACGGACAGCCTCGTCCGCATCAGCGCGGTCCCCGCTCGGGTGCGTCGAAGACGAGACAGGCGTTCTGCCCGCCCACGGCGAAGCTGTTGCTGAGCACGGGGCCGCTCGGAAGCTTGCGGGCTTCCACGGTGACCACGTCGAGCGCGAGGCGGGGATCCAGCCGGGCGAGGCGGGCGGTGGGCGGCGCCAGGCTCCGGCTCACGGACAGCACGGCGGTCACGGCCTCCAGCGCTCCCGTCGCGCCGAACCCGTTCCCGGTCACCGACTTCGGCGCGGTGACCGGCACCCCGGCGGGCCCGAACACGGCGGCGATCGCCCGGCCCTCGGCCAGGTCGTTCAGTTCGGTGCCCGTGCCGTGGGCGTTGACGTGGGCGACGGCGTCCGCGGTCGTCCCGGCGTCGGCCAGCGCCCGTTCGACGCACGCCCGGGCCCCGGAGCCGTCGGGCCGCGGGGCCGTGAGGTGGTGGGCGTCGGTGGTACGGCCGTATCCGGTCAGGACGGCGTGGACGCGGGCGCCACGCGAGCGGGCCGCGTCCAGCCGCTCCAGCACCAGGAAGGCCGCGCCCTCGGCCAGTACGAACCCCTGCCGGTCGGCGTCGAACGGGCGGCAGCCGGCGTGCGGGTCACCGCAGTCGGTGACCATGACCCCGGACCGTGCGGAGGCCAGCGCGATGGTCGGGGTGAGGGGGCTGTCATGGCCCCCGGCCACCACGACGTCGGCGGCGCCGCTGCGGATCAACTGGAGCCCCTCGCCCACCGCGTGGGCGCCCGAGGCGCACGTCGTCGACACGGTGAGGCTCGGCCCCGTGACTCCGAGCCGGGCACTGATCCAATGGGCGCCGGCGTTGTACATCGCCCGGTTCGGCCAGAGCACGTCGGGCTGCCCGATGCCGCGCTCCAGGCTGATGCCACCCCCGAACCCGGTGCCGGTGACCACCGCCCGCCGTGCGGCCGGGGCGTGGACGCCACCCGCGTCCTCCACCGCGTCCAGCGCCGCGCACACCGCCAACTGCACCGACCGGTCCGCCCGTAGCCGTTCCTTGCGCGTCATGTACCCGTCGGCGTCGAAGCCGGGCACCGGGCAGGCGGGGTACACGACCCCGCCCTCGTCGTCGAAGGCGTGCGGTACCACCACGGAGCGGGCCTGGAGCAGGCTGTCCCACAGGTCCCGAGGTGTCGAGCCGGCCGCACAGCGCACCCCCAGGCCGGTCACCGCGGCGACGCCGTCGCGGATCACCCGGCGGCCCGGGCCGGATTCCCCACCGGGCGGCGGAGCCGCACGACCAGGCCGGCCACATCGCGTACGGTCGCCACCCCGGTGGTGTCGACCCCCTTCAGGGACACTCCGAACCGTTCCTCCAGCGCAGCCGTCAGCTCCGCGATGTCGAGGCTGTCGGCCTCCAGGTCGGCGACCAGCCGGGCGTCCGGGACCACGGCCTCCGGCGCCACGGACAGCACCCGCGCGCACAACGGAACCAGACGGTCCCAGACCTCCCGCTCCTCGACGTCCATACGACCTCGACTCCTCTCCGCTCCTGGGGCACGGGTGACCGGCAGGGCCCGGAAGGTGCGCAGGCTCATCCCCGGCGCCCGCACGGGCGGTCCGGCCGTGCGCAGCGTGGGGAACCGCCGGAACAACTCGGGCAGGAACTCGACGGCCTCCAGCCGGGCCAGGCCCGCACCGAGGCAGTAGTGGGCGCCCGCGCCGAAGCTGAGGTCGCGTTGCGGCACCCGCCGGAAGTCCAGGGCGTTCGGGTGGGGGAACCGGTCGGGATCGCGGTTGGCGGCCGCGGTCAGCACGTACACGAGGGTCCCGGCGGGGACCGGGACTCCGGCCAGCTCGGTGTCGCCGACCGGTACGCGGATGACCATCTGCACGGCGGGGTCCCAGCGCATGATCTCCTCGACCGCCGCCGGGAGGGCCTCCGGGTGGGCGCGGAGCCAGTCGGCCTGCTCGGGATGGCTTTCCAGGGCGAGCAGGCTGGTGGCCAGCAGCGCGGAGGTGGTCTCGGAGCCCGCCGCTACGAGGAAGACGATGTTGGAGGCGAGGTCGTCCAGGGAGATGCCGCCGTCGGCCACGTGCCCGTGCGCGGCCCATTCCGAGAGCAGACCCGTGCCGGGCTCGTCGAGGGCGGCCCGTACGAACGCGTGGAAGTCGGCGGCCACCGCCTCGGCGGTGGCGATGTCGTCGGCATCGGCGAAGGGCTCGGTCAGCGGGCCGCTGAGCGCGCTGAAGCGGGCGGCACGGGCGCGTTCCCGGGCGGGCAGCCCGAGGACGTCGCACATGACGGCGGCGGGCAGGGCACGGGCGACGGTGTCGACGAAGTCCGCCGTACCGTCACGGTCGAGCCGGTCCTCGAGCGCGTCGAGACACTCGGCCACGAGCCGCCGGACGACGGGGCGCAGGGCGCGCAGCCTCCGGGGGGTGAAGGGGCCTCGGGCCAGCTCCCGCAGCCGGCCGTGCCGAGGGTCGTTGACGCGCAGGACGGTCGCCGACATCGAGAACCCGGGAGGGTCGGGGGCGATGTTGCGGCGGGCACGCCACTGCTGGTCGGGGGCGATCCAGGTGCGGCTGGTGAGGATGTGCTCGCACAGGGAGTAACCCGTCACCAGCAGGGCGTACGGGCCGTGTGCGAGGACCGGTCCGGCGCGGCGCAACTCCTCCAGGAGGGGAAACGGGTTATCGCGGCCCCGACGGGAGTTGAGCCGGCTGATGATCCCGCGGGGCGCCGGCGGTGCGGCGGGTCGCGGCGCGGTGGTGGTCATGGGGTCTCTCGACGGGGACGAGACGGTCATGCGGCGCGGAAGGCGAGGACGACGTTGTGCCCGCCGAATCCGAACGAGTTCGACAACGCGGCCCGCACCGGCTGGTGCAGTGCGGTCTTGGTGACGAGGTTGAGGTCCACGGCGGGGTCGGGGGAGTCGAGGTTGGCGGTGGGCGGGATGGTGGACCGCTCGATCGTCAGCACGGTCAGCGCCGCCTCCACGGCCCCGGTGGCCCCGAGGGAATGCCCGAGGACGCCCTTGGTGGACGTGACGGGCGGCCCGTCGGGCAGCACGGAGCTGATCGCCTTCGCCTCCATGGTGTCGTTCAGGGGCGTGGCCGTGCCGTGGGCGTTGACGTGGTCCACGTCCCCGGCGGCGAATCCGGCGTCGTTCAGGGCCGCGTGCAGCGCCTCGCGGGCGCCCCGCGCCTCGGGATGGGACGCGGTGGGGTGATGGGCGTCGTTGGCCGCGCCGCAGCCGACGAGCAGCGCGCGCGGGCGCCGGCGGCGTGCCGCGGCATCGGCGGCCCGTTCCAGTACGAGGACCCCGGCGGCCTCGGCCATGACGAAACCGTCCCGGTCGGCGTCGAAGGGCCGCGAGGCCCGGGCCGGGTCGTCGCAGCGGGTCGACAGGGTGCCCAGATTGGCGAAACCGGTCACGATCAACGGGGTGTTCACCGACTCGGTGCCGCCCGCGATCACGACGTCGCACTGGTGCGAGGTGAGCAGGTCGCGCGCGACGGAGATCGCCGTGGCGCCCGAGGCGCACGCGGTGGAGGTCACGCAGCTCGGCCCCCGCGCACCGCAGGCCAGCGCGACCTCCCCGGCGGCCATGTTGGGCAGCATCATCGGCAGGAGCAGCGGGGACACGGCGTCCGGGCCGCGCTCCAGCAGCCTGGCGTGCTGCTTCTCCCATGCGGCCGCTCCGCCCAGGCCGCAGCCCATGACGACGCCGACGCGGGCACCGTCCCAGGAGGCGGTGTCCAGACCCGAGTCGGCCAGGGCCTCCCGCGCGGCCGGCAGGGCGAGCCGGGTGAAGCGGTCCAAGCGGTAGGTGGTGCGGCGCCCCAGGCCGCTGGTGTCCCGCTCCGGGATCGCGCAGCAGAAGTCGACGGGGAGCCCGGCCAGGTCCGCCCGGGTGGCCGCCACGGTGGAGCCGCCCTCGCACACCCTCCGCCAGGTCGCGTCCACGCCCGCGCCCGCCGGGGTGAGCAGCCCCAGACCGGTGACGGCGATCTCCGCCACGCTCAGTTCCCGCCTGCGACCGCGGCCGTCCGTCCTTCGACCACCGCGACGACGTCGGCGAAGGTGGACCCCTTGCCCACCTGCTCACCCGCGACCTTGACCCCGAACTCGTCGTGCACGGCCGCACCGAGCTCGGCCAGGGCCAGGGAGTCGAGCTCCAGCCCCGCCATGGTGACGTCGGGCCGGAGTTCCTCCGGCTCCACTCCGAGTGTGTGCGTCAGGATGTCGGCCAGCTTCTCCGCGACCGTGGGCATGCTCCTGCGCTCTCCTTCTGAAGCAGGGGTACGGGCCATCGCACTGCCGGCTTGATCAGCAGGTCAGCGCCGACATGGTCAACGGCGAACGCGTGGTGAGGACACGCTGTTTCCACCAATGGGGTTCGTCCGGGCATTCGCTCAGGGGAGCGCGGCGGGCGCGTTCCGGGCGCGCGCACCGGGCTCCGGGCATGCGCCCGGGCAAGGCCGTAACCTCGGCCGGCGCGCGGAGTTCCTCAGGCTGCGCACCGCCGCCGGGCGGTCGCGCCCCGCACCGGACTCCGCAGAAGCACGCCGAGGAACGACCATGGCGCCCCACCCCGAGAAACTGTCCTTCGCCGACGAGGTACTGCTCCGGAACGGCTGTCCAGGCGTGGTCGGCATGGCGGCGGTCTTCGCGGGCGGCCCGCCGGACCTGTCCGACGTACGGGACCGGGTCGCCGAGCGGTGGGGTGTGCTGGAGCGCATGCACCAGGTGCTGGAACACCCCCGCGCCGGCGCCCCGGACGCGCGCCGGGGGCGGCGCGGGACTCCGCGGTGGACGGCGGCCCACCCGTTCGATCCGGACGTCCATGTGCTGGACTCTCCGGCCGGACTGGAGGACCTGTGGGGGCACAGCACCGACCGGCCGCTTGCCGAGGGGCTGCCCCCGTGGCGCCTCTACCTCGTGCCGGGGGTGCCGGGCGGGCCGGACGGGGGCTTCGCCCTGTCCCTCATCGCCCAGCACACCCTCATCGACGGCCGCTCCTTGCAGACACTGCTGTGCGCGTTGATGGACGGCACCGCGCCGGCTCGGTTGTCCGGCCGGCCGACGCGCCTGCCGCGGGTGGGGCCGCGTGACGTGGGCGGGGAGATCCGTGCCCTGACCGCTGCCGGTCGGGCGCTTCCCATGGCCGACCCGACCGGGGCACGCCCGTCCGTGGCGGTGCACAGCCTCCCCCCGCACCTGGTGGCCGCCGCACGCCGGCCGCGAGCCGACGGCCGCCGTGCCAGTCTGAACGAGCTGCTGCTGAGCGCGGTGGCCGGCGCCCTGCGCAGCACGTTCGGCCCGCCCGAGCAGTGGCCGGGGCAGGGCGGCGCCGTCTACTCGGCCGTTCCGTGCGATCTCCGCACGCGGGAGAACCTCCGCGAACTGGGCAACATCGTCACCGCTGTCCGGGTCCGGGTGCCGGTCGACGCGGACTCGCCCGAGGCCCGGCTGAGGCAGTCGCAGCTCATGCTGGAGGAGGTGCCCGCCCGGGCCGCCGCGCACGCCGTGATGTTCTCGCTGACGAGCGCGGTGCGCGGGATGTTCCCCTGGGCGACCCGGCTGGCCACCGGGCGCGGGTACCGGCCCTCGTACATGGCCACGTCCACCACCGTCCTCCGATGGCACGACGCGCCCAGCACCTTCTACGGGCGGGACTTCCGCCAGGGCATCGTGCTACCGCCGCTGCACCGGCCGGGCAACGCCAGTTTCGCCGCGGTGAAGACCGGGGACGCCCTCGCCCTGACGGTGGTCTGCAACATGCGCCCCGATGAGTCCCGGGTGCTCGGCGAGGCCGTCATCGCGGAGCTGGAGGCCTTGGCAGGGTGATGTTGTAGGCCCTCGCCCGAGGCACGGTGCCGCGCCGGTGCGATCGGACGGGAGGTCTTGGCAAAGCCAGTGCAATGTGAAATGTTACTGGCGTGCTCAAGGGAAACGCGTCGGACGTCATCGTCGTCGGAGCGGGCGTGGTCGGCGCTGCCTGCGCCTACTACACGGCCCGGGCCGGGCTGACCGTCACCGTGATCGACCGGGGCTCCGTCGCGGGCGGCACCACGGGCGCGGGTGAGGGGAACCTGCTGGTCTCCGACAAGGAGCCCGGGCCCGAACTCGAACTCGCCCTGCTCTCCACCCGGTTGTGGCGAGAGCTGGGCGAGGTGATCGCGCCCGCCGTCGAGTACGAGGCGAAGGGCGGGCTCGTGGTCGCCTCCGCCGAGTCCGGCATGGCGGCGCTGCGCGCCTTCGCGGCCGGACAGCGTGCGGCGGGCGTCGTCGCCGAGGAGGTCCCGGCGGACGGGCTGGGCGACTTGGAGCCCCACCTCGCCCCCGGTACGGCGGGCGGCTTCCACTATCCGCAGGACGCCCAGGTGCAGCCCGCGCTGGCCGCCGCCCACCTGCTGCGTGCGGCGGGGGAACGGGTGCGGCTGCGGCTGGGCGAGGAGGTCACCGGCCTGCTCACCGGGGCGGCCGGCGAGGTCCGCGGCGTCCGCACCGCGAAGGGCGAGGTTCATGCCCCGTACGTGGTCAACGCCGCCGGGACCTGGGGCGGCGACCTCGCCCGGCTCGCCGGGGTCGAGCTGCCCGTCCTGCCCCGGCGGGGCTTCGTCCTGGTCACCGAGCCGCTGCCGCGCGTGGTGCGGCACAAGGTGTACGCCGCCGACTACGTCGCGGACGTCGCCAGCGGCTCGGCGGCGTTGCAGACCTCCGCCGTGGTGGAGGGGACCCCGGCCGGCCCGGTCCTGATCGGCGCCAGCCGGGAGCGGGTGGGGTTCGACCGCTCGCTGTCCACCGAGGTGCTGCGGCGCCTGGCGCTCGGGGCCACGGCCCTGTTCCCGGTGCTGGCCGGCGTGCGGGTGATGCGGACGTACGCGGGCTTCCGGCCGTACCTGCCGGACCACCTCCCCGCGATCGGCCCCGACCGGCGCGTACCCGGGCTGCTGCACGCCTGCGGCCACGAGGGCGCGGGCATCGGGCTCGCCCCCGCCACCGGCCTGGTGATCGCACGGTGCCTGACCGGCGACGAACCACCCCTCGGCATCGCCCCGTTCGACCCGGCCAGGTTCGGACCGGCGCCCCGAGCCGACTGACCCCGGCCGGGTCCCCTGTGACCCGTACGAGACGACACCCGTTGGGAGAGAGAGGAGGCCCGCCGTGGCCCGTACCCCCGCCGAACTGGCCGGCGCGCAGCCCGGCCCGCCCTTCGAGATCACCCTGGACGGCCGGCCGGTACCCGCCCTGCCCGGGCAGTCCGTCGCCGCCGCGCTGTGGTCGGCGGGCATCCTCGCCTGGCGCACCACCCGCGTGGGCGGCCGGCCGCGCGGCGCGTTCTGCGGCATCGGGCAGTGCTACGACTGCCTCGCCACCGTCAACGGCACGCCCAACCGCAGGGCCTGCCTGGTCCCGGCCCGCCCGGGCGACGAGGTCACCACCCAGGAAGGACACGGCCGTGCCGAGCTCAGCGTCTGACCCGTACGACCTCGCGGTCATCGGCGCCGGGCCGGCCGGGCTGTCCGCGGCCGTCACCGCCGCCGAATCCGGCCTGTCGGTCGCGCTCCTGGACGCCTCCGGCCACGTCGGCGGACAGTTCTACCGGCACCCCGCCGCCGCTCTCGGAGCCGTACGCCCCGAGGCCCTGCACCACGGCTGGTCGCTCTTCGCCGATCTGCGCCGCAGGCTCGAACCGAGCGGCGTCAGTCACCTGGCCGGGCACCACGTCTGGTCGGTGACCCGGGAGGGGGCGGCGGAGGACGGCCGGTGGGCGGTGCACGCCGTGACCGGGGCGGACGGCGACGAGGAGCGGCCCGTACGCGTACGGGCCCGGGCGCTGCTCCTGGCGACGGGCGCGTACGAACGCCAACTCCCCTTCCCCGGCTGGACCCTGCCCGGTGTGGTGGGGGCCGGGGGCGCGCAGGCGATGCTCAAGTCCGGCCTTGTGCTGCCGGGTAAGCAGGTCGTCGTCGCGGGAAGCGGACCACTGCTGCTCGCGGTCGCCGTCTCGCTCGCCGCCGCCGGGGCCCGGGTCCCCGCCGTGGTGGAGGCGTCCGGCTACCTGCGGTACGCCCGCCATCCCCGGGCACTCGCCGCCAACCCGCACCAACTGCTCGAGGCGGTGGCGCACGGGACGGCGATGCTGCGGCACCGGGTGCGCCCGCTGCTGCGCAGTGCCGTCACGCACGTGCACGGTACCGAGCGCGTGGAGGCGGTGACCGTCGCCCGGCTCGACCGCGACTGGCGGCCCGTGCCCGGCTCGCAGCGGCGCATCGCGTGCGACGCCCTCGCCGTGGGGCACGGTCTCGCCCCCCAGATCGAACTCGCCACGGCACTCGGCTGCGCCACCCGCCGCACCGTGGACGCCACGGCCGCCCTCGTCCTGGACGCACTTCAGGAGACGACGGTGCCCGGCGTGTGGTCGGCGGGCGAGACCGGCGGCGTCGGCGGCTTCCGACTGGCCATCGCCGAGGGGGAGCTGGCGGCGCTCGCGATCGGCGCCCGGCTGACCGGGCGGAGTGACCCGACCCGGGACAGGCGCGCGGAGAGGCTGCGGCGCCGGCGGGACCGCATGCGCGCCTTCGCCGACGCCATGGCCGCCTGCCACGCGCCCGGAACGGGCTGGCCGCAGTGGCTTCCCGACGACACGGACGTGTGCCGCTGCGAGGAGGTCACCGCCGGGCGCGTCCGGGAGGCGGTCACCGAGCTCGGTGCCCGTGACGCCCGGACCGTCAAACTGCTGACCAGGGCGGGTATGGGGTGGTGCCAGGGCCGGATGTGCGGTGCTGCCGTGGCCTGCCTCGCGGCGGGCGGCGACCAGGTGCCGCCGCCCGCCGAACGGCGCCCGTTCGCCGTCCCCGTCCCGCTCGGTGCGCTCGCCGGGCTCGACCCGGCCGCCGCTTGCTCCGGCACGAACGCCGCTTCCTCCGACGCGGACGCGGGCGAGGGCTGATACCGGCGTACGCGGGGCCGGGGACGGCCTTCGTCCATCAGCGAAATGTCACATCATAGAGAGAGGTTCACCGACATGACCGCCACCACCTGGAACTCCGCCCGCCCCTGGCGCGGCGTCATGGTCGCGACCGCCCTGCCGCTACGCGCGGACCTGTCCGTCGACTACGACGCGTACGCCGAGCACGTCGCCCGGCTGATCGAGAGCGGCTGCGACGGCGTCGTCCCCAACGGCTCGCTCGGCGAGTACCAGACCCTGACCGACGAGGAGCGCGCCCGCGTGGTGCGGGTCGCCGTCGAGGCGGCGGGCGACGGGGCCCGGGTAATGCCCGGCGTCTCCGCGTACGGCAGCGCCGAGGCCCGCCGGTGGGCCGAGCAGGCGGCGCAGGCGGGCTGCGGATCCGTGCTGCTGCTGCCGCCCAACGCCTACCGCGCCGACGAGGACGCCGTACGCGCCCACTACGCCGAGGTCGCCGAGGTGGGCCTGCCGGTCGTCGCGTACAACAACCCCATCGACACCAAGGTCGACCTCACGCCCGGCCTGCTCGCGCGGCTCCACCAGGAGGGGACCATCGTCGCCGTCAAGGAGTTCAGCGGCGATGTGCGCCGGGCGTACGAGATCGGCGAACTCGCCCCGGACCTCGACCTGCTGATCGGCGCCGACGACGTACTCCTCGAACTCGCCCTCGCCGGCGCCGTGGGCTGGATCGCGGGCTACCCCAACGCTTTCCCGGCCACCTGCGCCGCCCTCTACCACGCCGCCGTCTCCGGCGACCTGGACACGGCCGTCCCGCTGTACAAGTCGCTGCACCCGCTGCTGCGCTGGGACTCCAAAACCGAGTTCGTCCAGTCCATCAAGCTGTCCATGGACATCGCCGGGCGCCACGGCGGCCCGGTCCGCCCGCCGCGCGCCGCGCTGACGGGTCCGGTCGAGGCCGCGGTACGCGAGGCGACCGAGAAGGCCCTCGCCCACGGCCACCACTGACCACGCCGCGAAGGAGCCGTCATGCGCACCCGCCATGTCTTCCACGCCGTCGACTCGCACACCGAGGGGATGCCCACCCGCGTGATCACCGGAGGTGTCGGGGTGATCCCCGGCGCCACCATGGCCGAGCGGCGACTGCACTTCATCGAGCACCTGGACCACCTCCGTACGCTGCTGATGTACGAGCCGCGCGGGCACGCGGCGATGAGCGGCGCGATCCTCCAGCCCCCCACCCGCCCCGACGCCGACTACGGCGTCCTCTTCATCGAGGTCTCCGGGCTCCTGCCGATGTGCGGACACGGCACCATCGGGGTGGCCACCGTGCTGGTCGAGACCGGAATGGTCCCGGTCGCCGAACCGGTGACCACCGTGCGCCTGGACACGCCCGCGGGTTTGGTGAGCGTGGACGTACACGTTGAGGACGGCGTGGCGAAGTCGGTCACGCTGACCAACGTGCCCGCGTTCTGTGTGGGGCTCGGGCTCAAGGGCGAGGTCCCCGGGTACGGGACGGTCGGCTACGACCTGGCGTTCGGCGGGAACTTCTACGCGTTCGTCGAACTCGACGCGCTGGGGCTGCCGTTCGACCGGGCCCGCAAGGACGACCTGCTGGCCGCCGGGCTCGCGATCATGGACGCGATCAACCGGTCGCCGAACCGGCCGGTCCACCCCGAGCGCCCGGAGATCGCCGGCGTCAAGCACGTCTACCTCGCCGCGCCCGGATCGGACGCCCGCCGCTCACGGCACGCCATGGCCATCCACCCGGGGTGGTTCGACCGCTCGCCGTGCGGTACGGGGACCTCGGCCCGGATGGCGCAGTTGCACGCCCGCGGCGAACTGCCACTCGGCCGGGACTTCGTCAACGAGTCGTTCATCGGCACGGAGTTCACCGGCCGGCTCGTCGCGGAGACGGAGGTCGGCGGGGTGCCCGCCGTCGTGCCCACCATCACCGGCCGCGCCTGGATCACGGGCACCGCCCAGTACTTCCTGGACCCCGACGACCCCTTCCCCGGAGGCTTCCTCCTATGACCGCCCACCTGGACACCCTCACCTCCCGCAGCCCGGCCGACCCCTCCGACGTCCTCGTGCGGATCGCGGCTCCCGGGGCCTTCGCCGCGGTGGACGCCGTGGACCGGGCACGGGCCGCGCGGCCGGACTGGCAGGCGGGCGGGGCGGCCGCCCGCTCGGCGGCGCTCGGCGCGGTCGCCGACGCCGTCGAGGCCGCCGCGGGTGAACTGGCCGCGCTGGCCGTACGCGAGGTGGGCAAGCCGCTCACCGAGGCCCGCGCCGAGGTCGCCCGTACCGCCGCGATCTGGCGGTACTACGCCCAGGCGCCCTACGAACCGACCGGCGCCGTCCACGAAGCGGCCGCCGGAGCCGGACTGCTGCTGAGCCGGCGCCGCCCGCACGGGGTGGCCGGGCTGATCACCCCGTGGAACTTCCCCTTCGCCATACCCAGTTGGAAAGCCGCGCCGGCCCTCGCGGTCGGCAACGCGGTCGTCCTCAAGCCCGCGCCCGAGGCGACCGCCTGCGCCCAGCGCCTCGCCGAGATCGTCCGGCGGGCGCTGCCGGCCGGCGTGTTCACCGTCGTCCCGGGCGGTGCCGTCGAAGGCAACGCGATCATCTCCGCCGCCGACGTCATCTCCTTCACCGGCTCGACCGCCGTCGGCCAGGCGGTCGTGCACGCCGCCACCGGCCGGGGCGTCCCGGCCCAGGCCGAGATGGGCGGCCTCAACGCCGCGATCGTCCTCCCGGACGCCGACATCGGGCAGGCGGCCGCCCACATCGCCGCCGCGATCGCCGGATACGCGGGCCAGAAGTGCACCGCCACCAGCCGCGTCATCGCGGTCGGCGCCGCGCTCGACCCGCTGCGCGAGGCGCTCGCCGAGGCGCTGGCGGCCGTCCCGGCAGGCGACCCGGCCGACGCCGCGACCGTGTGCGGGCCGCTCATCAGTGAGCACGCCCGCGCCCAGGTCCTGGACGCCTCGCACGGGCTGCGCACGCTCGCCCGGGGGACAGTTCCGCACGGCCCCGGCTGGTACGCCGCCCCGACCCTGGTCGAAGGAGCACCGGCCGGGCACCGGCTGCTGCGCGAGGAGGTCTTCGGCCCCATCGCCGCCCTGCTGCCGGCCGACGACCTCGCCCATGCGGTGCGGATCACCAACTCCGTCCCGTACGGCCTGGTCACCTCCGTCCACACCGCCGACCTGAACACGGCCCTGACCGGCCTCGACCGGCTGGACACCGGCATGATCCGGATCAACGCCCCGTCCAGCGGCGTCGACTTCCACCTGCCCTTCGGTGGCACCAAGGCGTCCAGTCACGGCCCGCGCGAGCAGGGCCGCGCCGCTCTGGACTTCTACACCTCCAGCCGCACGTACACGCTGTCACCAGCAGGAACAATGTGACATTGTATTCTGGCGGTCCTGTTCGGTACGAAGAGAACGCCAGGGGACCCCATGGGCCATCTGATCCGCCGCGACCTCGGCGCCGCCCGCGAGCGGCTGCGCGACCAGGTGGCCCACGCCCTGCGCGCCGCCCTGATCTCCGGCGAACTGCGGCCGGGGCAGGTGTATTCGGCACCCGCGCTCGCCGAGGACTTCGGGATCTCGGCGACGCCGGTGCGCGAGGCGATGCTCGACCTCGCCCGCGAGGGCCTGGTCGAGCCGGTCCGCAACAAGGGCTTCCGGATCACCGAGGTCGACGACCGCGACCTGGACCAGTACACCGAGATCCGGTCCCTGATCGAGGTGCCCACGGTCGGCCGGGTCGCCCGCACCGCCGCCCGAGCCGACCTGGAGGCGCTGCGCCCGGTCGCCGAGGAGATCGTGCGCGCCGCTCGCGAACACGACCTGATCGGCTACCTGGAGGCGGACCGCCGCTTCCACCTGTCCCTGCTCGCCCTGGCGGGCAACGACCGACTGGTCGAGGTCGTCGGCGACCTCCGCAAGCGCACCCGTCTGTACGGCCTGACGGCCCTGGACGAACGCGATCGGCTGCTGCCCTCCGCCGAGGAGCACCTGGAGCTGCTGGACCTGATGCTCGCGGGGGACGCGAAGGGAGCGGAGGAGTGCATGGCCAAGCACCTCGGCCATGTCCGCTCGATCTGGGCCAAGCCCGATTCCGCCGCGGCGTCCGCCCGCTAGCGACCCGCGCGGCGGGCTCCGTGAGGCGGGGCCGTGGCCGCGTGCCGGCCCTTGCCAGGTCACACCGCGCGGCGTCGAGTGGCGACCGGAGTGGCGGCCCGGGGCCGTGGGGCCGGCCGGGGAGCGCACGTGGACGTCGAGCCTTCCGTACGGCCAGGACCGCTCCGTCACGTCGGGGCCTCTCGGCGCTGCCGGTCGCGGGCCCGCCGGAACCGGTCCAGCCCGTCGGACAGCTCCACCACCGGATCGGGGTAGTCCAGCGCGGCCCGGTCCGGGCCGGGCAGCTTCCAGGGCTCGTGCACCACCGGGGCGTCCACGCCACGGAGTTCGGGCACCCAGCGACGCACATAGACACCGTCGGGGTCGTACCGCTTGGCCTGGGTGACGGGGTTGAGGACCCGGTTGGGCCGGGTATCGGTGCCCGTCCCGGCCACCCACTGCCAGTTGAGCTGGTTGTTGGCCACGTCGCCATCGACCAGCCACCGCAGGAAGTGGGCGGCGCCGATCCGCCAGTCGACGTAGAGGGTCTTGGTCAGGAAGCTCGCCGTCAGCAGCCGGGTGCGATTGTGCATCCAGCCCTCGTGGCGTAGCTGCCGCATTGCCGCGTCGATGACCGGGTAGCCGGTACGGCCCTGCCGCCACGCATCGATGTCGGCCTTCGCGGTGCGCTCCGTGCGCCACCGGTCGTGTTTGGTGCGGTAGTCGGCGTGGGCGGCGTCAGGGCGGGCGGCGAGGACCTGGCGGTGGAAGTCGCGCCAGGCAAGCTGCCGGACGAACGCCTCGGCGCCCGGTCCGCCGTGGCGCCTGGCCCGGTGGACGAGTTCCGTCGGGGACAGGGTGCCGAAGTGGAGGTGCGCGGAGAGCCTGGAGGTGGCATCGGCGGCCAGGTCGTCGCGGGTGGTGTCGTAGGCGCCCAGACCGCGCCTCCAATAGGCGGTCACCCGCTTGCGGCCTTCGCTCTCCCCGCCGGCCGGCAGCGCGGGCGAGACGCCGGTGACGTCACCGCGGGAGGGTGGCGGCTCGCCTCTCACCTGGTCGGGGACGCGCACGCGGCGCGGAGCGGCGGCGACGGCACGCAAGGGCGCCTGCGACCATCGCCGGTAGTACGGCGTGAAGACGGCGTAGTGGTCGGAGGACGCGGGAGCCACCTCACCGGGCGGCACGGCAACGCTGACCGCGTCATGGACGAACAGCCGCCGCCCCGCCGCCTCCAGGGCGGAGCGCAACCGCTCCTCGCGCCGGTTGGCGAAACGGCTGTGCCCGGCGGACATGTGCACCTCATCAGCGTCCGCATCGGTCACGATGCGGCACACCTCCTCCACCGGGTCGCCGGAGCGCACCACGAGCCGTCCACCCAGCTCACGCAGCGAGGCGTCGAGGTCGGCCAAGCAGTCGGCGAGGAAGGCGCTGCGATTGGGCGCGGCGAACCCCGCCGCCACCACGGCGCGGTCCCGCACGAAGAGCGGGACGACCGCGTCGGACGCGTCCAGGGCCGCACGCAACGGCGGATGGTCGTGCAGACGCAGGTCGCAGGTGAACAGGACGACTGAGACGCGCATGGGTTTCAGCTTCTCCCCGGTGGTTCGCGAGGGCCGCTGCGGACGGCACGGTCCGGACCGCGGGGCCCGTCGGCCGCGGCCGTCACCGAGGACCGCGCGCGCTCCTGCTGGGCTCGGCCCGCGGCGCGGACGATGTTGCGGGCCATGCCGCCGAAGACGACCGCGTGGAACGGCGAGACGCTCCACCAGTACAGATGGCCGAGCAGTCCGCGGGGCAGGAACACCGCACGCTGCCGGTAGCGGACGGGCCCCTCGCCGTCCACGCGCATCTCCAGCCATGCCAACCCCGGCAGCCGCATTTCGGCGCGCAGCCGCAGAAGCCGACCGCGCTCGATCTCCTCCACCCGCCAGAAGTCCAGCGAGTCGCCGACTCTCAGCCGGCGCGCGTCACGCCGGCCCCGACGCAGGCCCACACCGCCCGCGAGCCGGTCGAGCCAGCCGCGCACCGCCCAGGCCAGGGGGAAGGAGTACCAGCCGTTCTCCCCGCCGATGCCCTCGATGACGTCCCACAGCGCCTCCGGGGCGGCCTCGGCTTCGCGTTCGCGCACGTCGGTGTAGAGGCTGCCGCCCGCCCAGCCCGGGTCGGTGGGCAACGGGTCGCTGGGCGCGCCCGGCACGGACGCCGACGACCAGCGGGTGGTGACCTGTGCGTCGCGGACGCGTTGCAGCGCCAGGGAGACGGCGCGGTCGAAGCCGAGGGGGTGGCCGGGCGGGCTGGGTACGTACCCTTCGATGTCGTTCTCCCGGCAGACCACCTCGTGGCGCAGGGACTCCGTCAGCGGGCGGGCGATCGAGGCCGGCACCGGCGTCACCAGGCCGATCCAGAGGCTGGACAGGCCAGGGGTGAGGAGGGGGACGGGCAGGATCAACCGTCGAGGCAGGCCGGCCACGGCGGCGTAGCGCCGCATCATGTCCCGGTAGGTGAGCACCTCAGGGCCGCCGATGTCGAAGGCGCGGTTGACGTCGGGGGGCAGACCGGCGCAGCCCACCAGGACGCGCAGCACGTCCCGCACGGCGATCGGCTGGATGCGGGTGCGCACCCAGCGCGGAGTGATCATCACCGGCAGCCGCTCCGTGAGGTAGCGCAGCATCTCGAAACTGGCCGAGCCGGAGCCGATGATCACCGCGGCGCTCAGCACAGCGGTCGGCACGCCCGAGGCCAGGAGAATACGGCCGACCTCCGCACGGGAGCGCAGGTGCGGAGAGAGGCGGGACTCCGGAACGCCCGCGGGATGCAGTCCGCCGAGGTAGACCAGGCGGCGCACACCGGCCCGCCGGGCCTGTTCGCCGAAGACCTGCGCGGCGTCGCGGTCGGCGCGCTCGAAGCCGCGCCCGCTGCCCAGCGCGTGCACCAGGTAGTAGGCCACGTCCACACCGTCCATCGCCCGCGCCACCGACCCGGCGTCGGTCACGTCGCCCGGGACGATCTCCACCCGGCCGGACCACGGATGGTCACGCAGCTTGCCCGGGGAGCGGACCAGACAGCACACCCGGTGACCGGCGTCCAGCAACTCGGGCACCAGCCGGCCTCCGACGTAACCACTGGCGCCGGTCACCAGACAGGTCAGGGCGTCCGGAGCCGCCCCCCTGCCATCGGCCGTCGTCATGGCTGCCTTGTCCACCACAGGTCCCGTCCGCCCATGAGTGATCCTCCGATGCACCGCACCGGTCTCTTCGCCCCTCCACCGTGCGGGCGCTCCGCCCGGATGCGCCAGCGCGCGCGGCGATCGGGTGACACCCGATCGCCCCGGAGCACGAGGCCGCGTCCGCACTCCTCCGGGCAGCCGCCCACACCGGGCCCGTCACAGGCCGGCGCCGCGCCAACCGGTCGTGCACCGGAGAACTTCGACCCGACGGGCACTCCGTCCGGCGAGCGGGTGATGGCACGAGGGGAAATCCGTTGTCGTGCCAGCGCTGCCGGCGCATCCTTCCGTGCGTGAACACTGAAGACGACTCCACTGAGGCCGCCGTCATCTTGCCTGTCAGCGTGCGCGATCTACTGCCCCAGGACCTGCCGGCGTGCACTTGGTCGGGCTCGGACGCCCACCTGCGCCACGTGGAGCGGGAACTGGCGCGCGTTGCGGCGGGTGAGGTGGAGTACCTCGCTGTTTGCACTCCTGCGGATCTGCCGGTGGCGATCGGCGGCATCGACTACCAAGTCTCCGAGGGAGCCGGGACCCTATGGCAGCTCGCCGTGCTGCCGGCGCTGCAGTCCCGCGGCTTGGGAACGCTGCTCGTCCGGGCAGCCGAACAACGGATTCGGGACCGCGGGCTGCGCAGGGCCGCACTCGCTGTAGAGGAGGACAATCCCCGGGCGCGCGCCCTGTACGAGCGCCTGGGCTATGTCGCATACGGCCGTGAGCCGGACGCCTGGGACGAGGAAGGGCCCGACGGGTCGATCCGTCGCCACGAGACGATGTGCGTTCTCATGCGCAAGAGCCTCTGAACCCGGCGCAGCCGCACCTGCTCAACAGGGGCGGCCGGGATGGTCCTCGCGCAGGTGCCGGATGTACCAGTCGAAGCGGGTGGCGTCCTTGCTGTGCGGTTGCTTGCCGGGAGTGAATCCCGCGCGCCGCGCGACTGCGGCGGATGCGGGATTCTCCGGATCGACCTGGATGACGATCTCCTGCCCGCCCTCAGCGGCCGCGTACCGCGATGCCAGGAGGACCGCGCGGGTGGCCAGGCCCCGGCCTCTCCAGGACGGGTAGAGGCCGTAGGCGACGTTCACCTGGCCGGGAGCCAGGCCCTCTCCTGTGAACCGCAGGTCGATCGTTCCCGCGAGCACCTTGTCGGCGCCCGTCCGGATGCCGAAAGCACGGAGTGGCCCGGCGGTGTCCCACTGTTCCCGGCAGTGCCGGAAGTACGCTTCCACGCCCTCGCGCGTACCGGGACCTCCGTTGAGCCAGCGAACCAGCAGCTCGTCCTCCCCCGTGAGATGCGCCTCCACATCGTCCAGGCGCAGCGGCGACAGCGTGATGACCCCGTCGGACAGCTCTATTTCATGCACCCGCCGATTCTTGATGGCGAAGCCGCGTCGCACCATCGGATTCCGCGGGGCGTCGTGCAGAGCTTCTTGGTGTGGCTGGTGTGATAACGGCGTCGGAGCCGTCTTGAACAGCCCGCGAATGACCCCCTGTTGACCGTCGACCAGGCCGCCGAACGCCGGATCGCCTTCGTCAAGGCGGGCCGCCACGTCCGCATCCCGGAGCGGTGCTGGCCCTCAGCGTGTCGACGCGCATCCGGATCACCCTGGAGAACCTGGACCGCCTCGGCCCCGTGGACGGGCTCGAGACCAGGCTCAGCAGCGCCGAGGACGCCGTGAACCACGTATCGCTGTCCGTCCTCAGATTCGACCAGCAGGCGCTGGTCACCCCGCACCTGGCCCGGCTCGTGGGACACGACTCGCCCCTGCTTCATCTGCGCCGCCAGAGTGATGGCGGGATGTTCGACCGGTTCGCCGAGCACGCCTGGGAGGAACGGCAGGTGGTGCGGATCTGGTGCGCGACGCCTAGCGTGGCCGGACAACAAGAAAGGCCCGGGTCGTCGACCTGGGCCTTCTGCGTGGAGCGGGTGACGGGAATCGAACCCGCGCTCTGAGCTTGGGAAGCTCATGTTCTACCATTAAACTACACCCGCGTAAGTAGGCACCGGAGGACCGGTGTCGTACCGTCGCTCACTGTACCTCATTGGCAGGCCCCCGGTGTATCGCGCCGCGGGGTCTTTGTGCTGTGTGGGGGACGGATCCGTGTGCGGGGGGCGGGAGTTGAGGCGTACGGTGTGGGGGCGGAGTGCCGCCTGGAGTGGTGTCCTGTTGATCCCCTAATGTGGCTTTCTCGTCCACGCTTTGGTTGGGGAAGGGACTTGATGGACTCCATGGAGCGCACCGTCGTCCGCTGTGCCGAAGGGCATGTGTTCAGTACCGCTTCGTTCCCGATGCAGCAGCTCGGTGCCGGCCGGATCGGGCCCGGGCGGTTGTTGCGGTGTCCGCGGTGTGCGCGGTTGCGGCAGGCCGTGCCGGTGGAGCTGCAGCGGCGGTAGCGGGGAGTAGCCGGAAGTGGTGGTGAGCGCGCGGGGGCCGTCCGATTGGGGCGGGCCCGCGCGCTCTGCGTATCCTCGGGGAGTGCTTCTCTCAGACAAGGACATCCGGGCCGAGATCGACGCCGGGCGGGTACGTATCGACCCGTACGACGACTCCATGGTGCAGCCCTCGAGCATCGACGTGCGGCTGGACCGCTACTTCCGGGTGTTCGAGAACCACCGCTACCCCCACATCGACCCGGCCGTCGAGCAGGCCGACCTCACGCGGCTGGTCGAGCCGGAGGGGGACGAGGCGTTCATCCTGCACCCGGGCGAGTTCGTGCTCGCGTCGACGTACGAGGTGATCAGCCTGCCTGATGATCTCGCTTCGCGGCTCGAAGGGAAGAGCTCGCTCGGGCGGCTCGGGCTGGTGACCCACTCGACCGCCGGGTTCATCGACCCCGGCTTCTCCGGGCACGTGACGCTCGAGCTGTCGAACCTCGCCACGCTGCCGATCAAGCTCTGGCCGGGCATGAAGATCGGGCAGCTCTGCATGTTCCGGCTCAGTTCGCCGGCGGAGTTCCCGTACGGCAGTGAGCGCTACGGGTCGCGGTACCAGGGGCAGCGGGGGCCGACCGCCTCGCGGTCCTTCCAGAACTTCCATCGGACGCAGGTGTGAGCATGAGTGACGTACGGGAGAACCTGACCTACGAGAAGTTCGGGACCGCGATCCGCGAGCTGGCGCAGACCATCGCGGACGACGGTTACGAGCCCGACATCGTGCTGAGCATCGCCCGCGGCGGGGTGTTCGTCGCCGGTGGGCTCGCGTACGCCCTGGACTGCAAGAACATCCACCTGGTGAACGTGGAGTTCTACACCGGCGTCGGGACCACGCTGGAGATGCCGGTGATGCTCGCACCGGTGCCCAACGTGATCGACTTCAGCGACAAGAAGGTGCTGATCGCCGATGATGTGGCAGACACCGGCAAGACCCTGAAGCTGGTGCACGACTTCTGCCTCGGCGCGGTCGCCGAGGTGCGCAGCGCGGTCATCTACGAGAAGTCGCACTCCCTCGTGAAGTGCGAGTACGTGTGGAAGAAGACCGACGAGTGGATCAACTTCCCGTGGAGCGTCGAGCCGCCCGTCGTGAAGCGTGAGGGCCAGGTCCTCGACGCCTGACAGACGGCGGTACGTGAAAGGCCCCCGCCTTGGCGGGGGCCTTCGTCGTGCGTACGCCGCTCAGATCGTGCCCAGCTTGATCAGCGACAGCAGCGCCACGAGCTGGATCGCCGACGCGCCCAGCGCCTTCGGCCACGGCAGGTCGTGCGAGGTGCGGACCATCGACGTGAAGAGAGCGCCCGCCGCCAGCCAGGACAGCCAGCCGATGACCTGGACGAGGGTGTTCTCACCGCCCAGGAACAGCGCGAAGAGCAGGCGGGGCGCGTCCGTCATCGCCATGATCAGCATGGAGAGACCGACCGTCGGCTGCCAGGCGCCGTCGCCGCCGAGCTGGCGCGCCAGGGTGTGGGTGACGGCGCCCATGATCAGGCCGCCGACGACGAACATGACCCCGGTGACGAGGACGTACGGGATCGCCGTCGACAGCGTGGCGTTGATCGCCTCCTCGCGGGCCTGGTCGAACCCGAAGAGGGCGAGCAGGCCGTAGAGGAACGTCACCACCAGCGCGGGGCCCCACACGGCGTGGTCGCGCATCTGATAGAACGTCGGGCCCGGGCGCAGCACGATGCCGCTCAGCAACTGCTTCCAGTGCAGGCGCGGGCCTGCCGGGGCGGGGGCGGCGCCGGCCTGGTACGTGGCGCCGTCGCCGTACGCGTCGGGCCCGGCGGCGTACGCCTCGTCGTGGATGCTGAACGCCCGGGTGTGGCCCGGGTTGTTCGCCGCGTACGGGTCGTGCGGGGCGGCGGAGGGCTGCTGCTGGTACGGGTCGCCGAAGTACTCCGGCTCGCCGTACTGCTGCTGCCCCTGGGGCCACTGCTGCTGCGGGCCCGTGTACGGGGGCGGCGCTGCCGCGCTGCCGTACGGCGCCTGCTGCGGTTGTTGTTGCGGGGTGCGGTTGTCCCGGCCGCGTCCGATCCTGAATCCAGCCACGTCACCGAACGTACCCGGTCCCGCTGCGCCGGGTGGACGGGCCCGGGAACGGGGGGTCGTTTGCTGCTGAGCTGTGACATCCCCTAGGGGTTGGATTCGTCCAGGATTGACCTATTCACGGGGTTGTGCTGATGGCTATGGCTGTTCGTTACCGTACTGAGGCGTAGGTCACATGAGCGGCCTCTAGCTTCGTGGGTGTCGGTTTTCGCACGAAACACGAAGGATGCCCATGCGTAGCACCACCCTCCGCACCGCCGCCATCGCGACCGGGCTGGTCGCCTCCCTCACCCTCCCCGCCACGGTCGCCTTCGCAGCCGACGATGTGCCGGCGCCCGTGGGACCCGACACCGTCGACACGCGGATACAGGACCCGGGCCAGGACCAGGGGCAGGACGAGGGGCAGGACCAGGGCCGGACCGGTGTCGTACGGGAGCTCGTGAAGTCCGTCCGGCTCGCCGACGGGTCCACCGCCCGGGTCTTCAAGCTCGGCGAGAACCACTACGAGGCCGAGATCTGGGCCGGCGGCGACAGGCTCGACACCCTGGTGACCACCGGGTCCCCCGCGTACGGGCAGAACAACGGCCTCCACGTCGTCCTCCAGCCGGACGGGTCCGTCACCTCCTGGGTGGAGGGCGCCAAGCAGCCCACCGACAAGAAGCAGCCCACCGACAAGAAGCAGCCCACCGCCAAGAAGTCGCACGCCAAGCAGCACCCCGCCGCCAAGCAGCAGAAGAAGGCCGTGCGGGTCAACATGCCCGACGGGCGCGTCGCGACGCTCAGCAAGGGCAAGCAGGGGCCCCGCGCCGACATCTCGATGGCCAACGGCAACCGCCTCGGCACGCTCACCCTGAAGAACCGGTCCGCGCTCAACGACGGCTGGACCTACAAGATCGCCGACGGCGGCAAGGGCCACAGGGGCACCTACACCTTCGTGGTCGCCGACGGGAAGCCCGGCGGCGGCACCTGGGTCTACAGCTTCCAGGGCAAGCTGATCAAGAAGTACACCCCGGGCGCCGCCCCCGGCGCCGCCGCCCCCGGGCGCTGACGCGTCCCGCGCTGACGCGTCCCGCGCTGAGGCCCCGGGCGCCACGTTGAGGCCCGGGCGCCATGGAGAGCTGAACCGCGGCCGGTGGGACGAAAACGGCCGGACCCGCCCCTTTGGGCAGGTCCGGCCGCTCACGCTCGTACGAGGGCTACTTCACCGGCTCCGGCTCCGTGTCCGCGTCCGAGTCACCGGCCGGGGACTCCTCCAGCGGCTTCTTGACGGACTCCAGCAGGAGCTGGGCCACGTCCACGACCTGGAGGTTCTCCTTCGCCTTGCCGTCGTTCTTCTTGCCGTTCACGGAGTCCGTGAGCATCACGAGGCAGAAGGGGCAGGCGGTGGAGACGATGTCCGGGTTCAGGGACAGGGCCTCGTCGACGCGCTCGGTGTTGATGCGCTTGCCGATCCGCTCCTCCATCCACATCCGCGCGCCACCGGCGCCACAGCAGAAGCCGCGCTCCTTGTGGCGGTGCATCTCCTGCTGGCGCAGGCCCGGGACGGCCGACATGATCTCGCGCGGCGGCGTGTAGACCTTGTTGTGGCGGCCCAGGTAGCAGGGGTCGTGGTAGGTGATCAGACCGTCGACCGGCGTCACCGGGATGAGCTTGCCCTCGTCGATGAGGTGCTGGAGCAACTGCGTGTGGTGGATGACCTCGAACTCGCCGCCCAACTGCGGGTACTCGTTCGCGATCGTGTTGAAGCAGTGCGGGCAGGTGGCGACGATCTTCTTCGCCGACTTGGGCTTCTTCGTCGACTCGTCTTCGTCATCCTCGCCGAACGCCATGTTCAGCATCGCCACGTTCTCCTGGCCGAGCTGCTGGAACAGCGGCTCGTTGCCCAGGCGGCGGGCGGAGTCACCCGTGCACTTCTCGTCGCCGCCCATGATCGCGAACTTGACGCCCGCCATGTGCAGCAGCTCCGCGAAGGCCTTGGTGGTCTTCTTGGCCCGGTCCTCCAGGGCGCCGGCGCAGCCGACCCAGTACAGGTAGTCGACCTCGGACAGGTCCTCGATGTCCTTGCCGACGATCGGGACCTCGAAGTCGACCTCCTTGGTCCACTCCACGCGCTGCTTCTTGGCCAGGCCCCAGGGGTTGCCCTTCTTCTCCAGGTTCTTGAGCATCGTGCCCGCCTCGGACGGGAACGCGGACTCGATCATCACCTGGTAGCGGCGCATGTCGACGATGTGGTCGACGTGCTCGATGTCGACCGGGCACTGCTCCACGCACGCACCGCAGGTGGTGCAGGACCACAGCACGTCCGGGTCGATGACGCCGTTCTCCTCCAGCGTGCCGATCAGCGGGCGTTCCGCCTCGGCGAGGGCGGAGGCGGGGACGTCCTTCAGGGCCTCCTCGGACGCCTTCTCCTCGCCCTCCATCGTCTTGCCGCCGCCCGCCAGGAGGTACGGCGCCTTGGCGTGCGCGTGGTCGCGCAGCGACATGATGAGCAGCTTCGGGGAGAGCGGCTTGCCCGTGTTCCAGGCGGGGCACTGCGACTGGCAGCGGCCGCACTCGGTGCAGGTGGAGAAGTCGAGCAGGCCCTTCCAGGAGAAGTGCTCGACCTGGGAGACGCCGTAGACGTCGTCGTCGCCCGGGTCCTCGAAGTCGATCTCCTTGCCGCCGGACGTCATCGGCTGGAGGGCGCCGAGGGCGGTCGAGCCGTCGGCGTTGCGCTTGAACCAGATGTTGGGGAACGCCAGGAAGCGGTGCC
Organism: Streptomyces sp. NPDC031064; assembly: GCF_055570965.1. Taxonomy (NCBI): domain Bacteria; kingdom Bacillati; phylum Actinomycetota; class Actinomycetes; order Kitasatosporales; family Streptomycetaceae; genus Streptomyces; species Streptomyces sp. NPDC031064. The sequence goes on from NZ_JBVIGF010000004.1 coordinate 507,740, forward strand.
AGGCCACACCCATGTTGGTGTTGAGCGAGACCGTGATCATCCAGATCAGCGACGTACCGATCTTGATCATCGCGACGAAGTAGACCAGGTTCTGGAGCACTCCGACCGACAGGCCCTCGAAGGCCAGGACCAGCGGGTACGAGGCGAAGTAGGCGGCCTCGTAGTGGTCCACGTGGTGCAGGGCACCCTCCAGGCCGCGCAGCACGTAGATCGCCAGGCCGATGGTGAGGATCACGTACTCGACGAAGTACGCCTGCCACGCCTTGGAGCCCGCGAAGCGGGACTTGCGGCCGGCCCGGGAGGGCAGGCTCAGCAGGCGGATCACCATCAGGACGGCGATGCCCAGGACGGTCATCACACCGATGAACTCGATGTACAGCTCGAACGGCAGGAAGCCGCCGATGACCGGCAGCACCCAGTCGGCCTGGAAGAGCTGGCCGTACGCCTGGGCCAGGGTCGGCGGCAGCGTCAGGAAGCCGACCGCCACGAACCAGTGGGCGATGCCGACGATGCCCCATCGGTTCATCCGCGTGTGACCGAGGAACTCCCGGACCAGCGTGACACTGCGCTGGTAGGGGTTGTCGGTCCGGGTGCCGGCGGGGACCGGCTGGCCCAGCTTGAAGTGGCGGACGAACTGGCCGATGGCGCGGGCGAGCAGCGCAACGCCGACCACGGTCAGGGTCAGCGACACAATGATCGCGGCGAGTTGCATGGAGGCTCCTCGGGCCTGCGAGGGTGGGAGAACGTGGGCACTACTACTAAGCGGTAACTTATTCAGTTCGTGCTGAGCGTACCCACTTATTCCGCCGCACTGTAGCCGCGCACGCGGTGATCTGCGTCGCTCAGGTGAGCCTGACCGGGCACGGTCCGCGACCGGTGCGACCGGTGCGACCGGTGCGGCGGCCGCCCCGGGCGCGGCGTATGCAGCGCGCGCAGCAGCAGCGCGAGGTCCAGGCCGATCCACCGGTGCTCCACGTAGTGCTGGTCGAGCAGCAGTGGCTCGTCCCACGGCAGCGTCGAGGCGCGCCTGACCTGGGCCAGCCCGGTCAGCCCGGGCCGGACGCTCCGCCGCCAGGGGGCGTGGGCCGCCGGGTCGCCGGGCGGGAGGGGTGCCGGGCCGACGAGCGACATCTCACCGCGTACGACGTGGGGCAGCCTGGACAGTACGTGCAGCCCGAAGCGGCGCGTGCGGAGGTGGCGCAGCGTGAAGGGCCGGCCGTCGAGGCCGATTCTGGTCTCCGTCGCGAAGACGCCGCCGGGCGGGCGTCTCAGCGCGGTGGCGACCGTGGCCGCGAGCAGCAGCGGGGCGGCCAGCGCGAGCAGTACCGAGCCGAGGGTCACGTCCAGGACGCGCTTCGGGTCCGGGGAGGGGTGCGGCGGGCCGGGGGCGGTGAGGGGCCGCGGCTCGGGGGAGGGGTGCGACGGGGAGGGGCGCATGGGCACACCACCTGACAACTTTGCGACTTATGCGGCTTTTGGTTCGTTCTTTGAACGATCGCACGGTTGTGTGTGAGGTGGTAGTGGTTCGCGGGTACGCGGCGGGTCGTGCGGCCGGCTGCGTGAGCCGAGCCGCATAAGTTGAGCGTAAGTGACTCAACTCTGTTGACTCCGGTCCGGCCGTCGTGCATCCTTGAGCCTGTTCCACTCAAGTCAGTTGGAGGAATCGAAAATGGCACGTGCGGTCGGCATCGACCTGGGCACGACTAACTCCGTCGTCAGCGTTCTGGAAGGCGGCGAGCCCACCGTCATCACCAACGCCGAGGGCGCCAGGACCACGCCGTCCGTCGTCGCCTTTGCCAAGAACGGCGAGGTGCTCGTCGGCGAGGTGGCCAAGCGTCAGGCGGTCACGAACGTCGACCGGACCATCCGGTCCGTCAAGCGTCACATGGGCACCGACTGGAAGATCGAGCTCGACGGGAAGAACTTCAACCCGCAGCAGATCAGCGCGTTCATCCTGCAGAAGCTGAAGCGCGACGCCGAGGCGTACCTGGGCGAGAAGGTCACCGACGCGGTGATCACCGTCCCCGCGTACTTCAACGACTCCGAGCGCCAGGCCACCAAGGAGGCCGGTGAGATCGCGGGCCTCAACGTCCTGCGCATCGTCAACGAGCCGACGGCCGCCGCCCTGGCGTACGGCCTGGACAAGGACGACCAGACCATCCTGGTCTTCGACCTCGGTGGCGGCACCTTCGACGTCTCGCTGCTGGAGATCGGCGACGGCGTCGTCGAGGTGAAGGCCACCAACGGTGACAACCACCTCGGTGGTGACGACTGGGACCAGCGCGTCGTCGACTACCTGGTCAAGCAGTTCCACTCCGGGCACGGCGTCGACCTGTCCAAGGACAAGATGGCCCTCCAGCGCCTCCGCGAGGCCGCCGAGAAGGCCAAGATCGAGCTGTCCTCGTCCACCGAGACCTCGATCAACCTGCCCTACATCACGGCGTCCGCCGAGGGCCCGCTGCACCTGGACGAGAAGCTCACCCGCGCCCAGTTCCAGCAGCTCACCGCGGACCTGCTGGAGCGCTGCAAGACGCCGTTCCACAACGTGATCAAGGACGCGGGCATCCAGCTCTCCGAGATCGACCACGTCGTTCTCGTCGGTGGCTCCACCCGTATGCCGGCCGTCGCCGAGCTCGTCAAGGAGCTGACCGGCGGCAAGGAGGCCAACAAGGGTGTGAACCCGGACGAGGTCGTCGCCATCGGCGCCTCGCTCCAGGCCGGTGTCCTCAAGGGCGAGGTCAAGGACGTCCTGCTCCTCGACGTCACCCCGCTGTCCCTCGGCATCGAGACCAAGGGCGGCATCATGACCAAGCTGATCGAGCGCAACACCACGATCCCGACCAAGCGCTCGGAGATCTTCACGACGGCGGAGGACAACCAGCCGTCGGTGCAGATCCAGGTCTACCAGGGCGAGCGCGAGATCGCGGCGTACAACAAGAAGCTCGGCATGTTCGAGCTGACCGGCCTTCCGCCGGCCCCGCGCGGCGTCCCGCAGATCGAGGTCTCCTTCGACATCGACGCCAACGGCATCATGCACGTGACCGCCAAGGACCTGGGCACGGGCAAGGAGCAGAAGATGACCGTCACCGGCGGCTCCTCGCTGCCGAAGGACGAGGTCGACCGGATGCGTGAGGAGGCCGAGCGGTACGCGGAGGAGGACCACAAGCGCCGCGAGGCCGCCGAGACCCGCAACCAGGGCGAGCAGCTCGTCTACCAGACGGAGAAGTTCCTCAAGGACAACGAGGACAAGGTTCCGGGCGACGTCAAGACCGAGGTCGAGACGGCGGTGAACGAGCTCAAGGAGAAGCTGAAGGGCGAGGACACCGCCGAGATCCGCACCGCCACGGAGAAGGTCGCGGCCGTCTCGCAGAAGCTCGGCCAGGCCATGTACGCGGACGCCCAGGCCGCGGGCGGGGCCGCCGGTGCCGGTGAGGCCCCGGGTGCCGCCCAGGGCGCCGCAGCCGACGACGATGTCGTCGACGCCGAGATCGTCGACGACGAGAAGCCGAAGGGGGCCGCATGACGGAGGAGACCCCGGGCTTCGAGGAGAAGCCCGACGTCCCCTCCGGCGCCGCGCCTGACGACGCCGCCGACGCCGCCGGTGCCACTCCCTCCGCGAACGCCGCGGAGGAGGGCCCGGCGGCCCCGGCAGGGGACGCCACCGCACAGATCGCCGGCCTGACGGCCCAGCTCGACCAGGCCCGCACCGCGCTCGGCGAGCGCACCGCGGACCTGCAGCGGCTCCAGGCCGAGTACCAGAACTACCGCCGCCGGGTCGAGCGCGACCGGGTCACGGTCAAGGAGATCGCCGTGGCGAACCTCCTGACCGAGCTCCTGCCGGTGCTCGACGACATCGGCCGCGCCCGTGAGCACGGCGAGCTGGTGGGCGGCTTCAAGTCGGTGGCCGAATCGCTGGAGACGGTCGCCGCGAAGATGGGCCTTCAGCAGTTCGGCAAGGAGGGCGAGCCCTTCGACCCGACGATCCACGAGGCGCTGATGCACTCGTACGCGCCGGACGTCACCGAGACGACCTGCGTCGCGATCCTTCAGCCGGGGTATCGCATCGGCGAGCGGACCATCAGGCCCGCCCGCGTCGCGGTGGCCGAGCCCCAGCCCGGGGCGGCCCCGGCCGCCCAGGCGGCGCCCAAGGAAGAACAGCAGGAGTCGGCCGACGAGGAGAGCGGTGGCCCCGAGGAGGGCTGACGCGTTGACCGGCGGCGCGTCGACCGGTGACGCGCCGGCCGGTGACCGGAAGGATCGGAAGGAGGGACGTCGATGAGCACGAAGGACTTCGTGGAGAAGGACTACTACAAGGTTCTCGGCGTCCCCAAGGACGCCACCGAGGCCGAGATCAAGAAGGCGTACCGGAAGCTCGCCCGCGAGTTCCACCCGGACGCCAACAAGGGTGACGCGAGCGCGGAGGCGCGCTTCAAGGAGATCTCCGAGGCGAACGACGTCCTCGGCGACCCCAAGAAGCGCAAGGAGTACGACGACGCCCGCGCCCTGTTCGGCAACGGTGGCTTCCGGCCCGGCCCTGGCGGCGGGCCCGGCGGCACGTTCAACTTCGACCTGGGCGACCTCTTCGGCGGCGCCCAGGGCGGACCCGGGGCCGGCGGCTTCGGCGGCGGTCTCGGCGACGTGTTCGGCGGCCTGTTCAACCGGGGCGGCGCGGGCACCCGCACGCAGCCGCGCCGGGGCCAGGACATCGAGTCCGAGGTGACGCTCAGCTTCACCGAGGCGGTCGACGGGGCCACGGTCCCGTTGCGCATGTCCAGCCAGCAGCCCTGCAAGGCCTGTTCGGGCACCGGCGACAGGAACGGCACGCCCCGCGTGTGCCCGACCTGTGTCGGCACCGGACAGGTCTCGCGCGGCGGCAGCGGCTCCTTCTCGCTGACCGACCCGTGCGTGGACTGCAAGGGCCGCGGGCTCATCGCCCAGGACCCGTGCGAGGTCTGCCACGGCAGCGGCCGCGCCAAGTCGTCCCGCACCATGCAGGTCCGCATCCCCGCGGGCGTCTCCGACGGGCAGCGCATCCGGCTGCGCGGCAAGGGCGCGCCCGGCGAGCGGGGCGGACCGGCCGGTGACCTGTACGTGGTCGTCCACGTCGACGCCCACCCGGTCTTCGGCCGCAAGGGCGACAACCTGACCGTCACGGTGCCCGTCACCTTCGACGAGGCGGCGCTCGGCGGCGAGATCAGGGTGCCGACCCTCGGCGGGCCCGCGGTCACGCTCAAGATCCCGGCCGGCACGCCCAACGGCCGCACCATGCGCGCCCGCGGCAAGGGCGCCGTCCGCAAGGACGGCACGCGCGGGGACCTGCTCGTCACCGTCGAGGTGGCCGTGCCGGTGGACCTGAGCGACAAGGCGCGCGAGGCGCTCGAAACGTACCGGGAGGCCACGGCGGGTGAGGACCCGCGGGCCGAGCTGTTCCAGGCCGCGAAGGGGGCTTGAGATGGACGGACGCCGTCGCAATCCGTACGAGCTGACCGACGAGACACCGGTGTACGTCATCTCGGTGGCGGCCCAGTTGAGCGGGCTGCACCCGCAGACGCTGCGCCAGTACGACCGGCTGGGCCTGGTCTCGCCGGACCGTACGGCCGGGCGGGGCCGGCGCTACTCGGCCCGCGACATCGAGCTGCTGCGGCAGGTGCAGCAGTTGTCGCAGGACGAGGGCATCAACCTGGCGGGCATCAAGCGGATCATCGAGCTGGAGAACCAGGTCGCCGCCCTCCAGGCCCGGGTCGCCGAGCTCACGGCGGCGGTCGAGGGCGCGGCGGCGGCGATGCGGCAGCGCGAGGCCCAGGTGCACGCCTCGTACCGGCGCGACCTGGTGCCCTACCAGGACGTGCAGCAGGCCGGCGCGCTGGTGGTGTGGCGTCCGCCCAAGCGCGGTGAGTGACACGGCGTTCACCTGCCGGGCAGGCCCCTTCCGTTCCGGCGGAGGGGGCCTTCCGCGTCGTACGGGCTTTCCGCCTCGTGCGCGCGTGCGATGATCCGGGCGTGCGTACGAGATACGGGGTGGGCGCCGCTCTGGTGGCCCTGGCCGCCCTCGCGGTGGGGTGTGACGAGGAGACGGGCGACGCTCCGCTGCCGGAGCGGATCACGGCGAGCCCGGCCGCGCCGTCGGCGCCGTCCCTGCCGGGGCCACCGCCCCGGCCGCAGGCGCCGCCCCCGGTCGCCGAGGGGGCCGGGGACTGCCCCGCCTCCGGCGTACGCGTGGTGACGGGGATGACCGACGCCGCGATGGGGCTGCGGGCGATGGGCGTGATGCTGGTCAACTGCGGCACGAAGCCGTTCGAGGTGAGCGGTTACCCCGTGCTCGACGTCCTCGACGAGCGGCGCGAGCGACTGGACGTCGCCGTCCGGCGCGGGTCGTCCGTCGACACCACCGCGAAGCCCTCGGCGTTCGTCCTGGCGCCCGGCGAGCGGGCCGAGGCGTCGGTGGTGTGGCGCAACACGGTGACCCGCACCGACGTCGTGGCGACCGACGGCGCGTACGTCCGTGTGACGCCCGCCCCCGGCGTGGCGGCCCAGACGGTCGCCCCGGCCGACGGCGGCCCGCTGGACCTCGGCAACACCGGCGCCGTCGAGGTGACGCCCTGGGCGCCGTACGACCGGCCGCCGGGGGGCTAGGGGATCAGCTCGGCCACCGCGTCCAGGGCCGTCTCCCACATCGGCTGGGCGCCCGTCCCGAAGGCCGCCGCGAGGGCGGTGCCGACGGCGACGTCCTGGGCCAGGACCTCGGCGTCCTCGCGCCAGTCGGCGGTGACGCGGCCGTCGCCGGAGGACTCCAGCTCGCCGAGCCGGCGGCCGTCGCGCAGCAGCCGGCTCTCCCCGTACGAGCACGGCACGAGCCGGTAGCGGGTGTCACCGACGCGGGCGTCGACGCGGTAGGAGCGCCGGGACAGCCTGCCCCTGGCGGGGGCGATCCCGGCCCGGTGGCCGTCGACGGTGAGCGTCAGCAGGGCGGGGTCGCGGGTGCCGATGGGGATGTGCGGGTGGCCTTCCGTGCCGGGGTCGCGGACGAGGCGTACGCGGGGCAGGCCGGGGCCCGCGACGTCGAGCGTGCCGGCGCCGGTGTCGAGGTGGACGTCGGGCATGGTCAGTGATCCTGCTCCAGGATGCCGGACTTGGCGATCAGGTACCCCAGTTGGGCCCGGCTCCCGCTGCCGAGGACGGAGGCGAGCTTGGCGATGTGGGCGCGGCAGGTCCGTACGTTCATGCCGAGGCGGCGGGCGATCGCCTCGTCGACGTGGCCCTCGACGAGGAGCTTGGCGATGGAGCGCTGGACGCCGCTGATGCCGTCCGACTTCAGGTCGTAGGGGATCTCCTCGTTGATGGGGACGGCGAGCTGCCAGAACTGGTCGAAGACCCCGGCGAGGTAGGCCACCAGCCCGGGGTGGCGCAGTTCCAGGGCGACTTGGCGGTCGCTGCGCGCCGGTACGAAGGCGACTTCGCGGTCGACGATGATCAGCCGGTCGATGATCTGTTCCAGGGTGCGCACCTGCACCTCCGGACCCACGTGCTCCAGGTACGTGAGCGTCAACTCGGTGTGCCGGGCGGTGTGCTGGTAGAGCGTCCGCATCCGGATGCCCCGGCCGAGCAGGGGCCGTACCCGGCGCAGGGCCTCGCTCAGCCCGTGGGCGGGTCGTCCGCCGCCCGGCTGGACGGTCAGCAGCTCCTTCTCGCAGCCGGCGACCACGCGGTCCAGCGTGGCGTTGATGCGGCTCAGGCCCTCCAGCACGGTGATGGCGTGCGTGGTGGGCGCGTTCTGGGCGCTGATGGCCATGAATGGCTCGAACGCGTCGGACAGTTCGACGGTGAGACGTCTACGCTCCAGGATCTCGCGCTCGATGGGCTGGAGCAGTTGCGCCAGCGCGGAGGAGGGCGGCACGGGACGGAGCCACTGGGCGTCGTCCGGGTCGGGGTGCAGCAGCGCCAGGTCGAGCAGACAGGGCACCTCATCCGCCTCTGACCGGGGTATTCGTCCGCTGCGCAAGGCGTTCGCGTAGAGCTCGGAACCCGCCTCGCACAGCTCCGTGTGGGAATGGGGGTGGCCAGGCTTGTCCGGTTTTACGCTCATCTGTACACCCCCAGGCTCCTGCATCTCAGGAACATGATGCCTGTCGTAGGTGGTGGAAGCGTGGAGAGTGAGCAATCGTCGTAGCCGCGGGGGTTGGAAAGAGACGTTGCCTTCAAGTGAGGTTGCTCGGTGATGACGAAGAGACTCATACGCGCAGTGGTTGCCAGTGCGTTCATCGCTGCCGGCGCGGTAGGGGTTCTGGGGGCGGCCGAGGGTCAGGACTCGCAGGCGGCTCCCGGCACCGGAACCACGACGCAGGACCCCGGCTGGACCGCCGCGCCCGCCAAGTCGGGCCTGACCGTGAACGACCCCTCGTGGACCGCCGAACCCGTCAGGTCGGGTACGGCCGCGCTCGACCCCGGCTGGACCCTCGCGTCACCCGCGGGATCGGGGCGGGCGGCGAACGACCCCGGCTGGACCCTCGTCGGCGCATGAACGTTCCCGACGACTCGCGCTTCCGGCGCGAGATGGCATCCGCTTACCGTTCCGGGTGGCATTTCATCGACCTCGTCACAGCTGTGCCGCACAGTGGCGATTCGTTGATGGTCACCCTCTTCGGGGAGCCGATCGTCATCACGCGCGGAGAAGACGAGGACATCCGAGCCTACCGATGCCTTCGGCGGCCCCGCGGAGCTCCGCAGCCCGTCCGATGCGCCATCCGGTACGGCATGATTTTCGTCAACCTCGACCAGCGTGACCACCAGCTCGTCGAGCCGGAGACCACCACCGCCACCCCCCGCAGCGCCTGAGCGGTTCCCCCGTCGTTGTAAATCGCTCAGGTGCTTCCCCCACACAGCGGCGCCATCGTGGACCTGAACACGATGGCGCCGCTGTGCTGTGCGCGTACGCCCGCGGAGGCCGGGGCCTCTCGTTCGGATCTTGCTGGGCTCGCGACGCCTGGACCCTAGGCGCGCCCCATCGCCCGCGTCAGGGCGATCTCGATGACGACCCGGTCCGGGTTCGGCGTCGGCGTGCGGCCGTAGCGGGCCGCGTAACGCTCCACCGCGTCCGCGACGACCTCCGGCTCCGTACGGATCGTCGCGACGCCCTCCAGGGTCGCCCAGCGCCCCTTGTCGACCTGGCACACCGCCACCCGCGCGCCGCCGGGGCCCGCCGCCAGGACGTGGGCGACCTTGCGGCTGTGCTTGTTGGTGATCACCCGGGCGATGCCCTTCTCGCCGCCCTCGGGGTCGTACGTCACGCCCACCGCCACCACGTGCGGCGTGCCGTCCGGCCGGGGCGTGGTCAGGGTGGACATGTGGTACTCGCGCCAGAAGCCGAGGTACGAGTCGCCGGGGTTGCGGGGGTCGATGGCCATGCCCGCGAACCTACCGGCGACCGGTGTCCCCAACCACCCTTGAGTGGAATAGACTCAACTTTACGTACGTTCGATGAGTCATAGTCGTCAGACCCGCAGCACCGAGGAGGAGAGACCGCCCGTGGACGCCGAGCTGACCAACAAGAGCCGGGATGCGCTGAACGCCGCGACCAGCCGTGCCGTGTCCGAAGGACACCCGGACCTGACCCCCGCGCACCTGCTGCTCGCGCTCCTCGCGGGCCAGGACAACGAGAACATCACCGACCTGCTCGCCGCCGTCGACGCCGACCAGGCCGCCGTGCGCTCCGGCGCCGAACACGTCCTCGCCGCGCAGCCGAGCGTCACCGGCTCCACCGTGGCCCCGCCGCAGCCCAACCGCGAGCTGCTCGCCGTCATCGCCGACGCCTCGCAGCGCGCCAAGGACCTCGGCGACGAGTACCTGTCGACCGAGCACCTGCTCATCGGCATCGCGGCCAAGGGCGGCCGGGCCGGGGAAGTGCTGGAGCGGCAGGGCGCCAGTGCGAAGAAGCTGCTGGACGCGTTCGAGAAGACGAGGGGAGGGCGCCGCGTGACCACACCGGACCCGGAGGGCCAGTACAAGGCCCTGGAGAAGTTCGGCACCGACTTCACGGCCGCCGCCCGCGACGGCAAGCTCGACCCGGTCATCGGCCGGGACCAGGAGATCCGCCGCGTCGTGCAGGTGCTGTCCCGGCGCACCAAGAACAACCCGGTGCTCATCGGCGAGCCCGGCGTCGGCAAGACCGCCGTCGTCGAGGGCCTCGCCCAGCGCATCGTCAAGGGCGACGTCCCCGAGAGCCTGAAGAACAAGCGCCTGGTCGCCCTCGACCTCGGCGCGATGGTGGCCGGTGCCAAGTACCGGGGCGAGTTCGAGGAGCGGCTGAAGACCGTGCTGTCCGAGATCAAGGACAGCGAGGGCCAGATCATCACGTTCATCGACGAGCTGCACACCGTCGTCGGCGCGGGCGCCGGCGGCGACTCCGCCATGGACGCGGGCAACATGCTCAAGCCCATGCTCGCCCGCGGCGAGCTGCGCATGGTCGGCGCGACGACCCTCGACGAGTACCGCGAGCGCATCGAGAAGGACCCCGCCCTGGAGCGCCGCTTCCAGCAGGTCCTGGTCGCCGAGCCGACCGTCGAGGACACCATCGCGATCCTCCGCGGCCTCAAGGGCCGCTACGAGGCCCACCACAAGGTCCAGATCGCCGACTCGGCCCTGGTCGCCGCCGCCACGCTCTCCGACCGGTACATCACCTCCCGGTTCCTGCCGGACAAGGCGATCGACCTCGTCGACGAGGCCGCGTCCCGGCTCCGGATGGAGATCGACTCCTCGCCCGTCGAGATCGACGAGCTCCAGCGCGCCGTCGACCGCCTCCGCATGGAGGAACTGGCGCTGAAGAACGAGTCCGACCCCGCCTCCGTACAGCGCCTGGAGAAGCTGCGCCGCGACCTCGCCGACAAGGAGGAGGAGCTGCGCGGCCTGACCGCCCGCTGGGAGAAGGAGAAGCAGGGCCTCAACCGCGTCGGTGAGCTCAAGGAGCAGCTCGACGACCTGCGCGGCCAGGCCGAGCGCGCCCAGCGCGACGGTGACTTCGACACCGCCTCCAAGCTGCTGTACGGCGAGATCCCGGCCGTGGAACGGGAGCTGGAGGAGGCCAGCGCGGCCGAGCAGGAGGCCGCCAAGGACACGATGGTCAAGGACGAGGTCGGCGCCGACGACATCGCCGACGTCGTCGGCTCCTGGACCGGCATCCCGGCGGGCCGCCTGCTGGAGGGCGAGACGCAGAAGCTGCTGCGCATGGAGGACGAGATCGGCCGCCGGCTGATCGGCCAGACCGAGGCAGTACGGGCGGTGTCCGACGCGGTGCGCCGCACCCGCGCGGGGATCTCCGACCCCGACCGGCCCACCGGCTCGTTCCTCTTCCTCGGCCCGACCGGTGTCGGCAAGACCGAGCTGGCCAAGGCGCTCGCGGACTTCCTCTTCGACGACGAGCGGGCGATGGTCCGCATCGACATGAGCGAGTACGGCGAGAAGCACAGCGTCGCCCGCCTCGTCGGTGCGCCCCCCGGCTACGTCGGGTACGAGGAGGGCGGCCAGCTCACCGAGGCGGTGCGCCGCCGCCCGTACAGCGTCGTCCTGCTCGACGAGGTGGAGAAGGCCCACCCGGAGGTCTTCGACATCCTGCTCCAGGTGCTGGACGACGGCCGGCTGACCGACGGTCAGGGCCGCACGGTCGACTTCCGCAACACCATCCTGATCCTGACCTCCAACCTGGGCAGCCAGTTCCTGATGGATCCGGTGACCCCGGAGGAGCAGAAGAAGGAGCAGGTGCTGGAGGTGGTGCGGTCCTCCTTCAAGCCGGAGTTCCTCAACCGCCTGGACGACATCGTCGTCTTCTCGGCCCTCGACCGGGACCAGCTCGCCCACATCGCCCGGCTCCAGATCGACCGCCTGGCGGCCCGCCTCGCCGAGCGCCGGCTCACCCTGGACGTCACCCCGGCGGCCCTGGACTGGCTCGCGTCCGAGGGCTTCGACCCGGCGTACGGCGCCCGCCCGCTGCGCCGCCTGGTCCAGACGGCCATCGGCGACCGGCTCGCCAAGGAGATCCTCTCGGGCGAGGTCAGGGACGGTGACACGGTCCGGGTGGACCGCTTCGAGGACGGGCTGATCGTGGGGGCGGCGCGGTAGGCCCGGCCCCGGCTCGGGGGCGGATGCTGTCAGCTCGCAGCGGATCGCCCGTGTCCGGGGTTGCCACCCCGGGCCGGGCATGGGAGAGGATGGCAGGAATCGTTCGAAGGGAAAATCACGGTGAGCATCGACCCGGCCTCCATTCCGAATTTCGGTGGCCAGCCCCAGCCTGAACAGGCCGCAGGACCGGCGGGCCCCGTCGTCCCCGACCAGGACCTCGTCAAGCAGCTCCTGGAGCAGATGGAGCTCAAGTACGTCATCGACGACGAGGGCGACCTCGCGGCTCCGTGGGAGGAGTTCCGCACGTACTTCATGTTCCGCGGCGAGGGCGAGCAGCAGGTCTTCTCGGTGCGGACCTTCTACGACCGCCCGCACCCGGTCGAGAACCGCGCGCAGATCCTGGAGACGATCGACGACTGGAACCGCCGCACCCTGTGGCCGAAGGTCTACACGCACCTCCACGAGGACGAGCAGGGCGGCGCGACCGTGCGGCTCATCGGCGAGGCGCAGATGCTGATCGGCACCGGCGTCAGCCTGGAGCACTTCGTGCAGTCGACGGTGAGCTGGGTGCGCGCGTCGATCGAGTTCGACAAGTGGCTCGTGGAGCAGTTCGGCCTGGAGTCCGAGGGCGACGCCGAGCCCGGCGACGAGGCCTGAGCCCCGCCGGGACCTACAGCGCCATCGGGGCGAGCGTCAGCAGGTACGTCCCGTAGCCGAACGACACCCCGGCGAGGGCGGTGACCACCACGGCCGCCGCCCTCGGCCGGGCCCGGCGCAGCGCGCACGCCACCGGCACCAGCAGCGGGAACGCCGGGAGCAGGAAGCGCGGCTTGGACTCGAAGAACCCGGACCCCCCCACCGCGATCACCACCAGCACCGCCGTGTACACCAGCAGCGGCAGCGGTGGCCGCTCCAGCACCAGCAGCGCGCACAGCACGACCCCCACACCGGTGAGCAGCAGCGCCACCGTGAAACCGAGGTCCATCGGCCGGGTCAGCACCGTGCGGACGAACCCGAAGGTCCCCACCCCGAAGTCGAACCGCGACGTCCAGCCCGCCTGCACGGTGAAGTACCCGCCCAGCGGATCGCCCTTGCGCACCCCCACCCACAGCAGGTAGCCCACCCAGCCCACCGGCGCCACCGCCGCCCCGGCCCACAGCCGCCAGTCGGTGCGCCGCTCGCTGCGGAAGAGGCGGTAGCCCTCGTACGCCGCCGCCGCGCCGACCGCCGCCGCCACCGCGATCCCGTTCGGCCGCGCCGCCCCGGCCAGCGCCGCGAGGGCGCCCGCCCACAGCCAGCGGCGGGTGAGCACCGCGTACAGGGACCAGGCCGCGAACGCCGTCAGCAGCGGCTCCGTGTACGCCATGCACAGCACGATCGAGTGCGGCAGCAGGCCCCACAGCAGCACCAGCGTGGTGGCGACGCCCCGCCCGTACAGCCGCTCGCCGATCAGGAAGATCCCCCACGCGGCCGCGCCCGCCGCCGCCCAGGCGACCAGCAGCCCCGCCGTCCCGCCCGCCACCGGCACCAGGGTCGTCACCGCGCGTACGAGACCGGGGTACAGGGGGAAGAACGCCAGGTCCGACTGGACGGCGCCGTCCGGCCAGTACAGGGTCGTGCCGTAGCCGTACGCGGCGATCGCCAGGTACCAGTCGGAGTCCCAGGACAGGGCCAGCAGGGCGCGCGGCGAGCGGCCGGTGTGCCACGCCCACAGCGCCATCACCGTCATCCCGGTGAGCCGGGCCGCGGCGAACAGCCCCAGTGCCGGTGCCGCGCGGTGCAGGGCGGCGAGCCGGCGCGGCACCGGGCGGGCGCCGGAGGCTGTCACGTGGTCGAAGGTCTCGGCGGACAGGGTGCACCTCCGTGCGCGCGTGAACGGTCACCCCGACCTTGGGCGCCGCCCGCCCCGGGCGCGACCGCTGGGAGCCCGCCCGGGTGGTCCCCTCCGCCGGGCCCCCGCACGCGTGCGTGTCGCCGTGACAGGGGGCCCGCCGCGCGCTAAAGGGTCGCCAGTCGCTTCACCGCGTCCTGGAGGACCTCGGTCCGCTTGCAGAAGGCGAACCGCACGAAGGGCGCACCCTGTTCGCGGTGGTCGTAGAAGACCGCGTGGGGGATGGCGACGACACCGCAGCGGCCGGGCAGCGCGCGGCAGAACTCGATGCCGTCGCGCTCGCCCAGCGGGCGGATGTCGGTGGTGATGAAGTAGGTCCCCCGCGGCCGGAACACCCCGAAGCCCGCCGCCGCCAGCCCGTCCGCGAGCAGGTCGCGCTTGGCGCGCAGGTCGTCGCGCAGCCTGGTGAAGTACTCCCCCGGCAGGCGCAGCGCCTCGGCGACCGCGTACTGGAAGGGGCCCGCGGAGACGTACGTCAGGTACTGCTTCGCCGACCGCACGGCCGTGATCAGCTCGGGCGCGGCGGTGACCCAGCCGACCTTCCAGCCCGTGAACGAGAACGTCTTCCCGGCACTCGAAATGGTGACCGTGCGCTCGCGCATGCCGGGGAACGTGGCGATGGGGATGTGTTCGGCGTCGTCGAAGACGAGGTGCTCGTACACCTCGTCGGTGACGACGAGCAGGTCGCGCTCGACGGCGAGCGCGGCGATGGCGGCCAGCTCCTCGCGGGTGAGGACGGTCCCGGTGGGGTTGTGCGGGGTGTTGAGCAGGATGAGGCGGGTGCGGTCGGTGACGGCGGCCCGCAGCTCGTCCAGGTCGAGGACGAACCTGTCGCCGTGCGGGCGCAGGGTGACCGGGACACGGGTGCCGCCCGCCATGGCGACGCACGCGGCGTACGAGTCGTAGTACGGCTCCAGCGCGATGACCTCGTCGCCCGGCTCGACCAGCCCCAGCAGGGCCGCGGCGATCGCCTCCGTGGCGCCCGCCGTGACGAGGACCTCCGTGTCGGGGTCGTACGCCAGGCCGTACCGCTCGCGCTGGTGGCCGGCGACGGCGGTGCGCAGCTCGGGGACGCCGGGGCCGGGCGGGTACTGGTTGCCCCTGCCGTCCCGGATGGCGCGGACGGCGGCCTCGGCGATGGCCTCGGGGCCGTCGGTGTCGGGGAAGCCCTGGCCGAGGTTGACCGAGCCGGTGGAGACGGCGAGGGCGGACATCTCCGCGAAGATCGTCGTTCCGAACTCGGCGAGGCGGCGGTTGAGCGGCGGTCGTGTCATGGCGGCCATCCTGGGCCGAAGCTCTGGAGTTGCTCAAGTGTGCTTTGGCGCGTGATCACCGGGGGGATCTCCCTGCCAGATAGCCGGAACGCAAGAGAAGAGGCAGGTGAGGGCCATGGTGGACGCGGGGGTCTTCGAGGTGATGTTCATTCTGGTGGCCGTCGCCATCGTGGTGGGCGTCGTCCGGTCGGCGATCGGCGGCGGCCGCCGGAGGGGGCGCCGGAGCTGGTGGGCGGACGGCGGCGGCTCGTCCTCCTCCTCTTCGTCCTCGTCGTGTTCGAGCTGGTCGTCGTGTGGCGGCGGCTCCAGCTCCTCGTGCGGAGGCGGAGGCGGATCGTCCTGTAGCTGAACCTCTGGACTTGCTCAATTCGGATTAGCACGGGTGTGGGCGGGGGCATCCCCCTCTCACGTACGACACGGGGGATGGTGATTCGCATGGAGATGGGCCTGATCGCCGCCGGCATGATCGTCGTGGTGGGTTTCCTCATCGCGGTCGGTGTGGCGGGCGGTGGCAAGACCCGGCGCCGCTCGCACTACGGGGGCTCCTCCGGGGCTTCCGCCGGCGGCAGTTGGTGGGCCGGTGACGGGGGCGGATCGTCCTGCGGCGGGGGGTCGTCCTGCGGAGGCGGGTCCTCCGGGGGCGGCGGTGGATGTGGTGGCGGAGGTAGCTGACACGGGGCAGCCGGTCCGCGACCACGGGGAAGGCGCCCGGCAGTGAACTCCCGCCGGGCGCCTTGCCGTTGGCAATTTTTGTAGGGGTTCTCGGTTGATTCCTGTTGAACAGTTGAACCGGCTGGCCCCCCAGGGGATGGAAACCACGCCAAGTTGGGTAAAAACGCTGTGAGTTCGCCGCAGTTCATGATTCGCTCGCTGTCGAGAACATCCAGTCCTTGGACCTCGTGCGTGGATTTCGAGACGGAGATCCCCCAGTCCCCCTGAAACGTCTTCCGGGACGCCCCGGTCCACCGTCAAACCGTGTTTGCGGAGCCGACCCATGCTCACGACGCTCAAGACCTCCTACACCGATACCCGCGCCGCCGACCTGGCATGGGCGCTGGGCCGGGAGGCGCTGCCCGCCCTCGCCGTACTCGACCTCGAACTGTCCGGCGCCACGCTTCAGCTCAGACTCCTCGGTGCCTCCCACCAGGTCCTGCTGGAGGAGGAGCGGGGCCGCTGTTCGGAGACCGTCGCCTGCATGCCGGGCAGCAGCACGCCACTGCCGCTGGGAGTGGCGAAGCGGATCGGCGAGTGGGAGTACGAGTTCGCCGCGCGCGTCGAGACGTTGTCCAAGGGATCGTTCGCCGGCCGCGCGCAAGAGCTGCTGGCGCTCGTCGCCGACCATCCGAACGGCCTCGCCGGTACGTTCCCGGGCTCGCCGCACGCCTTCACCGCCATGCTCGCGCAACGGCACGAGGGTCAGGTGCGGTGGCGCACGTGGCACGCGTACCCGCAGGAGGGGCAGTTGGTGGTCACCCGGACCAGCGTGGGCGTTCGTATGCACGCCTCGCTCTAGTTGCACTCGTGTGGGTGACCAAGGGTCACCGGGGCCTGACGTAGCGTTATTCGCGTGATCGAAGCGCCGCACGTCTCCGTCGTCGTGCCGCCCGCACAGGGCGGCCCGGCAGCGTCGCAGCCCGCGCGGCAGCGGGCGGGGCGCCTTCTGGTGCTGGCCACGGTCTTCATCTGCGCGGCGTGCGGTTTGGTGTACGAGCTGGAACTGCTCGCGCTGGCCGCCTATTTGATCGGTGACTCCGTCAAGCAGGCGTCCGTCGTCCTGTCGGTGATGGTCTTCGCGATGGGCGTGGGCTCGCTCCTCGCGAAGCGGCTGCGCTGCCGGGCGGCCGTCGGCTTCGGCCTGCTGGAGGCCGTGCTCGCGCTGGTCGGCGGCTGCTCGGCCCTCGTCCTGTACGCCACGTTCGCGTGGATCGGCGAGTCGCGGTACGCGCTGGTGGGGTTCTCGCTGGCCATCGGGGTGCTCATCGGGGCGGAGATGCCGCTGCTGATGACGCTGATCCAGCGCATCTCGCGGCGGGCCGAGCAGGACGCGGGCGGGACGGTCGCGGACCTGTTCGCCGCCGACTACGTGGGGGCGCTCGTCGGCGGGCTGGCGTTCCCGTTCCTGCTGCTGCCGTGGCTGGGGCAGCTCACAAGTGCGCTGCTCACCGGGGCGGTCAACGCGGTGGCGGGCGGGGCGCTGGTGCTGTGGCTGTTCGGGCGGGATCTGACCACCGGGGCGCGGCGGCTCCTCCTGGTCTCCAATGTGGCGGTGCTGGGGGTGCTCGCGACGGCGACCGTGCTGGTCGACGACTTCGAGCGGGCGGCGCGGCGGGCGGTGTACGGCGAGCGGGTGCGCGTCGCCGTCCAGACGGACGTCCAGGAGGTGGTCCTGACGGGCGGCCGGGGCGAACCGCCGGATCTGTTCCTGGACGGGCGGCTGCGGGTCAGCGGGCGGGACGAGCACCGCTACCACCGGGCGCTGGTGCACCCCGCGATGCGCGGGCCGCACGCGCGCGTGCTGGTGCTGGGCGGCGGCGACGGGCTGGCGGCGCGGGAGGTGCTCCGGTACGGCGGCGTGGAGTCGGTGACGGTCGTCGAGCTGGACCCCGGCGTGGTGCGGCTGGCCCGGCACGATGAGGCCCTCGCCCGGCTGAACGGGTACGCGTACGGGGAGCCGAGGGTGCGGGTGGTGTACGGGGACGCGTTCGTCCGGCTCCGGGAGGCGGTGGCGGAGGGCGCGACGTACGACGTGGTGATCTCCGACCTGCCGGACCCGGGCATCACGGCCAGTACGAAGCTGTACTCGGCGGAGTTCTACGGCCTGGCCGCCCGGGTCCTCACCGATGACGGGCGGCTCGCGGTGCACGCCGGGCCGATGGCGTCCCGGCCGCACACGTACTGGACGGTGGACGCCACGCTGCGGTCGGCCGGCTTCACCACCCGTCCCTATCGCGCGACCGGGCGGCTCTCCGGCTTCGCCGCGGGGCCCGACCGGTCCACGGGCGGCGGGGCGGCGCCGCACGACTGGGGCTTCTTCCTCGCCGCGAGGGGGGAGGCGCCGCCGGACCCGGGTGCGGTGCAGGGGGTGCGCCGGGTGGCGGGGGCGCCGCTGAGGGGCCTGCCGCCGTCGACGTTGGTGCACCCGCGGTACGGCGAGTGACCCCTTTTGGCCTTGCGCACATGGCAGACGTGAGCGCCGGGCGTGGGTAGGCTCGGGCTCCATGGAGCATGAGGTGTTCGTTCCGGTTGACGTAGAGACCCTCCGGGCCGTGCTGGCGGACCCCGCCCGGGTCGCCCCGTGCGTACCGGGGCTCCAGCAGGACGCGGACGAGTCGGCCGGCCCGCTGTCGGGCCGCCTCAAGGTGCGCGCCGGCGGCCACTCGATCACCTACCGGGGCGCCCTGCGCATCGCCGCCCAGGAGGACGGCGGGTACGCCGTGGAGGGCGAGGGCACGGAGGTGCGCGGCCCCGGCTCGGCCAAGCTCGCCCTGACGGTACGGCTCTCCCCGGTGGACGGCGGTACGGCGCTGCGCTTCTCGGGCACGACCAGCGCGGAGGGCCGGCTGGCGGACCTGCCGGACGACGCGGCCCTCTCGGCGGCGCACCGCCTGCTGGACCGTTTCGCCGAATCGCTCGCGGCGACGGCGACGGCCGCGTCCGGTGTCTCGCGTGCGGACGCGACCGGCTCCGGTGACCAGGACGCCGGTGATCAGCAGGCGACGGATCGGCAGCCCGAGGATCAGCCCGCCTACGGCATGGACGCCGGCGACCTGGACGACGACGACCTGGACGTCGACGACGACGGGGTGGACCAGGGTGCCGAGAGCGCCGGGTCCGTCTTCGACGCGCCCGTGCCGCCGCCGTCGCTGGACCCGCTGGCCGACGCGGAGTTCGAGGTGCCCGACATCCCGGACGGCGCGCTGCCCGACCCGGGCGTCGAGGCCGCCCACGCACGGCGCACCATGATCGGGCGCAGCGCCGAGGAAGTCGACCACGCCCCGCCGCGCGGCCGGTACGCGCCCACGCCCGGTCCGGAGACCGCGTCGACGACCGCCACGCTGCGGTGGCTGGCCCCCGCCGCGGCGCTCGCCCTCGCCTCGGCGGTGGTGGTGGGGCGCGCACTGCGGCGCCGCAAGTAGTGTCGGTGACGTGACCAGTAGCGAACAGAGCGTCCGGCTCGCGGCCGGGGACGTCGAGTTGACGGTGCGTCCGGACAACGGATGCCGCATCGAGAGCCTGCGGATCGGCGGGACCGAACTGCTGCGGCAGGGCGACCGGTACGGCTGCTTCCCGATGGTGCCCTGGTGCGGGCGGATCGCGAACGGCCGGTTCCTCAGCGGGGCGACGTGGCACCAACTGCCGCTCAACTCCCCGCCGCACGCCATCCATGGCACCGGGCGCGACACCGTGTGGCGCACCGCCGTCGCCGACAAGGCCGAGGCGGTGTTCACCTACGACCTCGCCGAGCCCTGGCCCTACCCCGGCCGGGTCACCCAGAGCTTTCAGCTCACCGAGGACGCGCTCACCCTCCAGCTCGGCGTGGAGACGCACGGCGACTCCTTCCCGGCCCAGGCCGGCTGGCACCCGTGGTTCAACCGGAACCTCGGCGGTGAGGACGTCACGCTGGACTTCACGCCCGAGTGGCAGGAGGAGCGGGGCGACGACCACCTCCCCACCGGTCGCCGCATCGCGCCCACGCCCGGCCCCTGGGACGACTGCTTCGGGACGCCGGACGGGGTGAACGTCACCCTCACCTGGCCCGGGCAACTGGAGCTGAAGGTGACCAGCCCTGCCCCGTGGGTCGTCGTCTACGACGAGCAGGAGGCGGCGGTCTGCGTGGAGCCCCAGTCGGGCCCGCCGAACGGCCTCAACACCGCTCCGCACCTGGTGACGCCCATCGAGCCGCTGGAGATCGCCGCGACCTTCGCCTGGCGCCGGCTCTGACGGGGCGGCTTTAAGCTCGTGTCCATGACTGACGTACGAGCCGATCTGCTCCAGCAGATCAAGGACAAGGCCGTGGTGCACGGCAAGGTGACCCTCTCCTCGGGTCTGGAGGCCGACTACTACGTCGACCTGCGCCGGATCACCCTGGACGGCGCCGCCGCGCCGCTCGTCGGTCAGGTCATGCTCGATCTGACCGCCGACCTCGACTACGACGCGGTGGGCGGTCTCACCCTCGGTGCCGACCCGGTCGCCACGTCGATGCTGCACGCGGCCGCCGGGCGTGGCCGGCAGCTCGACGCCTTCGTCGTCCGCAAGGCCGCCAAGGCGCACGGTATGCAGCGCCGCGTCGAGGGCCCGGACATCAAGGGCCGCCGGGTCCTGGTGGTGGAGGACACCTCCACCACCGGCGGGTCGCCGCTGACCGCCGTCGAGGCGGTTCGCGAGGCCGGCGCGGAGGTCGTCGCGGTGGCCACGATCGTGGACCGCGCCACCGGTGCGGCCGAGAAGATCAGCCAGACGGCCGGGGTGCCCTACCTGTACGCGTACGCGCTGGACGAGCTGGGTCTCGCCTGAGCCGAACAGCGCTCATAGGGGGCTTGAGCTGCGGTTTTCTCAAGGGGTGGACGGTTTCACGTGAAACCGTCCACCCCTTGTGGCACGCGGGGTGGAGCCCACGGCGGAGTCTGGAAAGATAGGTGCGACGATGACGTCGCCCCCAGGTCAGGGATCAGCAACGCAACGCAACCGCAGATCACAAGGAGCGGACAGATGCCCATCGCAACCCCCGAGATCTACAACGAGATGCTCGACCGGGCGAAGGCAGGCAAGTTCGCCTACCCGGCCATCAACGTCACCTCGTCGCAGACTCTGCACGCCGCCCTGCGTGGTTTCGCGGAGGCAGAGAGCGACGGCATCATCCAGATCTCGACGGGTGGCGCGGAGTTCCTGGGCGGCCAGTACAGCAAGGACATGGTGACCGGCGCGGTCGCCCTGGCCGAGTTCGCGCACATCGTCGCCGCGAAGTACGACGTCACCATCGCCCTGCACACCGACCACTGCCCGAAGGACAAGCTGGACGGCTACGTCCGTCCGCTGCTCGACATCTCCGCCGAGCGGGTCGCCAAGGGTGAGAACCCGCTGTTCCAGTCCCACATGTGGGACGGCTCGGCCGAGACCCTCGCCGACAACCTGGCCATCGGCCAGGAGCTGCTCGCGAAGGCCGCCGCCGCCAAGATCATCCTTGAGGTCGAGATCACCCCGACCGGTGGCGAGGAGGACGGCGTCAGCCACGAGATCAACGACGAGCTGTACACCACCGTCGACGACGCCATCCGCACCGCCGAGGCGCTCGGTCTGGGCGAGAAGGGCCGCTACCTGCTGGCCGCCTCCTTCGGCAACGTCCACGGCGTCTACAAGCCGGGCAACGTCGTGCTCCGCCCCGAGCTGCTCAAGGACCTCCAGGAGGGCGTCGCCGAGCGCTTCGGCAAGGCGAACCCGTTCGACTTCGTCTTCCACGGCGGCTCCGGCTCCACGCAGGAGGAGATCGCCACGGCGCTGGAGAACGGCGTCGTGAAGATGAACCTCGACACCGACACCCAGTACGCCTTCACCCGTCCGGTCGCGGACCACATGTTCAAGAACTACGACGGTGTGCTGAAGGTCGACGGCGAGGTCGGCTCCAAGAAGACCTACGACCCGCGCACCTGGGGCAAGCTGGCCGAGGCCAGCATGGCCAAGCGCGTGACCGAGGCGTGCGCCGCGCTGCGCTCGACCGGCACGAAGCTGAAGTAACACCCTGATCGTCCGACACGGGCCCGGCATCGCCTCCGCGGTGCCGGGCCTGTGACACTGGTGGCATGGCCATCCACGAAAACCTGCTGGGGGGACCGCCCCCCACTCACCTGCCCGACGATCCCGAGCCGCGCGAGCTGCTCGCGAGCGGCTCCGCACCCGCCGACGTCGCCGCGAAGTACCCCGCCTCCTCCCTGGCCTGGGCCCAGCTCGCCGACGACGCGTTCGAGGCCGGCCGGGTCGTCGAGTCGTACGCGTACGCCAGGACCGGCTACCACCGGGGCCTGGACGCCCTGCGCCGCAGCGGCTGGAAGGGCCACGGCCCGGTGCCGTGGGAGCACGAGCCCAACCGCGGCTTCCTCCGCGCCCTGAACGCCCTGGCGCGCGCCGCGCAGGCGATCGGCGAGCAGGAGGAGTACGAGCGGTGCTCGACCTTCCTCCGCGACTCCTCGCCCCTGGCCGCCGACACCCTCGGCTGACCCGGGTTCCCCACGCTGAGGCCCGCCCATCCGGACTGGTTCCTTCCAGTCGGGGTGAGGCGGGTCGCACCGTTATCGATGCGTGACCGTTACGATCGCGCACACCGTCGAACGGAGATCAGTCGTGGGGAAGCGTGCTGCCGCACCGCGAGGACGTCGTCGCCGTCGGAGCACGCGAGCCGGTGGCGGTGGACGTGGTCCGGTGGGCCGGATAGTCCTGCTGTCCCTGGCCCTCATCGGCGTCTGCCTGAGCGGTGGTGCCGCCCTCGCCCACTGGCGGGGCAACGGCGACGGCGCCCCGTCCGCCGCCGGCCCCAGCACCGCCCGCCCGCTCCCACCGCCGCACGAGCCGCCCGCCGCCGGCCGTGACGCCTCCGCCTCCCCGCGCGCCGGCCGCGACGCCCCGCCCCGGCGTGACGAGCCCGGCCCTCCCGCGACCGTCCCGTCCTCCGGGCCCGGCACCTTCACCACCGCCCGGTCCACCGGCGCCAGGACCGGCTCGGGGACCCCGCGCCGCTACCGCGTCCAGGTGGAGGACGGTATCGACCTCTCGGCGGCACGGGCGGCGGAGGAGATCGAGCGGATCCTCGCCCACCCGCAGAGCTGGGCCGCCCACGGCCGGGGCTCGTTCCAGCTCGTCGCCGAGGACGCCGACTTCGTCATCCGTATCGCCACGCCCGCCACCGCCGACGCGCTGTGCCGGGCCCAGGGGCTGGACACCCGCGGTGAGTTGAACTGCGAGACGACCGACGGGGTCGTCGTGAACCTCAAGCGCTGGATGCTGGGCTCGCCGACCTTCACGGGACCGCCCGCCGAGTACCGCCACCTGATCATCAACCATGAGGTCGGGCACGAGATCGGCATCCGTGAGCACATGGGCTGCGGCGGCCCGGGCAGGCCCGCACCGGTGATGATGCAGCAGATCAAGGGCCTGGACGGCTGCACGTCCAATGCCTGGCCGTACGACGCCTCCGGCCGGTACATCGAGGGCCCGCCCGTGTCATGATGCGACTGGGACCACGCGCACAGACCCGTGGTTCCGAGGGGACCGGGGCCCCCGGTCGGCTCTCGCGAGTGAGCCGAAGGAGCGCGACGGTGCCGAAAGGGAGAACGCGCGGAGGCCGTGAGGAACGAACGGCCGAGCACGATCGACCGTCGGCACCGGCTTCAGCGCTCCGGAGGCGAACCGAGCGCTGAAAAAAGGGGCAGACCGCTACCCGGTAGCACGCATTGATGGAGACAGCGATGTCTACTTCCCCCGATGCCTCCGTGCCAGGTTCGGACACCCCGAACCTGGAGTACACAGGCACGACGCCGTACGAGGACTATGTCCAGGCGGACGTCCTCACCCACCTCCAGCACCCGCTCTCGGACGATCCGGGAGAAATGGTCTTCCTGGTGACGACCCAGGTCATGGAGTTGTGGTTCACCGTGATCGTCCACGAGTGGGAGACCGCGAGCCGCGCGCTGCGCGAGGACAGGATCCCGGTGGCGATGGACGCGCTGGAGCGTTCCGTGCGCGAGCTGGAGGCGCTGAACGCCTCCTGGAAGCCGCTGGCCCGGCTCACGCCCGCCCAGTTCAACTCCTACCGGGGCGCTCTGGGCGAGGGCTCCGGGTTCCAGTCGGCGATGTACCGGCGGCTGGAGTTCCTGCTGGGCGAGAAGTCCGCGTCCATGCTGGTGCCGCACCGGGGCGCGCCGCGCGTCCACGCGGAGCTGGAGAAGGCGCTGTACGAGCCGAGCCTGTACGACGAGGTGCTGCGGCTCCTCGCGCGGCGTGGGCACCCGGTGCCGGACAGCGTTCTGCGCCGTGACCTGTCGCAGAAGTACGAGCCCTCGCAGGTGGTCGAGGACATCTGGGCGCGTATCTACGCCAATCCGGACGAACACGATGAACTGGTGCGGCTCGGCGAGGCGTTGACGGACGTCGGCGAGCTGGTGTGGCGCTGGCGCAACGACCACCTGGTGGCGACGCGGCGCGCGATGGGTTCCAAGACGGGCACCGCCGGCTCGGCCGGGGTGGCCTGGCTGGAGAAGCGGGCCCGCAAGAACGTTTTTCCCGAGGTGTGGACGGCGCGCAGCCATGTCTGACCTCATAGCGAAGGCGGCGTCCCTGGACGCCCGGGACCAACTCGCCAAGCACCGCGACCTGTTCGCGCTCGACGACGGTGTCGTCTACCTCGACGGCAACTCGCTCGGCGCGCTGCCCCGCCACGTGCCCGGCCGCATGGCCGACGTCATCACCCGCGAGTGGGGCGAGCTGCGCATCCGCTCCTGGGACGAGAGCGGCTGGTGGACCGCGCCGGAGCGGATCGGCGACCGGATCGCGCCGCTCGTCGGTGCGGCGCCCGGCCAGGTGGTGGTCGGCGACTCGACGAGCGTCAACGTCTTCAAGGCGCTGGTCGGAGCCGTACGGCTGGCCGACGAGGACCGTGACGAGATCGTCGTGGACGCCACCACGTTCCCCACGGACGGGTACATCGCCGAGTCGGCCGCGCGGCTGACCGGCAAGCGGCTGGTGGCCGCCGCCCCCGGGGACGTGGCCGGCACGGTCGGGCCCCGCACGGCCGCCGTGCTCGTCAACCACGTCGACTACCGCACGGGCCGGCTGCACGACCTGCCGGGCATCACGGCCGCCGTCCACGAGGCGGGCGCCCTGGCCGTGTGGGACCTGTGCCACAGCGGGGGTGCCCTGCCCGTCGGCCTGGACGCGCACGGCGTGGACCTCGCCGTCGGCTGCACGTACAAGTACCTCAACGGCGGCCCCGGCGCGCCCGCCTACCTGTACGTCGCCGAGCGCCACCAGCCGCGCTTCGACTCCCCGCTGCCCGGCTGGAACTCGCACGCGGACCCGTTCGCGATGACCCCCGGGTACGCGGCGGCCGAGGGCGCGGTGCGCGGGCGCGTCGGCACGCCCGACATCCTGTCCATGCTGGCGCTGGAGGCGGCGCTGGACGTGTGGGACGGGGTGCCGATCGACGTGGTGCGGGCCAAGAGCCTGGCCCTGACGGACTTCTTCCTGGAGTGCGTACGGGCGTACGTCCAAGGCGGCCGGGTCACGTCCGTCACGCCCGAGGCGCACCACGAGCGCGGCAGCCAGGTGGCCCTGAGCTGCCCGGACGCGCCCGCCGTGATGAAGGAGCTCATCGCCCGGGGCGTCGTCGGCGACCTGCGCCGCCCCGACGTACTGCGGTTCGGCTTCACTCCGCTGTACGTCTCCTTCGCGGACGCCGAGCGCGCGGCTCGCGTCCTCGCGGAAGTGGCGGAGGAATTGGGCTGACGTTCGACCTGATCTGCGGGGGCGTCAGTCCTGGTACCGTCCCCGCAGGTCAGGCCAATTCGGCCCCGTCACCGAAAGGTTGAGCAGCATGCCCGACCCCGCCGCGCGCGATGCCGCCGAGGAAGCGTCGGCCCTGTCGCATCCGGCCGTCGACCCGGATTCCACCGCCTCGTACGGTGAACACCCGGACCAGATCGTGGACTTCTACGCCCCCCGTGGGGGCGACCGCGCGCCGCTCGTCGTCGTGCTGCACGGCGGGGCGTGGCGGGCGCCGTACGACCGGCGGCACATCACCCCGTTCGTGGACTACCTGGCGCGCCGGGGTTTCGCCGTCGCCAACGTCGAGTACCGGCGCGGCAGGGACATCCCCGCGCAGGGCGGCAGCGGCCCGGTCGCGGGGCGCTGGCCGGAGACGTTCGACGACGTCGCCGCCGCCCTGGACGCCCTGCCCGGCCTGGTGCGCACGCACCTGCCGCAGGCCGACCCGCGCCGCACGGTCGTCACGGGCCACTCGGCGGGCGGGCACCTGGCGCTGTGGGCGGCCGCCCGGCACGTCCTCCCGGCGGGTCCGGCCGGCGCGCGGTGGCGGCTGGACGCCCCGCCCGCGCTGCGCGGGGTGGTCGCCCTGGCGCCGATCGCGCACTTCGAACGGGCCGTGGAGCTGGACGTGTGCGGGGGAGCGGTGCCCCAACTGCTCGGCGGAGACGCCGAGTTCGAGTCACGGGCGGGGTACGCCGACCCGGCCGCGCTGCTGCCGACCGGGATCGCCACGGCGGTCGTCCAGGGCCGCGAGGACACCGTCGTACCGCAGGCGGTGGCCGAGGCGTACGTGGACGCGGCGGCGAAGGCGGGCGAGATGGTCGGGCTGACGCTGCTGGACGAGGTCGGGCACTTCCCGCTGATCGACCCGGCGGCGGACGCGTGCGCGGTGGTCGCGGAGGAGATCGCCCAACTCGCCTGGTGATCGCGACCGATCGCCCGGCAATCGCGGACAGAACCTGTCCGCAAGGGTTCATAGCGTGGGGGCATGACGAAGCGAACGAACCGCATGAACCTCGTGACCGGAGCCACCGGAACCGTCGGCCGCCAGGTCGTCGCCGAACTGCTGCGCCTCGGCGAGCCCGTCCGTGCCCTGACCCGCGACCCCGCCAAGGCGGACTTCCCCGAGGGCGTCGAGGTCGTACGCGGCGACCTCACCGAGCCCGACACCCTCACCGCCGCCCTCGACGGGGTCACCGGCCTGCACCTGATCACGTTCGGCGGGGCGTACTTCGCCCCGCTGGAGACCGGCCCGCGCATCCTGGAGCTGGCCCGCGAGGCGGGCGTCCGGCGGATCACCGTGCTGCACGGCGGTGGGCCCAGCCTGCTGGAGGACGCCGTGCGGGCGAGCTCGGGCTTCGACTGGACGGTGCTGATGCCCGTCGAGTTCATGGGCAACGCCCTGGAGTGGGCGGACGGCATCCGTACGGCCGACGAGGTGCGCGAGCCGTTCGTGGGGCGGCTCAGCGCCATGGTCCACGAAGGCGACATCGGCGCGGTCGCGGCCGTCGCGCTGACCCGGGACGGGCACGGAGGCCGCGAGTACGTGATCACCGGGCCGGAAGCGCTCACGGTCCAGGACAAGGTCGACGCGATCGCCGACGCCCGGGGGCGGAAGATCCAGCTCGTGGAGATGTCCCCCGAGGAGGCCGTCGAGCAGTGGCGGGCGGCGGGCCATCCGCGGGAGGTGATCGACTTCCTGCTGGAGGCGTACGGGAACACCCCGCCGGTGGGCCGTACCGTCGTCGACACCGTGGAGCGGGTCACAGGGCGCCCGGCCCGGACGTTCGGCGAGTGGGCGCGGGATCACGCCGGGGTGTTCCGCGCCTGACCAGTGGCGTGATCAGCGCCGTAGTACTCCAGGGGGACGCGGAAGGATCCACATCCAAGGTGACGACCGCGTCCCCGCCCTTGCTTACCGTTGCTGACGTGACCGACACCAAGACCCGCAGCCCGGAGTACCGGATGGCGCACGGCATGTTCATGGGCATGCGCGGTGAGCTGCTCGACGACGCCCTCGCCTACCGGATGCTCCCGCCCATGAGGACCGACGGCCCGGTGACCAGGCGGCTGCCCAGGTTCATACGCAGGTACATGGGCTGGTTCCCGCACGCCCTGGTGGCCGGCGCCGCCCTGCTGGTGCTGTCCGTGGGGTACCAGGACGGGCAGCCGCTGATCGGGCTCGTCCCGGCGGCGGCGGTGCTGCTCACCCTGGTCCGGCCGGTCGCCGCCTTCTGGCTGTCGCTGGTGAGCGCCCCGTTCGTGAGCGTCCTGTCCGACTTCTGGGACGGCTGGCCGTGGCCCCCGACCAGCTTCGGCGCCCACCTCGTGGTGCTGACCGTGGTGGCCGCCCGGACCAGGCCGCGCACCGCCGCGTGGATGTGGGCGCTCACCGGCGTCTTCGGCTTCTTCTGCGAGGCCGTCCTCAGCCGGGGCGGTGCCCACACCGCGCCGCTGCTGGTCGTCTCCGCGCTCGCCCTGCTCTTCGTCACCGTCCTGCACACCCGCCGCGAGGCGCGCGAGGAGGTCACCGCCCAGCAGACGGTCACCGCCCAGGAGCGGTCCAGGCGCACCCTCCTGGAGGAGCGCACCACCATCGCGCGCGAGCTGCACGACGTGGTCGCCCACCACATGTCGGTCGTCGCCATCCAGGCGGAAGCCGCCCCCTACCGGGTGGAGAACCCGCCGCCCGAGCTGGAGCAGGCGTTCGCCACGATCCGCGAGAACGCGGTCGCCGCGCTGACCGAGCTGCGCCGCATCCTCGGCGTCGTACGGGCCGAGGACTACGAGGCGCCCGACGCGCCGCAGCCGACGCTCGCCGACCTCGACGCGCTGATCGCCAACGTCCGCGACGCGGGCCTGACCGTGGACGCCACCGTCACCGGCGCGGCGCGCGAGCTGCCGCAGGGCGTGGAGCTGTCCGCGTACCGGATCGTGCAGGAGGCGCTCAGCAACGTGCTGCGGCACGCGCCCGGCGCGTCCGCCAAGGTGGAGGTGTCGTACGTGCTCGGCGGGCTGGGGCTGAGGGTGGTCAACGGCCCGGCGCGCGGACTGGTGAAGCCCTCGCCGGGCGCCGGGCACGGGATCACGGGCATGCGGGAGCGGGTCGCGATGCTGGACGGCGAGATGACGGCCGAGGCGACGAAGGACGGCGGTTACGAGGTCGCGGTGTTCCTGCCGGTGGCGAGGGAGGAGGCGGCATGACCATCCGCGTACTGATCGTCGACGACCAGATCATGGTCCGGGAGGGCTTCTCCGTCCTGCTGAACGCCATGCCCGACATCGAGGTCGTCGGCGAGGCCGTCAACGGCCGGGAGGCGGTCCGGCAGGTGGAGGCGCTCCGCCCGGACGTCGTGCTGATGGACATCCGCATGCCGGAGATGAACGGCATCGACGCCACCCGCGAGATCGTCGCGGCGGACGGCGACGCGAAGGTGCTGGTGCTGACGACGTTCGACCTGGACGAGTACGTGTACCAGGCGCTGCGCGCCGGGGCGTCGGGCTTCCTGCTGAAGGACGCCTCGGCGCGGCAGCTCGCGGAGGGGGTGCGGGTGGTGGCGTCCGGCGAGGCGCTGCTGGCGCCCACGGTCACCAAGCGGCTGATCACCGAGTTCGCCAAGACCGCCGAAACGGCGCGCCCGCCGGCCCTGGCGCGGGTGGGCGACCTGACGGAGCGGGAGACGGAGGTCCTGGTGCTGATCGCCCAGGGCCTGTCGAACGGCGAGATCGCCTCCCACCTGGTGGTCGCCGAATCCACCATCAAGACCCATGTGAGTCGCATCCTGGTGAAGCTCGGCCTGCGCGACCGTACGCAGGCGGCGGTGTTCGCGTACGAGGCGAGGCTGGTGACTCCGGGCTGAGCCCCGCCTAAGGTCGGCCCATGGACTTCGACCCGTGGTCGCCCGCGTTCGTCGCCGACCCCTACCCCGTGTACGCCGAACTGCGCGCCCGTGGCCGGGTGCACTGGTTCGAGCCGACGCGCCAGTGGCTGGTGCCGCGCCACGCCGATGTGTCCGCGCTGCTGCGGGACCGGCGGCTGGGGCGGACCTACCGCCACCGCTTCACGGACGAGGACTTCGGCCGTACGCCGCCGCCGGCCGCGCACGAGCCGTTCCACGTCCTGAACGACCACGGAATGCTGGACCTGGAGCCGCCGGACCACACCCGCATCCGGCGCCTGGTGTCGAAGGCGTTCACCCCGCGCACGGTCGAGCGGTTGCGGCCCTACGTCCACCGGCTGGCGGGCGAGCTGGCCGACTCCCTGGTCGCCGAGGGCGGCGGCGACCTGCTGACGGCCGTCGCCGAGCCCCTGCCCGTCGCCGTCATCGCGGAGATGCTCGGCATCCCGGAGTCCGACCGGGCGCCGCTGCGGCCCTGGTCGGCGGACATCTGCGGGATGTACGAGCTGAACCCGGACGAGGAGACGGCCGCCCGCGCGGTCCGGGCGTCGGTCGAGTTCTCCGCCTACCTCCGGGAGCTGATCGCCCAGCGGCGCACGTCGCCGGGTGAGGACCTGATCAGCGCGCTGATCGCGGCACACGACGAGGGCGACCGGCTCACCGAGCAGGAGATGATCTCCACCTGCGTCCTTCTGCTGAACGCCGGCCACGAGGCGACGGTCAACGCCACGGTGGGCGGCTGGTGGACCCTCTTCCGGCACCCGGAGCAGCTCGCCGCGCTGCGCGCCGGGCGGGTCGAGGTGTCCACGGCCGTGGAGGAACTACTCCGCTACGACACCCCGCTCCAGCTCTTCGAGCGCTGGGTGCTGGACGACATCGAGATCGACGGCAGCACCATTCCGCGCGGCTCGGAGATCGCCCTGCTCTTCGGCTCGGCCAACCGCGACGCGGCCGCCTTCGACCGCCCCGACACGCTGGACCTGTCCCGCCGGGACAACCCCCACATCTCCTTCAGCGCGGGCATCCACTACTGCATCGGCGCCCCCCTGGCCCGCATCGAGCTGGCCGCGTCGATGAGCGCGCTGCTGGAGCGCGCGCCGGCGCTCCGGCTCGCGAAGGAGCCGGAGCGGGGGCCGAACTTCGTGATCCGGGGCCTGGAGGGGCTGCTGGTGGAGGTCTGAGGCCTCAGGCCGGTACGTCCCGGCGGCGCAGCCCCGCGAGTCCCGCCGCCACCAGGGCCGCCGCCAGGGCGGTCAGGAGCAGCACCGGCGCCCAGGACATCTCCGTGCCGGGCAGCTTGGGCAGGTGGCCGTACGGGGACAGGTCCAGCACCCGGCGCGGCAGGTCCAGCGCCGGGCCGATCCAGCCGAGGGCCACGCACAGCCCGGCGACCCCCCACCCGGCCGGCGCGGCCTTCGGCAGGGCCCCGTACAGCACCACCGCCACGCCCCCGAGCACCCACACCGCCGGGAGCTGGGCGAGCGCGGCGCCCAGGACGGGGCCGCCGTCCCGGCCGTACGCGAGGGTGAGCCCGGCCGCCGCCGCGGCCATCAGGACGACCGCGCCGCCGAAGGCGATGACCAGGTGGCCGGCCGCCCAGCGGAGGCGGCCGACCGCGCATCCCAGGACCGGCTCGGCGCGCAGCGAGGTCTCCTCGCCGTACAGCCGGAGCACCGATCCGACGACGTACAACGCCGCGACCATCCCGAAGAGGCCGACCATGGTGGCGAGGAAGGCGTCCTCCAGGCCGGACTGCCCGCCCATGCGCTCGAAGATCTGCCTCGCCTGCTCGTTGTCGCCGACCAGGTCGCTCGCGCCCCCGACCATGCCGCCGAAGACGACACCCGCGACCAGGAAGCCGAGCGTCCAGCCGAGGAGGGCGCCGCGCTGGAGCCGCCAGGCCAGGCCGCCCGCCGTGGCGATGCGTCCTTCCGCCGGGCCGGGGCGGGCGGGCAGGAAGCTCATCCCGACGTCCCGGCGCCCCGCGAGCGCGTACGCCACCGCGCCCTGGACGGCGACCGCCGCCGCCATCAGCAGGAGCACCCACCAGCGCTCGCCGGCGAAGGCGCGCACGTTCTGCGCCCAGCCGATGGGGGAGGCCCAGGTCAGGGCGCGGGAGTCGCCCGCGTCACCGGCCGCCCGCAGCACGAACGCGACGCCGAGGAGCGCCGCCGACGCGCCCTTGGCGAGCCGGGCGCTCTCGGTGAACTGCGCGACGATCGCGGCCGTGGTGGCGAAGACCATGCCGGTCCCGCCGACGGCGAGGCCGAGCGCGAGTGCCCCGGCGGCGCTCTCGCCGGACAGCCCGGCGGTGATGAGGAGGGCGACGGCGGCGTTGGCGGCGAGTGCGGTGAGCAGCGCGGCCGTCAGCGGCGCCCGGCGGCCCACGCGGGCCGAGGACAGCATTTCCTGACGGCCCGTCTCCTCCTCCTCGCGCGTGTGCCGTACGACGATGACCAGGCTCATCACGGCGGCCAGCACCGCCGCGAACGTGGCGAACCGCCACGCCACCAGCGCGCCCGTCGAGTCGCCGAACACCGGTCCGTACAGCGACCGGATCGAGCTGTTGGCGTTCATCGACGCGGCGATCCGGGCACGTGCGGCGGGCGTGTCGTACAGGCCGCCGATGGCGTTCGCGCCGCTCGCGATCATGCCACCGACGATCACGGTCCACAGCGGCAGCATCAGCCGGTCGCGGCGCATCGCGAGCCGGGTGAGGGTGCCGGTGCCGGTGAAGGCGCTCATCGGGTGTCTCCGTCGTAGTGGCGGAGGAACAGCTCCTCCAGGGTGGGCGGGGTGCTGGTCAGGGAGCGGACGCCGGTCTCGGTCAGGGACCTGAGCACCGCGTCCAGCCGGTCGCTCTCCACCTGGAGGCTGACGCGGTTGCCTTGTACGTCGAGGTCGTGGACGCCCGGCAGGTGCGCCAGGCCGTTGGGCGGCCCGGCGAGCTCGGCGGTGACGCTGGTACGGGTGAGGTGGCGCAGCTCGGCCAGCGAGCCGGTCTCGACGGTGCGGCCCTTGCGGATGATGCTGACGCGGTCGCAGAGGCTCTCCACCTCGCTGAGGATGTGCGAGGACAGCAGGACCGTCCGGCCGCGCTCGCGCTGTTCTGCGACGCACCGCTGGAAGACCCCCTCCATGAGCGGGTCGAGGCCGCTCGTCGGCTCGTCGAGGATCAGCACGTCCGCGTCGGAGGCGAAGGCGGCGACGAGGGCGACCTTCTGGCGGTTTCCCTTGGAGTACGTGCGCCCCTTCTTGGTCGGGTCGAGTTCGAACCGCTCGATGAGCTCGGCGCGCCGGGCCTTGTCGAGGCCGCCGCGGAGCCTCCCGTACAGGTCGATGACCTCGCCGCCGGAGAGGTTGCGCCACAGGGTCACGTCGCCGGGGACGTACGCCACGCGCCGGTGCAGTTCGACGGCGTCGTGCCAGGGGTCGCGGCTGAGGAGCTGGGCGGCGCCGGAGTCGGCGCGCAGCAGGCCCAGCAGGACGCGGATGGTGGTGGACTTCCCCGCGCCGTTGGGGCCGAGGAACCCGTGGACCTCGCCCGCAGCGACGGTCAGGTCGAGGCCGTCCAGCGCGTGTGTCCGCCCGAACGACTTGTGGAGTCCGGAGACGGTGATGGCGTTCGTCATGCTTCAGAACGTACGGTAGTTTCACAAACTTGTGAAGTTAAGGAACCGTATAAAGTCGGGAGCATGTCCATGGGGAACGAGGAACCACCGGTCGACCGCTTCGTGGAGCGCTTCGCCGCCGAACTGACCGAGGCCGGCATGCAGCGCATGGCCTCCCGCGTCTTCGCCGCGCTGCTCGCCTCCGAGAGCGGCTCGCTGACCTCCGCGGAGCTCTCCGAGCGGCTGCGTATCAGCCCGGCCGCGGTCTCGGGCGCCGTGCGCTACCTCAACCAGGTCGGCATGGTCAGCCGCGAACGGGAGCCGGGCTCGCGGCGGGACCGGTACGTCCTGCACAACGAGCTCTGGTACGAGACGTTCACCCGCCGCGACCAGGTCCTCTCCCGCTGGGAGACCGTCCTGCGCGACGGCGTCGAGACCCTGGGCCCGGACTCGGCGGCGGGGGCGCGGGTGGCGGAGACGGCGGAGTTCTTCGCGTTCCTCCAGAAGGAGATGCACGAGCTGCTGGACCGCTGGCGGGAACACCGCTCCACGACGCGGGCGCGCGAATGAGATCATGAACGAATGTCTGTTCTCCTGCGCCGCACAGTCGCCGTGATCGTTCTGCTGGCCGGGGCCGCCCTGGGCTTCTGGGTCGTGTTCGGCTCGCCCCACGAGTGGACGGGCGGCATGCGGCTGCTGAAGCTCGCCCTGGGCCTGACCTCACTGG
The DNA here is from genome assembly GCF_055570965.1 of Streptomyces sp. NPDC031064. Taxonomy (NCBI): domain Bacteria; kingdom Bacillati; phylum Actinomycetota; class Actinomycetes; order Kitasatosporales; family Streptomycetaceae; genus Streptomyces; species Streptomyces sp. NPDC031064. The sequence continues at coordinate 541,780 of NZ_JBVIGF010000004.1, forward strand.
GCATGATCAGCGCCAGCGCGTGGCTGATGTTCCCCGGCAGCCCGGGCGACGACGAGGACGACTCCCCCTCCACCCCGGCCACGGGCCCGCTGGACGCCCTGTAGGGGGTCACCCCGCCGGCAGGGTCAGGGACCACGCCGAGGGGCGGAGGGTCCAGGTGCGGGTCCAGACCGGGCCCGTGACCAGGGCGTCCGCGCGGTAGCGGAACGAGGCGCCGGAGACGGTCACCGCGGTCGCCTCCGCCCGTACCGGCTCGGCCGAGCGGGGGCGGACGACCACCTCGGCGATCCCGTCGCGGGACAGCACCGTCACGCCCTCCACCGGGTCGTCCAGGTCGCTCAGGAGCCGCCCGTCGGCCTCGACCCGCAGCCGGTGCGTCCGCGTCGCCGGACGTATCGCCGGAACGGAGGGCGCCGGGCGCACCAGCGTCCGCACCAGCGAGCGGCACGCGTCCCACACCGACGGGGGCTCGACCACCGACAGCCCCGCGGGCCCCGCCGGGATCCGCAGCCCCCGCACCACCACGCCGTCGCTGTCGTCGACCAGCAGGTCCAGCCGCCGCGCCGCCCCGTCCAGCACGGCCCGCGCGGCGGCCACCGCCCCCAGCGGCACCCCCAGCGCCCCGGCCAGCTCGACCGAGCCGCGCGGTCCCACCGGGACCAGCGACAGGGCCCCGTCGGCCAGCTCCCGCCCCCGGTGCAGCAGGGCCACCGCCCGCAGCAGCGCCCGGTCGTCGCCGATGACCACCGGCCGGCGCGAACCCCGCCGCGCGAGGGCCCGGGCGAACTCCGCCGGGGTGTCCGGGAGGCAGATCTTCGCGCTCGCCCCGGCGCAGAGCACGTCCTTCGCGATCCGTACGGACTCGCCGTCGTTCCGGCGCGCGACCGCGTCGATGACGACCAGCAACTGGTCGGGAGCCGACACCTCGGTCCTTCCTCGGGTAGCATCTTTGTGCAAGAGCCCCTTGCGCTATTGCGCCAGGGGCTTCGTCTATTCCGGGGCACCCGGTCCGACGGCTCAGGTTGTGTCGTACACCGTCGTACGACGTCTGTACTCCCCGCGCCTTGGACATGCCCCGCCCGGAAGGGGTGTACGCCTGTGCCCGCACTTGTGCTGCTCGGTGCTCAGTGGGGTGACGAGGGCAAGGGAAAGGCCACCGACCTCCTCGGTGGATCCGTTGATTACGTGGTGCGCTACCAGGGCGGCAACAACGCCGGTCACACGGTCGTCGTAGGCGACCAGAAGTACGCGCTGCACCTTCTCCCTTCCGGAATCCTCTCGCCGGGATGCACCCCGGTGATCGGAAACGGTGTCGTCGTCGACCCGGCGGTCCTGCTCTCCGAGCTGAGCGGGCTGAACGAGCGCGGCGTCGACACGTCGAAGCTGCTGATCAGCGGTAACGCTCACCTGATCACTCCGTACAACGTCACCCTCGACAAGGTGACGGAACGGTTCCTCGGTAAGCGCAAGATCGGCACGACCGGGCGCGGCATCGGCCCGACGTACGCCGACAAGATCAACCGCGTCGGCATCCGCGTCCAGGACCTCTACGACGAGTCGATCCTGACCCAGAAGGTCGAGGCCGCGCTGGAGCAGAAGAACCAGCTCCTCGCCAAGGTCTTCAACCGCCGCGCCATCGAGCCGGGCCGGATCGTCGAGGAGATGCTCCAGTACGCGGAGCAGATCAAGCCGTACGTCGCCGACACGACGCTGATCCTCAACAACGCCATCGACGAGGGCAAGGTCGTCCTCTTCGAGGGCGGCCAGGGCACCCTCCTGGACGTCGACCACGGCACGTACCCCTTCGTGACCTCCTCCAACCCGACCTCCGGCGGTGCCTGCACCGGCGCGGGCGTGGGCCCCACGAAGATCAGCCGGGTCATCGGCATCCTCAAGGCGTACACCACCCGTGTCGGCGCCGGTCCGTTCCCGACCGAGCTGTTCGACGAGGACGGCGAGGCGCTGCGCCGCATCGGCGGCGAGCGGGGCGTCACCACCGGCCGCGACCGCCGCTGCGGCTGGTTCGACGCGGTCATCGCCCGCTACGCCACCCGCGTCAACGGCCTGACCGACTTCTTCCTCACCAAGCTCGACGTGCTGACGGGCTGGGAGCAGATCCCGGTCTGCGTCGCGTACGAGATCGACGGCAAGCGCGTCGAGGAGCTGCCCTACTCGCAGACCGACTTCCACCACGCGAAGCCGATCTACGAGTACCTGCCCGGCTGGTCCGAGGACATCAGCAAGGCGAAGACCTTCTCGGACCTGCCGAAGAACGCGCAGGCGTACGTGAAGGCGCTGGAGGAGATGTCCGGCGCGCCGATCTCCGCGATCGGCGTCGGCCCCGGCCGCACCGAGACGATCGAGATCAACTCCTTCCTGTAGGACCTGGCAGCCGCCGTACGGGGGGCCCGGTCAGTTCTCCTTGGAGAACTCGCCGGGCTCCCCGTCCGCGTCCATCCCGTACACCAGCAGCCGGTCCTTGCCCTGCACGCGCTGGATCCGCAGGTTGGTGGACGCGCCGGAGGACGTGCACTCCCGGTCGGACGCGGCGGCGTCGACCGTGGCCGGGCCCAGCACCAGCAGGTTGCCCGCGCCGCCGAGGACGGCCGTCTCGGCGCAGTTGACCGTGCCGGACAGCGGCTCGCCGGTCTCCTCGTCGGTCTGCGGGTAGCTCTGCTCGAACCGGACGAGCGGCGCGCCGACCGGGCCCTGGGTGATGATCACCTCGTGGCTGTAGAGGTCCTGGTGGGGGTCTGACACGTCGGGGTTCGGAACGTCCTTCCAGTGCCCGAGGAACTCCTTGGGCACGACGCTCGGCCCGGACCGTGCCTTGCGGAACGTGGCGGTCGCCGCGCCCGACGACCACTCCAGCACCTCCGGGGAACGGACGGTCAGCTTCTGGTGGGCGGCCGGCGTGCAGCGCCGGGCCGGCACGCTCGTCGTCACGTCGCTCTCGCCGAACACGATCTTGTCCTCGTCCGCCGAGACGAGGGTCGACCGGCCCATGCACAGCCGCTCGCCGCCGACGTGGACGTAGATCCCCGCCTTGTCGCCCGGCGCCCCCTGGGTGATCTCGATGCGGGCGGTCTCGTACGGAGCGGTGTCGGTGCCCCGGAGGACCCCTTCCCACGCGCCGAGGAAGGCGGCGGGGACGATGTCGCGGGGCTTGTCCGCCTTCGGGTCCCCGGCGGTACCGCCCTTCTGCCCGAAGCGGTCCGTCAGCCCGTACGCGACGGCCACCGCGGCGGTGAGGGCGAGAGCGACGCCTCCGATGAGGAGGGCGCGCCGCTTCGGCGTGCGGGCGGGCTCCCCCGCGGGGGTCACGGGGGTGGGGGTCACGGGGGTGGGGGTCACGGGGGTGGGGTCGCCGTCCTCGTCCAGGAGGCGGGCGGCCATCCTGCCGAGCTGGGCGAGCAGCCCGGCGGGCAGCCAGGGGTCGGTGCCCTCGACGTGCGCGGCCAGGTGGGCGGCGGTGGGGCGGGCGGCCGGGTCCTTGGCGAGGCAGCCCCGGACCAGGTCGTCCAGCTCGGCGGGCAGCCCGGTGAGGTCCGGCTCGTCGTGGGCGATGCGGAACATCATGGCGTGGACGCCGCTGTCGGCGGTGCCGAACGGGGCGCGGCCGGTCGCCGCGTACGCGAGGACCGAGCCGAGGCAGAAGACGTCCGACGCGGGCGTGAGCCGCTCGCCCCGCACCTGCTCGGGTGACATGAAGCCGGGCGATCCGACGACCGCTCCCGTGCTGGTCAGGCCGCCGTCGGTGACCGTGTCGACGGCCCGCGCGATGCCGAAGTCGATGATGCGGGGCCCGTCGACGGTGAGCAGGATGTTGGCGGGCTTCAGGTCCCGGTGGACCAGCCCGGCCGCGTGGATGTGCTCCAGCGCGCGGGCCAGCCCGACGGCCAGCGACCGCACCGACGCCCCGGGCAGCGGCCCGTACTCGTCCCCGACCACGGTGCGCAGGGACGGCCCGGCGACGTAACCGACGGCCACCCAGGGCGCCTCGGCGGCGGTGTCCGCACCCAGCACGGGCGCGGTGCCGGCGCCCCCGACCTTCTCCAGCGCGGCGACCTCGCGGGCGAAGCGGCGCCGGAACTCGTCCTGCGCGGCCAGTTCGGCGTGCACGACCTTCACCGCGACGGTGCGGCCACCGGCCGACCGGGCGAGGTACACGCGGCCCATGCCGCCGGACCCGAGCCTGCCGAGCAGGCGGAACGGGCCGATCTGGACGGGGTCTTCACCACTCAGAGGCTCCACGCGGACAGAGCATGCCAGAGCGGGGCCGAGGGTCCGTAACAAGGTCTGGTCTAGACCTTGACAGGTACAGACCATTCGCGCTTCCGTATGGCCACCCCCCACCGAAAGGGCAAGCCCTATGCTGCGACGCCTTTTGACCCTGTTCGCCGCCCTCGTCACGGCCGTCGGCCTGGCCGTCGTCCTCCCCGCCGCCACCGCCACCGCCACCGCCTCCGCCGCCGAGTGCGCAGCTCCGTGGAGCTCCGCCACCGTCTACACGGGCGGTAAGGCCGCCTCGTACAACGGCCGCAACTGGCTGGCGAAGTGGTGGACCCAGAACGAGCGCCCCGGCTCCGCCGACGTCTGGTCCGACCAGGGCGCGTGCGGTGGCGGTGGCGGCACGCCGGCCCCGTCCCCGTCGGGCTTCGTCGTGAGCGAGGCCCAGTTCAACCAGATGTTCCCGAACCGGAATTCCTTCTACACCTACAGCGGCCTGACCGCCGCGCTCAGCGCGTACCCCGCCTTCGCCAACACCGGCAGCGACACGGTCAAGAGGCAGGAGGCCGCCGCCTTCCTGGCGAACGTCTCGCACGAGACGGGCGGCCTGGTCCACATCGTCGAGCAGAACACCGCCAACTACCCGCACTACTGCGACCGCAACCAGCCCTACGGCTGCCCGGCCGGCCAGGCGGCGTACTACGGCCGTGGCCCGATCCAACTGAGCTGGAACTTCAACTACAAGGCGGCCGGTGACGCCCTCGGCATCGACCTGCTGAACAACCCCTACCGCGTGGAGCGGGAGGCGCCCATCGCCTGGAAGACCGGCCTCTGGTACTGGAACACCCAGAACGGCCCCGGCACGATGACGCCCCACAACGCCATGGTCAACGGCGCCGGCTTCGGCCAGACCATCCGCTCCATCAACGGCTCCCTGGAGTGCGACGGCAAGAACCCGGCGCAGGTCCAGAGCCGCATCAACAACTACCAGCGCTTCACCCAGATCCTCGGCGTGCCGACGGGCTCGAACCTGAGCTGCTGAGGCCCTCACCCGCAGGGGTGAATTCGGCATATGACACAGGGGTGGCCACCGGCGGGTGGCCACCCCTTTTCGGTGGGAAACCGCAGGTCGCTCCGGAAACCGGATTTCCGGCCATCGGTTTTCGAATGACCGTATGACTAAAGGGTGTTGATTGCGGTGATCGCTTCGCGTGGCGCTACATTCGCCGCACCACAAACGAAATGCCCCCGCGATGCGCCAACATCCGGGGGCTCGACACCAGGAGCCACAACCTCCCGATGCGTGTTTACCGTACCGCGCCCACGCGTGCCTTCACCATCTTCAGCAACGCTCTCCTCCGCGACGCCAGCATCTCGTGGTGCGCCGTGGGGCTGCTCACCTATCTCGTCAGCCTCCCCAACGGCGCCAAGGCGTCCATCCGCAAGCTCTCCGAGCAGCGCAAGGAAGGCCGCGACCGGATCGGCGCCGCCCTCCAGGAACTGGAGGAGGCCCGCTACCTCCGCCGGCTGACGCGCCGGGACCGCAAGGGGCAACTGCGCACGGGGTACGAGGTCTTCGACACCCCGTACGACCCGGACGCCCCCGCCCCCGTCGAGGCGCCCGCCACCGGGCCCGTCCCCGAAACGGTCGGAAACCCGGCCTCCGGTGAACCGGACGACGGCGCTCCTGGCCCGCTCCCTCCGGGAGAAAAGACGAGGGAGCAAGAACCTCCCTCCCAGGCCGTCCAGTTGCTCACCTCACTCGCCCGCCAAGAGCCGAGGCTCGCCGTGGGGGCGGGAGAGGCGGCACGCCTCGGCCCGCTCGTCGAGGAGTGGTGGGCCCTGGGCGCCACGGACGAGAGCGTGCGTGAGGCCCTGACCTCGGGCCTGCCCCCGCGCGTCCACGCTCCCGCCGCTCTGCTGGCGGACCGCCTCCGCCGCAAGAAGCCCGCCCCCCGCCCTGTGGCACCCGCACGCCCCGAGTGCGGCGTGTGCGGCGCCCCGGTGCCCAAGGGCGCGTCCTGCGCCCGCTGCGAGCAGCCGCCCAGCCCCGCCATCGCCGGCTTCGTCGCCGCGGCCCTCAGGGGCGGCGCGGCGGTACGGGGCGCCCTGCGCGCCCGCTGCTGAAGCTTCCGGCCCTCGCCCGAGGGCTGGATCACCCGAAAAGAAACGGAGTGCCATGACCATCGCACTCGAACGCCCCGAGGTGGTATACCGCCGGTATACTTTCACGGTGGCAGATACGACGATCAAGGTCGACCCCGCCGTCCGCGACCGCCTCCAGGAACTCGCCCGGGATCGCGGCATCACCATGCGCGATCTGGTGGCGCAGCTCGCCGGTGCGACGCCGACCAAGGAGGAACTCGCCAAGCGGCGCGAGGAGACCAAGGCGTACGTCGAGGAGCACTTCCTCGGCGGGCCGTACACCGAGGAGGACGCGAAGGCCGGCGAGCAGCTCTGGGCCGACGTGGTGTCCGGGCGCATCGGGGAGGTCCAGTGAAGCAGGACAGGTACCCGTTGCCGCGTGCGATCGTCTTCGACGACACCGCCGTTCTGGCGCTGGGCGGGGGTAACCGGATGGCCTCGCGTCTCGTCGTCGAGGCCGAGAACGACGCGACCCTGAGGATCTACATCCCTGCCGTGTGCCTGACGGCCGCCGAAGGCGAACGTGCGGGCGTCGCGGAGCACGTCGGTTCCCTGCCGTCCGTGGACATCACCGCCCTGGACTTCGCGGGCGCGGCAGCGGTCGGGAAGCGCCTGCGGGTCCACGGCGACGAGTGGAGCAGCGCGCACGCCGTGCACCTGGCCCAGCCCTCGGTCGAGTGGCCCAGGGGCCGACCGGTGCTCAGCGCCGACCCCAAGCGCTACCGGGGCACCGGCGTGCGCGTGGTCACGATCGAGCAGTAACCCGACCCCCAGGCACGGGCCCCGGAGCGCGCCCGGGGGCCGAGCCCGGTCAGTGCATGGGCATCGGCGTGCCGGGCGGTTGCAGGCCCGGGAGCAGCCAGTCGTGGAAGGGCGCCAGGGCGGCGAGTGCCAGGAAGACGATGCCCACCGCCGTGGAGAACACCGGCCCCAGCCGCCACAGCTTCTCGGCGAAGATCACCGCCGCCACCCCCGCCATCGCCGCGATGTTCATGACCCCCAGCGGAGCAGCAGCCGACGCAGTACAGCCCGTGGTGCGCCCCCACTCGGAAGTCCCGGGCCCAGTGCCGGAAGCCCGCGTACCGCATGAGCTGGCGCAGGCAGACGTTCTTCAGGGGCCCGAGCTGCTGGAGCCCGGCCGGCAGGAAGCGGTGGCCGCCCGCGTCACGCCCGTCGACCGCCGGCCGATTCCCCGCGCCCAAGTGATCGCCACCGGCGCGACCGACGGCAGCATCATGGCGGCCATCATCGCCGGCCACAGCAGCAGGAACAGGGGGACGCCCATCCCCATGGTTCCCGGCTCGACCCCCATGTGCCGGGCCTGCCCGACGGTCAGGACCCACGCGAGGACGGCGATCAGCGCGAGCAGCGACCAGGCGGTTACGAGCACCCGTGCCGGGAGGTTGTCCCGCCGGAGCGGGGGATCGCCCTGGTCCCGTGATCGGTGTCGGGTGCAGGATGGAAAGCGAGGTGGAGGAGGTCCGACCATGACCGACACGGCCCAGACACCACAGACCGTTCCCCGCTGGCACGTGGCCGGGGACTGGTTCGACACCTGCAAGTGCAATGTCCCGTGCCCATGCACCTTCGCGCAGCCGCCCACGTTCGGTGAGTGCGATGGAGTCCTGGCCTGGCACATACGTGAGGGCAGCTACGGAGACGTCGTCCTCGACGACCTCAACGTGCTGATGCTCGGTTCGTTCACCGGCAACGTCTGGGCTGCCGAGCATTCCGACGCCTACGCCGCCATCTTCATCGACGAGCGAGCCGATGACGCGCAGCGCGAGGCGATCCAGATGATCTTCGGCGGTCAGGCCGGAAGCTGGCCCGCCGAGTTCGCGCGGATCGGCAACTTCGAGATGCGGGGCATGGAGTTCGCCCCCATCGAGTTCCGGATCGACGAGGACCTGGGCTCCTGGAGCGCGACCGTGCCCGGCCGGGTCGAGGCCCGCGCCGAGGCTCTCACCGGCCCGACGACTCCGGAGGGCGCGCGCGTCCAGAGCACCAACCTGCCGGGCTCCGAAACGGGGCCGGGCCAGGTCGCCACCTGGGGCCGCGCCACGGCCGACCGGGCGGATGCGTACGGATTCACGTGGAGCCGGGAAGGCCAGTCCAGCAAGCACATCACCTTCGACTGGACGGGCCCCGACCAGTAAGCGAGGCCGGTCGGCGACGGCCGGTGAGAGACATGGGGCCCACATCCCGGGGCCCCACACCGGTCATGCGGTCATGCCCGCCGCTCCAGCACGTCCTTGAGGTGCTGCTCGTTCCTCCGCATCTCCTTGCGGGCCTGAGGGCGCACGACGAGCGGCACCAGGACCTTGCCGACCCCGTGCCCTTCGAAGTCGAGCTCGATGGTCACACGCGACCGTTCCCCATCGCCGACCGGCTCGATCGTGCCGTGCGCGTGGCCCCTGACCGGGCCGTCCACACCGTCGATACGCCAGCTCCTCGGGGGATCGAGCTCGCTCCATTCCATGGTCATCGGAATCTCCCGGCGACCTATCCGCCGGGTCACCGCGACGCGTGAGCCCACGCCCTCGGGGGTGTCGAGCACATGGCGTGCCGACACGGCGCTCTCCTGCCATTCGGGTAGGTGGGAAGAGTCGGTCACGTAGGCGAAGACGTCTTCGGGACGACGCGAGATTTCGATGGTTTCCTTGATCGCGGACATGTCGCCCCCTTTCGGGTGGTTTTCCTATGAATCACCCTACTCGGCCGTGGAAACGCCCGTTCAGCCCCGCGTGGCGATGACGACCGTCGCGTACAGCTCCTCGCAGGCCGTGACGTGCGGGGTCAGGCCGGCGGCCGCGACGATGGCCGTGGCGGCGGGCGCCTGGCGCTCGCTCGTCTCGAACAGCAGGCTGCCGCCCGGGGCCAGCCAGGCGGGCGCCTCGGCGGCGACGCGGCGCAGGACGTCCAGCCCGTCCGCGCCGCCGTCCAGCGCGACGCGCGCCTCGTGCACGCGGGCCTCGGCGGGCAGGAACTCCACCTCCCCGGTCGGGACGTAGGGCACGTTGGCGAGCAGTATGTCGACGCGCCCCCGCAGCGCCACCGGGAGCGGCTCGTACAAGTCGCCCTCGTACACCCGGCCCCCGGCAGCCGCGACGTTCCGGCGGGCGCAGCGCACCGCGGCCGGGTCGATGTCGGCCGCGTACAACTCCGCACCGGGCAGCGCCGATACGAGCGCGGCGCCGAGCGCGCCGGAGCCGCAGCACAGGTCGACGACCACGGCCCGCGGCGGGGCGAGGGCCTCCGCCCGCGTGACGAGGAACTCGGTGCGTCGGCGCGGCACGAACACCCCCGCGTCCACGGCGACGCGCAGGCCGCGGAACTCGGCCCAGCCCAGGACGTGTTCGAGGGGATGCCCGGCGACCCGGCGCCGCACCATGGCGTCGAGCTCGTGCGGTGTGCGGGCCGTCGACAGGAGCAACCGCGCCTCGTCCTCGGCGAAGACGCACCCGGCGGCGCGAAGGACGCCGACGACGGCGGAGCTGGTGGTGGAACCGGCGGTGGAGTTGCTGGATGCAGACATGGGAGAACCTTTCGGGAGCCGTTGGGGTGCTCCCTCGGTCCCTTCGCCCTATGTCGGGTCGACCGCACCGCGGTGAGAAGAGAGCACCCAGCCTGACCTGGCGTTGATGGGTCTCACCTCCTCGCAATCGGTCCCCGGCCGGACGGCTGGGGAGACCGCCACCTTACCGGCTCGCACCGCGCCGAGCCTCGGTTCGCCGCTCCCGGCCGCACGACACGCTCACGCAGTACGTCATGAGCGCGCCGCCCGGGCAGAGTTGGCCGCGCCCCCGGCGCCCGCCCCGCTCCCGGCGCCCCCCGCGTCCGCCGCGTCCGCCGGGGTGATCGGCGTGGCCGTCACCGCCTCCATCGCTTCCGAGAGCCGCTCAAGCACCCGCGCCGTCTCGGCGAACGCCTCCTCGCCCAACTCGGCTGCGAGGCGGGTCGCCAGCTCGGCGTGAGCCGGGTCTATGCGGGCGACCGTCACGCGGCCCAGGTGCGTCGGCGCGAGGAGCTTGGCGCGCCGGTGGGCCGGGTTCGGCAGGTACTCGGCCAGGCCCTCGTGGACCAGCAGGTCCGCGATCCGCTGCACGCTCTGACGGGTGATGCCCATCGCGCGGGCGACCCCGGAGACCGGCAGCGGCTCGGACAGCACCGCCCCGAGCACCTGCCACCACGCGGCGGTGAGCCCGGCCGGCCTCGCCATGTGCTCCGAGACGGCGAGGAACTGGCCGTTCAGCCGGAACACCCCGAGCGCGGTGCGGCTGAGCAGGCCCTGGAGCTCCCGTTCGACGCGGGTCACGAGTTGAGTTCCTCGAAGGCGGCCGGGTCGGAGTCGTGGAACAGCCGGTACCAGGCGTCCAGTCGGGTGCCCTCGAACGCGCCCATCTTCCCGAGGATCTCCCGGGCGAAGGCGACCGGCTCGGTGGGCCCGGCCGTGATCAGGTCCCCGTCGGTGACCGCGTCCGTGTCCACGTAGTGCTCGCCGCCCTTGTAACCGGTCGCCGCGAGGTAGAAGGAGACCGCGCTGGTGTGCCGCCGGTCGTCCAGCAGCCCCTCCCGCGCGAGCCCCGCCGTCGCGCCGCATATCGCGGCCACCGGCACGCCCGCGTCGAGGAAGGCCCGCGCCTTCACGGCGAACGGCGCCAGGTCGTCGCTCGTGTCCCAGAGGTCGGCGCCGGGGAGGATCACCAGCGCGCTGTCCTCCGGGTGGAGGTCGCTCAGGGCGAGGTCCGGGGTGATGCGCAGCCCGCCGATGCTGGTCACCGGGTCGGTGGTGGGGCCGACCGTGCGGATTTCGTACCCGCTGCGCGCCAGCCAGGCGGTGGCGTGCCCGGTCTCCCAGTCGGCCAAGGTGTCGTAGACGGCGAGATGAACGGTCTTGCGCTGATTGGTGCCGGACATGGTGGCCTCCTGTGTGGGCGCGTCAGCGGCTGGTGCCGACTGGAGCTGCGGATTCCGTTCAACCATTCGATCCGATGACAGAATGCTGCCATGACGACAGGATGCTGTCAACACCCCTTCGGTGTCCGCCGACGCCCGACACCCTGCCGACCCCCGCGCCTTCCGGCATACAAGATGGCCATACCGGCGCCCACCTGCGCGTCCTTACCCTGGGCGGCATGACCCCTCATGCCGATCTCGCCGATCCCCGGGCCGGCGCCGCCGTCAAGGCCGCCGACCGCGCGCACGTCTTCCACTCCTGGTCCGCCCAGGGCCTGATCGACCCGCTCGCCGTCGCCGGCGCCGAGGGCGCGTACTTCTGGGACTACGACGGAAACCGCTACCTCGACTTCACCAGCGGCCTCGTCTACACCAACATCGGCTACCAGCACCCCAAGGTCGTCGCCGCGATCCAGGAGCAGGCCGGCAAACTCACCACCTTCGCGCCCGCCTTCGCCATCGACGTGCGCTCCGAGGCCGCACGCCTCATCGCCGAGCGCACGCCGGGCGACCTCGACAAGATCTTCTTCACCAACGGCGGCGCCGAGGCGGTCGAGAACGCCGCCCGCATGGCCCGGCTGCACACGGGCCGTCCCAAGATCCTCAGCGCCTACCGCTCGTACCACGGCGCCACCTCCACCGCGATCAACCTCACCGGCGACCCGCGCCGCTGGGCCTCCGACACCGGCTCCGCCGGCGTCGTGCGCTTCTGGGCGCCGTTCCTCTACCGCTCGCCGTTCTACGCCGAGACCGAGGCGCAGGAGTGCGAGCGAGCCCTCCAGCACCTGGAGGACACCATCGCCTTCGAGTGCCCGGCCAGCATCGCCGCGATCATCCTGGAGACCGTCCCCGGCACCGCCGGCATCATGACCCCGCCGCCCGGCTACCTCGCGGGCGTCCGCGAGATCTGCGACCGGTACGGGATCGTCCTCATCCTCGACGAGGTCATGTCGGGCTTCGGCCGGACCGGGAAGTGGTTCGCGGCCGACCACTTCGACGTCGTACCCGACCTGCTCACCTTCGCCAAGGGCGTCAACTCCGGGTACGTGCCCCTCGGCGGCGTCGCCATCTCGGCCGAGATCGCCGCGACGTTCGACAAGCGGCCCTACCCCGGCGGACTCACCTACTCCGGGCACCCCCTCGCCTGCGCCGCCGCCGTCGCGACCATCCAGGTCATGGAGGACGAGAAGGTCGTCGAACAGGCCGCCCGCCTCGGCGAGAACGTCCTCGGCCCGGGGCTCCGCGAACTCGCCGAGCGCCACCCGTCCGTCGGCGAGGTGCGCGGTCTCGGCGCCTTCTGGGCGCTGGACCTGGTCCGGAACCAGGAGACGCGCGAACCCCTCGTCCCGTACAACGCGACGGGCGAGGCGAACGCCCCCATGGCGGCCTTCGGCGCGGCCTGCAAGAAGAACGGCCTGTGGCCCTTCATCAACATGAACCGCACCCACGCCGTCCCCGCCTGCAACATCACCGAGGCCGAGGCCAAGGAGGGCCTCGCCGCCCTCGACGCCGCGCTGTCGGTCGCCGACGAGCACACCGCGTAACCGGCTCCGTACGCCCCCTCCGGCTGGCTTAAGGTGTCCGGAACCGGACGGAGGGGGCCAGAAGCCATGCCCGCGAGCGGAGCTGTGACCCGCAACACCCTGCGGCAGCAGATCGCGGACGCGCTGCGTGACGAGGTGCTCGCGGGGCGTCTCCAGCCGGGCCAGGAGTTCACGGTCAAGCACATCGCCGAGCAGTACGGAGTGTCGGCGACGCCCGTGCGGGAAGCGCTGGTCGACCTCACGGCACAGGGCCTGCTCGACTCCGACCAGCACAAGGGCTTCCGCGTCCACCAGTTCTCGGTCGAGGACTACCGGGGCATGGTCGAGGCACGCGCGCTCATCGTGGACGGCATCTTCCGCCGCCTGTGCGACCGGGCCGGCGCGCTCCAGGCGCACGGGGCGCCGCTGGTGTCGGTACGGCGGCGGGCGGAGGAGGCGGCGCGGGCGGCGCGCGCCGGGGACCTGGACATCCTGATCGGCTACGACCTGCGCTTCTGGCGGGAGCTCAGCGGCTTCGTCGCCAACCGCTACATCGCCGACTTCCTGCACCGGCTGCGCGTCCAGGCCTGGGTGTTCGCCGTGCCCCACCTGCGGGCCGCCCGCGAGCCCGGGGCGTGGCTGTGGAACGGCCACGAGGAGCTCGTCGACGCGGTCACGCTCGGCGACCCCGACGCGGTGATGGCCGCCATCGACGCGTACAACGCCCACTCGATGCGCTGGGCGGACCACCTCGACGGGCTGAACGGGCCCGACGGGCCGCGCTGACGGCTCTTACCGTCCATCCCGTATGGGTATGGGATGTGCACCCGAGCCGGGCACTAACCTGTCCCGACCGCCTGTCCCGACCGCCCGCCGTAGCTGCCCGACTGACTGAAGGAGAGCGAGTCTCCCTTGGCCTGTGACCTGTGGTTGGTCCCCCTCGTCGACGTGCTGTGCCACAGCCCCGACAACCCCTTCGCGGAAGAGATCGCCGCGTACGACAAGGCCCTCACCGAGTCGGGCCTGCCGACCGTGCCCGTCTTCGCCTACATGCCGGGCCTGTCGGGCGACGTCGCGCCGGTCGCCGGGTTCGACTACGACGCCCTGCACTTCCTCCGCCGCGCCTACCTGCTCCAGATCTGCGGCCTCGCCGTCACCCCGGTCGACGAACTGGGCGGCGACTACGAGCAGCTCCTGGAGATGTTCGAGTCGACGGCCCAGCAGTCCCACCTGGTGTGGCACTACGACCACGCGGGCGCGTACGTGCCCGTCGACTTCCCCGCGCCGCTGTCCAACGAGGAGTTGCTGGCCGGCGGCGGCCCACTGGGCTCCGCCCAGGGCCTGCTGCGCGAGCTGGAGTACGTCGCCCCGTCCATCGGCATCGACCCCGCGAACCCCCCCGCCGCACCGCACCCGCCGGACCACCCCACGGCCCTGGAGGAGCCCGCGGGGCCGATCCCGTACGACGAGAGCCCCTTCGCCCGTGAACGGCACGTGTGGCTGGGGCTCCACGCGGCGGCCACCCGCAGCCTGGGCCAGGGCTCGATGATCATCTTCAGTTGACCCTCGGGCCCGACCTCCCGGGCCCGACCCCCTCGGGCCCGACGCCCGGGTCGCCCCCCCGGGTCCGCCCTCGGGACGGGCTCAGCGGGGCTCCGGCGGGCGCTGGCGCGGCATGTTGGGGCGGGTGCCCGGCGGGAGCGGGAAGCGCCCGGAGGGATGGGCGCCGCCCTCCGCGCGGGGCGGCGCGCACGACAGCGTCGACTGCATCACCAGCGGCGCCGGGCCGGAGCGGAACTCCACCATCCAGTCCGCCGTCTCCGCCCGCACCAGCTCCGTGACGTCCTCCGAGAACCGCCGCAGCACCCCCAGGCACCGCTCCGCCGCCTCGCTCGCCGTGCCCTCCGTCGGTCCCAGCACCTCCCGGATGCTCTCCGCCGCCCAGTCGAACTGGAGCGCCTGGAGGCGCCGCTGCACCGCTTGCGCCGTCGCCACGTCCCGCATCCACCCGGACGTGAAGCCGAAGTACCGGTCGCAGGCCAGGCACGCGGCGCCCAGCAGCAGCGACACGTACCCCCACCCCGACGCCCCGTCCAGCGCGCCCGTCAGGTCCAGCAGGGGCAGCCCGGCGCCGGCGATGGCGCCCAGCGCCGTACCGATCCGCAGCGTACGGGCGCCGCGCCGCTTCCAGGTGCGGTCCTCCAGGTACCACTCGGCCGTCCGCAGCGCCTGGCCCTCGACCCACCGGTAGAGCTCGTCCAGCCGCTCCGCCGGCTCGCCCCAGTCGCCGAGCGGGAACGGCCGCCCGGTCAGATCGCCGCCGTGGCCGCCGTACCGGTCGTGGCTGTCGCCCTCCCCCCGGGCGGGGCCCCCGGGCTGCATCTCCGGCTGGCTCACCGGGGCACTCCTCTGCGCTCTGCGTGACAATCCGTAACGTGCGGGCGGTGCGATGCGCGTGTGCGTACTGGTGCGCATGCCCTTTCCTACCGCCGAATGGTGGGCCGGAAGCGCGAAATCCCGGTATTTCCGCCCGCAAGAGGGGCTTGATCAGCTAGGGGGCACGCCCGTTTCTCACACGAAAGAGTGAAGCCGTGTGGATGGGGCACACCGTCCGGCGACCACGTAGGCTCGGCATACCGAATACTCATCGTCGAAATGCCAGGAGTGACCGTGATTCCCGGTGGTGGCCAGCCCAACATGCAGCAGATCCTCCAGCAGGCCCAGAAGATGCAGCAGGACCTCGCCCGCGCCCAGGAGGAGCTGGCGCAGACCGAGGTCGACGGGCAGGCGGGCGGCGGCCTGGTGAAGGCCACGGTGACCGGCGCGGGCGAGCTGCGCTCCCTGGTCATCGACCCCAAGGCGGTCGACCCGGAGGACACCGAGACCCTCGCCGACCTCGTCGTCGCCGCCGTCCAGGCCGCGAACGAGAACGCGCAGGCGCTCCAGCAGGCCAAGCTCGGCCCGCTCGCCCAGGGCCTGGGCGGCGGCGGCATCCCGGGCCTGGGTTTCTAGGCGCCGTCCGGACCGGGAGGGACGGGCCCGGCGCCCGCCCTTCTAACCCGTCCGCACAGCAACTACCGTAAGCATCACAGCACTCCAGGAGAGGCGTTCCGTTGTACGAAGGCGTGGTTCAGGACCTCATCGACGAGCTGGGCAGGCTGCCAGGCGTCGGTCCCAAGAGCGCCCAGCGGATCGCCTTCCACATCCTCCAGGCCGAGCCCACCGACGTACGCCGCCTCGCCCATGCCCTCCTGGAGGTCAAGGACAAGGTGCGGTTCTGCGCCGTGTGCGGCAACGTCGCGCAGGAGGAACGGTGCGGCATCTGCCGGGATCCGCGCCGTGACGAGGCGGTCATCTGTGTGGTCGAGGAGCCGAAGGACGTCGTCGCGATCGAGCGGACGCGCGAGTTCCGTGGGCGGTACCACGTGCTCGGTGGCGCGATCAGCCCGATCGAGGGCGTCGGCCCCGACGACCTGCGGATCCGCGAGCTGCTGGCCCGGCTGGCGGACGGAACGGTCACCGAGCTGATCCTGGCGACCGACCCCAATCTGGAGGGGGAGGCCACCGCGACGTACCTGGCGCGCATGGTCAAGCCCATGGGCCTGAAGGTGACGCGCCTCGCCAGCGGACTCCCCGTTGGCGGAGACCTGGAATACGCCGACGAGGTCACGCTCGGGCGTGCGTTCGAAGGGAGACGACTCCTCGATGTCTGACGCCACACTGCACGCGCACTCGCTGGACCCCGACAGCTTCGCGGTCCAGATCGCCGACTCGATCGAGTCCTTCATCGTCGCCACCACGGAAGTGGCCAAGGGCGACGAGCCCGACAGCGCCGTCCCGTTCCTGCTGCTGGAGGTCTCCCAGCTCCTGCTGACCGGCGGCCGGCTGGGCGCGCACGAGGACATCATCCCGGAGGAGCGGTACGAGCCGGACACCGGTCCGGACGTGGACGTCGACGAGCTGCGGATGCGGTTCGCGACCATGCTCGACCCGGTGGACGTCTTCTCGGAGGTCTTCGACCCCTACGAGCCCCGCAAGGCGCCCGTGCCGTGCCGGATCTCCGACAACCTGGCCGACATCATCATGGACCTGCGCCACGGCCTGGCCCACTACCGGGCGGGCCGCACCACGGAGGCCCTGTGGTGGTGGCAGTTCTCGTACTTCTCCAACTGGGGACCCACCGCCTCGGCGACCCTGCGGGCCCTCCAGTCGCTGGTCTCGCACGTCCGGCTCGACCAGCCGCTGGAGGAGCTGGACGGCCTCGACACGGACGAGGACATGACCGAGGAGGCCCTCGCGGAGGAGGCGGGCCGGGTGATGGCCCAGGAGATCCTCGGCCCGCTGGGGATGCGCACGGTCAAGTAGCACCCCCGTCGTCGGCGTTCCAGGCCGCACGGACCCGGTCGCGCAGCCATCTGTGCGCCGGGTCCGCGTCGTTGCGGGGGTGCCACGCCATGCCGAGGGCGAGCGGCGGGAGCTCCAGGGGCACCTCGAAGGTGTGCAGGCCGAGCGCCTCGGCGGCGCGGGCCGGGGCGAGGCAGACCAGGTCTGTCTCGCGGCACAGGAAGAGGGCGGCGGACCAGCTCGGTACGACGGTGACGACCCGGCGCCGCAGTCCCCGCGCGGCGAGCGCGTCGTCGACCGGGCCCCGCACCCGGCCCTGCCGGGAGACGCCGATGTGCTCGGCGGACGCGAAGGCCCGTGCGGTGACCTTCGTACGCGCGAGAGGGTGACGCGGGCGTACGGCCCCCAGGAGGCCGGTCTCGCCCAGCGCCTCGGTCCGGGTCTCCGGGTCCGGGTGGCCGATGACCCCGATCTCCAGGTCCAGGCGCCCGTCGCGCAGCGCCGGTGTGCCTTCCAGGCTCTCGGGGAGGAAGCGGAGGGTGACACCAGGAGCCCGGCGGGCGACGGCGGTGAGCAGCGGGGCGGCGAATTCCGCGAGGACCAGGTCGCTCGCCTGGACGGTGAACCGGCGGGTGAGGGCGGCCGGGTCGGTGACCGGCTCGGGGGCGAGCACCTCCCGGGCCTGGGCGACCACGGCGTGGACGCGTGGGCGCAGCTCGACGGCGCGGGGCGTGGGCACGAGGTGGCGACCGGCGCGTACGAGGACGGGGTCGCCGAGGGCGGCACGGATGCGGCCGAGGGCGCGGCTCATGGCGGGGGCGGAGAGGTGGAGGCGGGCGGCGGCGCCGGTGACGCTCTCCTCTTCGAGGAGCGCGTCCAGGGCGACCAGGAGGTTCAGGTCGAGCCTCGGGCCCAGCTCCGGATCGAGCGGTTCCACCGGGTGACTCCCCTCACAGGCGGGCGCGTCCGCCCGCGACCCGACCACACCGTTTGCGTGCGCCGCAAAGACACCTTGCCAGCATTGCACTGGAGTCAATGGGGCGGGGTCCGGAAGCTGGGCGCATGACGAAGACGCACAACGACGTCCTGGCGGTGGTGAGCCAGAGCGGCCCCACGGTCACCTTCTTCGACGCCGTGACGTACGACCGGCTCGGCGAGGCCGTCGTACCGCACGAGCCGCACGAGCTGCACTTCGACGCGGCACGGCGGCGGCTGTACTGCACGGTCACGTACCGCTCCGGCTACTACCACGCCAACGGCGGCCGGGCGCGTGAGCTGGTCGTCCTCGACCCCGACGGGCGCCGGGTCACCGATGTCGTCGACCTGGCGCCCGAGTGGGCGCCGCACGGGATCGCGCTCGACCCGTCGGGGGAGCTGCTGTGGGTGAGCGTCGAGGGGGCGTCCGACGGGGAGGACGGGGCGCTGGTGGCGCTGGACGCCGAGTCGCTGCGCCCGGTGCGCCGGGTGGCCGTCGGGGCGCCGGGGCCGCACTGGTTCACGCTCACACCGGACGGCACGCGCGCGTACACGGCGAACAAGGAGGCGCCGTTCGTGTCGGTCGTGGACACCGGGTCGGGCGCGCTCGTGGACCGCGTCGGGGTGCCCGGCAGCGAGGGCATCGCCGTGTCCCGGGACGGGAGCCAGGTGTACGTGGCGGCGCCCAAGGGCGACTTCGGCGGCGGGCCGGTGCGGGACGCGGGGGTGCGGGTCGTCGACACGGCGACCGGCGGGGTCGTCCGCACGCTGCCGACCGAGGGCGTCGTCTTCCCGGTGCACGTGACGTCGACGGGGCTGCTGCTGGCCGGCGAGCTGCGGATGACGGCAGGGCGGTCGGCGCTGGGCGGCCAGGGGCCGGGCGTGCTGCACGTGTACGACTGCGACGGCGACCTCGGCGAGCGGGCCCGCCTCGACGTGGGCGCCTTCCCGCTGACGATCACCTCGTCGCCGGACGGGCGGTACGGATACGTCGCCGCCGTCTCGTCCAGCACCGTGACGGTGGTGGACCTGGCGGCGGGCCGGGTCGTCACGACCCTGGAGGTGGGCCGGTCCGGCGAACCGGGGGCGCACGGGATGGCGTACGTACCGTCCGCGTGAACAGCGTGAGCAGCGGAACCCGGCCGGGGGCGAGGTGACCCGGCCCACATTCCGCGTACCTCGCCGGGCCCCGGGCAGGCACAGTCCGAGCGGCCGTGAGGCGCCCCGCGATGATCACTTCGTGAGCGGGACATCTCACGATGTGGTATGGAAGGGGCGTTTCCCGGCCGCTCGTTAGACTGAGCTGACCGCAAACGGACTGAGCGAGGAGCGCACGTGGGCCTTGTCGTGCAGAAGTACGGAGGCTCCTCCGTTGCCGATGCCGAAGGCATCAAGCGCGTCGCCAAGCGAATCGTCGATGCCAAGAAGAACGGCCACCAGGTGGTCGTCGTGGTTTCGGCGATGGGCGACACGACGGACGAGTTGATCGATCTCGCCGAGCAGGTATCGCCGATCCCTGCCGGGCGTGAGTTCGACATGCTGCTGACCGCCGGAGAGCGGATCTCCATGGCGCTGCTGGCCATGGCGATCAAAAACCTGGGCCACGAGGCCCAGAGCTTCACCGGCAGCCAGGCAGGCGTCATCACCGACTCGGTCCACAACAAAGCGCGCATCATCGATGTCACGCCGGGCCGGATCCGTACGGCGCTGGACGAGGGCAACATCGCCATCGTCGCGGGCTTCCAGGGCGTGTCCCAGGACAAGAAGGACATCACCACCCTCGGGCGCGGCGGGTCGGACACGACCGCCGTCGCGCTCGCCGCGGCGCTCGACGCCGAGGTGTGCGAGATCTACACCGACGTCGACGGCGTCTTCACCGCCGACCCCCGGGTCGTGAAGAAGGCCCGGAAGATCGACTGGATCTCGTTCGAGGACATGCTGGAGCTCGCCAGCTCCGGCTCCAAGGTGCTGCTGCACCGCTGCGTCGAGTACGCACGCCGTTACAACATCCCGATCCACGTCCGGTCGTCCTTCTCGGGGCTCCAGGGCACATGGGTCAGCAACGAACCGCGAGGGGACCGCAAGGTGGAGCAGGCCATCATCTCCGGTGTCGCCCACGACACGTCCGAGGCGAAGATCACGGTCGTCGGAGTGCCGGACAAGCCGGGCGAGGCCGCCGCGATCTTCCGCACCATCGCGGACAACGAGATCAACATCGACATGGTGGTGCAGAACGTCTCCGCCGCGTCGACCGGGCTGACCGACATCTCCTTCACGCTGCCGAAGTCGGAGGGCCGCAAGGCCATCGACGCGCTGGAGAAGCAGAAGGCCCTCATCGGCTTCGAGTCGCTGCGCTACGACGACCAGATCGCCAAGATCTCCCTGGTCGGCGCCGGTATGAAGACCAACCCGGGCGTCACGGCGGGCTTCTTCGAGGCGCTGTCCGACGCGGGCGTGAACATCGAGCTGATCTCGACCTCGGAGATCCGCATCTCGGTCGTGACGCGCGCCGACGACGTCAACGAGGCCGTCCGCGCCGTCCACACCGCCTTCGGTCTCGACTCCGACTCCGACGAGGCCGTGGTGTACGGAGGCACCGGGCGGTGACCTCGCGAGGGGCCCGGTGGGCCCGGTGAGCCGCAAGCCGACGCTCGCGGTCGTGGGAGCGACCGGGGCCGTCGGTGCGGTGATGCTCCAGATCCTGTCGCAGCACGCCGACGTCTGGGGCGACATACGCCTGATCGCCTCCCCGCGCTCGGCCGGCCGCAAGCTGGCCGTGCGCGGGGAGGAGGTCGAGGTCCTCGCGCTCGGCGAGGAGGCCCTGGAGGGCGCCGACGTGGCGCTGTTCCTGGTGCCCGAGGCCGTCGCCGCCCAGTGGGCGCCGATCGCGGCCGCCAAGGGCGCGGTGGTGGTGGACGCCTCGCCGGCGTTCCGGATGGACCCGGACGTCCCGCTGGTCGTCCCCGAGATCAACCCGCACTGCGTACGCGTACGCCCGCGCGGGATCGTCGCGTGCCCCGGCGACACCACGCTGGCGCTGATCGTCGCGGTGGGCGCGCTGCACGCCGAGTTCGGCCTGAGCGAGCTCGTCGTCTCCGCGTACCAGGCCGCGAGCGGCGCGGGACAGGGTGGCGTCGGCGCGCTGCGCGAGCAGCTCTCGCTGGTCGCCGGCACGGAGCTGGGCACCTGCCCCGGGGACGTACGCCGGGCCGTCGGCGACGACACGGGTCCCTTCCCCGCCCCGCTCGCGCTGAACGTGGTGCCGTGGTCCGGTTCCGTCCAGGAGGGCGGCTGGTCCTCGGAGGAGCTGCGGGTGCGCGACGAGGCCCGCAAGATCCTGGCCCTGCCCGGGCTGCGCGTGGCGGCGACGTGTGTGCGGGTGCCTGTGGTGAGCGCCCACTCCGTCTCCGTGCACGCGCGCTTCGAGCACGAGGTGACGGTCGCGCGGGCACACGAGATCCTGGCGACCTCGCCCGGTGTGGTGCTGTACGACGACCCGGCGGCCGGGGACTTCCCGACACCGGCCGACGTCGTGGGCACCGACCCGACGTGGGTGGGGCGCGTGCGGCGGTCGCTCGACGACGACCGGGCGCTGGAGCTGTTCGTCTGCGGCGACAATCTGCGCAAAGGCGCCGCTTTGAACGCCGCTCAGATCGCGGAGGCCATCGCCGCCGAGTTCTCGGCCTGACCGTTCGGCCTGATCCGGGCCCAAACCCCGGTGAACGGGCCGGTGGATCTTTGTAGGATCTGTGAACGCCCTGTGAGCAAGTCTTCGGTCTGTGCCACTTGAACTGGGGCGATGGCATGTTCGACGATGCTGTCCCCCTTACTGCAACCGGTGGTCGGGCGGGAAGCGTCTAAGCGGTCGCCCCTTCATGGCGGCCGCTGTATCGGGGCATTGGGGAAGAGCGGGTACGCATGAGGGCAAACGACGCACCGTCGAAAGCGGCTGCGTGCGCGTACAACCCTGGCGGGGGGAAGCGTGTCCAACAGGCGTGGCAGAGGTACTCGACATCACAGCGGTGGCTCCGCTCCGCGCCCGCAGGGCGGGGGCAGGGGTCGGAGTCGGGGTCGGCGTGGGCATGGGCGTGGTGCGCCCGCTCCGGCGGCCCCGTCAGCCCGGCGGCATGCCGGTGATCGCGCCCGTGCCCGCCGCTAGGCGTACGACCCGCATCCCGTCACAGCGCGCCGCCGAGGGCGCCGGGACGGTGACGACCGCGGGTACCACCGTCGACCACCTCACCGAGACCTACCGCGCCCACTACCGGTCGCTGCTGGGTCTCGCCGCGCTGCTGCTGGACGACACCGCCTCGTGCGAGGACGTCGTCCAGGAGGCGTTCATCCGCGTCCACTCCGCGCGGAGCCGCGTGCGTGACCCCGAGAAGACCCTGGCGTACCTGCGGCAGACCGTGGTCAACCTGTCCCGGTCCGCCCTGCGCCGCCGGATACTCGGCCTGAAGCTGCTCTCCAAGCCGATGCCCGACATGGCGAGCGCGGAGGAGGGCGCGTACGACCAGCTCGAGCGCGACGCGCTGATCAAGGCCATGCGCGGCCTTCAGCGCCGCCAGCGCGAGGTGCTGGTGCTGCGGTACTTCGCCGACATGACCGAGGCGCAGGTCGCGGAGACGCTCGGCATCTCGCTCGGCTCGGTCAAGGCGTACGGGTCACGTGGCATCGCGGCGCTGCGCGTCGCCATGGAGGCCACGGCATGAGTGAGCACAAGCACGGGTTCGAGCAGTACGGGCCCGACGGGCCGGACGGGCCGTTGAACGAGAACGACCGGACTGGGAACGGAATTGTGAACAACGGGCCGGATATGAACGACGGACCGGAAAGGGACCTCCCGGACTTCGGCAAGGCCTTCGGTGAGGGCTTCGATGAACTGGGCGCCGACGAACTGGCGCTGCGCCGGATGCTCCACGGAGCGGTCCAGGACCTGCAACCCGCCGACGGCACCCTGGAGCACCTGCGCCGGGCGGTTCCCGCGCGGCGGGCGCGCAAGCGCCAGGCCCTGGTGGGCGCCGCCGCGGCCGCGCTGCTGTTCGGCACCGCGGTCCCCGCGTTCGTCCACGTGGCGAGCTCCGGCGGCACCTCCGGCGACCGCCCCGTGAACGCCGGACACGGCGAGCAGGTGCAGGGCGGCACGGGCGAGGAGGTCGGCGGCGAGACCAGCGGGCCGGGCGCCCCCAGCGCCGAGGCCGGCGAGGTGCCGGGCGGCGGTGGCAAGGGCGGCAGCGCGTCCCCGCAGCAGCCGGGACAGCCCCCGGCCGGCGCCTCGGACGGCACCGTGGGCGGGACGGACGCGCCGACCGGTTCGGCCCCGGACGACGTACCCGCGTGCCAGCCGTCCCAGCTCGGTGTGGCGGGGGCGGAGGCCGGCCAGCCGGACGCCGAGGGCAAGGTGTACGGGACGTTCCGCATCACCAACGTGTCGGGCACGGACTGCTCGGTCACCGGCGCCGGCGGCGTCGCCTTCCGGGCGATGGGCGCGGCCGACCAGGCGAAGATCACGGTCGCCGACCACGCGGCGGGCGACCCCGCGACGGGCCTTCCCGACCCGTCCCAGGAGGCGGCCGCGCCGCTGCTGCTCAAGCCCTCGGGCGCGTACGAGGTGAGGTTCGCCTGGGTGCCGAGCGAGACGTGCCCCGTGAACGGCGGCGGCAGCGGCGGGGGCACGGGCGGCGGTGAGCCCTCGCCCGACCCGACCCCGCCCACCGACGGCGGTACGTCCTCGGGCACCACCGGCTCGGACGGCACCGACACGGGCACGGCCACGGAGCCGCAGCTCGGCAAGGAGGACGACGGCGACGGCACCCGCGCGGAGGGCAGCGTCGCGGTCACCCACACCGCGCAGCCGGGCGCCCCGTCGGCGGAGGCCACGATCCCGAACGCGTGCGCGGGCACGATCTACCGCACGGGTCTGCTGCCGGTGCAGTAGCGCGGTAGCCGTCTCAGCGCGGTGCCTGGGTACCGCCCCGGAGAGCCGGGGCGGACCGGGTGCGCCCCGCGGGCGCCGGTGGCTCAGGGCTGGTGGTTCAGGGCTGGAGCTCAGCGTTGGCGGCTCAGCGCTGGTGGTTCAGCGCGAGCCGACCGTGGCCTCGGCCGCCGGGGCCAGGCCCAGCGCCTCGTCGCGGGCCTGCTCGGCCTCCCGGCGGAACAGGCGGAACCACATGAAGAGCACGAAGCCCGAGAAGGCGAACCACTCACCGGTGTACCCCAGGTTCTGGAACGCCTTCAGGTCCAGCCCGCTGCCCTCCGCGGCGGCCGCCGGAACCGGTGTCAGGCCCGCCGGGGAGTCCGTGAGCGTGACCCAGGCGTCGTAGACGTCGTCCTGGACCACGTTCACCAGGGACGCCGCGCTGATCATGCCGACCTGCCCGCGGGGCAGGGCGCCCGTGGCGTGCACGCCCGCGCTGCCGGTGTGCTCGGACGCCTGGAGGGCGCCGGTCACCGTGACCTCGCCGGCCGGCGGTACCGGCGCCTTGCCGCCGACGGGCAGCCAGCCGCGTACCACCGGCAGGGACTTGCCGGTCCCGGTGCGCAGCAGGGTCAGGACGTACGAGCCGGCCTTGCCGTCCAGCTCACGCCCGGGGACCAGGAACTGCTCCCCGTACCGCCCCGTCGCCGTGGCGTGGCGGCCGGAGGTCTCCTTGTCGACCGGCAGCAGCTCATCCAGCGGCGCGGCCTTCACCGAGCCCGCCTCCGGCCGCCGCTCCGCCTCCTGGTGCGAGTCGACGCGGTCCTCGAACCTGCCGAGCTGCCAGGTCCCCATGAACACGCAGAAGGGGATCGCCAGCACGACGAAGATGTTGATCCCCCACCAGCGGGGCGTCGTCAGGAACCGGTACACACCCCCACGGTACGGAACACCGTCACATCCCCTCCCGCCGGGTCCCCAGATGCCTGGCGGCGAAGTCCAGCTCCAGCCGCACCTGCTTGATCCGCTCCTCCACCACGAGGGAGCCGTGCCCCGCGTCGTACCGGTACACCTCGTGCACCGCGTCCCGGGCGGCGAGCCGGTCGACGTAGTTGTCGATCTGCCGGATCGGGCAGCGCGGGTCGTTCACGCCGGCCGAGATGTACACCGGCACCCGCACCCGGTCCACGTACGTGATCGGCGACGACACCTCGAACCGCTCGGGCACCTCTTCCGGCGACCCGCCGAACAGGGTGCGGTCCAGGGCCTTCAGGGCCTCCATCTCGTCGTGGTACGCCGTGACGTAGTCAGCGACCGGTACGGCGGCGATGCCCAGCGCCCAGGCGTCGGGCTGGGTGCCCAGGCCCAGCAGCGTGAGGTAACCGCCCCAGGAGCCGCCGGTCAGGACCAGCCGGCCGGGGTCGGCGAGGCCGGAGGCGACCGCCCATTCCCGTACCGCGGCGATGTCCTCCAGCTCGATCAGCCCGACCCGGTGCTTGAGCGCGTCCGTCCACTCGCGCCCGTACCCGGTCGAGCCCCGGTAGTTGACCCGGACCACCGCGTAGCCGTGGTCCACCCAGGCGGCCGGGGCGGCGGCGTACGCGTCGCTGTCGTGCCAGGCGGGCCCGCCGTGGATCTCGAACACCGTCGGCAGCGGTCCCGCCGCCCCGGCCGGCCGCTGCACGAGCGCGTGGACGCGCCCGCCGGGGCCGTCCACCCACACGTCCTCGACGGGCACCGAGGCGGGCGCCTTCATGCCGGGCGGCTCCAGCACGACGCCGCCCGCCGTGGACCGCACCACCGGCGGCCGCTCGGCGGACGACCACAGGTACTCCACGGCCCCGTCCGGCCGTGCCGTCGCGCTCGACACCGACCCGGCGGGGGTGTCCACCCGAGCCAGCCGGCCCGTCGCGATCTCGTACCGCCACAACTCGCTGCGCGCCTCGAAGCTGTGCACCACCAGCAGCCCCGAGCCGTCCGGGTACCACTCCGCCGACACGTCTCCGGGCAGGTCCAGCCCCAGCTCCGTCTCGGTGCCGGACGCCACGTCCCACACCATCGGCTCCCAGCGCCCGCGCCGCTGGTGCCCCACCAGCAGCCGGGTGTCCCCGTCCACCGGCGCGAACCCCAGCACGCTGAGACCCAGCTCCTCGGTCCCGCCCTTGGTGTCGTCCAGCTCGGCCACCACGGCCCCGTCCGGCCGGACCACCCGGACCGCCGCGTGCATCGCGTCACCGTGCTCGGTGTGCTCGACGGCGATCAGCGTCCCGTCGTGCGACAGGTCCCCGACCCCGGCCGACTCCCGGTGCCGGTATATCTCCACCGGCGGCTGTCCGGGCCGCACGACATGGATCGTCGACCCCTCCTCGTCCGTCGACCGCCCGACCACCGCCGTCCCGTCCCGCCCGATCGCGAGCCCCGCCGGATACGACGCCGCCAGCCCGGGCACCGCCGCCTCGTCCTCCCCGCCCCCGAACGGCTGGCGCATCCACACCCCGAACTCGTCGCCGTCCGTGTCCGAGAACCACCAGATCCACTCCCCGTCCGGCGACAACACGCCGTCCGTGGTCCCGTTCGGCCGGTCGGTGACCTGCCGCTGCCGGCCACTGTCCCGGTCCCACGCGTACAGCTCGTACGTCCCGGTCGCGTTCGACACGAACAGCGCCCTGCCCGGCGCGTCCCACGCCCACTCCGGCAACGACACCCGTGGCGCCCGGAACCGCTTCTCCCAGTCGGGCATGGTCTGCGTCTCTGTCGGCTCAGTCATGCGTCCATGAAACCCGATGCCCACAAGGCCCAGAAATCCGCTCGCGTCGTCCGCAGCCTGTGGATAACCTCCGGCGCATGTACTCACCGACCCCCGACGACTGGCGTGAGGCGAACCGGTCCCTGTGGGACGAGCGCGTACCCGTCCATGTCGCCAGTGACTACTACGACCTCGACGGCTTCCGGGCCGGCAAGGACGTGCTGCGCGACTTCGAGGTGGCGGAGGTGGGTGACGTCACCGGACTCTCACTGCTTCACCTCCAGTGCCACATAGGGCTGGACACCCTGTCCTGGGCCCGGCGCGGTGCCTCCCGGGTGGTCGGGCTGGACTTCTCCGAGCCGGCCGTCGAGGTCGCCCGGTCCCTCGCCGGCGACATCGGGCTCACGCCCGAGCGGGCCGCGTTCGTGGCCGCCGACGTGTACGACGCCGCCGAGGCGGTGCCCGACACGGCGTACGACATCGTCTACACCGGCGTCGGTGCCCTCAACTGGCTCCCGGACGTGACCCGCTGGGCCGAGACCGCCGCGTCGCTCGTCGCGCCCGGTGGGTTCCTGTACCTCGCGGAGTTCCATCCGCTGACCGACATCCTGGACGACGAGACCGGCTCACGGCTGATCCACGACTACTTCGCCCGGGACGCGTGGCTGGACGAGGCATCGGGTACGTACGCCGACTTCGACGCCCCCACCGTCCACAACCGCAGCGTCGAGTGGCAACACCCCATCGGCGAGGTCGTCTCCGCCCTCGCGGCGACGGGCCTGCGCATCGAGTTCCTGCACGAACACGACGTCTCGCTGTTCGCCCGCTTCAAGGCGCTCTCCCGGCACGAGGACGGCTACTACCGCTTCCCGCCGGACCGGTCCCGTATCCCGTTGATGTACTCCCTCAAGGCCACCAGGGCCTAATGCTTCATGGGCGCCACTGGAGTCGTGTCCTCCGTGCACAGCGCCCAGATCACGAACACGGCGATCGCGATCGACACGATGGCCCAGACCGGCTGGTACGGCAGCCAGATGAAGTTCGCGATCACGGCGAGCGCGGCCAGCGCCACCCCGCTCGCCTTCGCCCACTCCGCCCCACTGAGGATGCCCGCACCGATGGCGGCGACCAACAACCCGAGCACCAGGTGGATCCAGCCCCACGCGCTGACGTTGAACTCGAAGACGTACTCCCCGACGCGCCCGTAGATGTCGTCCTCGGCGATCCCCGCGATCCCCTGGAGCATGCCGAGCACGCCCCCCACCATCATCAGCACGCCGGCGAACATCACCCCACCGGAAGCCCACCCGCCCCCGCCCCGATGCTCCTCATGACTGGTGTGGTGTGCATACGCGTGCTGAACCGGGCCCCCAGGCCCCTCGGACGGGTTGCTCATTCCCCGAGCGTGCCCCCGCCCCCACCACCCCGGCGACCTGACGAGCCCATCCGGGTGAGGGGCCCCGAGCGGCTGCTGTTCTCCAGAAACCACTCAGGGGCCCGACCCGCTCTCGCGGATCAGGCCCCTGACCTGGTACTTCTCTGTCGGGGTGGCGGGATTTGAACCCACGACCTCTTCGTCCCGAACGAAGCGCGCTGCCAAGCTGCGCTACACCCCGATGTCACCGTGTGTCCCGGCGACGTCGTTTACTTTAGCCCACCGGCGCCCGGAGACGAAATCCGGTTTTCGCGGCCCTGCCGGGGCCCCTGCCGGGGCCCCTGCCGGGGCCCACGGGCGGGGGTCGGTCGCCGGGGGTGAT
Source organism: Streptomyces sp. NPDC031064 (assembly GCF_055570965.1). Lineage (NCBI taxonomy): Bacteria > Bacillati > Actinomycetota > Actinomycetes > Kitasatosporales > Streptomycetaceae > Streptomyces > Streptomyces sp. NPDC031064. The sequence goes on from NZ_JBVIGF010000004.1 coordinate 570,373, forward strand.
CAGTCCCTCGGGGTGAGTGTCAGGAGCGTCGCCTCGGGGGGGCAGGCGAAGCGGACCGGGGTGTAGCGGTTGGTGCCGCAGCCGGCGGAGACGTGGAGGTACGCGGTGTGGCCGGCGGCGTGGTGGGTGGAGAGGCCCTTGACGCGGTCGGTGTCCAGGTCGCAGTTGGTGACCAGCGCCCCGTAGAAGGGGATGCAGAGCTGTCCGCCGTGGGTGTGGCCCGCGAGGATCAGGGGGTAGCCGTCGGCCGTGAAGGCGTCCAGCGAGCGGAGGTAGGGGGCGTGGACGACGCCCACCGAGAGGTCGGCGTCCGGTTCCGGGCCGCCGGCGACGCGCTCGTAGCGGTCGCGCTTGATGTGCGGGTCGTCCAGGCCGGTGAAGGCCAGCTCCAGGCCGTCCAGCTTGAGGCGGCCGCGCGTGTTGGTGAGGTTCAGCCAGCCGGCCGTGTCGAAGGTGTCGCGGATCTCCTCCCAGGGGTTGTGCACGACTCCGACGGCCGGCGCGTTGCCGTTCAGGCCGTGCCGGCCCTGGGCCTTCTCGATCAGGTAGCGGGCCGGGTTGCGGAGCTTGGGGCCGTAGTAGTCGTTGGAGCCGAAGACGTACACACCGGGGAAGTCGAGCAGCGGGCCGAGCGCGTCCAGGAGCTCCGGTACGCCGTTCGGGTCGGAGAGGTTGTCGCCGGTGTTCACCACGAAGTCCGGCCGCAGCCCGGCCAGCGACTGGAGCCACGCCCGCTTCTTGTGCTGACCGCTCACCATGTGGATGTCCGACACCTGGAGCATCCGCAACGGCCGTGTCCCGCGCGGCAGTACGGGGACGGTGATCCGCCGCAGCCGGAAGGACCGGGCCTCGAACCCGGCGGCGTAGGCCAGGCCGGCCGCGCCGACCGCTGCGATTCCTGCGGTGACTTTCAGGGGGACTCCGTATCGCGCGCGCATGACGCCATCGTCCCAGAACGGCGAGGACGCGGAAAATGCGCGGGCGTGCAGGTCACCGCACCTGCCACACTTGTCCGCATGACCACGCTCAAGTCCAAGCTGCAGGAAGACCTCAACGCCGCGATCAAGGAGCGCGACGAGCTGCGCTCCTCGACGCTCCGGCTGACCCTCGCCGCCATCACCAAGGAGGAGGTCGCGGGCAAGGAGAAGCGCGAGCTCTCCGACGACGAGGTGCAGAAGGTGATCGCCAAGGAGGCGAAGAAGCGCCGTGAGGCGGCCGAGGCCTTCGGGCAGGGCGGTCGTACCGAGCAGGCCGAGCGTGAGAAGGCGGAGGGCGCCGTCCTGGACGCGTACCTGCCGCAGCAGCTCGGCGACGACGAGCTGAAGCAGATCGTGGCCCAGGCGGTCGAGGAGGCCAAGGCGGCCGGTGCCGAGGGCCCGCGCGCCATGGGCGCCGTGATGAAGATCGTGAACCCGAAGGTGGCCGGACGCGCCGAGGGCGGCCGGGTCGCCGCCGTGGTCAAGCAGCTCCTGGCCGGCTGAGGCCGGGGCCTCTCGCACGTCGGGCGGCCCTGGGCGGGCCCGGGCGGGCCTGGCCGCCGGCCGGCGGTACGGCAAAAGGGGGCGCCCCACCGGATTCCCGGTGGGGCGCCCCCGACCCGTATCAGCGCCAGCCGCCGCCGTTGCCCTGGCCGCGCTGGTTGCCGCCGCCGATCATGTCCGGCGGGAAGGTGATGTCGCCCCAGGGGTCGTCGCCACCGCCGTCACCCGGCTTGTCGTCGTCACCGCCCCCGCCGCCCGGCTTGTTGTCGCCGCCGGGCTTGGGCTTGCCCTTGCCCTTCCCGTCCTTCGGGGCGTCGGGGATGTGGACGTCGACGAAGCGGGGCGCCTCGCGGCCGTCCAACGCGCCGGTCATGGCGTCCCGCCAGATCGGGCCCGGTACCTCACCGCCGAAGACCGCGCCGTGGTACCGGCCACCGATCCTGATGGAGAACATCTCGACGTCCTGGCTGGGGCTGCCCACCCACACGGCGCCCGACAGGTTCGGGGTGTAGCCGACGAACCAGGCGTTCTTGCGGGCGTCCGTCGTACCCGTCTTGCCCGCGTTGTCGCGGCTCGTCAGGCCCGCCTTCTCACCCGTACCGGAGTCGATCACACCGCTCAGCAGGGAGTTGATGGTGTCGGCCGTCCGCTCTGACATCGCCTTGGTGCAGGCCGTCTTCGGGACCGCCAGGCTCTTGCCGTCCGCCGTCTTGATGGACTCGATGGCGGTCGGGGTGCAGTACGTGCCGCGGTTGGCGAAGGCCGCGTATGCGTTCGCCATGTTCAGCGGCGAGATGCCGTTGGAGCCGAGAGTGAGGCTGGAAGGCCGCTCGGGCAGCTTCTCGTCGTTGCCCATCACCACGTTCAGCTTGTTCGTCAGCTCCACGACCGGGCACATGCCGATCTCGCCGAGCATCTGGACGAAGTAGGTGTTGACCGACTTGGCCATGGCGTCCTTCAGCGCGTACGGGCCGACCTCGGACTCGTTCTCGTTCTCCACGGTGTCCCCCTGGTTGCGCCAGGGCTTCCCGCTGCACGTGGAAACGGACTCCGGGTAGGGCATCTCGAACGGCGACGGGTACACCTGCGTCGGCGGCTTGCCCTGCTCTATGGCGGCGGCCGCCACGAAAGGCTTGAACGTGGAGCCGGTCGGGAAGCCGTAGTTCGAGCCGCCCATGCTCTTGTTGACCGAGTAGTTGATCTGGGTCTCGTTCTTCCCGAAGCCGTACGGCCGGGACTGCGCCATCGCCACGATCTTGCCGGTGCCGGGCTGAACCATCGTCACCGCCGTCGCGACCTTGTCGGTCTGGTAGACGTGGTTCTTGATCGACTCCTGCGCCGACTTCTGCGCCTGCGGGTCGAGCGTGGTCCTGATCGTCAGGCCGCCGCGGTTCCAGATCTTGTTGCGCTCCTCGCGGTCCTTCCCGAAGACCGGGTCGGAGAGGAAGACCTCGCGTACGTAGTCGCAGAAGAAGCCGGCGCCGTCGACGGCGGTGATGCAGCCGTTCTTGGGCTTGCTGACCTTCAGCTTGATGGGCGTGGCCTTCGCGCGCTCCGCCTCCGCCTCGCTGATGTCACCGACGGCCGCCATGCGCGACAGGACGACATTGCGGCGCTTGGTGGCCTCCTGCACGTCGTTGACCGGGTCGTAGCGGCTCGGCGACTGGACGATGCCGGCCAGCATCGCCGCCTCCTCCAGGCTCAGGTTCTTGGCGGGCTTGGAGAAGTACCGCTGGGAGGCGGCCTCGATGCCGTACGCCTGCTGCCCGAAGAAGGTGATGTTGAGGTAGTTCTCGAGGATCTTCTTCTTCCCGAGCTCCTCCTCGACCTGGATCGCGTACTTCAGCTCCTGGATCTTGCGGCCGAGGGTCTGCTGGGTGGCCTGGGCGACCTTGTCGGGGTCGTCGCCGGCCTCCTCCACGAAGACGTTCTTCACGTACTGCTGGGTCAGCGTCGAGGCGCCCTGGGCGACCCCGCCCGACTGGGCGTTGCGGTTGAGCGCGCGCAGGACGCCCTTGAGGTCGATGGCCCCGTGCTCGTAGAAGCGCGAGTCCTCGATGGCGACGATCGCCTTCTGCATGTACGGGGAGATGTCCTTGAGATCCACGACCGTGCGGTCACGGGAGTAGACCGTGGCGATCTGGCCGCCCTGCGAGTCCAGGATCGTGGTGCGCTGGCTCAGCGGCGGTCGCTTGAGGTTGGCCGGGATCTCGTCGAACCCCTGGACCGTGCCCTTCGCCGCGAGCCCCAGCGCTCCCGCGGCGGGCAGGGCGATGCCCGCCATCACGGCTCCGGCGAGCACGCTGACACCGACGAACTTGGCGGCCTGCTGGGTCCCGGTCAGACCACCGCCCGAGCGCTTCTTTGGCATGGATGCAGCCTAATCCGTCGGTGGTGGCGTTCCGAGGGAGCGGGTGCCTTACGGGATGTTCGAGTACGAGGTTGTGACACTGGTTGTGACGTCGGCTGGTGCGGGTGGTGGCGTTCGAGTGGGCTGTGGGTGGTCCGCGGGCGGTTCGCGGGCGGCTGCCGCGACCTCCCTCGGCGTTTTCCGGACAGGCGTACGGGCCTTGGCCTAAGCTGGTCACAACTGTCACACCCGTTGCGCCCCCGGCATGACCCCCCTGCGTTCCCGAGCCGCGCCGGACCATGTCCGTTTCCGCCCCATGCATCAGCACGTGCCCTTTGCGGGCCGCCTGAAGTGCCCTGCCTCGCGCTATTTATTACGCATGTCTATCGCTCACTCCCCTGGGTGATCTGCCGCGTACGCATAGTCCGTTCGGACCATTCAAGATTGGGCCCGAAGGGGGTGTTGCGCTGTGCCCACCTTCCGTAACGTCCTCAACTGGTGGCGGTGAATATGCCGCTGCCGCCGTGGGGGAGCCTCGATTCGGGAGAGGACGGCGCCGGTATGGGCTGGGTAGCTGACTGGAGTGCGCAGGCCGCCTGCCGCACTACCGATCCGGATGAACTGTTCGTACAAGGAGCGGCGCAGAACAGGGCCAAGGCGGTGTGCACCGGGTGTCCGGTGCGGACCGAGTGCCTGGCCGACGCGCTGGACAACCGCGTCGAGTTCGGCGTGTGGGGCGGTATGACGGAACGTGAGCGCCGCGCACTGCTGCGGCGGCGGCCGACCGTCACCTCCTGGCGCCGGCTGCTGGAGACCGCGCGTACGGAGTACGAGCGGAGCGCGGGCATCCTGCCCGTCGCGCTGGACGACGACGAGACGTACGAGACGTACGCGGCAGTGGGGTAGGGCGAGCCGCCCAGACGGGACCGCCTGACCGGGACCCCCCACCGGGCCCCCGACCGGACCACCTGACCGGGCCCCGACCGGCACCGGGCAGCGGTCGAGCGACGCGGACGGAACGCGGAACACGGGCGCGACGGCAGCGACGCCGCCGCGATGGTCGGTCAGGTCAGCCGGGCTGCCCTGCCGCGAGGCGGTCGCCGATGGCGCGGAGACCCGCCAGGTCGTGTACGTCGCCGGGGAGCGCGGGTACTTCGGTCACCGCCACCTCGGGGTGGAGCGCGGTGAACCGGTCACGCGTGCGCTGCTCCCGCGCGAGCACCTGCATCCGTTCGGCGTGCAGGCGCAGAAGACCCGCGGTCAGTTCCGCGACGGCGGGCGGCGTGGCGGTCGCGACGGCACCGCCAGGAGCGGTGGCGGCGCCGGAGCGTGCTGCTGCTGTGGTGTCAGGGGCCTCGGGCTCGGGAGAGGTGGCCTCGGGAGAGATGGCCTCGGGCCCACGAACACCAGTCTTCCCGGCCTCCTGATCCACAATGCGGACATCTTCAAGATCTTCCAGATTTTCCGCGGCGGCCAGCGCCCGCTCGGCGGACAACCGGACCGCCCCGCTCCCGTGCACCCGGTTGAGCACCAGCCCGGCCAGCGGCATCCGCTCCGCCGCCAGCCGCTCCACGAAGTACGCCGCCTCCCGCAGCGCGTCCCGCTCCGGCGCGGCCACCACCAGGAAGGCCGTGCCCGGCGCCTGGAGGAGCCGGTAGGTGGCGTCCGCCCGCGTACGGAAGCCGCCGAACATGGTGTCCATCGCCGCCACGAAGGTCTGTACGTCCCGCAGTAGCTGACCCCCCAGCAGCTTGCCCAGGGTGCCCGTCATCATCGACATGCCGACGTTCAGGAATTTCATCCCCGCCCGGCCGCCCACCTTGGCCGGTGTCATCAGCAGCTTGATGAACTTCCCGTCCAGGAACGACCCCAGCCGCTTCGGGGCGTCCAGGAAGTCCAGGGCGGACCGGGACGGCGGGGTGTCGACCACGATCAGGTCCCACTCGTCGCGCGCCCGCAACTGCCCGAGCTTCTCCATCGCCATGTACTCCTGCGTGCCCGCGAAGCCGGCCGACAGGGACTGGTAGAAGGGGTTGCCCAGAATGGCCGACGCCCGCGCGGGGTCGGCGTGCGCCTCGACGATCTCGTCGAAGGTGCGCTTCATGTCGAGCATCATGGCGTGCAGTTCGCCGCCGCCCCTGATGCCGTCCACCCGGCGGGGTGTGTTGTCCAGTTGGTCGATGCCCATGGACTGGGCGAGCCTGCGGGCCGGGTCGATGGTCAGGACGACCACCTTGCGGCCGCGCTCCGCCGCGCGTACGCCCAGGGCGGCCGCCGTCGTCGTCTTGCCGACCCCGCCCGCCCCGCAGCACACGATGATGCGGGTCGCCGGGTCGTCGAGCAGCGGATCGACCTCCAGGCCGGGAGGTCCGTCGAGAGTCATGCGCCCACCCCGAGCTTCCTCAGTTCCTTGGCCAGCCGGTAGAGACCGGCGATGTCCGCCCCTTCCCCGAGGAAGGGCAGTTCGTACGTCGGGACCTGAAGCTTCGCCAGCGCCTCGCGCTGCTCCCGCTCCAGCTCCACCCGCTGGGCGTGCTCGGCGGCCTGGTCCAGGAGCGGGCCGACCAGCCGGGCGGAACCGCTGATGCCCGCGGCGGCGAGCGCCGCGGCGATGCCCTTGCGGTGGTCGCCCCCCGCCGCCCGTACCGCGTCCTCGTCCAGAATGTGCGGGCGGACCATGTTCACGACGACGCCCCCCACCGGGAGGTCGGCCTCGCGCAGTTCGGCGATGCCGTCGGCGGTCTCCTGGACCGGCATCTCCTCCAGCAGGGTCACCAGGTGGACGGCCGTCTCGGGGGACTTCAGGACCCGCATCACCGCCTGGGCCTGATTGTGTATCGGGCCGATCTTCGCCAGGCCCGCGACCTCGTCGTTGACGTTGAGGAAGCGGGTGATGCGGCCGGTGGGAGGGGCGTCCATGACGACGTGGTCGTACACGAAGCCCCCCTGTTTCTCCCGCCGGCGTACCGCCTCGCACGCCTTGCCGGTCAGCAGGACGTCCCGTACACCCGGCGCGATGGTGGTCGCGAAGTCGATGGCGCCGAGCTTCTTGAGGGCGCGGCCCGCCGAGCCGAGCTTGTAGAACATCTGGAGGTAGTCGAGGAGCGCGCGTTCGGCGTCGATGGCCAGCGCGTACACCTCGCCGCCGCCCGGGGCGACGGCGATCTTCCGTTCCTCGTACGGAAGGGCCTCCGTCTCGAAGAGCTGTGCGATGCCCTGCCTGCCTTCGACCTCCACGAGGAGAGTCCGCTTGCCCTCGGTCGCGAGGGCGAGCGCGAGGGCGGCGGCGACCGTCGTCTTACCGGTACCGCCCTTGCCGCTGACGACCTGGAGCCTGCTCACGTATTCGAGCCTAACCAGTCGGGTCGTGAGCCAGTCGCCCCCGGGTCGGATTGGGCGGGTCACGGCCGGGCCACCCCTCGTGCCCGCCTGTGCGGGAGGCTGCCTTTGGCAGCGGCTACAGTCGGCTCCATGACCAAGTGGGAATACGCGACCGTGCCCCTTCTCGTGCACGCGACCAAGCAGATTCTGGACACCTGGGGCGAGGACGGCTGGGAGCTCGTCCAGGTCGTCCCCGGGCCCAACAACCCCGAGCAGCTCGTGGCCTACCTGAAGCGGGAGAAGCCGTGACCGGCCGCGTGGAGGCGACGCTCGCCGAACTCGGGCTGACCCTGCCGGACGTGGTGCCGCCGCTGGCGTCGTACCAGCCGGCGGTCAGGTCGGGCGTGTACGTGTACACGGCGGGCCAGCTCCCGATGGTGGACGGCAAGCTTCCGGTCACCGGCAAGGTGGGCGGCGAGGTCACCCCGGAGGAGGCCAAGAAGCTCGCGCGGATCTGCGCGCTCAACGCGCTGGCCGCCGTGAAGTCGGTCGCCGGGGACCTGGACCGGATCGCCCGGGTCGTGAAGGTCGTCGGGTTCGTCGCCTCGGCGGCGGACTTCACCGGGCAGCCCGCCGTCCTCAACGGCGCCAGTGAGCTGCTGGGCGAGGTGCTGGGCGACAAGGGCGTGCACGCGCGCAGCGCCGTGGGCGTCGCCGTGCTGCCGCTGGACGCGCCGGTCGAGGTCGAGATCCAGGTGGAGCTGGTCCCGGAGGACTGAGCGCCCCACTGCTCCACGGTCCCGTGCCCCGGGTGGGTGCGGGACCGTTGCCGTATCCACCTTTCCTCTCGAACATCTCGGCGGATGCGCATAGCATCCGGCCATGCCCAATGGTCAGTGGTACCCACCGGAGTGGCCCGACCGCATCCGCGCGCTCGCCGGCGGCACGCTCACGGCCGTGACGCCGAAGCGGGCCGCGACCGTGCTGCTCCTGCGGGAGGGCGTGGAGGTGCACATGCTGCGGCGGCGCACCTCCATGGCCTTCGCGGGCGGCGCGTACGCCTATCCGGGTGGCGGCGTCGACCCGCGCGACGAGCACCCGGTGCGGTGGGCCGGCCCGTCGCCGGCCGCGTGGGCGGCCCGGCTCGGGGTCGCGGAGCCGGCCGAGGCGCAGGCCATCGTGTGCGCGGCGGTGCGTGAGACGTACGAGGAGTCCGGCGTTCTGCTCGCCGGGCCGACCGCCGACTCGGTCGTCGCCGACACGCGGGGCGACGACTGGGAGGCCGACCGGGCGGCGCTGGTCGCCCGTGAGCTGGCGTTCGCCGACTTCCTGGAGCGGCGGGGCCTGGTGCTCCGCTCCGACCTGCTGGGCGCCTGGGCGCGGTGGATCACGCCCGAGTTCGAGCCGCGCCGCTACGACACCTGGTTCTTCGTGGCCGCCCTCCCGGCCGGGCAGCGGGCCTCCAACGCCTCCACGGAGGCGGACCGGACGGTCTGGATCCGCCCGGCGGACGCGGCGGCGGGCTACGACCGGGGCGAGCTGCTGATGATGCCGCCCACGATCGCCACGCTGAGGGCCCTGGAGCGGTACGGGACGCCCGCCGAGGCGCTGGAGGCGGCCAGGGAACAGGACCTCACCCCCGTACTGGCCCAGGCGCGTCTGGAGGGCGACCAGGTGGTGCTGAGCTGGCCGGGCCACGACGAGTTCACGAAACGTATCGGTACGGGGGGCACGGCGGGGGAGGCGACATGACCGACGCCGCCGCGCTCCCCGGGCAGCCGCGCGGAGCCGTGGTCTCCGGCCCCGCGACCGAACGTGCCGTCAACGTCCTCGCGCCCAACCCGTCCGCGATGACCCTCGACGGCACGAACACCTGGATCCTCTCCGAGCCGGACTCCCCGCTCGCCGTCGTGGTCGACCCCGGTCCGCTGGACGACACCCATCTGCGGCGGGTGATCGACACGGCCGAACGGCTCGGCAAGCGCGTCGCGCTGACCCTCCTCACGCACGGCCACCCCGACCACGCCGAGGGCGCGGGGCGGTTCGCCGAACTGACCGGGTCGCCCGTGCGCGCCCTGGACCCGGCGCTGCGGCTCGGTGACGAGGGGCTGACGGCGGGCAAGGCGGTCGAGGTCGGGGGCCTGGAGCTGCGCGTCGTACCGACGCCGGGGCACACCGCCGACTCGCTCAGCTTCCACCTGCCGGCCGACCGGGCGGTGCTCACGGGCGACACGATCCTCGGGCGCGGTACGACGATGGTGGCGCACCCCGACGGGCGGCTCGGCGACTACCTGGACTCGCTGCGGCGGCTGCGCTCGCTGACGGTCGACGACGGCGTGCACACGGTGCTGCCGGGTCACGGCCCGGTCCTGGAGGACGCCCAGGGTGCGGTCGAGTACTACCTGGCCCACCGGGCCACCCGGCTCGCCCAGGTGGAGACGGCCGTCGAGAACGGCCACCGGACGGCGGCGGACGTCGTCGCGCACGTGTACGCGGACGTGGACAGGTCCCTGTGGCCGGCGGCCGAGCTGTCCGTGCGGGCGCAGCTCGAGTACCTGTCGGAGCACGGCCTGATCTGAGCGGGGGCCGGGTGGCCGTGGGGCCGGGCGGCCGTGGGGCCGGGTGGCCGGGCGCGAGTCGGGCGGGGTGGATGTTGGCGCGGCTGGGGCCGGGCGGGGCGGATGGAGGCGGGGCGGGGCGGATGGGGGCTGGGCGGGGCCGGACGGGCGTAGGCCCATGCTTTACGCTCCGCTTACTTCTCTGCTCCGTCCCTGGGGGGATCTTCCGTGTTCGTCCTGTCCATCCTGTTGCTCATCGCCGCCGCGGTGCTGTTCTTCGTCGCGCGCGGCAGCGACCGCCGGGGCCTCAAGCTCGGCTCGGCCGGTGCGCTGATCGCCGGCCTGTTCGCCGCCCTGTCGAGCTGCCTCCACGTGATCAGCGCGTACGAGGTCGGCGTCCCCGTGACCTTCGGCAAGGTCGGCGCGCCCATGACGTCCGGCATGAACGTCACCTCGCCGTTCACCAACGTCACCACCTTCTCCACGCGCCCGGTCGACCTGAACCTCTCCGACAAGGACGTCGTCGAGGTCCGCTCGTCGCAGGGCGGCGTGATGTACGCGGAGGTGACGGTGAAGTGGGCCGTCACCCCGGCCAAGGCGGTCGAGCTGTACAAGCTGGCCGGCAGCGAGGAGGCGATCCAGCAGCGGCTGGTCTTCCCGGACAGCCGGGAGATCATCCGTAACGTCTTCGCCCGCCACACCAGCGAGGAGGGCTACGCCTCCGCCCGCGAGCAGATCAACACCGAGATCGGCGACCTGATCAAGGAGCGGCTGGCCCCGCGCGGCATCGACGTGACGACGGTGAACCTGCGCAACGTGAAGCCGTCGGACCAGCTCCAGAACCAGATCGACCGCAAGATCCAGCAGCAGCAGGCCACCGAGCGGGCGACCGAGGCCGCGCGTACCGCGAAGGCGGAGGCCGAACGGCGCCGGATCGAGGCGGAGGGCATCGCGGCGGCCAACAAGATCCTCAACAACTCGCTGAGCGACAAGGTCCTGCTGAACCAGTGCATCGACGCCTACAAGGAGGCGGCCGCGAAGAACCCGGTGTACGCCGTGCCCTGCGGCGGCGGCAGCGGCAACCCGCTCATCGTGGACGGCACCAAGAACTGACGTGACGACAATGGGCCGCCCCGGTGACCCCGGGGCGGCCCATTCACATCTGCCTGGCGTACTAGCGCGAGCGCTTGGCGAGCCGCTCGACGTCCAGCAGGATCACGGCACGCGCCTCCAGGCGCAGCCAGCCGCGGCCCGCGAAGTCGGCGAGGGCCTTGTTGACCGTCTCGCGGGAGGCGCCGACGAGCTGGGCCAGCTCCTCCTGGGTGAGGTCGTGCACGACGTGGATGCCCTCCTCGGACTGCACGCCGAAGCGGCGCGACAGGTCCAGGAGCGCGCGGGCGACACGGCCCGGCACGTCGGAGAAGACCAGGTCGGACATCTGGTCGTTGGTCTTGCGCAGGCGGCGGGCGACGGCGCGCAGCAGGGCCGTGGCGACCTCGGGGCGGGCGTTCAGCCAGGGCTGGAGGTCGCCGTGGCCGAGGCCGAGGAGCTTGACCTCGGTCAGGGCGGTCGCGGTGGCCGTGCGGGGGCCGGGGTCGAAGAGGGACAGTTCGCCGATCAGCTCGCCGGGGCCGAGGACGGCGAGCATGTTCTCGCGCCCGTCGGGGGACGTGCGGTGGAGCTTCACCTTGCCCTCGGTGACCACGTAGAGCCGGTCGCCCGGGTCGCCCTCGTGGAAGAGCGCGTCGCCGCGGGCGAGCGTCACTTCACTCATCGAGGCGCGGAGCTCCGCGGCCTGCTCGTCATCGAGCGCCGCGAAGAGCGGGGCGCGCCGCAGAACGTCGTCCACGAGTTCTCTCCTATGTCGACCTGCTCAGGGACGTTGGGTCCCATGATGCCGGACGGTAAAACAGTGCGATCAATCACAACAAGTTTGACGCACTGGCACGCGTGTCCGTACGGCAGGGGCCCGATTGGGTCGTGATCGACCATGGCCGGGGCGGATGTCAGCGGTGGCGCTTAGGCTGGCCGGGTGTCCAATTCGCCGGTGAGAGCGCAGGCCGAGGGGGCCGGGAGAGTGTCCGGGGAACAGAATTCCGCTGTGGGCGAACACGTGTCGGCCACGGCCAGGAAAGCCGCGAAAGCGGACAAAACGACGAAGGTGGCCAAGAGTGCCGCCAAGGTCGTCAAACCGTCGAAGAACGCGGCGAAGTCGTCCTCGGCGTCGAAGACCACGAGCTCCGCGAAGGCCGCGAAGGCCGCGAAGGCCGCGAAGGCGCCCTCGGCGTCGAAGGAGCCGAAGGCCCCGAGGGCGTGGAAGCCGGAATCGCACCTGGGGATGGTGCGCCGCGCCCGCAAGATCAACCGCGAGCTCGCCGAGGTCTATCCGTACGCCCATCCCGAGCTCGACTTCCGCAACCCCTTCGAGCTGCTCGTCGCGACCGTCCTGTCGGCGCAGACGACCGACCTCCGGGTCAACCAGACCACCCCGGCGCTGTTCGCGAAGTACCCGACGCCCGAGGACATGGCGGCGGCAGTTCCGGAGGAGCTGGAGGAGATCATCCGGCCGACCGGCTTCTTCCGGGCCAAGGCCAAGTCCCTGCTGGGCCTGTCCGCCGCTCTGCGGGACGACTTCGGAGGCCAGGTGCCCGGCCGTCTGGAGGACCTGGTCCGGCTGCCGGGCGTGGGCCGCAAGACGGCGAACGTGGTCCTGGGCAATGCCTTCGGCGTCCCGGGCATCACCGTGGACACCCACTTCGGACGGCTGGTCCGGCGGTGGAAGTGGACCGAGCAGGAGGACCCGGAGAAGGTCGAGGCGGAGATCTGCGCGATCTTCCCCAAGTCGGAGTGGACGATGCTCTCGCACCGGGTGGTGTTCCACGGCCGGCGCATCTGCCACTCCCGCAAGCCGGCCTGCGGCGCCTGCCCGATCGCCCCGCTGTGCCCGGCGTACGGGGAGGGGGAGACGGACCCGGAGAAGGCGAAGAAGCTCCTCAAGTACGAGATGGGTGGGTACCCGGGCCAGCGCCTGGCGCCGCCCCCGGACTACCCGGGCCGCCCGGCGGCGCCCCTGGGCACCGGTGACGAGTGACGGAACGAACCAGTGGGTGGAACGCGTTGTGAAGCCGGGGGTGCCTATGACGCGCGCTGAGGAACACACGTACGACCGCGGGACCGACCGCCCGGCACCGCCGGCCGGTCCCCGCCCGACCCCGCCGCCCTCGGGGATCGAGCCCACGGCCCCCCGCGCCCCCCGCCGAGCCCCGACCCCGCCCCCGGCCGCCCACCCCGCCCGGGCCGACACGCCCCCGGAAGCGCTCGCCCCCGGCGCCCAGGCACCACAGCGCACCGATCCCGCCGCCGCGGGCCGGGAGGCCGCCGCCCCGGACACGGCCGCCCGCCGGGAGGCTTCCGCCCCGGCCACCGCCCACCCGGAAGCCGCCGCCCCAGCCGCCCCCGTCGGCCACGCCCGCCCCGGCTCCGCCCATCAGGCCGCCTCCCATCAGGCCGCCTCCCGCCAGGCCGGTGCTACGCCCGCTGCCCGCCCGGGGCCGGACGGCCGTACGGCCCAGGAAGCCCAGGCGGCCCGGAGCGCGCCCCTCGACGGTCCCGCCGGTCCCGCCGCCCACAGCGCCCTCTCCAGGCGCACCGCGGGTGCCACCAGCACCACCAAGGCCACCGCGCGCACCGCCAAGGCCACCGCCCCCGCCACCAACCGCCCCACCGGCACCCCCAGCCCCACCCCCCACCACCCGCCCGTCGTCGTGAGCGAAGAGGGGTTGCCGGAGTGGCTGGAGCCGGTGGCGCGGGCGGCGCGTACCGTCGAGCCCGAGCAGCTCAGCCGCTTCCTGCCGCCCGAGCGCGGCGGCCGCCAGTCCGCCGTGCTGATCCTCTTCGGTGAGGGCGACCGCGGCCCCGAGCTGCTGCTCATGGAGCGCGCCGGCAGCCTCCGCTCGCACGCCGGGCAGCCGTCCTTCCCCGGTGGCGCCCTCGACCCCGAGGACGGCGACCCGGAGGGCGACGGGCTGCTGCGGGCCGCGCTGCGCGAGGCGGAGGAGGAGACGGGCCTGGATCCCGCCGGCGTACAGGTCTTCGGCGTGCTGCCCCGGCTCTACATCCCCGTCAGTGGCTTCGTCGTGACGCCCGTCCTCGGCTGGTGGCGGTCCCCGAGTCCGTTCCGGGCCGTCGATCCGGCGGAGACCGCCAGGGTCTTCACCGTGCCCGTGGCGGATCTCACGGACCCCGCCAACCGCGCCACGGCCGTCCACCCCAGCGGTCACCACGGTCCGGCATTTCTGGTCGAATCGGCTCTGGTCTGGGGTTTCACGGCCGGAGTGATCGACCGGATCCTCCATTTCGCCGGGTGGGAGCGCCCCTGGGACCGGGAGAAGCAGGTCCCGCTCGACTGGCGCTCATGACAGGCTGATCGCTGTGCTCCGCGGCCGGACGGGGCGACTGGGGCGACCGGAGACGAATCTGCGAGGCTAATGACGGTGAACGTGCTGGACATTCTGCTGCTGGTCGCCGCCGTGTGGTTCGCGATCGTCGGGTACCGCCAAGGCTTCGTGGTCGGCATCCTGTCGGTGATCGGCTTCCTCGGCGGCGGTCTCGTCGCGGTGTACCTGCTCCCGCTCGCCTGGGGGCCGCTGACCGACAACGCCAAGGTGTCGACGACCGCCGCGATCATCGCCGTCGTCATCGTGATCGTCTGCGCCTCGGTGGGCCAGGCCTTCACCACCCACCTGGGCAACAAGCTGCGCCGCCACATCACCTGGTCGCCCGCCCGGGCGCTGGACGCCACCGGCGGCGCCCTCGTCAACGTGGTGGCGATGCTGCTGGTCGCGTGGCTGATCGGTTCCGCCCTGGCCCGTACGTCCCTGCCCACGATCGGCAAGGAGGTCCGCAACTCCAAGGTGCTGCTCGGCGTCTCCGAGGTGATGCCCGCGCAGGCCTCCACCTGGTTCACCGACTTCACCTCCGTACTGGCGCAGAACGGCTTCCCGCAGGTCTTCAGCCCGTTCGCCAACGAGCCGATCACCGAGGTCCGCGCCCCCGACCCCGCGCTCGCGGGCAGCCCGGTGGCCGCCCGCGCCAAGAGCTCCATCGTCAAGGTCGTCGGTACGGCGCCGAGCTGCGGCAAGGTCCTCGAAGGCACCGGCTTCGTCTTCGCCGAACGCCGCGTCATGACCAACGCGCACGTCGTCGGCGGAGTCGACGAGCCGACCGTCCAGATAGGGGGCGAGGGCAGGCGGTACGACGCCAAGGTCGTCCTGTACGACTGGCAGCGCGACATCGCGGTCCTGGACGTGCCGGACCTGGAGGCCAAGCCGCTGAAGTTCACGGACGCGGACGCGCGCAGCGGCGACAACGCGATCGTCGCGGGCTTCCCGGAGAACGGCGCGTACGACGTCCGCTCGGCCCGCGTACGCGGCCGGATCAACGCCAACGGCCCGGACATCTACCAACGCGGCGAGGTCCGCCGCGATGTGTACTCGCTGTTCGCGACCGTGCGCCAGGGCAACTCCGGCGGCCCCCTGCTCACGGCGGACGGCAGGGTGTTCGGGGTGATCTTCGCGAGGTCCCTGGACGACCCGAACACCGGGTACGCCCTGACGGCGGACGAGATCCGCCAGGACATCGAGCTCGGCCGGACGGCCAACCAGCAGGTCGACAGCCAGGGCTGCGCCCTCTGACCGGCGCCACCCGGCACCCCGAACCCCAAACCCCGCGCCCCGATCCCCGAGGCGCGTGCGCGGTACCCCGAGGCGCGTGCACTCGCGCCCTCGGGGAGTGGGGGACGGGCGCCCGCGCACGGCCGGCGTCCAGGCCCGGAGGGGAGTCACCCGTACGCCTCAGGCGTCGACCGCGCCCATGCTCCGGATGCCTCCGCGCGGAAACGCCGCGGCCGGGCGCACGCGCCCCGCGTACGCTCCGGCGCTAGCCGCGCGTATGCCGCAGGCGGGCGGAGACCCAGCGGGCCCGGCGGCGGAGGATGCGGGAGATCCCGAGGCGGGGGTCCGGCCCCTGGCCGGCCGGCGGGCCGCTCCTCGGGGGGATCGGCGCAGAGGCCGAGCGGCGGTTGCGTGCTGCGTCAGCGTAGTCGTGCGTCCAGCCCATACCCCGACGTCTGCCCGGGCCCCAAGGTCGGTAACCGCCCCGGGGCCCGCCAATTGGCCTATGCGCCAGGCAATTGGCCGTTCGTCGCACAACCAGTTCGTCGTGCAACCGTACGACCATCCAAAGCGCGACAGCCAAGCAGCAACCACGCGGCGACCAGGTGACGGCCAAGCAGCCGGCCAGGTGACTACCGGTCCGGCTCGGGGTCCTTCAGCCAGTTGATGAGCTCCGTCGAGAACGCCACCGGGTCCTCCTCATGGGGGAAGTGACCCAGCCCGTCGAACAGCCGCCACCTGTACGGGGCTTCCACGTACTCGCCCGAACCCGCCGCGCTGCGCGTGCGCATCGCCGGGTCGAGGGAGCCGTGCAGATGCAGCGTCGGGACCCGTACGGGCCGCTTCATGCGGCGGTTGAACTGGATTCCGTCCGGGCGGGCCAGCGACCGCACCATCCACCGGTACGGCTCGATCGAGCAGTGCGCCGTCGACGGGATCGTCATCGCCCGCCGGTACACGTCGATCACGTCCTCGCCCAACTGCTGTCCCGGCCCCGACCAGTCGCGGATCAGCCTGCCCACCAACGCCCCGTCATCGGCGACGAGCTGACGCTCCGGCAGCCAGGGCCGCTGGAAGCCCCAGACGTACGAGCCGGCGCGCGACTGCGAGAAGTCGGACAGCATCGCCGAACGCCACCGCCGGGGGTGCGGCATCGACGAGACGGCCAGTCGGCGCACCAGCTTCGGCCGCATCACCGCCGCCGTCCACGCCAGGTACCCGCCCAGGTCGTGGCCGACCAGCGCCGCGTCCGGCTCGCCGAGCGAGCGCACCACACCCGTGATGTCGAGCGCCAGGTTCGCCGGGTCGTAACCGCGCGGCGTACGGTCGCTGCCGCCCACGCCCCGCAAATCCATCGCGACCGCCCGGAAACCGGCATCGGCGAGCGCGGGGAGCTGGTGCCGCCACGTCCACCAGAACTGCGGGAAGCCGTGCAGCAGCAACACCAGCGGGCCGTCGCCCATCTCGGCGATGTGGAAGCGTGCCCCATTGGCGGCCACGTCGCGATGTGTCCAGGGACCATCGATCCGTACGGGACTGCCGGTGCTGCTCTCAGGGACGGTCATGCAGACGAGCGTGCCACAACCCCGGCCTCGTCCTTGCCCTGAAGGGCGGGACGAACCGGACGGGACGAACCGGCGACGGACACCTCACGCGGGTGCGGCTTGGCGTTGCCGAGCACGGCGGCCGTCTGCTTGGCCGAGGCGATGGACCGCTCCGGCGGCTTGACCTTCTTGAACTTGGACACCGCGACCAGCGCCAGCAGCCCCGCCAGCAGCAGGTACGCGCCGCCCACGATGAGGAAGGACCAGGCGAGCCCGAGCCCCAGGTTGTGGATGCCGTACGCGGCGGCGAAGCTCAGCACGGGAAGCGAGAAGAGCGCGAAGACGCCCGCGACGCTGATGGCCGCACCGCCCATCACGCCGCGCTTGACGTCCTGTCGCAGTTCGGCCTTGGCCAGCGCGATCTCGTCGTGCACCAGCGCGGACATCTCGGCGGTCGCCGAGGCGACCAACTGACCGAGGCTGCGCTCGGCGCCGGGTCCACCATTCTCGGCGGGGTAGCTCATCGTCTCGCTCCCTCTTCTCTCCTACGGTCCGACCTCAGATCATGCCGGACGGTCGCCGTCTGCGCGCGATGCCCCCGCCACTTCCCCCGTACCGGCCGTCGTGCCCGCGTCGGCTGTCGCGCCCGTACCGGCCGTCTTACCCGTACCGGCTGTCGTGCCCGCGTCGGCCGTCTCGCCGGCGGCGGCCGCCGCCTCGGCCAGGCGCCGGTGCTCGGCGGCCTTCTTCTCGTGGATCGCCGCCATCCGCAGGTGGTACGCCGGGTCGTGCAGCTCGTACACGTCCGGTATGCCGTCCATGTCCTCGTCGCGCTCCTCCTCGGCGAGCAGCGCCTGGTACTTCCGTACCCGCAGCTTCAGCAGGATCGCGGCGAGTACGGCGGCGATGAGCGAGCCCATCAGGACGGCCGCCTTGACCTCGTCCGTCAGCGCCTCGTCCCCGGCGAAGGCCAGCTCGCCGATGAGCAGCGAGACGGTGAAGCCGATGCCCGCGAGCGTGGCGACGGCGAAGAGGTCCGCCCAGGTCAGGTCCTGGTTGAGCTCCGCCCTTGTGAAGCGGGCCGCCAGCCACGTACCGCCGAATATGCCGACCGCCTTGCCGACCACCAGGCCGAGCACCACGCCAAGGGTCACGGGCTCGGTGAAGACATCCGCCAGCGCGCCGCCGGAGACGGACACGCCCGCCGAGAACAGCGCGAACAGCGGCACCGCGAAACCGGCCGACAGCGGTCGCACCAGGTGCTCGATGTGCTCGCCGGGGGAGTGGTCCTCGCCGTCACGGCGGGTGCAGCGCAGCATCAGGCCCATGGCGACGCCGGCGATGGTGGCGTGGACGCCGCTGTTGTACATCAGGCCCCAGATGACCAGGGCGAGCGGCACGTACACGTACCAGCCGCGCACGCCCGTGCGCAGCAGCACCCAGAAGACGACGAGACCGGCGGCGGCGCCGCCGAGCGCCGCGAAGTTCAGGTCGCTGGTGAAGAAGATCGCGATGATCAGGATCGCGAACAGGTCGTCGACGACGGCCAGGGTGAGGAGGAAGGCGCGGAGCGCGGACGGCAGTGAGGTGCCGATGACGGCGAGCACGGCGAGCGCGAAGGCGATGTCGGTGGCGGTCGGGACCGCCCAGCCGTCCAGGGAACCGCCCCCGGTGACGTTGACCAGCACGTATACGAGGGCGGGGGCGATCATGCCGCAGAGCGCGGCGATCACGGGGAGTGCGGCCGCCTTCGGGTCGCGCAACTCGCCGGCGACGAGCTCGCGCTTGAGCTCGATCCCCGCGACGAAGAAGAACACGGCGAGCAGTCCGTCGGCCGCCCAGTGCTGGAGGGACAGGTCCAGCCCGAGGGCGGCCGGGCCTATGTGGAAGTCGCGAACGGATTCGTAGCTGCCGCTGATCGGGGTGTTCGCCCAGACGAGGGCGGCGATGGCGGCGAAGAGGAGCAGGACACCGCCGACGGTCTCCGCGCGCAACGCGTCCGCGATGTACGTCCGCTCGGGAAGCGGCAGCCGGGCGAGGAACGTACGCGGGGTGCTGGGGCGGGGAGCTGTCACGGCGGTGGACCTCCGGTCGGTTCGGCGGGCATGGCGAAACACATGCCGACCAGACTTCCCGGCGCACCCTGAAGCTCATGTTGTTGACGCGGTCCTTACACCCTACCCGGCGTGCGCAAGGGCATATCCGGCGAATGTCACCTTATGCGCGAAGAGGGCATCCGGCGCGTCGTCGCCGGATGCCCTCTCGGTGTGATCGAGGCCCGTCAGTCCTCGCTGGCGGCGGACGGCAGCTTGGACTGGATCAGGTCCATGACGGACGAGTCCGTGAGCGTGGTGACGTCACCGAGCTGGCGGTTCTCGGCGACATCGCGCAGCAGGCGGCGCATGATCTTGCCGGAGCGGGTCTTGGGCAGCTCGGCCACCGGCAGGATCCGCTTCGGCTTGGCGATCGGGCCGAGCGTGGCGCCCACGTGGTTGCGCAGGTCGGCGACGAGGGTGTCGTCCTCGCTCGCCGTGCCGCGCAGGATCACGAACGCCACGATGGCCTGACCGGTCGTCTCGTCGGCCGCGCCCACGACCGCGGCCTCGGCGACCTTGGGGTGGGAGACCAGCGCGGACTCGACCTCGGTGGTGGAGATGTTGTGGCCGGACACCAGCATGACGTCGTCCACGCGCCCGAGCAGCCAGATGTCGCCGTCGTCGTCCTTCTTGGCCCCGTCACCCGCGAAGTACTTGCCCTCGAAGCGCGACCAGTAGGTGTCGATGAACCGCTGGTCGTCGCCCCAGATGGTGCGCAGCATCGACGGCCACGGCTCGGTGAGCACCAGGTAGCCGCCTCCGCCGTTGGGGACCTCGTTCGCCTCGTCGTCGACGACCGTGGCGGAGATGCCCGGCAGGGGCCGCTGCGCCGAACCCGGCTTGGTCTCCGTGACGCCCGGCAGCGGCGAGATCATCATCGCGCCGGTCTCGGTCTGCCACCAGGTGTCCACGATCGGGGCCTTGCCGCCGCCGATGTTGTCCCGGTACCAGATCCACGCCTCGGGGTTGATCGGCTCGCCGACCGACCCCAGGACGCGCAGCGACGACAGGTCGAACTTCGCGGGGATGTCGTCGCCCCACTTCATGAACGTACGGATGGCGGTGGGCGCGGTGTAGAGGATGGTCACGCCGTACTTCTGCACGATCTCCCAGAACCGGCCCTGGTGCGGGGTGTCGGGCGTGCCCTCGTACATCACCTGCGTCGCGCCGTTGGCCAGCGGCCCGTACACGATGTACGAGTGGCCGGTCACCCAGCCGATGTCGGCGGTGCACCAGTAGACGTCCGACTCCGGCTTGAGGTCGAAGACGGCGTGGTGCGTGTACGCCGCCTGGGTGAGGTAGCCGCCGGAGGTGTGCAGGATGCCCTTGGGCTTACCCGTCGTGCCGGACGTGTAGAGGATGAAGAGCGGGTGCTCCGCGTCGAACGCCTCGGGGGTGTGCTCGGTGGACTGACGGTCGACGATGTCGTCCCACCACACGTCCCGACCCTCGGTGAACGCCGTGTCCTGGCCGGTGCGGCGCACCACCAGGACGTGCTCGACCTGCGGGCACCTGGAGACGGCCTCGTCGATGGCCGGCTTCAGCGCGGACGGCTTGCCGCGCCGGTAGCCGCCGTCCGCCGTGATGACGAGCTTGGCGTCGGCGTCCTGGATGCGGGAGGCGACGGCGTCGGCCGAGAAGCCGCCGAAGACGACCGAGTGCGCGGCGCCGATACGGGCACAGGCCAGCATCGCGACGGCGGCCTCGGGGATCATCGGCATGTACACCGCGACCCGGTCACCCTTACGGACGCCCAGTTCGGTCAGCGCGTTGGCCGCCTTGGAGACCTCGTCCTTGAGCTCGGCGTACGTGATGGCCCGTCCGTCACCCGGCTCGCCCTCGAAGTGGATGGCGACCCGGTCGCCGTGCCCGGCCTCGACGTGCCGGTCGACGCAGTTGTACGCCACGTTGAGCTTGCCGTCGGCGAACCATTTCGCGAAGGGCGGGTTCGACCAGTCGAGGGTCTCGGTCGGCTCGGTGGCCCAACTGAGCCGACGTGCCTGCTCGGCCCAGAAGCCGAGCCTGTCCGCCTTGGCCCGCTCGTACGCGTCCGCCGTCACATTGGCGTTCGCAGCCAGCTCGGCGGGCGGTGCGAAGCGCCGCTCCTCCTTCAGGAGGTTGGCCAGGCTCTCGTTGCTCACGACATCTCCCATTCCCAGGGCGTCCGATGTGTCCCAGCCCATAGCTCATCAGCCCGATGCCCCGGGTGACAAGAGCATCCGGCCTATTGGTTTAGACCTCTTCGGGTGAACGGGGCGACGGGACCGGTGGTCAAGTGGCCCCTCCTCCTCGGGCGGTGGGGAGAAGGGGCCACCGCTCACTCCCACGGACGGGACCCGCCGAAGGTTCACCACCGAAGGTTCACCACCGGTGGCTCGCCGCCGAAGGCTCACTGGCGGAGGCGTACCGGCCGGCGCGGCGGTCAGGCGGGTGCCCCCTCCCTGGACGACGGCCGGGAGGGCGGACGGGTGGCGGGGTGGGAGGAGCCGTGGGAGGAGGCGTGGGAGGAGCCGTGGGAGTCGGCGTCGGCGGAGGCACCCGCGGAGGTGTCGGGGGAGGACGCGGCGCAGGACGCCGGCGCGGAGGCGGGCGAGGTGGTGGGCGGAGCCGTGCTCGTCCAGGCCCTGCCGGTCGGGGCCACCCACTCGAAGACGGCGCCTTCCCCGTCGCCACTCGTACTCGTACTCGCACGCGTGTCCGGGTCCGGGTCCGGGTTTGGGGCCGGGTCCGGGCCCGGCTTCGGGTCGGTCAGCAGGTACGCCTGCGCCTCACCCACGTGGAAGTACATGCCGTGCAGTTCCAGCGTGCCCTCCGCGAGGCGCCGCGCCACGGCATCGTGGGCCTTCAGGTGCTCCAGTTGCTGGACCACATTGGCCAGGCACAACTGCTCGGCCGCGTCGGCCGGCAACCTGCCCGTGCAGTCGCCGGACGGGCCTCCGGAGAGCCGGGCCCAGGTGCG
Organism: Streptomyces sp. NPDC031064; assembly: GCF_055570965.1. Lineage (NCBI taxonomy): Bacteria > Bacillati > Actinomycetota > Actinomycetes > Kitasatosporales > Streptomycetaceae > Streptomyces > Streptomyces sp. NPDC031064. The sequence goes on from NZ_JBVIGF010000004.1 coordinate 592,354, forward strand.
GTGCGCGCTCTTCATCCGCTCCAGGCTCGGCAGCCCGTGCCGCAGCCAGCGCCGCAGCGACGTCTCGGGCGCGTCCGGGTCGCTGCTCAGCAGGGTCTGCATCGCCCCGCAGTCCGAGTGCCCGCACACGGTGATGGACTGCACACGCAGCACGTCCACCGCGTACTCGATCGCGGCCGCCACCGAGTCGTCCCCGCTCTCCGCGCCCGGCAGCGGCACCAGATTGCCGACGTTGCGCACGGTGAACAGGTCGCCCGGACCGCTGGCCGTGATCATGCTCGTGACCAGCCGGGAGTCGGCGCACGTCAGGAAGAGCTGCGACGGCCGCTGGCCCTCCCGCGCGAGCCTCGCCAGCTCCTCGCGCACCAGTGGTGCCGTATTGCGCTGGAAGGAGCTGAGCCCGCTGGCGAGCTGGTGCCCCTTCAGGTGGTGCTGCTGGGGCTCGGCCTCGGGATGTTCGCCGCAGTGGTGGTTGCGCCAGGGTGTCCACGGGCGGCAGCAGGCGTGGGCGCCCGCGCCCGGCTCGGCGATCCGCACGCCGGTGCGGCCGGTCATCTTGACCTGCCCACCCCGGGCCAAATGGGACATCTGCCAGTCCTGGAGGGTCTCGTACGCCGCATGGTCCATGAACGAACCGTCCAACTCGACGACGGCGTCCGCCCCCTGCGGGATCTGGTGCAGTGCCCGGCTCAGCCTGGGCACGGCGAGGAACGTCAACTGCCCTCGGATGCGGATGTGTTCGACGCCCTCCTCGGTCTCCCTGGTGATCCGTGTCCTGGTCAGCCGGTGCATGGCGACACCGCTGGCCACGACGATGCCCAGCGCCACGCCCTCCAGGATTCCGATCAGGACGACCCCGGACACCGTCACGGCGTACACGACCACTTCGCGGTGGCGGGTGACGCTGCGGATGTGGGTGATGCTGACCATCTGGATGCCGATGACCATGACGAGCGCGGCCAGCGCGGGCAGCGGGATCAGATCCAGTACGGGTACGAGGACGAGGGCGGCCAGCACCACCCACAGGCCGTGCAGCATCGTGGAGTGCCGGCTCACGGCACCCGCCGACACATTGGCCACGCTGCGTACGGCGACCCCGGCGACCGGCAGTCCGCCGAGCGCCCCGGAGACGATGTTCGCGGCGCCCTGTCCCGCCAGCTCCCGGTCGAGGTTGGAGCGCGGTACGTGCACCGTGACGTTCTTGCGGGCGGCCGCCAGCTTGTCCACGGCGACGGCCGACAGCAGGGACTGGACGCTGGTGACGAGCGTGATCGTCAGGACGCCGGTGGCGATACCGAGGACGGGTCCCTCCGGCAGCCCGGGCAGCGCGTGGCTGCTCCAGGAGGGCAGGTCCACGCGGGGTACGCCGATCCCGGCGACGACGGCCAGTACGGTCGCGGCGGCCACGGCGGCGAGCGCGGCCGGCACCGTCCGCAGGGCGCGGCCGAAACGTCCGGGAAGCCGCGGCCACGCCAGCAGGACGACGACGGTCACGGCGCTCACGGACACGGCGGCCGTGTGCAGGTCGGCCAACTGCCCGGGCAGGCCCAGGAAGTTGTCCACGGCGGAGCTCTGCGGCGTACCACCGAGGACGACGTGGAGCTGGGCGAGGGCGATGGTGACGCCGATTCCGGCCACCATGCCGTGGACGATCGCCGGGGAAACGACGAGGGCCGAGCGGGCCACCCGGAGTGCGGACAGTGCGAGTTGGGCGAGCCCCGCCATGACGGTGATGGCACAGGTGGTGCGCCAGCCGTACTTCTGGATGAGCTCGGCGGTGACCAGGGTGAGTCCCGCGGCGGGCCCGCTGACCTGGAGCGGTGAGCCGCCGAGCCGGCCGGCGACGATGCCGCCGACGGCTGCGGCCACCAAGCCGGCCTGAAGCGGGGCGCCGGTGGCGAGCGCGATGCCGAGGGAGAGCGGCAGCGCGATGAGGAACACGGCGATGGAGGCCGACACGTCGGCGCCCGCGACGGGGAACCGCCGGCCGCCTCCCGAAGAACCTCCGGACGGCGGCGGACTGTGCGGCCTCTTGAAGCGTGGTCTCGCGGCGTCGAGGAACGCGCGGCCAGGACGGCTGGTACGGCCGGTACGGCCTGTGCGGTGACTGTGGGTGGGGCTGGTGCGTGCCGGGATGCAGGCAGTCATGGGTTCCCGTCTCCTCCGGGGCGGCGCGGTCGCGGTTACGTGCGGGCGGAACGAACGTGGGGTCGCGGCCGTGGGTCACGGCGTATAGCGGCGGGAGCTTGCCAACTCTCTGTAAACAGATCGTAATGCAGAGTAAAGACTCCGGCATTATTTTCGATGCAAATGGGGCAATGTTTCATCCCATTCAGTGATTAGTCGTTCTAGTACGGCTTGTCGTATCTTCACACCCACTTTCGTGGTGCGACGTTGACGGCGCTCGCAGCAGAGACCTCCGTGGACCACGAGAAGGGTGGGCGGAAGATGGCCGCCAGGAAGAAGAACGCCACGCACGGAACCGCCGCCCACGACGACACGGTCCGCAGCGCCGCCGCCCGGCCGTCCGCCGCCCGCCCGTTCGCCGCCCGCGGCACCGGCACCGGGCGGTTCCCCGGGCGCGCGCCCGGGGCGGCGGTGGCGGCCGGGGTGACCGCGGCACTGGTCGCCGGGGTGGCCGGATGCGGCGGCTCGGACGACGACACCAGGGGCGCGGGCGGGCCCCAGCGGCCCGCGGCGCCCAAGAGCGTGGTCCGCCTCATCGGCGACGGCTCGACCGCCTACACCGGTGCCCAGCCCGGACTGCACAAGCCGCAGCGCCTGAAGCCGGGCGAGAAGCCTCCGCAGTTCGTGGTCTTCTCCTGGGACGGCGCCGGCGAGGACAGCCAGAAGCTGTTCTCCCACTTCCGCGAGGTGGGCCGGAAGTACCGGGCGACGATGACGTACTTCCTCAGCGGCGTCTACCTGCTGCCGGAGGAGAAGTCGACGCTGTACGACCCGCCCGGTCACGCCCCCGGCCGCTCCGACATCGGCTTCAACGACACCGAGGGAATCCGTGACACCGTGCGCGAGCTGCGTGGCGCGTGGCAGGAGGGCAACGAGATCGGCACGCACTTCAACGGCCACTTCTGCGGCCCGGAGAGCGGTGTCGGCACCTGGTCGGTCGAGGACTGGAAGAGTGAGATCTCCCAGGCCAAGTCCTTCGTCAAGAACTGGAAGACCAACTCCGGCCTCACCTCCGAACAGCCCTTGCCGTTCGACTACGAGACCGAACTGATCGGCGCCCGCACCCCCTGTCTGGAGGGCCGGGACAACTTCGTCCGCGCCGCGAGCGAGCTCGGGTGGCGCTACGACACCAGCGGCATCAATAACCAGGTGTGGCCCGGGAAGGACCGTGGCCTGTGGGACCTCTCGCTCCAGATGATCCCCTTGCCGGGGCGGTCGTTCGAGACGCTGTCCATGGACTACAACTTCATGGTCAATCAGTCGGGGACGGCCAAGGGCGCGCCTTCCATGCACCAGTTCTGGGGCGACCAGTTCCGTGACGGGATGCTCCAGGCCTTCGACCGCGCGTACAACGGCAACCGTGCCCCGCTGATCATCGGCAACCATTTCGAGTCCTGGAACGGCGGCACGTACATGCGTGCCATCGAGGAGACGATCGCGAACGTCTGCGTCCGCAGCGACGTGCGGTGCGTGTCGTTCCGGCAGCTCGCCGACTGGCTGGACGCGCAGGACCCCGCCGTACTGGCCAAGCTCCGCACCCTGAAGGTCGGGGAGAGTCCGGAGGGCGGCTGGACGGCCTTCCTCGCCGCCCAGCCTTCCGCTGCTCCGGCGTCCGGCGCGGCCATGCCCGCCGGTCCGCCCGCCGGTCGGCCCACCGGTCCGTCCGGCGCCGCCGCCCGTCGTCAGGCCGGCTGAACGGCGTCGATCCCTTCACCGAGTACGAAGCCGGGGTCGACCTGCGCGGCCAGGTCGGCGCCCGTCTTCGCGTTGCCCCAGCTCTCCGCGTTCTTCAGGTGGAAGTGCACCATCTGGCGGGTGTAGCGCTCCCAGTCGCGGTGCCGGTACGAGTCGTCCGCGGCGTTCTGGAGGGACTGGAGCGCCATCCGGTTCTCGGCCTCCAGCAGCTCGAAGCGCGTGGGGCGGCCCTTCTCCATCGAGCGGACCCAGTCCGAGTGGCCGACCGTGACCAGCAGGTCGTCGCCGATCTCCTCGCGGAGGAAGTCGACGTCCTCCATGCCCTGCACCTTGTTGCCGACGACCCTGAGCGCGACGCCGAAGTCGCGTGCGTACTCCTTGTACTGGCGGTAGACGGACACCCCCTTGCGGGTCGGCTCGGCCACCAGGAACGTCATGTCGAAACGGGTGAACATCCCGGAGGCGAACGAGTCCGAGCCGGCCGTCATGTCGACGACGACGTACTCGTCGGGCCCGTCGACCAGGTGGTTCAGGCACAGTTCCACCGCGCCGACCTTCGAGTGGTAGCAGGCCACCCCCAGGTCGGACTCGGTGAACGGCCCGGTCGCCATCAGCCTGATCTCGCCGTCGTCCAGGAGGACCGGGCGGGCGCACGCCTCGTAGACGGGGTTCGCCTCGCAGACCCGCAGCAGTCGCGATCCCTCACCCGGCGGTGTCGTCTTGATCATCGTTTCGGCGGACGGGATCCGCGGATTGGTGCCGCGCAGGTACTCCTTGATCAGGGGCAGGTGCGCGCCCATCGCCGGCAGCGCGGCCGCCGCTGCCTCGTCGAGGCCCAGGGCGGCCCCGAGGTGCTGGTTGATGTCGGCGTCCACCGCGAGGACGGGGGCCTCATTGGCGACGAGGTGGCGGATGAAGAGCGAGGACAGCGTGGTCTTGCCGCTGCCGCCCTTCCCTACGAAAGCGATCTTCATGTTCAGATAGCGTAGCGGCGCGTAGCGGAGCCATTGCGGGAAGTCGCCGGTACGTATGAGGAACGCCACTCCAAGGTGGGGCCGCCGGTGCCGGGCGCGTAGCCTCGCTACTTATGAGTACGAATCCCGCTGACCCGCTGGTCGCGCTGGGGACGCTGCCCGGTGTGCCCGATGTCGTGGACTCCGTTCGCAAGGCCGTCGACCGGGTCTACGGGCACCGCGTGATGCGGCGCCGCAGCAATGAGGTGACCTCGGAGGCGGCGCTGCGCGGCGCGCGCGCCTCGGCGGCCCTGTCCGGTGCGGACTGGGCGCTGGAAGAGGTGCGCCGCCGTACCGACTTCGGCGGTGACGAGGAGGCGCGGACGGTCGGTGCCGCGCTGCGGCTGAGCGCCGAGGCGGGACAGCTCCTGTCCATCTGGCGCCAGTCGCCGATGCGTGTGCTGGCCCGGCTCCACCTGGTCGCGGCGGGCGAGGCGGGCGCCGCGGACTCGGTCGGGCGGCCGAGGCGGGACGGTGAGCCCGTCGACGAGCCGCTGATCGACGCGCCGCTGCCGGACGCCGATGAGCTCGCGGGCCGGCTGGAAGGGCTGGCGGACCTGATCGTCGCGGGTGGTTCGGCGCCGGCGCTGGTGACGGCCGCGGTGGTGCACGGCGAGCTGCTGGCGCTGCGGCCTTTCACCTCGTACAGCGGGCTGGTCGCGCGGGCGGCCGAGCGGATCGTGCTGATCGGCAGCGGGCTGGACCCGAAGGCCATCTGTCCGGCGGAGGTCGGTCACGCCGAGCAGGGGCGCGCGGCCTATGTCGCGGCGTTCGAGGGGTACCTGTCCGGTACGCCGGAGGGCATGGCGCAGTGGATCGCGCACTGCGGGCGGGCGGTGGAGCTCGGCGTCCGTGAGTCGACGGCGGTCTGCGAGGCGCTCCAGCGCGGCGCGGCGTAGGGCGCGGCATCGCGGCGCAAGGACAGCGCGGCGGCGCGGAGGAAGGTCCCGGACAGGATCGCGGTGAAGTCCCGGACAGGGTTGCGGCGGTACCGCTGAACGGTACCGCCGCTGGCACGTCCGCCGAGTTACCATGCGTCCTCGATATGTGCCCATCAGGCGGGGACTTTGCCCGACGCCTGGTGCGGCTGGCCCGTAATCGACGGGTCGACGTCGCGTGGGTGCTCAGCTTTCGTGCTGTTCGGTCCGTGGGGCCTTCTTGCTCAACAGGTAATCCTTTCGGATGTCCTCGGTCTCGCGGGCCGTTAAGTCCTTTGTACTACCGTCCGGGGGGATGCGAAAGCCCTGGCTCCACTTTTTACTTTTGGGGCCGGATGCCCGGTTACCTGGCCTCTTGGGCCCCGCTCGGAGCCCGCTCGGGCTCCGCTCGGAGCCCATCGGGTACCCGCTCGGGCCCGTCGGGTACGTGCTGAGCCGTCCGGGATGACGTCACGCCGACTGGCGGCGCCGGTTGGCGTACCAGACGAGGCCGGCGGTGGCCGCCGCCGCGCCCACCGCCGCCGCGGCGACGAGCGCGGGACGCGGTGGCATCCGGAAGGCGGGCAGGCGCTGCTTCAGCCGGACCGGGCGGTTGAAGACGAGAACCGGCCAGTCGCGCGCCGCCGCCTCCCGGCGCAGCGCGCGGTCGGGATTGACCGCGTACGGGTGCCCGACGGCCTCCAGCATCGGCAGATCGGTGGCCGAGTCGCTGTACGCGTAGCAGCGGGAGAGGTCGTACCCCTCTGTTTCGGCCAGCTCGCGGATCGCTTCCGCCTTGGTGGGGCCATAGGCGTAGTACTCCACCTCCCCGGTGAAGCAGCCGTCGTCGCCGACGACCATCCGCGTCGCCACGACCCGGTCGGCTCCGAGGAGCTCGCCGATGGGTTCGACGACCTCGGCGCCGGAGGTGGAGACGATCACGACGTCCCGGCCGGCGGCGTGGTGCTCCTCGATGAGGGAGGCCGCCTCGTCGTAGATGATCGGGTCGATCAGGTCGTGCAGGGTCTCGGCGACCAGCTCCCTGACCTGCTGGACGTTCCAGCCCTTGCAGAGGGCGGAGAGGTACTCACGCATCCGCTCCATCTGCTCGTGATCGGCGCCGCCGGCCAGGAAGACGAACTGGATGTAGGCAGTCCGCAGTACGGCGCGGCGGTTGATCAGACCGCCTTGGTAGAAGGACTTGCTGAAGGTCAACGTCGATGACTTCGCAATGACCGTCTTGTCCAGGTCAAAGAAGGCTGCTGTGCGCGGCAAGGAGTGGTTTTCCACGAGCCCGAGCATAGGTGCCCGCCATTCGGCGTACGCTGGGGCGTGTGGGTTTGCCTGAGAAGGCTCTCGGGTACACCATGGAAGTCACGGATCGTTCGCGACCGTGCTAACCCGGTCCGGCTCCTCCCCCCCCGAGTCGGCCGGAGAGACGACCCCCGCTCTCCCCCCCGGCGGGGGTCGTCGCATGTCCGGACGCGTTTTCGCCCGTGTCCCGCGGCTTGAACCGATCATTTGACTCTTCCCTCCGCCGCTCCGGCTGGACGCTCGTGTCGCCGGCTCTTCGTCACTCAGTGTAGTCGTTGCGCTGCTCTGTGGAAGTCGCTGGTATGGGCTAACGGGATATTCACAAGCGGTGAGTTGTCCACAGTTTTTGAGCAAGATCCACTTCTTTTCCGGAAGCCGTGCACCGTGATTCCGGTCGCGAAGTCCGCGGATGCGGGGAATCGCAGATCTCTCATCCGCGAGGACGGGGCGGGACTTCGTGTCGACTTCACGCCGACTTCGTACCGCCCGTCGTGGCGTATCGCACGGACAGGACAACGGAGAAGACAGGGGAGAGGGGGCGGAGATCATGGCCGGATCCATCACATCCGACCGGGCGCCGGCCGTCGAGGGGCGGCGGGCCGGACCGCTGATCGTCACCGAGGACATGGAGCTGCTCGACGACCTGCTGCGGCTGTGCGCCGCGGCGGGCGCGCACCCGGAGGTGTACCACTCGGTGCCCGAGCGCGGCACCTGCTGGGAGACCGCGCCGCTGGTGCTGGTGGGCGACGACGCGGCCGCCCGGTGCCGGGGTGCGGCACGGCGGCGTGGCGTGCTGCTCGTCGGACATGACCAGGACGATCCCGGTGTGTGGCGGCGGGCGGTGGAGATCGGCGCGGACTGCGTGCTGCGGCTGCCCGACGCCGAGAGCTGGCTCGTCGACCGGATCGCCGACGTGGTCGAGGGCGCCGGGCGGCAGGCGCTGACCGTCGGCGTGATTGGCGGGCGCGGTGGTGCGGGGGCCTCGACGCTGGCCTGCGCGCTGGCCGTCACGGCGGCCCGCGACGGCCGGCGAACGATGCTCGTGGACGCTGACCCGCTGGGCGGAGGGCTCGACGTCCTGCTCGGCGGGGAACAGGCGGAGGGGCTGCGGTGGCCGGATCTCGCCGCTTCCAAGGGGCGGGTTGCCGGTGGGGCGCTGGAGGAGTCCCTGCCTTCTCTGCGCGGGCTCCGGGTCCTGAGCTGGGACCGGGGCGACGCGGTGACGATCCGGCCGGAGGCGATGCGGTCGGTGCTGGCGGCGGCGCGCAGACGCGGCGGCGTGGTGGTCGTGGACCTGCCGCGCCGGGTCGACGACGCCACGGCCGAGGCGCTGGCGCAGTTGGACGTCGGGCTGCTGGTCGTGCCTGCCGAACTGCGGGCCGTCGCGGGCGCCAAGAGGGTGGCGTCCATGGTGGGCATGGTGCTGCGGGACCTCCGCGTGGTGGTGCGCGGGCCGTACGCGGCCGGGGTCGATGATCAGTGGATCGCCGAGGTGCTCGGCCTGCCACTGGTGGGCGAACTTCCGGTGGAGCCCGGCCTGTTGGCGGCGCTGGACGCGGGCGCCCCGCCGGGCGACAGCGCGCGGGGGCCGCTGGGCCGGTTCTGCGCGGCGTTCTGGGAGCGGGCGCTCGCCGGGGAGAGTGCGCCGTGACGGCCGCGCTGCTGGAGGCCGTCCGCCAACGTCTCGTGGAGAGCGGCACGGAGCCGACCCCGGCCGGTGTGGCGGCGGCACTGCGGGCGCAGGGCAGGTTGCTGGGCGACACGGAAGTGCTGGGTGCGGCCGAGGAGTTGCGCTGCGAACTGGTGGGGACCGGTCCGCTGGAGCCGTTGCTCGCCGATCCGGCGGTGACGGACGTGCTGGTGTCGGAGCCGGACCGGGTGTGGGTGGACCGGGGCGCCGGGCTGGAGTTGTCGGGCGTGGCGTTCCGCGACGCGGCGGCGGTGCGCAGGCTGGCGCAGCGCCTGGCGGCGGTGGCGGGGCGGCGGCTGGACGACGCCCGGCCGTGGGTGGACGCACGGCTGCCGGACGGGACACGGATGCACGCGGTGCTGCCACCGGTGGCGGTGGGTTCGACCTGCCTGTCGCTGCGGGTGGTGCGGCCACGCGCCTTCTCCCTGGGCGAGTTGACCGTGGCGGGGACGGTGCCGCCGGGCGGGGAGGAAGTGCTGCGGGCGCTGGTGGAGGCCCGGGTGTCGTATCTGATCAGCGGCGGTACGGGGTCGGGGAAGACGACGCTGCTTTCCACGCTGCTGGGCCTGGTGGGTGAGCGTGAGCGGATCGTCCTGGCCGAGGACTCGGCCGAGTTGCGGCCCGATCACCCCCATGTGGTGCGGCTGGAGGCCCGGCCGCCGAACCAGGAGGGCGCGGGCCTGGTGACCCTGCGGGACCTGGTGCGCCAGGCCCTGCGGATGCGCCCCGACCGGCTGGTGGTGGGCGAGGTGCGCGGCCCGGAGGTCACGGATCTGCTGGCCGCGCTGAACACCGGCCACGAGGGCGGCTGCGGCACCGTGCACGCCAACACCGCCGCCGATGTGCCGGCCCGCCTGGAGGCCCTCGGGACGGCCGCCGGGCTCGACCGGGCGGCGCTGCACAGCCAGGTGGCCGCCGGCCTGTCGGTGGTGGTCCATCTCGCGAGAGACCGGGCGGGACGGCGCCGGATCGCCGAGGTGCATGTGCTGGAACGGGACGTGCGGGGGCTCGTGGTCACGGTTCCCGCACTGCGATGGGGCGTCGAGGGATTCCGGCACGAGCGGGGCTGGGAGCGGCTGCGGTCGCTGATCGGGGGTGCGCCGTGGTGACGGGACAGCCGCTGTACGCGGCGGTGTGCGCGGGTGCGGCGGCCTGGTTCCTGCTGGACCGGGAGCGAGGGCCGCGGAGGGCGCGGCTGCTGTTCGCGGGCGTCGGCGGGACGGCGGTCCAGCCCCGGTGGTCCTGGCGACGGTGGGCGCCGGTGGTGCGGTTACGGCGCGAGTGGCTGTGCCTGGTGGTGGCGGTGGTCCTCGCGCTGCTGGGCCGGTCGGTACTGCCGCTCGTCGCGGGGGCGTGCGCGGTGCCGCTGGTGGGACGGCGGCTGCGGGCCCGGGAGCGAGCCCGGACGCGGGAGCGGCGGGCGGAGGCGGTGATCACGTTGTGCGGTGCCGTCGCCGGTGAGCTGCGCGCCGGGTGGCAGCCCGGGCAGGCGCTGCTTTGGGCGGCGCGCGGCACCGGGGCGCTGGGCGGTGAGGAAGCGGCGGTCCTGTCGGCGGCCCGGTTCGGGGGCGACGTGCCGGAGGCGCTGCGGCGGGCGGCGCGGGAGGACGGCGCGGACGGCCTGGCGGGTCTGGCGGCCTGCTGGCAGGTGGCCGTGGACGGCGGGGCCGGTCTCGCGGCGGGCCTGGACCGGCTGGAGGCGGCGCTACGGGAGCGGCGGGACCAGCGGGAACGGCTGAAGGCCCAGATGGCGGGTGCCTGGGCGACGGTGGGGTTGCTGGCGGCACTGCCGGTCGTGGCGCTCGCGATGGGCTGGGCGCTCGGCGCCGATCCGCTGCGGGTGCTCCTGCACACTCCGGCCGGCCTGGGCTGTCTGGCCGTCGGCGGGCTCCTGGAGGGCCTCGGCCTGTGGTGGGCCGGGCGGGTCGTACGGGCCGGGGAGGAGCCGTGAGCGGACAGCTCGTGGGGGCGGCGGTGGCCTTGGCGGCCGGTGTGGTGTGGCCGGTCTGGTCGGTGGCGGCGCGCCGACGGGAGCGCCGGGTACGCCGACGGGGCGCGGCCCTGCTGGGGTCCGGGCACGAGCGGCGCTGGGCCTGGCGGCCGGAGTACGGGGCCTGGGCGCGGCAATGGGTGGCGCCCGCCGGGGCGGTGATCTGCGGCTGGGTGCTGGTCGGCGGGATAACCGGGTGCGTGGTGGGCGTCGCGGCCGCGTACGGCGTGCGCAGGTGGCAGCGGCGCCCCCGCCCGGCCGGGGACGCGGGCGGCGAGGCTGCGCGTGGGCTCCCCCTCGCGGCGGACCTGCTGGCCGCGTGCCTCGCTGCCGGTGCGGGCCCGCGCGAGGCGGCGGAGGCCGTCGGGGCGTCGCTGGGCGGCCCGGTCGGCGGCGGGCTGGCCAGGGCGGCGGCCGAGCTGCGGCTGGGCGGCGAACCGAGCGAGGTGTGGGGCCGGTTCGGCGAGATACCGGGCGCCGGGCCGCTGGGGCGGTGTCTGGAGCGGGCGAGTGCCTCGGGTGCTCCGGCGGCGGAGGCGGTCTCCCGGCTGGCCGCCGGCCTGCGGGCCGAACAGGCGCGCCGGGCCACGACCCGCGCGCAGCGGGCGCAGGTACTGATCACCGCGCCGGTGGGGCTCTGCTTCCTGCCCGCGTTCCTCGCCGTCGGCGTGGCGCCGGTGGTCATCGCCCTGGCGGGCGAGCTGTTGTGACGGGCCGACATCTCAGTCGTGGACATCTCGACATCTCAAATGGGGGTTGTGGCATGTGGAATCGGATGGCGAAGGCCCTGGCGGCGCGGGTGCGCGGGCGGGGGCGTGGTGACGCGGGGATGACGACCGCCGAGTACGCCATGGGAACACTGGCGGCGGTCGCCTTCGCGGCCGTGCTCTACAAGATCGTCACGAGCGACGTCGTGTCGGGTGGGCTGGAGTCGGTGATCGGCAGGGCGCTCAATGCCCAGTTCTGACGCCGCCGGTGATCGCGGATCGGTGACGGCCGAGGCGGCGGCGGTCCTCCCGGCACTCGTGCTGTTCACGATGGCGCTCGTGTGGGCGCTGATGGCGGCCGCCGCACAGATCCAGTGCGTGGACGCCGCGCGGGCCGGGGCGCGGGCGGCGGCCCGTTCCGAGCCGCGCGAGCAGGCGGTGGCCGCGGCCCGCTCGGCCGCGCCGGACGGCGCCCGGGTGGCGGTCGAGCGGGCCGGGGACCTCTGGCGCGTCCGAGTGGAGGCCCCCGCACCCGGCCCCGGCCCCCTCGCCCTCACCCTCCACGCGGAGGCGGCCGCACTGGCCGAGGACACCGTGGGCGTGACGCCATGAGGGCCGGGGCTGGCGCCGTGGGCGGCCACTCGGACGGACACGTTGGCCCGGGCGCGGGCTTGGGGCGCGGCACGGAGGGCGGCGTGGGCGGCCTCGGCTCGGGCGGCCCCGGCTCGGGCGGCGGTGCGGGCCCGGGTGTAGGCGCCCGTCCGGGTGCCGGCTCGGGCGGTGGTGAGGGCCTCGGCTGCCGTCGCGGTCCGGGGCGGTGGTCGGATCGGGGGATGGCGACGGTGTGGGCGGCGATGGCGGGCATGGTGATGTGCGTGGTCTTCGCGGCGGTCCTGGCCCTGGGGCAGGCGGTGGCCGCGCGGCATCGGGCGGGCGGCGCCGCGGACCTGGCGGCGCTCGCGGCGGCGGACCGGGCGCTGTGGGGCGCGGCCGACGCGTGCGAGGCGGCGGACCGGGTGGCACGGGCGCAGGGGGCGGAAGTGGTGCGGTGCACGGTGCGCGGCGAGATCGCGGACGTGACGGCGCGGGCCCGGTTCGGGCCGTACGCGCCGGGGGTCAGGGCGCGGGCGGGGCCTCCTGGGGGGCTTCCGGGGCTCCCCGCAGCAGTTCCGTGAGCAGGCGGACGGCGCCCCGCTTGTGCAGGGGGTCGTTGCCGTTGCCGCACTTGGGCGACTGGACGCAGGAGGGGCAGCCGGCCTCGCACTCGCAGGACGCGATGGCGTCACGGGTCGCGGTGAGCCATTCCCGGGCGGTGTGGAAGGCGCGCTCGGCGAACCCCGCGCCACCCGGATGGCCGTCGTACACGAAGACCGTCGGCAGCAGGGTGTCCGGGTGGAGCGGGACGGACACGCCGCCGATGTCCCAGCGGTCGCAGGTGGCGAAGAGCGGCAGCAGGCCGATGGACGCGTGCTCGGCGGCGTGCAGGGCGCCGCCCAACTGCTCCGGGTTCACCCGTGCGGCGTCCAGTTGGTCCTCGGTGACGGTCCACCACACGGCGCGGGTGCGCAGGGTGCGCGGCGGCAGGTCGAGTTTGGTCTCGCCGAGCACCTCGCCGGTGATCAGGCGGCGGCGGAGGAAGGAGACGACCTGGTTGGTGACCTCGACGGACCCGTAGCACAGGCGTCCGTCCCCCCAGGGGACCTCGGTGTCGGTCTCGAGCACGGAGATGGCGGTGGTGTCACGGGCGGTGGTGGAGTACGGCGGGTTGGCCTCCTCGACGAGGGCGACGGAGTCCTTGAGGTCGAGCTCCTTGACCAGATAGGTGCGGCCCATGTGGAGGTGGACGGCGCCCTCGTGGACGGCGGCGTGGGCGGCCGACTCGTCGACCGTGCCGAGCAGCCGGCCCGTGCCCGCCTCGACGATCTGGACGGGGCTGCCGCCCTCGCCCCGGATGTCGGTGAGGTCGGCGGCGCGTTCCCGGCGGGTCCAGTACCAGCCGGACGCGCGCCGCCGCAGCAGGCCGGCCGACTCGAGCTGGGGCAGCAGCTCCGGGACGGCCGGGCCGAACAGGGCCAGGTCGGCATCGGTGAGGGGGTGTTCCGCGGCCGCCGCGCACAGGTGGGGGGCGAGGACGTACGGGTTGTCCGGGTCCAGGACGGTCGACTCCACCGGCTGGCGGAACAGCGCGTCCGGGTGGTGGACGAGGAACGTGTCCAGCGGGTCGTCACGGGCCACGAGCACCGCGAGCGCCCCCTGGCCGGAGCGTCCCGCGCGGCCCGCCTGCTGCCACAGCGAGGCCCGGGTGCCGGGATAGCCGGCGATCACCACGGCGTCCAGGCCCGATACGTCGATGCCCAGCTCCAGGGCGGTCGTCGCGGCCAGCCCGAGGAGTTCACCCGAGTGCAGGGCCCGCTCCAGGGCCCGGCGCTCCTCGGGCAGGTAGCCGCCCCGGTAGGCGGCGACGCGCTTGGGCAGCGAGCGGTCGACCTCCGCGAGGCGTTCCTTGGCGATGACCGAGATCAGCTCGGCACCGCGCCGGGAGCGCACGAAGGCGACCGAGCGGACGCCCTGGACGGTCAGGTCCGTCAGGAGGTCGGCGGTCTCGGCGGTGGCGGTGCGGCGTACGGGGGCGCCCTGCTCGCCCTGGAGTTCGGTGAGCGGCGGCTCCCACAGGGCGAAGACCAGCTCCCCGCGCGGGGAGGCGTCGTCGGCGACCTCGCGGACGGGCAGGCCGGTCAGACGCCCGGCGGCGAGGGCCGGCTGGGCGGCGGTGGCGGAGGCGAGGAGGAAGACGGGCGAGGAGCCGTACCGGGCGCAGACGCGGCGCAGGCGGCGCAGCACCTGGGCGACGTGGGAGCCGAAGACGCCCCGGTAGGTGTGGCACTCGTCGATGACGACATAGCGCAGGGCGCGCAGGAAGGAGGACCAGCGCGGGTGGGAGGGGAGTATCCCCCGGTGGAGCATGTCGGGGTTGGTCAGTACGTAATTGGCGTACTGGCGGACCCACTCACGCTCCTCGACGGGCGTGTCGCCGTCGTACACGGCGGGCCGGATCCGGTTGCCCAGCGGGGCGGCCAGCGCCTTCACCGAACGCCGCTGGTCGGCGGCGAGGGCCTTGGTGGGGGCGAGGTAGAGGGCGGTCGTGCCCCGCCCGTTGGGTGCCTCGGAGCCGTCCAGCAGAGTGGACAGGACCGGCGCGAGGTAGGCGAGGGACTTGCCGGACGCGGTACCGGTGGCGATCACGACCGACTCGCCGTCCAGCGCGTGCTCGGCGGCGGCCGCCTGGTGCGCCCAGGGGTGCTCGATGCCCGCCGTTTGGATGGCGTTGATCACTTCTGGACGGATGCGATCGGGCCAGACTGCATGGCGACCCGCTCTTGGGGGCAGGTGCTCCGTATGAGTGATGCGCGCAGCCCGGTTCGCCCCTGCGGCGAGCCGGTCGAGGACCGTACCGGGGGAGGGGCGGGTGTCCCCGCTCTCGGGAGGTCGACTGGGGCTGTGATTCATGGCCATCGGCACCGAGTGTGTCACCGGCCTGACGGACAATGCTCCCAAGGCGTCGTGCATGGCTGCTGGTAAGTGATTGAATGCCATCGCGGCTGGCGATCCGTCCCCTGGCTCCGTCCGGAGAATCCGAGGGGCGACCGCTCGATAGCAAGGTGCTGGAGGATCCGTGGACCTGTCCCTGGCGACTCGCAATGTGTCCGGCCCTGGTGGCGACCGTACGGTCGTCGAGGTCGGTGGCGAGATTGATGTGTATACCGCGCCCAAGCTGCGCGAGCAGTTGGTCGAGTTGGTGAATGACGGCAGCTACCACCTGGTTGTCGACATGGAGGGCGTGGACTTCCTCGACTCGACCGGCCTCGGCGTGCTCGTGGGCGGCCTGAAGCGCGTCCGCGCGCACGAGGGCTCGCTGCGCCTGGTCTGCAACCAGGAGCGCATTCTCAAGATCTTCCGGATCACCGGTCTGACCAAGGTGTTCCCGATCCACACCACGGTCGACGAGGCCGTCGCGGCCACCGACTGAGTCGTACGACTGAGCCGGCGCCGCACCGGTGGGTCGCCATCGGACGGCCGCCGTTCGGGGTCCGGCGCTGTCCGGCTCCCGCCCCGGTCCCGGCGCCGTTGGTCTCCGGCTTGTCCGGCCCGTCCGGCTCCGCCGGGCACGGCCCGGCTCCGCGCCGGGTCGTTCGGGACCGGCGCTCCGGGCGTTCCCGGCCCGGCCCGCGCTCGGGTCCCGCCCGGCAGGCAACGGCCGGCATCCGGGAGGGCAACCGGGCCGGTGGGACCGGGCTGGTGGGACCGGGCGACCGGGTCGGCGCGGCCGATCGGCCGACCGGTGCTCGGCCGGTCAACCCGCCGGTCGGCGGACCGGTGGGCCGGGTCGGCCACCACGGCCGGGGCCCGGGGCGCCGTAGGCACCCGGCGGCCGTGGGCGACCGGGCTCGGCCGACTCGTCGGCTCGACCGGCCCAACCGGCCCGACCGGCACCGCCCGGCCGGACCGGCACCAACCGGCCCAACCGGCCCGACCGGCACCGACCGGCCGGACCGGCAGCAACCGGCCCGACCGGCCCGACCGGCACCGACCGGCCGGACCGGCACCGGCCGGCCCGACCAGCTCGACCGGCCCAACCGGCACCCACCGGCTGAGGCCCGGAGAACTGAAGGATTCGGGAGGAAGAGCAGGGTGCCGGGCGTTCAGCCCGGTCCTCTGAGAGGCACGCTCGCACGTCCGAGGGGGACCGCATGGCCACCGTTGAACTCCGCTTCAGCGCCCAGCCCGAGCACGTCAGGACCGCCCGTCTCGTGGCGGCCGCCGTGGCGCGCCGGGCCGGGGTCGATGAAGCCGTGCTGGACGAGGTCAGGCTCGCCGTCGGCGAGGCGTGCTCGCGCGCCGTCGGGCTGCACCGCAGCAACAACGTGACCTCCCCGGTCCGGGTCGTGCTGACCGAGGAGGAGAAGACGTTCTCCATCGAGGTCGGTGACGAGGTCCCGGGCGCGGGCGTCGCGGCGGCCGACGCCGCCGGGGTGCCGGGCAGCCGTGACGCCGCCCCGGCCGAGCAGTTCGACGACGCGGAGGGCGAGGACGAGATGGGCCTCGCGGTCATCACCGGGCTCGTGGACGACGTCGAGGTGTCGGCCGGCGAGGCGGGTGGCGTCATCCGGATGACATGGCCGACGAATCCCACCGCCGTGGTGTCCTGACCATCGGACCGGCGAAATAAAAGGCCCTGCTGAGCAGGGCCTTTTCTCATTTCCTAGATCGTCCTACCGGACGTCAATGGTTTAAAGTCATTACTGCTTTCGAGTGGATTCCTTGCAACGTGCATTTGCCGACTGGCAAGCGAAGGTCAATTCTGTTCTACGGCGCTCTGTTTTGATCAGGTTCTGCTCCCTACAATCCGTCCACGTCTTGAGCTCTTCTGACGTCAAGGAGGACGAATGGCGGGGCTCTTCACCACACAAGTGTCCGACCACCCGACTTCTCTCGCGGCCGCGGTTCTCACCGATGACAACCGGATCATCGTGGTCGTCATCGCGGCCGTGGCCCTGGCCGCCCTGATCGTGGCCCAGCTCCTGGTACGCCAGGTACTGGCGGCCGGTGAGGGCACCGCTGCCATGAAGAAGATCGCGGCTGCCGTCCAGGAAGGCGCGAACGCCTATCTGGCCCGTCAGTTGCGAACCCTCGGCATCTTCGCGGTCGTCGTGTTCTTCCTGCTCATGCTGCTGCCCGCGGACAACTGGTCGCAGCGCGCCGGACGATCACTCTTCTTCCTGGTGGGCGCCCTTTTCTCGGCGGTCACTGGTTACATCGGCATGCGGCTCGCCGTGCGGGCCAATGTGCGCGTGGCGGCAGCCGCGCGTGAGGCGACTCCGGGACCCGGAGAGCCGCAAAAGGATCTGACGACCGTCTCGCACAAGGCGATGAAGATCGCTTTCCGTACGGGTGGCGTCGTCGGCATGTTCACGGTGGGGCTCGGCCTGCTCGGCGCGTCCTGCGTGGTCCTGGTGTACGCGGCCGACGCGCCCAAGGTGCTGGAAGGTTTCGGCTTGGGCGCCGCGCTGATCGCCATGTTCATGCGTGTCGGCGGCGGCATCTTCACCAAGGCCGCCGATGTCGGCGCCGACCTGGTCGGCAAGGTGGAGCAGGGCATCCCCGAGGACGACCCCCGCAACGCCGCCACCATCGCCGACAACGTCGGTGACAACGTCGGCGACTGCGCGGGCATGGCCGCCGACCTCTTCGAGTCCTACGCCGTGACCCTGGTCGCCGCGCTGATCCTCGGCAAGGCGGCGTTCGGAGACCTCGGCCTCGCCTTCCCCCTGATCGTGCCGGCGATCGGCGTGGTCACCGCGATGATCGGCATCTTCGCGGTCGCCCCGCGGCGCGCCGACCGCAGTGGGATGGCCGCGATCAACCGCGGGTTCTTCATCTCCGCCGTGATCTCGCTCGCCCTGGTGGCCGTCGCGGTCTTCGTCTACCTGCCCTCCTCCTACGCCTCCCTCGAAGGCGTCACGGAGGCGGCCATCAGGACGCACGGCGGCGACCCGCGCATCCTCGCGCTCGTCGCGGTCGCCATCGGCATCGTGCTGGCCGCGCTGATCCAGCAGCTCACCGGCTACTTCACCGAGACCAGCCGGCGCCCGGTCAAGGACATCGGGAAGTCGTCCCTGACCGGCCCCGCCACCGTCGTCCTCGCCGGCATCTCCATCGGTCTGGAGTCGGCCGTCTACACCGCGTTGCTGATCGGCCTCTCGGTGTACGGGGCGTTCCTGCTCGGCGGCGCGTCGATCACGCTGGCGCTGTTCGCCGTCGCCCTGGCCGGCACCGGACTGCTCACCACGGTCGGCGTCATCGTCGCCATGGACACCTTCGGCCCGGTCTCCGACAACGCCCAGGGCATCGCCGAGATGTCCGGCGAGGTCGAGGGCTCCGGGGCGCAGGTCCTCACCGACCTCGACGCCGTCGGCAACACCACCAAGGCGATCACCAAGGGCATCGCCATCGCCACGGCCGTACTGGCGGCGGCTGCGCTCTTCGGCTCGTACCGGGACGCCATCGCCACCGCCGTGCGCGACGTCGGCGCCAAGGCGACCGAGATGAACCTGACCATGGACATCTCCCAGCCCAACAACCTGGTCGGCCTGGTCCTCGGCGCCGCGGTCGTCTTCCTCTTCTCCGGGCTGGCGATCAACGCGGTGTCGCGGTCGGCCGGAGCGGTGGTCTACGAGGTGCGCCGGCAGTTCCGCGAGCACCCCGGGATCATGGACTACAGCGAGAAGCCGGAGTACGGGCGCGTCGTCGACATCTGCACCAAGGACGCCCTCCGCGAGCTGGCCACGCCCGGTCTGCTCGCCGTCATGGCGCCCATCGCCGTCGGCTTCACCTTCGGGGTGGGCGCCCTCGGGTCGTACCTCGCAGGGGCCATCGGCACCGGCACCCTGATGGCCGTGTTCCTCGCCAACTCCGGAGGCGCCTGGGACAACGCCAAGAAGCTCGTCGAGGACGGCCATTACGGCGGCAAGGGCAGCGAGGCGCACGCGGCCACCGTCATCGGCGACACGGTCGGCGACCCGTTCAAGGACACCGCCGGACCGGCGATCAACCCGCTGCTGAAGGTGATGAACCTGGTGGCGCTCCTGATCGCGCCCGCCGTCGTCCAGTTCAGTTACGGCGACGACGCCAGCGCCGGCGTACGGGCGGTGGTGGCGACGCTCGCGATCCTCATCATCATCGGTGCCGTGTACGTGTCGAAGAGGCGTACGGTCGCCATGGGTGACGAGGACAACAACACCGCGAGCCGGGTCACCAGCAAGGCGGCGACCTTGTAGACCGGCGCCGGACCGGCGTACACCCGGGGTGGGCCCGGCGTAACACCTGGTCAGGGGACGGGCGGGCGGAGCGTGCTGACGCCCCGTCCGCCCGTTCGGCGCACCGGCGGTGAGAGGCTTCTCTCTCCCGTTTCTCTCTTGATGCAAATGGTTGTAAAAGCGTACGGAACGGTCACATGGCGCGCGAATGTAGCCCACTTGGCGTGTATGTTCCGGGGCCGAGAGCCTTGGAAGGGACCAAACCGGTGAACAAGAAGCTTGCGGTCGCACTGTCCGGCGGTGCGGTACTGATGCTCGCGCTGTCGGGCTGCGGCGGCGACGACGACGGCGGCGACAACAAGGTGGACGCCTGGGCCAAGAAGGTCTGCGACCAGGCGCAGCCGCAGATCCAGAAGAGGGCCAACGCCCAGCAGGCCATCATCTCGACGGCGGCGGACGGCAAGCCCGCCGACATCCAGGCGGCCGACTCGAAGGCCTTCCAGGACATCGCCGACGCGGACAAGGCGCTCGCCAAGGCCGTGCAGGACGCCGGCGTACCGCCCGTCGACAACGGCGAGAAGCTCCAGCAGGACGCGGTCAAGGAGCTCAACGCCACGGCCGTGGCGTACGAGGGCCTCAAGAAGCAGGTCGACGCGCTCGACCCGAAGAACCAGCAGAAGTTCGCCGACGGGCTGCAAGGCGTCGCGGACGGGCTGAAGAAGATCGAGAAGATGGACCAGGACGCGCTGGCCAAGCTGCAGTCCGGCGAGCTGGGCCAGGCGATGGCCAAGCAGCCCGGCTGCCGCAAGGCCGAGGCGACGGTCTCGCCGACCATCCCGCCGGCCAAGCCGGGCCCGGACGCGGCCGCTTCGGCGTCCGCCGGGGCTCCGGCGTCGGCCGGCACTTCGGCGTCGGCCCGTGCCTCGGCAACCGTCGCGGCTTCCGCGTCGTCGAGCAAGGCAGCCCAGTAAGGCGTTCCGGCCCTGACGTAAGAGTGGCCCGGTCTCCCCGCGGGGGCCGGGCCGCGCGTCGATTGTCAGTGGCGGCGGTCACAATGGGCAGGTGAGTACGTCCAGCCTTACCGCCAGCCTCCCGGTGCCCGACCGCGCCGACCGCCTCCGCGACGCCCTGCTCGCCGCCGACTTCACCGCCGACGGCCTGCTCGAACTGCTCGGCGCGCCCGCCTACGCGGCGCTCGCCCGCAGCGAGACGGTTCCCGCCCTGCGCGCCACCCGCGCGGACGGGCCGCTCGCCACGCTCGTCCGCCTCTTCCTCCTCCAGTGCCCCGTGCCGCACGAACGGGCGCGTGTGGCGCTGCCGCTGGACGAGGCGCTCGCAGACGGATGGGTGGTGGAGGAGGGCGGCGAGGTCCGCGCCACCGTGGACGTACGGCCGTACGGCGGGCCCGAGGGCCAGGACTGGTTCATCGTCTCCGACCTGGGCTGCGCCGTGGGCGGCGCGGCCGGGGCGAGCGGCCGTGGCGAGGGCGTGGTCCTCGGCGTGGGCGGCGCGTCGACCACGCTCGCCGGGATCACGGTCCGTACGCCCGTCGCCTCGGCCCTGGACCTGGGCACCGGCTCCGGCATCCAGGCGCTGCACGCCGCGCAGCACGCCACGCGCGTGACGGCGACGGACCTGAACCCGCGGGCGCTGGAGTTCGCCCGGCTCACGCTGGCGCTCTCCGGGGCGCCGGAGGCCGACCTGCGCACCGGTTCGCTGTACGAGCCGGTGGCGTCGGAGACGTACGACCTGATCGTGTCGAACCCGCCGTTCGTGATCTCTCCCCTGGCCTCCGGCATGGGGGGCCCGAGCGCCCGGCTGACCTACCGGGACGGCGGGATGGGCGGGGACGATCTGTGCAGGTCCCTCGTCCAGCAGGCGGGGGAGCGGCTGAACGACGGGGGGTTCGCGCACTTCCTCGCCAACTGGCAGCACGTCGAGGGCGAGGACTGGCAGGACCGGCTGCGCTCCTGGGTGCCGCGTGGGTGCGACGCCTGGATCGTGCAGCGCGAGGTCCAGGAGGTGACGCAGTACGCCGAGCTGTGGCTGCGGGACGCCGGGGACCACCTCCTCGCGGACCGGGAGGAGTACGCGGCGCGGTACGAGGCGTGGCTGGACGAGTTCGAGGCGCGCAAGACCAAGGCGGTCGGCTTCGGCTGGATCACGCTGCGCAAGTCCGGTGCGGACGAGCCGTCCATCGTCATCGAGGAGTGGCCGCACCCGGTGGAGCAGCCCCTCGGCGAGACGGTACGGGCGCACTTCGCGCGCCAGGACTACCTGCGCTCGCGCGACGACGCCGGGCTGCTCGCCGACCACTTCGTGCTGGCGCCGGAGGTGATGCAGGAACAGGTCGGACTGCCCGGCGCGGAGGACCCCGAGCACGTGGTGCTCCGGCAGAACCGGGGCATGCGCCGCGCCACCAAGGTGGACGCCGTTGGCGCGGGCTTCGCGGGCGTCTGCGACGGCACGCTCAGCGCGGGGCGCATCCTGGACGCCATCGCCCAGCTCATGGGCGAGGACCCGGTGCTGCTGCGGGACCGTACGCCGCAGTCGATCCGGCTGCTGGTGGAGGAAGGCTTCCTGGAGCCGGCGCGGGGCGCCTGAGGGCGCCGGGGAATGCCCGCCACGAGGGGTCCCCGCCACGGGGGCTCCCTCACGGGAGGCGAAACCGGCCAACATCCACTCCTCGCGGTGACCCCGCCGGTCCCCTCACCGCCCCCACCGCCGCCCACCCCCCTCCGCACCCGGCGCCGCGCGGGTGAACCCGCGGCGCGTCTCCCGTGCCGTTCACCCACAATTCGCGCCCACGACTCCCAGAGGTGTCAGCCTCGCCCTCGGGGCAACCCAGAGGATCACCGAGGAACGGGGTACGGGCATGGAGAGCGGACCGGCCATCTTCGCCGGGACGGCGTTCACGCTGTTCGGGGCGGGACTGCTGTTGTGGACCGGGACACGCGCGCTGCACCGGGCGCCGGTCGCGCTCGGGGTGAGCCCGGTCGCGGCGATCACGTTCGCGGTTTCGCTGGGCGCGGCCTTCGTGATCCTCGGGGTGTGGTGCTTCGGCCGCGTCTGAGCCTCGCCCGAGCCCCGTCCGCACCTGGTCGGAGCCGAGTCCGGAGCCGCAACCGAGCCGCGTCCGAGTCGCATCCGGAGCCTCGGCCGAGCCGCGTCCCAGGGCGCGGCGGAATGGGGGGCTCCGGGTTCTGAGGGGAGTCCGGGCGGCAGGAATGCCCGGAGTCGGGTTACCGTTCGAGTGGCCGTTGCGGTCTTTTGCCGTTTGACACGGGGGCGGGTTGTACCGTCACACTCCGCAGCGACAGCAGCGTAAACAGCGCGAGCAGCGTCAGAGCACAGCGTCACAGCAGTGCGCAAGGAGTGCACGCGGTGCGACCACACCGCGCGGCACGCGCCACCGAGCGTCGACCGGAGAGAAGAGCGAAGTTGTCCCCGACCAGCGAGACCGCACAGGGCGGCCGCCGACTCGTCATCGTCGAGTCGCCTGCCAAGGCGAAGACGATCAAGGGCTACCTCGGCCCCGGCTACGTCGTCGAGGCGAGCGTCGGGCACATCCGCGACCTCCCCAACGGCGCCGCCGAGGTGCCCGAGAAGTACACCGGCGAGGTGCGCCGCCTCGGGGTGGACGTCGAGCATGACTTCCAGCCCATCTACGTCGTCAACGCCGACAAGAAGGCCCAGGTCAGGAAGCTGAAGGAGCAGCTCGCCGAGTCCGACGAGCTCTTCCTCGCCACCGATGAGGACCGCGAGGGCGAGGCCATCGCCTGGCACCTGCTGGAGGTCCTCAAGCCCAAGGTCCCGGTCCACCGGATGGTGTTCCACGAGATCACCAAGGACGCGATCCAGGCCGCCGTCGCCAACCCGCGCGAGCTGAACAAGCGCATGGTCGACGCCCAGGAGACCCGCCGCATCCTCGACCGCCTTTACGGCTACGAGGTCTCGCCGGTCCTGTGGAAGAAGGTCATGCCCCGGCTGTCCGCCGGCCGGGTCCAGTCCGTCGCCACCCGCCTCGTCGTCGAGCGGGAGCGCGAGCGCATCGCGTTCCGTTCCGCCGAGTACTGGGACCTGACCGGTACGTTCGCCACGGGCCGCACCGGGGACGCCTCCGACCCGTCGAACCTCATCGCCCGCCTCACCACCGTCGACGGCCGGCGCGTCGCCCAGGGCCGTGACTTCGGCCCCGACGGGCGGCTGAAGGCCTCCTCGGGCCAGGTGCTGCACCTGGACGAGGCGAACGCCCGCGCCCTGGCCGCCGCGCTCGCCGACGCGTCGTTCAGCGTCCGGTCCGTCGAGTCGAAGCCGTACCGCCGCTCCCCGTACGCGCCCTTCCGCACCACCACCCTCCAGCAGGAGGCCAGCCGCAAGCTCGGCTTCGGTGCCAAGGCGACGATGCAGATCGCGCAGAAGCTGTACGAGAACGGCTTCATCACGTACATGCGTACGGACTCGACCATCCTGTCCGACACCGCCGTCGCGGCGGCCCGGGCCCAGGTCACGCAGCTCTACGGTGCCGACTACCTGCCCGACACGCCGCGCGTGTACGCCGGCAAGGTCAAGAACGCGCAGGAGGCGCACGAGGCGATCCGTCCCTCGGGTGATCGTTTCCGCACGCCCGCGGAGACCGGCCTGACCGGCGACCAGTTCAAGCTGTACGAGCTGATCTGGAAGCGGACCGTCGCCTCCCAGATGAAGGACGCCGTCGGAAACTCCGTCACCGTCAAGATCGGCGGCCGGGCGAGCGACGGCCGCGACGCCGAGTTCAGCGCGTCCGGCAAGACGATCACGTTCCACGGCTTCATGAAGGCGTACGTCGAAGGCGCCGACGACCCGAACGCCGAGCTCGACGACCGCGAGCGCCGGCTGCCGCAGGTCGCCCAGGGCGACGCGCTGACCGCCGAGGAGATCACGGCGGACGGCCACGCCACGAAGCCGCCGGCCCGCTACACCGAGGCCTCGCTGGTCAAGGAGCTGGAAGAGCGCGAGATCGGCCGCCCGTCGACGTACGCGTCGATCATCGGCACGATCCTGGACCGCGGCTACGTCTTCAAGAAGGGCACGGCCCTCGTGCCGTCCTTCCTGTCCTTCGCGGTCGTCAACCTGCTGGAGAAGCACTTCGGCCGGCTCGTCGACTACGACTTCACCGCGAAGATGGAGGACGACCTCGACCGCATCGCGCGCGGCGAGGCGCAGGCCGTGCCGTGGCTGAAGCGTTTCTACTTCGGCGAGGGCGACGCGACGGTCGCGGCGGGCGGTGCCGCCGAGGCCGGCAACGGCGACGGCGACCACCTCGGTGGCCTGAAGGAGCTGGTCACGGACCTGGGCGCGATCGACGCCCGGGAGATCTCCTCCTTCCCGGTCGGCAACGGCATCGTGCTGCGCGTCGGCCGTTACGGCCCCTACATCGAGCGCGGCGAGAAGGACGCGGAGGGCCACCAGCGCGCCGACGTGCCGGAGGACCTGGCGCCCGACGAGCTGACGATCGAGCTCGCGGAGGAACTGCTGGCCAAGCCGAGCGGTGACTTCGAGCTGGGCACGGACCCGGCGACGGGCCACCAGATCGTGGCCAAGGACGGCCGCTACGGCCCGTACGTCACGGAGATCCTGCCCGAGGGCACCCCGAAGACCGGCAAGAACGCGGTGAAGCCGCGCACGGCCTCCCTCTTCAAGTCGATGTCCCTCGACACGGTGACCCTGGAGGACGCGCTGCGCCTGATGTCGCTGCCGCGCGTGGTGGGCACCGACGCCGAGGGCGTCGAGATCACCGCCCAGAACGGCCGCTACGGCCCGTACCTGAAGAAGGGCACGGACTCGCGGTCGCTGGAGAACGAGGAGCAGCTCTTCACCATCACGCTGGAGGAGGCTCTGGCGATCTACGCCCAGCCGAAGCAGCGTGGCCGCGCCGCCGCCAAGCCCCCGCTGAAGGAGCTGGGCACCGACCCGGTGAGCGAGCGCCCGGTGGTCGTCAAGGACGGCCGCTTCGGGCCGTACGTCACCGACGGCGAGACGAACGCCACGCTGCGGACCGGCGACAGCGTGGAGACGATCACGCCGGAGCGCGGGTACGAGCTGTTGGCGGAGAAGCGCGCGAAGGGCCCGGCGAAGAAGACCGCCAAGAAGGCGGCGGCCAAGAAGGCCCCGGCGAAGAAGACCGCCGCGAAGAAGACGGCGACGGCCAAGAAGACGGCCGCGAAGACGACGACGGCCAAGAAGGCGACCGCCAAGAAGACGACGGCGAAGAAGGCGACGGCGAAGGCCACGGCCTCCAGGACCGCGTCGGCGTCGTCGGCGTCGTCGGAGGAGTGACCAGCCGCTGACGGTTGACGGCCGACGGCTGACGGCACCAGCACCGCCCCGGGGCCTCGCCCCGGGGCGGTGCTGCTGGTCAGCCGTTTGTTCGGGCGGGGACGACTGGGTGTCAGTCGGTCCGGATAGGCTGATGGGATGACGCGAGCCGAGCAGCCAACGGTCTTGAGCCCCACCTCAGACTCCGACGCCGCACTTGCCGCAGACTCCCGCGAGCGCGCCGTACGGGCTCTGTTGCGCACCCCGCCGCTGAGGCGGCTGTGGAGCGCGCAGCTCGTCGGCGGGATCGGCGATGCCCTCGCCCTGCTCGTCCTGGTGCTGCTGGCCCTGCAGGCGGCGGTCGTCGAAGGCGCCTTCGGAGGCGGGTACCGGGGCGCGGCCTTCGCGGTCGCCGCCGTCTTCGGGGCCCGGGTGCTGTCCACGCTCCTGTTCGGCGCCGTCCTGCTCGGCCCGCTGACCACGCTCACCGCCCCCAAGGGCCCCCTGGACCGGCGCTGGACCATGGTCGGCGCCGACGGCGTACGGGTCGTGCTGCTGGTCATCGCGCCGCTGTGGATCGACTGGACGCCCGACCAGGCCTTCGCGTTCCTCCTCGGCACCGCCTTCCTGGCCGGGGTCGCCGAGCGCTTCTGGACCGTCGCCAAGGAGGGCGCGGCCCCCGCGCTGCTGCCCGCCCCGCCCCTGGAGGGCGCCGCCGTACGGCCGCTGCCGGACCACATGGACGCGCTGCGCCGCCTGTCGCTGCGCACGGGCTTCGCCGCCATCCCCGGCGCCGCCGCCGCGCTGCTGGTCGCCACGCTGATCGGGAACGTGCTGGGGACGGGCATCGACTGGTTCTCCGGCCACCAGGCGGCCCTCGGCTCGTACGTGGCGGCCGGACTGTTCGCCGCGTCCGTCTCCGTCCTGTACTTCCTGGAACTGCCCGACGCCCAGACGCCGCGCCCCCGCTCCCCGCTGGAGGGCCTGCGCCGCCCGTCGACCGGCAACGGCGTCGACAAGGGGCGTACGGGAGCCATACCGCTGCTCGTGCTGGCCTGCGCCGCCGTCGCCGGAGCCGTCGCGTCCGCCGCCGCCGTCGCCGCCCTGCACGCCAGGGACCTCGGCGGGGGTCCCGTCGCGTTCGCGCTCCTGGTGCTGGTGCTGACCGGCGGCGCGGGCCTCGGCATCCGCCGCGCCCCGTCCGTACTGCCCGCCCTCTCCCGGCGCCGCCTGCTGGCGCTCGCGACCGCCTCCATGGGCGTCGCGCTGCTCGCCCTGGGGCTGGTGCCCGACACGGCGACCGTGCTGTTCGTCGCGCTCGGCGCGGGCTTCGCGGCCGGTGTCGCCGCCAACACCGGGCACACCCTGCTGGACCAGGAGACGGAGGAGTACCGGCGGCCGCGGCTGACCGAGCACCTCCACGCCGTCGTACGGGTGTCCATCGCGCTCGGCGCGCTCGCCGCCCCGCTGCTGGCGGCCGCCATCGGCCCGCACCGGCTCGCCAGCGGCGACTTCGTCTTCGCGCACGGCGGCGCGGCCTTCACGCTGATGCTGGTCGGCGCCCTGCTGCTGCCCGTCGCGGCACTGGTGCTGGCCAAGACGGACGACCGTTCCGGCGTGCCGCTGCGCCGCGACCTGCGGGACGCGCTGCGCGGCGGGGACCCGGCGCAGGCGCCGTCGAAGACCGGGTTCTTCATCGCCCTGGAGGGCGGCGACGGCGCCGGCAAGTCCACGCAGGTGGAGGCGCTGGCCGAGTGGATCCGCGCGAAGGGCCACGAGGTGGTCGTCACGCGCGAGCCGGGCGCCACACCGATCGGCAAGCGGCTGCGCTCCATCCTCCTCGACGTGTCGAGCGCCGGGCTGTCCAACCGCGCGGAGGCGCTGCTGTACGCCGCCGACCGCGCCGAGCACGTCGACTCGCTGGTCCGCCCGGCCCTGGAGCGGGGCGCCATCGTCATCTCCGACCGGTACATCGACTCGTCCGTCGCCTACCAGGGTGCGGGCCGCGACCTGTCGCCCACCGAGATCGCCCGCATCAACCGCTGGGCCACCGGTGGACTCGTACCCCACCTGACCGTTCTCCTCGACGTGTCGCCCGAGACCGCGCGGGAGCGGTTCACGGAGGCGCCGGACCGGCTGGAGTCGGAGCCGGCGGAGTTCCACCGGCGCGTACGGGCGGGCTTCCTCGCCCTCGCGGCGGCGGACCCCGGGCGGTACCTGGTGGTGGACGCGGGGCAGGAGCCGGAGTCCGTCACCACGGTCATCCGCCACCGGCTCGACCAGGTGCTCCCCCTCTCCGAGGCCGAGGTGAAGGCCATGGAGGCGGCGCGCAAGGCGGCCGAGGAGGAGGCCCGGCGCAAGGCCGAGGAAGAGGCGGCGCGCAAGGCCGAGGAGGAGCGCCTGGAGCGTGAGCGCCAGGAGCAGCTCGCCAGGCTGCGCGCCGAGGAGGAGGAGCGCAAGCGCCGCGAGGAGGAAGAGGCGCGGCAGCGCGAGGCCGAGCGGCAGGCCGAGGAGGCCAGGCGGCGGGCGGAGGAGGCGCGCCGGCTCGCCGAGGAGGAGCGGCGCCGCCGCGAGGCCGAGGAGAAGGCCCGCCGCGAGGAGCAGGAGCGGCTGCGCAAGCTCAAGGAGGAGCAGGAGCGGCTGCGCGCCGAGGCCGAGGCACGGCGCCTGGAGAAGCAGCGCAAGGCCGAGGAGGCCCTGCTGCGCGCCGAGGAGGCACGGCGGCGCGCGGAGGAGGCGGCCGCGGCGGCGTCCGCGTCCGCCGCGGAGACCACGGTGCCGACGCCGGTCGTCAACCCGGACCAGGAGACCCAGGAGGTCCCGGCGCCGCGCGTCAACATGCGCAAGGACGACGACGAGACGGCTCTCCTTCCGCCCGTACGGGACACGGGCGCGGCGGCCGACGACGAGACGACCGTGCTGCGCGCGGTGCGCGACACCGGGCCTGCCGACACCGACGCGGCCGGTCCCGCCACCACCACCGGTTCGCCTGCCGACCCCAGCGACACCACCGGCCCCACCGGCCCCACCGGCCCCGCCGACGAGACGGCGGTCCTGCCGCCCGTCCGGGACGCGGGGCCCGCCGACCGCGTGCCGCCGGGGTTCTTCCGTGACGAGGAGCCCGGGCGCGCCGCCGTGGAGCGGACCCGGGAGCTGCCGCAGGTCGACGAGCAGGGCCGGCCCCGGCGCCGCTCGGACTGGGCGGAGGAGACCCCGCTGGACGACCTGCCGACGCTCGCGGACGAGCTGCTCGGCCCGCACGACGACGACCAGGACTACGGGGCGGGAGGCGGCCGCCGCCGCTGACGGGCGCCTCCCGTCAGCGGCGGCCCGGCGATCGTTGTCAGACCCCTGCCCCACAATGGGAAGCCGGATCGATACGTACGTCCGCAGGAAGGCGGTGACCCATGCCCGTATGGGACGACCTGGTCGGCCAGGACCGTGTCCAGGAGCAGTTGCGGGCCGCCGCCCGTGACGCCGACGCACTCGTCACCGCCGACGCGGGCGGCACGGCGCCGCCGGACGCGTCGAAGATGACCCACGCGTGGCTGTTCACCGGTCCGCCCGGCTCCGGGCGGACCACCGCCGCCCGGGCGTTCGC
The DNA here is from genome assembly GCF_055570965.1 of Streptomyces sp. NPDC031064. Classification (NCBI taxonomy): domain Bacteria; kingdom Bacillati; phylum Actinomycetota; class Actinomycetes; order Kitasatosporales; family Streptomycetaceae; genus Streptomyces; species Streptomyces sp. NPDC031064. Next base: position 621,579 of record NZ_JBVIGF010000004.1, read on the forward strand.
CGCCGCGCTCCAGTGCGTCAGCCCCGACCGGGCGCTCGGCGGGGAGCCGGGCTGCGGATTCTGCGACGGCTGCCACACGGCGCTGGTAGGCACGCACGCGGACGTGTCGACGGTCGCCGCCGTGGGCACGCAGATCCTGGTCGACGACATGCGGGACACGGTCCGCAAGTCGTTCACGTCGCCGGCGAACGGCCGCTGGCAGGTCATCCTCGTCGAGGACGCCGAGCGGCTGAACGAGAAGTCCGCCAACGCGGTCCTGAAGGCGGTGGAGGAGCCCGCCCCCCGCACGGTGTGGCTGCTGTGCGCGCCCTCCATCGAGGACGTCCTGCCCACCATCCGCTCCCGCTGCCGCCACCTGACGCTGCGGACGCCGCCGGTCGAGGCCGTCGCCGACGTCCTGATCCGGCGCGAAGGCATCGAGCCGGAGGCCGCGTACGCCGCCGCCCGCGCCACCCAGGGCCACATCGACCACGCACGCCGCCTCGCCACCGACGAGCGCGCCCGGGCCCGCCGGGCGACGGTCCTCAAGGTGCCGCTGCGGGTGGACGACATCGGCGGCTGCCTCAAGGCGGCCCAGGAGCTGATCGACGCGGCGGCCGAGGACGCCAAGGAGGTCGCCGAGGGCACCGACGTCAAGGAGACCGAGGAGCTGAAGGCCGCGCTCGGGGCCGCACCCGGAGGCAGGATGCCGCGCGGCACCGCCGGCGCGATGAAGGAGCTGGAGGACAAGCAGAAGCGCCGTAGGACCCGTACGCAGCGCGACAGCCTGGACCTGGCCCTCGGCGAGCTGACGAGCTTCTACCGCGACGTCCTCGCCCTTCAGCTCGGCTCCGGCACGGCCCTGGCCAACGAGGACGTGCGCGACGCGCTGGACCGGATAGCCCGCGAGTCGACACCCGAGCGGACGCTGCGCCGGATCGAGGCGGTGCTCGCCTGCCGGGAGGCCATGGACCGCAATGTGGCGCCGCTGCTCGCGGTGGAGGCGATGACCATGGCCCTCCGCCAGGGGTAACCCGTACGGGTAGTCGCGGGCACGAGGCGTGAGCATCCGGCTACGCTCCGGGGATGGACTCCAGCCGTCTGCTCCGCACGTCCGCCATCACCCTGTCGGTCTTCGGCCTGCTCCTGGCCGGCTGCACGGAAGGGGGTACGACACCGGCCGCCTCCGCCCCGGCCGCGTCCTCGGCCGCCTCGGCCGAGCAGCTCAAGGCGTACTACGGCCAACGGCTGACCTGGCGCGCGTGCGGTGCCCCCGGCTTCGAGTGCGCCACGCTCAAGGTCCCCCTCGACTACGCCGAGCCGCACGGCGAGCAGATCAAGCTCGCCGTCTCCCGGGTCAAGGCCACCGGCCCCGGCAAGCGCCTCGGCTCCCTGCTCGTCAACCCGGGCGGCCCCGGCGGCTCGGCGGTCGGCTACCTCCAGGGGTACGCGGGCGTCGGCTACCCCGCCCCCGTGCGCGCCCGCTACGACGTGGTCGCCGTCGACCCGCGCGGCGTGGCCCGCAGCGAGCCCGTCCGGTGCCTCGACGGCCCGCAGATGGACGCGTACACGCAGGTGGACCAGACCCCCGACGACCCGGGCGAGACCGACCGCCTCGCCGCCGCCTTCCAGAAATTCGCGGCCGGTTGCCGGCAGCGCTCCGGCCGGATCCTGCCCCACGTCTCCACGGTCGAGACCGCCCGCGACATGGACATCCTCCGCGCGGTCCTCGGGGACAAGCGGCTGAACTACGTCGGCGCCTCCTACGGCACGTTCCTGGGCGCGACGTACGCCGAGCTGTTCCCCTCCCGCACCGGCAGGCTGGTCCTGGACGGGGCGATGGACCCGTCCCTGCCGACCGCCGAGCTGAACCGCGACCAGACGGCCGGCTTCGAGACGGCCTTCCGCTCCTTCGCCGCCGACTGCGTCGAGCAGCCGGACTGCCCGCTGGGCACCGAGTCGCCCACGGCCGCGGCCGCCCGCCTCAAGGCGTTCTTCGCCGCGCTCGACGACCGGCCCGTCCCCACCGGCGAGAGCCGCGAACTGGGCGAGGCGCTGGCCACCACGGGTGTGATCGCCGCCATGTACGACGAGTCCGCCTGGCCCCAGCTCCGCGAGGCACTGACCCGGGCGATGGGCGGCGAGGGCTCCGCCCTGCTGGCCCTGGCCGACGGCTACTACGAGCGCGACGACGACGGCACGTACTCGAACCTGATGTACGCCAACGCCGCCGTGAACTGCCTCGACCAGCCGCCCGCCTTCACCAGCCCCGACCAGGTCGCCGCCGCCGTCCCCTCCTTCGAGAAGGCGTCCTCGGTCTTCGGCGAGGGCCTCGCCTGGGCGTCCCTGAACTGCGCGTACTGGCCCACCAAGGCCACCGGCACCGCCCACCGCATCGAGGCGAACGGCGCCGCACCGATCGTCGTCGTCGGCACCACCCGCGACCCCGCCACCCCCTACAAGTGGGCCAAGTCCCTCGCCGCCCAGCTCTCCTCCGGCACCCTCCTGACCTACGACGGCGACGGCCACACCGCCTACGGCCGCGGCAGCGACTGCGTCGACACCGCGATCAACACCTACCTCCTGGACGGCACGGTCCCCCCGCCCGGAAAGCGCTGCCGCTGACGCGTGTGCGAGGCACCCCCTGGACCTGTGTAAACTGGTCCCCGCTGCTGCACCTCCCAGGGGGATCGCACGGCACTGCCGCCTTAGCTCAGTTGGCCAGAGCAACGCACTCGTAATGCGTAGGTCTCGGGTTCGAATCCCGAAGGCGGCTCACTCTGGAACCCCAGGTCAGACTCTTCTGACCTGGGGTTTTGTGGTTCAGTGGACGCGACGGCGGAGCCGGGAGCGTGCCGCGCGTGTGACCGTGGTCTCAGTTCTGGTCTCAGTCGGGGGTTCGGCGGGCCCCGGATCTGCGGCCGGAGCTGGGGGAGGAACGCGTCTCCGGCGGCGGTGTGCGATCTTCAGCGCCCGCGACAGGATGCGGTGCACCTTGAGCACGTGGGAGGGGGCGTGTCCCTCCTCCGGCATCGCCGCGTGCGTCGTTTCCAGGTGCTCCGGTTCCAGCTTGTTCAGCCGGTGCTGACCGATGCCCGGGATGATGTCGTTGCGGGTCTTGGACGAGTAGTCGTCCAGCGATCGTGGCCTGACCGGCCGGACGGGAGGGCCGTCCCCTCTCCACAGTGGCGCCTCTGCATCCTGGGGTTCGCCGTCCGCTTCTCGTGGGAGCCAGGGCGGGGCCCTGTGTAAAGCCCCTTAGTATCGAGCGAATTGACGATCAATCATGGAAGGACGGGGGCGTCATGGTGATGCGGAAGACGTGCGGTGGGCTTGTCGGGCTCGCGCTGGTACTGGCGCTGGCCGGCTGCTCGGACGATGGCGGAACGAATGCCGGTGGCGAGAAGGCGGCCGTCGGACCGCTCACCCCGTCCCAGGTGGCGCAGGCCATTCCGAGCGAGCTGGCCGCGCCCAAGGGGTGGAAGGGTCGGACTCCGCAGGTTCAAGAGGGCAGCGAAATACAGGAGTTCTGTCAGATGAAGGGCGCTTGGAACTGCGCCGGACTCACCGGCGTAGCGACTACCCAGCACTTCGAGCTGGACAGCGGCGGTGAGACCGACGTGGACTTCGAGCTGCTGGCTTACGACTCCGTCGAGAGCGCCAAGGCCGGCATGAAGACGGTGGTCGCCCGGCACCATGAGAAGAACACTGCCGCGATCAAGCCCTTGACGATCGAGGTGGGCGCCGATGAGACCGACGCCTACACGAAGGAAGAATCCACGGTTGCGGCGCTCCGCGTCGGCACTGTCGTAGCCCTTGTGTACGGCCATTCGCTGCCGAAGGACCACGACTTGCGGTCCTTCGCCACGATGCAGGTGCAGCGCATCACCACCGTCGCCGCCGGTAAGAACCCGGACGCCTAGGCGGACGCCTCCTGGGCGTCGGCGGACGTCCACGGAGAGGCCCGGAACAAGATCGGACAACTCGTCATGCGTACCCGCCCGGGCTCGTCAGCTTGTCCAGAAGGTCCACCAGCGGGTGAGGATCAGCATGCCGATGATCCCGATGTGGAGCGCGGGCAGGACCCAGGTGAACTCGTCGAGGAAACCCCGCACCGCGCGCGGGGCGGGGAGCAGGCCCTTGCGGAGGGTGTGGGAGGTCACGTACCAGAACATGACGATGGTCGCGGCCCAGGCCGAGCAGCACCACAGGCAGAGCGAGCCGATCTCGTAGAGGGACTGGTGCATCAGCCAGGTGCAGAAGCCGACTCCGAAGAGCGTCCCGGTGTTCAGGCCCAGCCAGTACCAGCGCCGCAGGCGGGCGCCCGAGAGGAGTGCCGCGCCGATGGCGATCACCATGCCGTAGGTCACCAGCCCGAGCATCGGGTTGGGGAACCCGAACACCGACGCCTGCTCGCTCTTCATGATGTTGCCGCACGACACCACCGGGTTGAGGCTGCACCCCGGGGTGAAGGACGGGTCCTCGAGCAGTCTGAACTTGTCCAGCGTGATCACCCACGCCGCGAGCAGCCCGACCGCGCCCGTGATCACCAGCAGCCACGCGAGCGGCCGGCCGGCGCCGACCGTGATGTCCCGCTCGCGATCCTCAGTCCGGGCGAGGGGCGCCTCGTCCTTCACGCGCGTCATCGTCATGGCGGCGACGTTACACGCCGAATCCTTTCGTCGCGGTTTTCCCCGATTTCTTCCCCGGAACGAGGGAAAGCCCCGGCGGCAGGTCAACGCGCCTGCCGCCGGGGCCTCTTCGGGGGAAGGGTCAGGTACGTACCCTGCGCACGGGCAGCAGGCAGTGGGCGCTCTGCTCCACCAGCTCGTCGGCACCGACGAACGCCCGCAACTGCTCCTCGCTGACCGGCTGTCCCTGCACGGCCTCGGGCCACGGGCGCAGCGAGCAGATCAGATAGGCCTTGCCGGTCTCGTGGGCGGCCTTCTCCCACTCCGGCGGCACCGGACACTGCACCTTCATGAACGGCAGGTTGAGCACGGCCTGTTCGGCCTCCACCAGCAGCGTGACCGGAACGCGGGTCTCGCGGGTGAGGTCCGTGACCTTGTCGCCGATGGACAGGCCGGCCTTCTCCAACTCGCTCCGCAGCGCCTCCGCCCCCGCCTCGGGCCCGTCCCGGCCGTCCCCGAGGGAGTACACCATCAGGAACGGCATGACGGGCGCATCGGACTCGGGCTCGGGCTCATTGGCCCACGGGATGACGGCAAGGGTCCCCAGGAGGGATTCCTGCTGCCCCGGGGTTGCGGCGGTGGAAGAGGTCATGCTGCCGGATGGTAGTGGCGTCTTGCGGTGCCTTCGGATGGGTTTCCACCCGTTCAGCCGATATGCCGGGCCAATGATTCACCTGGCCGGGTAATGGCCCGGTGAGGGATGCGGTTACGCCCTCCGGAACGGTTCAGGTGCGGGGTCGTTGTGCCCGGTGGGAGCCACGATGAGCAGGGAGCCCGATCGATGAGCGTCGTACAGCCGTTGTCCCGCCTCCTCCCGCGCCGGCGCGCCGCGCTGCGGGCACTGTTCACCCTGACCGTCACCGCGTTCACCGGCGGGACGCTCGCCCATGTCGCCGCCACGCCCCGCGACGGGGCGGCACGGACGCGGTCGTGGGCGCCCGGGGCGGGGTTCGACGAGATGTACAAGGGGCGGCACATCCAGGGCGAGCCCCTGCCACCGGACGGGCGGCGATTCGGCGTACGGGTCGACGGCAGGCCCCTGCACCTGATGCGGTGCGCCGACGGCGGCTACCTCACGCCCGTCGACCACTACCAGTCGTACCCGACGCCCCTGGCCGCCACCCGCGCCGCCGTGGACGAGCTGGGCTCCGCCCGGCTCGCCCCGGGAGGAGGACACCATGGCGTACGTTCGTAAGAACCAGCGCGACCTGACCGGCGCCGAGCGCAAGAAGTTCGTCAGCGCCGTCCTGGCGCTGAAGCGCAGCGGCCGGTACGACGACTTCGTCCGCACGCACATCGAGTACTACAGCGCGGACGGCGACGACGATCTGCGGGTCGCGCACATGGCGCCGTCCTTCCTGCCCTGGCACCGGCAGTACCTGCTGGAGTTCGAGCGGGCGCTCAGGAGCGTCGACCCGACGGTGACCGTCCCCTACTGGGACTGGACCCGCGACAACACCCCCGCCGCGTCCCTGTGGGGCGAGGACTTCATGGGCGGCAACGGGCGGCGCGGCGACCACCAGGTGATGACCGGCCCCTTCGCGTACGCCAGGGGGAACTGGCCGATCACGGTCGGCGTCACCGAATCACCGTTCCTGACGCGGAACTTCGGCAACCCGGCCAACCCCATCGGGCTGCCCACCGCGCGGGAACTGGCCGGGGCGACCGCCGAGACCGTGTACGACTCCGCGCCCTGGGACTCCACCAGCCGCACCGGCTTCCGCAACGCGCTGGAGGGCTGGACCCGGCAGAGCGGCAACGGCCGCTGGCGCAACCACAATCGCGTCCACCGGTGGGTCGGCGGTCTGATGCTCGGCGGCGCGTCCGTCAACGACCCGGTCTTCTGGCTCCACCACTCCTTCATCGACCTGATCTGGTCGCGCTGGCAGCGGAAGAACCCCAGGGCCCGCTACCTGCCCGCCACACCGCCCCCGCCCGGCTCGGCCCAGTACCGCCGGGTCGTCGCGCGGAACGAGCCCATGCCGCCGTTCAAGGTCACCCCCGCCGACGTAGCCGACCACCACCACATCTACCGCTACGCGTGACCGGCCGGAGACGCGGAACGGCCCCCCGGCCGGTGAGCCGGGGGGCCGTATGCTGCTGACGTGGTTGTACGCCGCGGTGTTCAGCCGCCGTAGCCGCCCTTGTGGTCCTTGTGGTCCTTCTTGTGACCGTCGACGTTTGCGCACTGGTTGCCGAACGCGGGGTTGAGCAGACCGATGATGTCGATGGTGTTGCCGCACAGGTTGATCGGGATGTGGATCGGGACCTGGATCGCGTTGCCGGAGATGACACCGGGGGACTCGACGGCAGCGGCGTCGGACCGCGCGTCGGCGACGGCCATGCCGGTTCCGCTCAGGGCGACAGCACCCGTGCCGACGATGACGGCGGCAGCCTTCGCGATGCGAGACATCAAAATCTCCTTGTACGTGGAAATCCGACCGCGGAACCGCGGTCGTCACTCCCCTACAACGCCGCTTTTCAGGACGGGTAACGGCCGCGCCACTCCAACAGCCGGTCGTGGCACAGGGTTCGCCCTTTTGGACGCAGGGAGTGCGGGGGAAGGGAATTCGGGGACGGGGGGGAACTTGTGCTTGAACTTGTGGGGGGTGGGGGGGAGAGGGGGACTTGTTGGACGGAGCGGGGGCTTGAGGAGGAAAGGGAACGTGCGGGGCGATGGGATTTGCGACCGCTCGGTGAGAGGGGCCGCTCGGGGGGAGTGACCGCTCGGGAGGAGGGACCGCTCGGCGGCAGGGGCCGCTCGGGGGAGGGGCCCGGGTCAGTTCTTCGGCTGAGCCAGCCCGAGCGTCGAGTCCAGCGCCCCCGACACGGTCGGCGCCAGGAAGCCCGCCTGCGGCAGCTCGACGCCCGGCAGGCCGAGCGACTCGGCGCGCGGCAGGGTGATCGGGAGGCCGAGGATCGCGCCCGGCGTGGTCGCCTGCACCTCGGAGGCGGGGGCGGCGACCAGCGCCCGGCCCGTCGGCTCGCCCTCCACGACGTCCGGCAGCGGCGCGCTGACCAGCGTCTCCGGGATCCCGGCCGTGATGGGGAGCTGCGGCAGGAGCAGCGGCTGTACCCTGCCCTCCCCATGCCCGGTGAGCCCCATGGGCGCCCCCGGGAGCGGGATGGGGACGCCGGTACGCAGCGTCGGCGTCTCCGTCGGGAGTACGGTTCCGAGACCGTGCAGCGGCACGTCCACCGGTGCGACCGGCACGGCGGCGGACGCCGCCGCGGGCGACGCCATCGCCGCCGATGCGAGGCACGTGACGACAATCCCCACGCCTGCCTGAGACTTCAGGTTCATTGCTGCGTACGCCTTCCCGGGCTGTGAGTAACGGTGCTGCCTCAAAGAACGAGCACGCGCCGAGAGCGGCGTCAGAATTCGCCTGATTGCAGCAACGCCGGTGCGTCGCGTCGCGCGCGGAGAACCGGGCATGCCGAAAGGCCGACGGGAAACGAAGTTCATCGTCTTCCGCCGGCCCCGGCAGCGTCACGTACGAGGGAGTACTTTCCCGTCCATCAGGCGAAGTTACTTGCCGCCGCCCAGCGCGGGCAGGCCGCCCAGGAGCGGCGTGGCGGTGTCCTTCGCCCCACCGGCGGTGTCCTGCACCTTGTCGACGGCCTTGCCGTCGGTCACCTTGCCCACCGCGTCGGCGGGAACGGCCTCGGTCAGACCGCGCTTGCCCAGGGCTTCGACGCCTCCGTTGAGGCTGGACGGGGTGAGGGTGGGGTCGATGGCGAAGGCCGGCGAGGCCGCGCCCAGAGCCATCACGGAACCGGCGACGACCGCAGCAACCTTGGTGGGCTTCATGGGAGGGAGTCCTTCCTGGAATGGCGTCTGTTCGCTGCAACTCACGCACATCACAGGCCACTTGGATCACCTGTGCAGCGCTCTGTCTTCCCTAACGAGCCCTCCGCGTGGGGGAAACTCCACGAGCCGCGAATTCTCGGCACTGCACTCGAACGATACGAATCGGTCCTATTCTCCGATCAGCGAGATCAGTGGGATGAACCAGATCAATGGGATCAGCTTGGCGGGTGGGAAATGGCCGGCGGCCGTGTCGGCTCAGTGGGGGCTGAGGCGGCACGGCCGTCGGGGGCGGGCCCGATGGACCTAGAGGCCGGTGGCCGGGAGCGTGGTGGCCGGGAGCGTGCTGACGCCCGTCGCCTGCGTACCGGTCATTCCGGCGACGTCGCGCATGATCGCGTCGATCAGGGTCTTGGTGGCCGTCTGGACCTGGGACGCCGAGGTGACCGCCTGGCCCTTCATCGCGGCGGCGACCATGTCGTCGATGGCCTTGTCCATGCCGGCGAGTGCCTTGTCCACGGCCGCGTCCGTGGTGTCGGTGGTGTCCGTCGAGTCCGTCGCGTCCATGGAGGTGCCCGCGGGCGCGGGGGCGGAGGTCGCGGGTGAGGAGGTCGCGGGGCCGGAGTTGGCCTCCGCTTCGGCCGCCGCCTTTCTCAGGGCCTCGATGGCGGCCGTGAGGTCCTTCATCTGCTGGTCCATGTCGGTCGCGGGGAGCGTCTGGGTGCCGCTGTTCGCGCCCGACACGGTGCCCAGGACGGAGTCGAGCACGTTGCCGATCGAGCCGAGGATGTCGCCGATGTCCTCCGGCGCCTTGACCTGCTCCTTGGCCTGTTCCTTGGCGGCCTGGTGGGTGGCGTGGGCGAGGGCGGGTCCCGCCGTACCGAGCGTGAGCGCGGCACAGAGCGCGGTGACCGCCACACGGCGGGGTGTCAGGAGACGCATGCCTTGTCCTTCCGGTGATGCCCAGTGATGCGTCGAGAACGTGACATCACCGTGAGTCCGCCCATTGCGGCCCGCAAACGCATGCGTGACCACGTACGAGTGGGCCCGACGGGTGAATCGGGCCGCCTGACCTGCCACGAAAAGCACCCCGGACTCGGCCGCCGGGGCGATGGCGGCGCGCCGCCGATGGAGTGGCACGCCCTTTTCCGCACGCGTTCCCGCACGCGTTCCCGCACGCGTTCCCGCACGCGTTCCGGCAGCATTCCGCACGCGTTCCCGTACGCGCTTCCGCGTCCGTTTCCACCCGCGTTCCCGCACCCGCTTCCGTACACGCAGAAGTGCGCCACCCCCCGCGGGGATGACGCACTGTCTCGCGCCGGCTGTGCGCGTGGCGTGCCGCGTCAGTCGTTGACGCAGACGTTGCCGAAAGTGGGGTTCAGCGCACCGATGATGTCGATCGTGTTGCCGCACAGGTTGATCGGGATGTGGATCGGCACCTGGATGATGTTGCCGGAGATGACGCCGGGGGACTTCACGGCCGCTGCATCCGCGTCGGCGTCGGCGTGCGCGACGCCGGTGGCACCGGCGACGGACGCGGCTACGGCGGAGGTCAGGACGGCTGCCTTCGCGATACGGGACATGGAGGAGCTCCTAGGTTGGTGGGGCACTGCGGCCGACGTGGCCGGCTACACCAACAACGCCTCAGTATTTCGCCGGTTGCGCGACCGAATGGGTGACACCGCCGCCCGGCTCTCGCGCGCGACACGCCGCACCACGAACGCGACGTGAAAATACGGAAGTTGCTCCGGCGGTGTTTCATATGCTTCTGGTCGTGATTGTTGAGTTATAACGTTCCTCTCGCCGGACCTCATCCGTCAAAGCGGAGAAGCGAGGAAGCGGAGAAGCGGAGAACCAACAGGGGGAATTCAGAGGCCTGACATTCGCCCGCGCGCCGGAAAGCGCCGACCCCTCACTGCCACCAGCTTCGTAGAAAGGGTCACGCGTGCGTCCCCCACTTACCGCATTGCATGTTGTCCAGCCGGGTGACGGCGGCGTGGCCCGTGTGGTCACCGACGTGGCCGGTGCGCAGGTGGACCTGGGAATGCGGGTGGCCGTCGCCTGCCCGCCCGGGACGCCGCTCGCGGTGGCGGCCGGGGCGTGCGGCGCCGATGTGCACCCGTGGCGGGCGGGGCGCGAACCGGGGCCGGGGCTGGTGGCGGAGAGCCGCCGGATCGCCGAGCTCGTCGACCTGCTCCGCCCCGACCTGGTGCACGCGCACAGCGCGAAGGCCGGGCTGGCCGCCCGGATCGCCGTGCGCGGCCGTGTGCCCACCGTGTACCAGCCGCACGCCTGGTCGTTCGAGGCGGTCGACGGGGTGACCGGCGCGCTCGCCAGGCGGTGGGAGCGCTGGGCCGCCCGCTGGACCGACCGGGTCGTCTGCGTCAGCGAGGCGGAACGGCGGCGTGGCGAGCGGGCGGGCGTACGGGCGGCCTGGTCGGTGGTCCACAACGGCGTGGACGCCCGGCGGTTCGCCACGGCACCGGACCGGGCGGCCGCCCGCGCGGCGCTCGCGCTGCCCGCCTCGGCACCGCTCGTGGTGTGCGTGGGACGGCTGTGCCGTCAGAAGGGCCAGGACACCCTCCTGGAGGCGTGGCCCGCCGTCCTCGACCGCGTACCGCACGCCCGGCTCGTCCTCGTCGGCGACGGCCCGGACGCCGAAGCCCTGCGCGCCGCCGCCGGGCGGGGCGGCCGCGTGACGCCGTCGGTGACCTTCGCCGGCGCCGTCGCCGATCCCGCCCCCTGGTACCGGGCCGCCGACCTCGTCGTCCAGCCGTCCCGCTGGGAAGGGATGGCCCTCGCGCCCCTGGAGGCCATGGCGGGCGGCCGCCCCGTCGTCCTCACCGACGTGGACGGCGCCCGCGAGAGCCTGCCGCCGGGCCACGAGACGCACTGCCTGGTACGCCCCGGCGACCCGGCGGCACTCGGCGCCGCCCTCGCCGGACTGCTGCGGCGGCCCGTCCTGCGGGAGGCCCTGGGCCGCCAGGCCCAGCAGCACGTGCTGCGGCGGTTCGACGTGCGGCGCGCGGGCGCGGCCATCGCGGACGTGTACCGCGAGGTGACCGCCGCACCGCGCCACGAGCTCAGGGAGCCGATCTCCCAGTGACCACGGAAAGCACCAGCCCGGCCACCACCGTCGTCCCGCCCCGCGGGCGGGCGGACCGGCTGGCCCTGCCGCCGCGCCGCCCGGTGCCCGCACCGCCCTTCGTCTCCTCCCTCGTCGCCGCCGACTGCGCCGCCGTGCTGCTCGCCGCGCTGCTGCTCGACCACGAACAGCGCGCCGCCGCCCTGCTGATGCAGCTCACCGCGTTCCTGGCCGCGCTCAACGCGTACGCCGGCCTCTACCGGCCCGGCCCCGTCCTCTCCGTACTCGACGAACTGCCCACCCTCGCCGGGCGTGCGGCCATCGCGTGGTGCGCGGCCGCCACGCTGCTCGCCGCGCAGTCCCCGCAGCGCGCCATCGGCCCGGCGACGCTGGCCGCCGCGTACGCCGTCCACCTGGCCTTCGTGTGCGGGTGCCGTGCCGTGCTGCACCACCGTCGCCGCGCCGCCGCCCGCGCGCACCCGCGCTCCGCGCTCGTCGTCGGCCCAGCGCCCGCCGCGCAGCGGCTGGCCGCCACGCTCGCCAGGCACCCCGAGTACGGCATCCGGCCGGTCGGCATCGTCGACACGCAGCGGCCGCAGCCGCCCGCCGAATCGTCACTGCCGGTGCTGACCAGCCCCGAGGAGATCCACCGGGCCGTCATCCAGAACAGCGTGCGCGACGCGTTGTTCGCCGGCGCCGAGCAGACCGACCTCGTCGCGCTGCTGCGCCACTACGGCTGTGTCGGCTGGCTCGTCGGCGACACGGGCGGCGACACGGGCGGCGGTACGGCCGGCGGTACGGGCGGTGGTACGCCGATGAGCCAGCACCTGTGGGGCCACGCGTGCCGGCGCCTGGACCCGCCGCCCGCCCACCGGGGCCGACTGCCCAAACGGATCCTCGACGTCACCGTCGCCGGGCTCATGCTCGCCGTACTCTCCCCGCTCCTGCTGCTGTGCGCGGCCGCGATCCGGCTGTCGGACGGCCCCGGTGTGGTCTTCCGGCAGGAGCGCGTCGGCCAGGACGGCCGACTCTTCACGCTGCTGAAGTTCCGTACGCTGCGGCCCGCCGACGACGAGGAGGCCGCCACCCGGTGGAGCGTCGCCCACGACGAGCGGATGAGCGTTGTCGGAACGTTCCTGCGCCGGACCTCGCTCGACGAGCTGCCGCAGCTCTGGAACGTGCTGCGCGGCGACATGAGCCTCGTCGGGCCGCGCCCGGAACGCCCCTACTTCGTCGCCAAGTTCAGCCGCGTCCACCCCGGTTACGCGGCACGGCACCGGATGCCGGTCGGGCTGACCGGGCTCGCGCAGGTGCACGGGCTGCGCGGCGACACCTCCATCGAGGACCGGTGCCGCTTCGACAACCACTACATCGACCACTGGTCGCTCTGGCAGGACGTGTGCATCCTGCTGCGCACGGCGGCCTCGCTGATCCGCCCGGCGGGAAGCTGATGCCGGTACGCAGGTGGGCGCCGTTGGTGCCGTTGCTCGTGGTCGTCGCGCTGCTCGCCGTCCCGCCGCCGCACGGCTCCTCGGGCACCGGAACGGTCGCGGACGCCGCGTCCGCCGTGCTGGTCGCCTTCTGCGCCGTACGCCTGGTACGGGACCGGGCGCGGCCGCTGTCGCGTACGGCGGCCGTCGTGCTGGGCCTGCCCGTGCTGGGCGTCTGCACGGCGGCGGTCACGTCCCACGACCCGGCCGCCAGCCTTCCGGGCGTCGCCCGCTACCTCCAGGTCTTCGTCCTCGTACCGGCGGCCGTGGTGCTGCTGGTACGCGACCGGCGGGACTTCGCCGTGGTCACCTGGGCGGTGATCGGCCTCGCGCTCGCGCAGGGGGCGGTGGGCGTCGCCCAGTACGTGACCGGCACGGGCGCGTCGTACATGGGGGAGGACGTCCGGGCGGTGGGGACCTTCGGGCCCACCGACGTGATGGGCATGGCGACGGTCGTCGCGTACGGGATCGTCGCGGCGGCCGGGATCGCGCTCGGTTCCCCGGGGGAGGCGGGGCGGCGGGCCCGGGCGTGGGCGCCGGCCTGCGGCGGACTGCTGCTCGTGCCCCTGGTGGTGTCGTTCAGCCGGGGCGCCTGGATCGCGACGGTGGCGGCCTGCGGGCTGCTGCTGGCGCTGTGCGGGGTGCGGCGCGCCGTGCGGGTGGGGCTCGCGGCGGGCGCGCTGGGCGTGGTGCTGGTGGCCGGGCTGGGCGTCGGTTCGCAGATGGTCCAGGAGCGGGTCGCGAGCATCTCGCAGGTCACGGCGACCCCCGACCGGTCGGTCACCGACCGGTACACCATGTGGGCCGCGGCGGCCGGGATGTGGCGCGCCGAGCCGCTCACGGGCGTCGGGCTCAAGGGCTTCCCCCACTACCGGGACAGTCACGCCTCGCTCGGCCTGTCGTCCGGCAGCGACACGGCGGGCGCCGGCCGGGGCTTCGAGCGGCAACCCCTGCTGTCGCCGCACAACATGTACCTCCTGGTACTGGGCGAGCAGGGGCTGCTGGGCCTGCTGACGGTCGCCGGGAGCTGGCTCGCGCTGCTGGCGTGCGGGGTGCGGCGCCTGGCGGACGCCCGCCGGGCCGGGGCGGTGCCGGACTGCGGGCTGGTCGCGGTGGGCCTGCTGGTCTGGCAGCTCGTCGACTTCGCGTACGCGGACATCGGCGGCCCGGCGACGGTCCTCACGGCGCTGGTGCTCGGGCTTGCCGCCTGGTGGGCGTTCGCGCCGGAGGCGGTGGGCGGGGGCGAGGCCCCTCCGGCACCGGCCTTCCCCCAGAGGGGGGACCCCCGCGCGGATCGGCGGGGTGCCCGACCGGCTTCGTGGCCGTACGCCGACGCCGGCCCGCCGGGACGGTCCGCCACGGCCCCTCGCGCCGACGCCGCCCCCGTGGCCGGAGGCCCGCATGGCTGACGCCCCCCACCGCGTCGCGGCGGCCCCGGCGCCCGAGGACCGGGCATGGGCGCCGTCCGGCCGCTTCCTCGCCCGGGCGGCCGCGCTCACCGCGGCCCTGACGGCGGTGGGCGCCCTGCTCGGGCTGGTCCGGGACCAACTGCTCGCCCACACGTTCGGCGCGGGTACCGGCACGGACGCGTTCCTCGTGGCATGGACCGTCCCGGAATTCGCGGCCACCCTGCTGATCGAGGACGGCATGGCCCTCGTCCTCGTACCCGCCTTCGCCGCCGCCCTCGCCCGCCGGGCGGGCACCACCGGCGACCCCGTCCGCGCGCTCGTCCGGGCCACCCTCCCCAGGACGGCCCTCGGCATGGGCGCGGCCGCCGGGCTGCTCGTGCTCGCCGCGCCCTGGCTCGTCGGCCTGCTCGCGCCCGGGCTCCCCGAGCGACAACTGGCGGTCGACTGCACTCGGTTGACCGCGACCTGCGTGCTCTCCTTCGCCCTCGCCGGCTACTTCAGCGCGGCGCTCCGCGCCCACGGCCGCTTCCTCGCGCCCGCCGCGATCTACGTCGCGTACAACACCGGCATCATCGCGGCGGTCGTCCTGCTGGACCCGGGCGAGTGGGGCGTGCGCGCGGCGGCGGCCGGGGTCGCGGCGGGCGGCGCGCTGATGGTGCTGGTCCAGGCGCCGGTCCTGTGGCGGCAACTGCGTACGCCCGGCCCGGCGCGTGCCCGGAACGGGCCGGCGCCCCGCCTCGTGCTGGCCGCGCTCGCGCCGGTGATCGTGTTCGCGGTGTGCCGCCAGTCGCAGGTCCTGGTCGAGCGCTTCCTCGCCGCGCCGCTGCCCGCCGGGGCGATCTCGCACCTCAACTACGCGCAGAAGGTCGCCCAACTGCCGATGGTGCTCTCGCTGATGCTGTGCACGGTCAGCTTCCCGGTCGTCGCGCGGGCGCTCGCGGCGGGCGACCCGGACACCGCGCGGCGGCGGGCCGAGCGCGACCTGCTGCTCGCGGGGGTGATCGTCCTCGTCGGCGCCGCGACCGTCGTGGCGGCCGCGCCGCAGATCGTGGAACTGCTCTTCCAGCGCGGCGCGTTCGACGCGGCGGACACCGCCGCCACGGCCGCCGTCATGCGGGCGTACGCCCTCGGGCTGCTCGGCCAGACGCTCGTCGGCGCCCTCGTACGCTGCTACTTCTCCGCCTCCCGCCCCCTGTGGTACCCGGGCGCCGTCATGCTCGGCGGCATCGCCGTGACCGCCGCGGCCGGCCGGGCGTGGGCCGGACCGTGGGGCGCCGCCGGTATCGCCGCCGCCAACGCGCTCGGCATCAGCCTCGCCGCCGCCCTCCTCCTGGCCGGCGTACGACGGCAGAGCGTCCCGCTCGACGCCCGGCACCTCGCGCTCGGGCTGGCCCGGCTCGCCGGGGCGGCGGCCGTCGCCACGGCGGCCGGATGGTGGTGCGCGGCCGGGCCGCCCCCGCTCGCCGTGCCGCTCGCCCTCGCCGTGGTCACGGCCACGTTCACCGCCGCCGCCTGCGCCCTGCGTGCCCCGGTGGTCCCCGCCCTGACCCGTTCCCTGATCCGATCCGCCCTGCGAAGGCCAGCACATGAACCAGCCGAGAATCCCCCTCTGGGTGGCGATGTACCACTCGATCGACGACACCACGGACGATGACCCGTACCACGTGACCGTCTCACCCGCCCGCCTCGACAAGCAGCTCCGCTGGCTGCGCGACCACGGCCTGCGCGGGGTCGGGGTACGGCAATTGCTGCTGTACGCGGCCCGCCACGGCGACACGCGCGGCCTGGTCGGCCTCACCTTCGACGACGGGTACGCCGACTTCCTCGACAACGCGGTCCCCCTCCTGCGCCGCCACGAGTGCACGGCCACCGTCTTCGTCCTCCCGGGCCGGCTCGGCGGGGACAACTCCTGGGACGCGCTCGGCCCGCGCAAGCCGCTGCTCACCGAGGACGGCGTCCGGCGCTGCGCAGCCGCCGGCATGGAGGTCGCCTCGCACGGTCTGCGGCACGTCTCCCTGTCCGGTGCGCCCGAACACGTACTGCGCGAGGAGGTGGCCGAGAGCCGGGAGGCGCTCCGCACGATCACGGGAACGGCCCCGGACGGGTTCTGCTACCCGTACGGGCACGTCAACGAGCGCGCGGTCCGGACCGTGCGGGAGGCGGGGTACACGTACGCCGCCGCCATCGACCCGGGCGCCGTGAGCGGCGTGTTCGCCCTGCCCCGGGTGCACATCGGGCAGCGCGACACCGCGTGGCGGCTGCACGCCAAACGGAAGCTGCACGGGTCCCGGCGCGCCCCCGTACCCATGTCATGAAGGTCCTGCACATCATCACCGGCCTCGGCATCGGCGGCGCCGAGCAGCAACTGCGCCTGCTGCTGCCGCACATGGACCGCGTCCGCAGCAGCGTCGTCACGCTCACCAACCCCGGACCGGTCGCCGACGCGCTGCGCGCCGACGGGGTGCCGGTGGCCCACCTGGGCATGCGCGGCAACCGCGACCTGGCCGCCCTGCCCCGCCTCACCCGGCTCATCCGGCACGGCGCCTTCGACGTCGTCCACACGCACCTGTACCGGGCGTGCGTGTACGGGCGGCTCGCCGCCCGGCTGGCCGGCGTACGGGCGGTCGTCGCGACCGAACACTCGCTGGGCGCCGCCCAGATCGAGGGCCGGCGCCTGAGCAGCGGCGCACGCGCCCTGTACCTGGCCAGCGAGCGGCTCGGCACGTCGACGGTCGCCGTCTCCGACACGGTGGCGCGGCGGCTGGCCGGATGGGGCGTGCACCCGGGGCGCATCCGGGTGGTGCCGAACGGCATCGACGTGGAGCGCTTCGCGTTCGACCCGGCCGCGCGGCGGGCGGTGCGGCGGCGGCTGGGGCTGGCGCCGGACGCGTACGTCGTCGGCGGGGTGGGGCGCCTCGCGGCGGGCAAGCGGTTCGACACGCTGATCCGCGCGGTGGCCTCGGTGCCCGGCGACGTCCGGCTGCTGCTGGTGGGGGAGGGCGAGCAGCGGCAGCGGCTGGAGGCGGTCGCCCGGGAGTGCGGGGCGGCGGACCGGGTGGTGTGGGCGGGGGCGGTCGACCGTGGGCTGCCGGAACTGCTGTCGGCCATGGACGTGTTCGTGTCCACGTCCGCCGACGAGGCGTTCGGGCTCGCGATCGTCGAGGCGCTGGCCGCCGGGCTGCCCGTGCGGTACGTGGCGTGCCCCGCGCTCGACGACCTGCCGCCCGAGGAGGCGCCCGGCGCGCGCCGGATCGGCGGCACGGCACCCGAGGTGGCCGCCGCGCTGGCGTCGGTCGCCCGTGAGCGGCTCCCGGTCCCCGCCGCCGTGCACCGCTACGACATCGCGCACAGCGCCCGGCAGTTGATGTCCCTCTACAGCGAGCTAGCGAGCTCTACGACGAAGTGAGTTGTCGATGACCACCACCCAGTCCCTTGCCGTACGCCGTGCGATCGGCTGGCTCACCCGTCTCAAGCGCACCCGCCGCCGGTGGCTGGTCCCGGCCGCCGCGCTGCTGGGCGTCCTCGCCGGCGGCGGGTACGGGCTGCTGAAGACCCCCGAGTACGCGGCCACCAGTTACGTCATCGTCGTACCGTCCGCGAAGTCCGACCCGGCCGGGGCGATGGGCCTGGCGCAGGCGTACGGGAGGGTCGCCACCGACATCGCGATCGTCGGCGACGCCCAGGTCGCGGCCGGCGTGCCGGCGGCCACGCTGCGCGCGAGCGTCCAGGCGGTGACCTCGCCGGACGCGCCGATGATCGCCATCACGGCGCGGGCGCCGGAAGCCGCGGCCGCGGCGGGCATGGCCGACAGCGTGGCCAGGGCCCTCGTGCAGAAGGGCTCCCACACGGAGGGCAGCACCGGAGTGAAGGTCCTCCAGTTCACCCGGGCGGCCACGCCGACGAGCCCCGTCTCGCCGTCGCCACCGCTGTCCGCGCTCGTCGGCGGCTGCGCGGGCGGGCTGCTCGGCGGGCTCGCCCTGCTGGTGCGGCCCCGGTACGGGCGGCGCGGGTCGCGGTACGGGTACCGGTCCGTGCCCGGCCCGGGCCCGGCCGCGCAGTCGGCGCCCCAGCCGAACCCGCATCCGGAGGCCCTCGTATGACCTGGGAGGTGACCGTCTGCCGGGACGGCGAGGCGTTCGGCCGGCTCGCCGCCGAGTGGGCGCGCCTGTACCGGAGGTGCGCCACGGCCACCCCGTTCCAGTCGCACTCCTGGCTGCACTCCTGGTGGGTGTCGTACGGCACGCCCGGCCGCCTGCGCGTCGTCCTGGTACGCCGCGACGGGGCGCTCGTCGCGGCGGCGCCCCTCCGGCTGGTGCGCCGGCCGCTGCCGGTGCTGACCCACCTGGGCGGGGCCATCACGGACTTCTCCGACGTGCTCGTCGACGACGCCCACGCCGACGAGGCGGTACCGGTACTGGCCCGGGCGCTCGGCCGCCTCGCCCGTACCGCCGTGATCGACCTCCGGGAGGTGCGGGCCGGGGCCGCCGCGCAACGGGTCCACGCCTGCTGGCGCGGCCCGCGCCGCCGCCTGCCCGACTCGGTGTGCATGGAGCTGCCCGCCGCGCCCATCGACGAACTGGTTGGCCGCCTCCCGTCGTCCCGTGCCCAGCGGGCCCGATCGAAACTGCGCAAGCTCGACAGGCTGGGCATCGAGGAGCACGTCGTACCCGCCGCCGAGGTGCCGCACGCCCTGGAACGGCTGCTGGCCCTGCACCACCGGCAGTGGGCGGACCGCGGGGTGACACCGGAGCACCTCCGGCCCCGGTTCGTGGAGCACCTCCAGCGGGCGGTGCGGTCGATGGTGGAGTCGGGGGACGCGATGGTGACGGAGTTCCGCATGGCCGGTGACCTGGTCGCCGCGGACCTCACGCTGATGTCCCCGCTGCTGTCCGGCGGTTACCTGTACGGGGCCGATCCCGTGCTGCGCGCGCACAAGGTCGACGTGGCGACCCTGCTGCTGCGCAACGGCGCCCGGGAGAGCAGCGCGAGCGGCCGCACCACGCTGAGCCTGCTGCGCGGCCGGGAGCCGTACAAGAGCCACTGGCGCCCCGAACCGGTCGTCAACCAGCGGCTGTTGCTCGCCCGGCGACGGACCGCGCCGCTCCTGCTGCTCCTCGCCGGGTACGCGGCCGGCCGCCGGTGGGCGGCGGACCGGCTGCGTGACCGGACGTGGGTGCGGCGGCTCAGGACCTGACGTAACGACGCCACTCGAACTTCACGCACAGTTGGCGGCCGAGCCACCGCTCGACCCAGTCGCCGAGGTCCAGCGGAGTACAGGCGGCCTGCTCGGGCTGCTCGGGCTGTTCCGGCTGCTCGGGGCGTCCGGGCTGTTCGGGCTGCTCTGGCTGCTCTGGCTGCTCGGGGCGTCCGGGCTGTTCGGGTTGCTCCGGCTGTTCGGGCTGCTCGGGCTGCGGTTCCGTGGGGTTGCCCTTGCCGGAGAGCATCGTGCGGAACACCTCGGCCGACTTCGGATTCTCGTCGCACTGCCAGACGCCGTGCGGGCAGTAGTCGGTGATGGTGTGGTACAGCGGCTTGTGCCGTTCCATCCACTCCAGCATGCGCCGCATGTACTCGGGGTTGTCGCCGTTGCGGAACAGCCCCCACTCCGGGTACGAGATCGGTTTGCCGTGCTCGGCGGCGAACTCCACGTGCTGCCGCAGCCCGTAGGGCTGGTTCACCTGCTCGTCGAAGCTCTCGCCCGACGGCTGGTCGTAGGAGTCCATCCCGATGATGTCGACGACGTCGTCACCGGGGTAGCAGGCGGTCCACGGAATGGCGTCCCGCCCGCGATTGGGCGCGAAGTCGAAGCGGAAGCGCTGGCCGGGCACCGCGCGCATGGCCGTGACGATGCGCTTCCAGTACGCCTTCCACGCCTCCGGGTCCGGTCCGCAGCGGTGCGAGTACGTGATGCCGTTCATCTCCCAGCCGAGGACCAGGATGGTGTCCGGCACGCCGAGCTGGACGAGGCGTTCGCCGAGGGCCCGGAAGTGCCGGTCGAACCGCCCGTCCGCGCCCAGCCGCAACAACTGCCGTACGACGGGGTCGGGCAGGTGGCTCTCGTTGCGCTCCAGCATGGGCACGTTGAGGACGAACAGCCGGTCCCCGCGCTCCTGCCGCCACCGCGCCCAGTGCTCCAGGAACCCGGGCCGGCCCTCGATATTGGTCCACACGTCACCGGGCAGGTACGTGTGCCCGACCCGCAGGTCCGTGCCACCGAGCCACTTGCGAAGCCCCGCCATGCGGTGAATGCCCCGCGGCCCGTAATCCAGGTAGGCCCCCATGGCCGGTCCGCTCCCCACCCCCGGCGCCGGCTCGTTCTCCGGACCGGCGGTCTCCGCGCGCTCCAGTCCCGCCCCCGTCCCGGGCCCGCTGCCCGTGTCGGCCTCCACCCCGCTCGTCGACCCCGTGGCCGCCGTCGACCCCGTGGCCGCCGTTGCCGCCCCGGCTTCCCGGTCCCCTTCCGGGCCCGGGCCCTGCCCTGTTCCGGGCGCCTCCAGGACTTCCGGGGACGGGCCCCGTGGAGCCGCCGGCTCGGAGGCGTGGCCGGCCGGGGCCGACAGGACCGAACCGGCCGTCAGCAGGCTCAGCAGCCCGGCGGCGAGCACCCCCCGCCGCGTGCCTCTCGTCTTCGCTCTCCGGTGACCCATGCTCCGCTCCTTCGCCAGGCGCCAGGATTCGCCAGTCGCTCAGTCACTCGGAGCAAAAGTATTCTTAATGGGCCGACCGGGATCGCGGTCCCGCCGCTCAGTAGGCCGTTGGTGGATTTCATCGCCCGCTTGGGGCAGCCGGGCACGGAAAAGCCGGTCCCGGAGCGCTCCGGGACCGGCTGTTACGCGGCCGAGGCCTGATGTCGCGTCACTTGTTGACGCAGACGTTCCCGAAGGCCGGGTTCAGCAGCGCGATGATGTTGATGGTGTTGCCGCACACGTTGATCGGCACGTGAATCGGGACCTGGACGACGTTGCCGGAGATGACGCCCGGCGAGTTCACGGCGGCACCGTTGGCGTCCGCGTCGGCCACAGCAGGCGCGGCCGCACCCAGCGCCATGACAACACCGGCGACGGCTACCGCAGCCTTCTTGCACTTCATAGTTCGGCTTCCTTTCCACAGGAGGAAGTCTTGCCACGGATTTCGTGACGAACGGACCGCGATGAGGCCCGGCTTCCACTGCGAAAATCACAACGAATGCGAAAGCGGAAAGACACCACTGCGGCTGCTTTCGGCGCCGATTCACTCGAACCGCCGAGCTACGGCCGGAGGCAGATGGCTCAACGGCTGGGCCACACGGGGCGCGCCACCAGAACGTCCCATTCGCGGTCCGGCAGGCCCGGGACCGTCCGGCCCAGCGCTCTCCATTCGCGCGTCAACGACGAATAGACGGGGACCGTCTCGGCCTCCGTCGCTTGCCTGCTCTGAGGGATGAGGGGCACACGCTGCCATTTACCGGCGCGAGGAGCCATGCCGAACCTTTCCGTTCACAGCAGCCTTGGCGAGGCTCTCGCATCATGTCACAGCCCGTGCCCGTACCCTCACGCTTCACGGAACCGCTCACGGTCGGTGGGGCAGGGCCGCGAAGCGCAGGCCGAAGTGGTCGAGGGTGCGGGGCAGGGGCCGGTCGGGCCGCAGTCTGCCGGGCCGCTCCGGCAGGTACGTGTGCCGTTCGAGCAGGGCCGCCAGCATGGTGGAGGTGACCAGGAGCACCAGGTCCTCGCCCGGGCACTCGCCGGGGCCCGCGCTGAACGGCATCAGCGCCTCGGTGTCCTGGGCCGTGCCGTCCAGCCAGATCTCCGGGGTGAACCGGTCGGAGTACGGCAGCGACTCGTCCCGGTGGAACAGGGGCGTATAGATGAGGAACTCGGTGCCGGCCGGCAGCGCGTCCTCGCCCCAGTCGGTCTCGCGCACCGACTCGCGCAGCACGAAGGGCGTGGTCGGCCACAGGCGCAGCGACTCCAGCACACAGGCGCGGGTGTACGGCAGGAGGCGGGGCTCGGTCAGGTCGGTGACCGCCAGTTCGTTGCGTACCTGCGTCTCCTGCGCGGTGTGCGTGGACAGCAGGGCCAGCGCACGGAAGGTGGCGATGCCCGCCGCGTCGAAGGCGAACAGCCAGTGCGGCACCTGCCCCGCCGGGTCGGTGCCGGGCGCGGCGGTCGTGGCGGCCAGGGCGGCGGCGAGGCTGCCGGGTTCGGCGCGGTCGAGGTGGGCGCGGAGGCGGCGTTCGAAGCGGCCGCGCAGCGTGGTGCGGCGCGGGGCGGCGACGGACCAGTTGGCGGTGGCGCGCAGCCGGCCGAGCATCGCGGTCAGGCCGGTGTCGTCGCGCCCGGTGTCGCCCAGTACGAGGCGGCGGGCGGTGCGGTCCCAGGCGGTGCCGAAGTCCGCCCAGCCGATCTCTCCGTCGCCGGCGGTCGTCGCGCCCAGGAGCTTGCCGGCCTCTTCCCTGACCGTGCGCACCATCCGGGGCGCCAGCCTGTGCATCTGGTGGCCGTACTCCAGCACGGCCTCGTTGAACGCGCGCCGCGCGTCACGCTCGGCACCGCGCGAGACCAGCACGCCGTGCGGCTGGAACTGCTCCAGCGAGGCGCGCTTCTCGCGGGTGGCGGGGGAGTACGGGTCCGGCGTGCCGTTCAGGACGCGGGCGGCGTCGCCGGCCCGGAGGAGGACGGCGAAGTGGCGCCCGGCCACGTCGAGCCGGAGGGGGCCGGGGCCGTAGGCGCCGCGCAGTTCGGTGAGCAGCCCGGTGGCGCGCCGGTCGAGGGCGTACCGCTCGGCGAGGGCCATCCCGGCGCGGCGGCGGACGATGGCGCCGGCCGCGAGGGTCGGTGCGATCACCTGCGCCGCCAGCCGCGCGGTGTCGCGCGCGGACGCCCGGGCGGGGGTGTGCGTGGCCGTGTCCGTACCGCTCATGGCCCCCGGGTGCCCAGGGGCCGAGCACGCGAAACGGTGCGTGGGGCGGGGCCACGCGGGCCGGGCGTCCGGGCAGCGGTCGGCCCGGGCGGTCCGTTCGCGGCCCGCCCGGGGACACCCGGCGATGTGGCCCGCCGGGCGGTGCGGGTCAGCCGCCCGTGGTGGGCCCGCCGCTGCCGAAGCCGCCGCTGGGGGCGCCGCGCCACTTGACGTCCTCCTCGGTGGGCGGCGTCGGGTCGGGGTCGGTGTTCTGGTGCCTCAGCTCGTACGGCATCACCCGGTCCTCGCGCTCGTCGAGCTCGGCGGGCCGGCGGTGACCCTCGGCCTCGCCCGGCAGCCCGGCGTCCGGCGGCCGGTGCGGCTGCTCGTCGGGCTTGGGGGGCGCGGGCTCCCGGTTCCGGATGCGCCGTCCCAGCCAGAAGGCGCCGATCAGGAAGCCGACGAGGAGGATGCCCGCGACCAGCGGACCAATACCGACGACATGGTCCTTAGCGGCGAATTCCGTGGTGAACGTCATGAGAGAGTCCATATGGGGCGTGTACCCCGGACATGCCCCGACCAGACATGTCCAGGGGGATGGACAACCTCATCATCATTCAAGCGTTCCATCCGCTTTTAGGTGATTGATCTCTTCGGGTGACCTGGCGCAACTTAAACGGTGCCGTGCTGTTGATCAGGGCGACCCCGAGCACCGGGTCTCTCG
This sequence comes from Streptomyces sp. NPDC031064, assembly GCF_055570965.1. NCBI lineage: Bacteria > Bacillati > Actinomycetota > Actinomycetes > Kitasatosporales > Streptomycetaceae > Streptomyces > Streptomyces sp. NPDC031064. The sequence continues at coordinate 645,645 of NZ_JBVIGF010000004.1, forward strand.
ACGAGAAGGATGGACCATGATCAAGAAGGTTCTGGCCACCGCCGGCGTCGCCGCGGCCGTCCTTGGCGCCTCCGCGCCGATGGCCGCCGCCGTGGGCGACCGCGGAATCGACACGCAGAACGGCAACTTCGCCACCCAGTCGTACGGCAACACGCACACCGGTGGCTACATGAGCCCGCAGATCGGGCTGATCCAGGGCTCCCTCAACAAGCCCTGCATCGGTCTGCCGATCCAGGCCGACGTTCAGAACATCCTGGCCCTGGTCAACGTCGGTGTTCAGGACATCCTCAACGACACGCAGAACCAGCAGTGCGCCGAGAACTCCACGGCGGTCAAGGGCGACAGCGCCCTGTCGCACCTCCTGGAGGACGTCCTCTCCGAGAACGTCTCGGCCGCCGTCCGGGACTGACGCGAGGCCACCGTCCCGCACGGCCGCAGGGCCGTGCGGGCGGTACCGCGTGGCGTCCGCCGCCACGCGCCCGGGGCCATCCCCGGCTACACCCCCCACGCGCCCGACGCCGGGCGCGGCACGACCCGAGCACCCGGGTCTCTCGACGAATGGGATGAACCATGATCAAGAAGGTTCTGGCTACCGCCGGCGTCGCTGCGGCCGTGCTCGGCGCGTCCGCGCCGATGGCCGCCGCCGTGGGCGACCGCGGAATCGACACGCAGAACGGCAACTTCTCCCGGCAGATCTACGGCAACACCGTGACGGGCGGCCACCAGAGCCCGCAGGTGGGCCTTGTCCAGGGCACGCTGAACAAGCCGTGCATCGGTCTGCCGATCTACGCCGATGTCCAGAACATCATCGCGCTGGTCAACGTCGGCGTTCAGGACATCCTGAACGACCAGCAGGACCAGCAGTGCGTGGAGAACTCCACGGCGGTCAAGGGTGACAGCGCCCTGTCGCACATCCTGGAGGACGTCATCTCCGAGAACGCGTCCGCCGCGGTTCGCGACTGACGCGATCCGGGACTGACGCGGGACACGACGCGCGCGTAGCCACCGCATGGGCGGGCCCCACATCCGGCACCACGGATGTGGGGCCCGCCCTCGTGTGCGGGGGCGGGTCCCGCGGTGCGCGGGAAGGAGGGCGGCGGGGAAAGCCGTGTGAAACATTTGCCGGAGGCTGACGCGTCAAGGGGGTGGAGCACGACGGCAGCGGGGTGAAGGGGAGGGCATGAGAAGGTCCCGAGCGGACGAGTTCATGGAGTTCGCGGCGGGCCGTACCGGGCATCTTTTCCGCTCCGCCTGCCTGCTGACCAGCGGCGACACCCACCTCGCCGAGGACCTGGTGCAGGAGACGCTGGGACGGATGTACGCGCTGTGGGGCCGGATGGCGCGTGTCGACAGCCCGGCGGCGTACGCCCAGACCGTCCTCGTCCGCACCTACCTCACCCAGCGGCGACGGCGCTCCTGGGGCGAGCGGCCGCTGGCCGAGCTGCCCGAGACCGCCACCGGCCGGGGCGACGACCCGGACCTGCGGTTGGCGCTCCTCGACGCGCTGGCGCGGCTGGCCCCGAAGGACCGGGCGGTCGTGGTGCTGCGGTACTGGGAGGACCGCAGCGTGGAGGAGACCGCCGCGGCCATGAACGTCAGCGCCGCCGCCGTACGCACCCGCTCCACCAGGGCGCTCGCACGGCTCCGCGAACAGCTCGGTGGCACCCTCGCCGAGCTCGTCACCGCCCACTGAACGGCCTGCCGCCCTCACCCCTTCGACCCGAACGTCATACGACCCACGAACGGTGGTTCCCCCATGCCCTTTGAGGACGACGTCTCCGAGGCGATGCGCCGCGCCGGCGAAACCTTCACCACGGACCACCGCGCGATCGTGGAAGGCGGACTGCGGCGGGGCCGTGCCCGGGTGATGCGGCGCCGCGTGGGCGCGGCCGCCGGCGCCGTGATGGCGCTGACCGGTTCGGCGTTGTACGGGGGGTGGCTGCTCGGGACGTCCTCCGCCCGGGAAGTGGCCGACGACACCGGTCCGTCCCCGAGCGTGACCCGGCGGGAGACGCGGGACCCGAAGTGGCAGGACCCCGACTGGCACATCCGTGTCTCCGCCGACCAGATGGTGCAGATCCTGGAGCGGGGGCTGCCGCAGGGCAAGATGACCCAGCAGCGTGCCGACAGCAACCTCGGCAACCCGTTCGAGGCGGCGCGCGCCTCGCTCGTGTACGACGACGGATTCGGCGAGGCCCTGGTGGAGATCTCGTTCAAGCGGGCCGACCCCAAGGACCCGGCCGCCCGCAAGGAGGCCACCTGCCCGAAGAACCTCACCCCTCCCGTCACCAAGTGCGACGACGATCCGTACCCCTTGGCAACCGCCACCTTCGTCAGCACCGCCGACAAGGGCCTGACCAAGTCCCGGTCCGTGAGCCTGTCGGAGGAGGGCTTCCTCGTCGAGCTGACCACGTACAACGGCCTGCCGAAGGAGGGCCGGGCCACCCGGGCGCGGCCGCCGTTCACGCAGATGCAGACCTCCAACCTGCTGCTCTATCTGCGGATGTCGATGACGAAGTACGGCATCCCCAACCCCGACGTGTTCACCCGGAACCTGCGCGTCGGGGGAAGCGATGCCGTGAGCGACCAGGTGCGGCGCCTGTCGCCGAAGGGGCTGTCACCGCGCGGCGGCGGTGGCGAGGGGGCCACCGGCTACATGACCGCGTACGACGTCCGGAACAAGACCATGAGCTACCTCCGGGCCACCCTCACCCCGAAGGGCGCCCGGGGCGACGGGGAGCCGCGGTGGAGCGAGACGCTCCCGGACGGCACGAAGATCGCCACGTCGGAGCGGCCGGCGCAGGGCAAGGGCGTCACGGAGTGGCGGGTCGACGCGCTACGGCCGAACGGCCTGCGCGTCACCATCACCTCGTACAACGCGGAGTACCCGCACAAGGACGCCAACCGGACGACACCGCCCGCCACCCTGGAGCAGCTCAAGGCGATGGCCGTCCACGACTCCTGGCTGACGCTGAAGTAGGCCGGAACCGGGGGTCACTTGGCGTCGGAGTAGCGCTCGACCGTCGCCGTCGTGAAGGGGAAGCGCACCGGGGTGTCCCCGAAGGCGATCCGCCCGGCCGTGTCGCCGGCCGTGCGGATCGCTTCGGCGACCGCCGGGGCCTCCCCGGCCGGGCAGTGCACGATCACCTCGTCGTGCTGGAAGAACACCAGCTCCGCACGCATCCCGGCCAGCGCCCGCCGCAGCGCGGCCAGCATCAGCAGCGCCCAGTCGGCGGCGCTGCCCTGCACGACGAAGTTCCGGGTGAACCGGCCCCGCGCGCGGGCGTTCACCGAGGCGTACCCCGGGGTGAACTCGCCGTCCGACAGCGGCTCTTCCGCGCCCTCCTGGGGGATGCCCGCCTCGTCCGCCTCCGCCGCGCCCGCCGCGCGCGGGCTGGTGCGGCCCAGCCAGGTGCGCACCAGGCGGCCTTCCTCGCCCGCCTTCGCCGCGTCGTCCACGTACGCCACCGCCCGGGGGAACCGGCGCCGCAGCGCGGCCAGGTTCTTCAGGCCGTCCCCGCTGGTCTGCCCGTAGATCGCACCGAGCAGCGCGAGCTTCGCGTGCTCCCGGTCGCCGGAGAACGCCCGGTCGGACAGGCGTGTGTACAGGTCGTCCTCGTGCCCCGCGACCTCCATCAGGCCCGGGTCCCTGGAGATCGCCGCCAGCACCCGGGGCTCCATCTGGTCCGCGTCCGCGACGACGAGCCGCCATCCGTCGTCGGCGACGACCGCCCGCCGGATGACCTTCGGGATCTGGAGGGCGCCGCCGCCGTTGGTGGTCCAGCGTCCGCTGACCGTGCCGCCCGGCAGGTACTCCGGCCGGAACCGCCCGTCCCGCACCCAGTCCTGGAGCCAGCTCCAGCCGTGCGCCGTCCAGATCCGGTACAGCTTCTTGTACGCGATGAGCGGCTCGACGGCCGGGTGGTCGATCTCCGCGAGCTCCCAGCGGCGCGTCGAGCGCACCACGATCCCCGCCCGCGCGAACGCCTTCACCACGTCCGCCGGCAGGTCGGGCCGGACCCGGCGCCCGAACGCCGCCGACACCTCGTCCGCCAGCTCCGCCAGCCGCCGCGGCTCGCCCCCGCCCGCGTACCGCTCGCCCAGCAGCTCGTGCAGCACCGCCCGGTGGACGTCCGCCCGCCACGGCAGTCCGGCCCGGGTCATCTCGGCGGCCACCAGCATCCCCGCCGACTCGGCCGCGGTCAGCAGCCGCATGCGGCCGGGGTGCTCGGCGGCCGCGTGTCTTCGGTGCTGGTCCGCGTACACCTCCAGCAGGCCCTCGAAGGGCACGTCCTGGCCGGTCGGCGGTTCGAACAGCGGTGACTGCGCGCCCGGCTCGGCCGCCCTGAGCGGCGGATCGGGCGGCACCGGACGGTCGTGCAGCCGCGCCCAGGCCGCCGCGACCGAGCGGGGCTCGCCGAGGCGCCCCTCGTGCCCGAGCAGCAACTGCTCGGCGACCTCCATGTCGTAACACCGCTCGACCCGGACCCCGGCCGCCAGGAGCCGGGGGTGGACGGCGCCGGTGGACCGCCACACCCACCGGCCGACGCCCGGGCGCGACCGCACCGCCTCGACGAGGTCCGGCTCGGTCAGCACCGGGCCCGTGGGCAGCCCGTCCGGACCGAGGGGGACCAGCCGCGCCCCGCCGCCCTCGGTGCCGTCCACCACCCAGCGTTCGTTCACGGGTGCGAGTCTGGCACCCGGCACTGACAACCGGCGCACGGCACGGCACGGCGCGGCACGGCACGGTCACCGGGCCGTGCGGGCGGCGGCCGGGAGCGCCGAGGCGACCGCCACCAGGGCGCAGCCGCCCAGGGCGGCGCCCACCGTGCCCCACGGGACCGTGATCGTCACCGGGGCGGACAGGGACGCCAGGGCCGCGCCGAGCCCGGCGAGGTTGACCGCCGCCACGGCCGCGCCGAGGATCGCGCCGACCGCGACCGCGAGCAGCGTCTCGCCCGCGACGACCGCCAGGGCCTGGCGGCGCGTCGCGCCGGCCAGCCGGAGTGAGCGCAGCTCCCCGCCGCGTACCGACGTGGCCATCACCAGCGTGTTGGCGAGGGCTATCGCGGTGTAGAGGAGGGCGATGCCCAGCACGACGAGGAGACCGAGCCGGGTCTGCGGGCCGGTGCCGGGCGTCGCCCAGGCGTCGGCGGTGGTCACCGTGCCGCCCGTGGCGCGGAGCAGGGCGGGATCGGCGCCGGGCGGCAGCCGTACGTCGATGCGGTCGACGGTCGCCGCGCGGGCGTGGGCGGCCGTGACGTACGGGCCGTTGTCGCCCGTCCCGGTCGCGAGCACCGCCGCGACGCGCAGCGACACCGGCCGGCCGTCGCCCAGCCACACATCGATGCGGTCGCCGACGGTCCTCTTCCCGGACTCGCTGTCCGCGATCTCCTCGCTGACCACGATCGAATCGTCGTCCAGGTCCCGTATGTCGCCCGTCATGACCGGCAGGCGCGCCAGGTCCGCGAAGGCGGCCGGGTCGGTGACCGCCCGGGCCTCGTACCGGACGACGGCCGTCTCCCCGTCCCGGACGAAGACGCCGGTCGACGCGGTGGGGGAGAGCGTGGCGCCGGGGACCCGGACGGGCTTGAGGTCCTCACCCGTCACCACGTGGTCCGCCGCCGTCTGCCGCCTGGCCTCGGCCGCCTTGGCCGCGGTGACCGTCGCGGCCGAGCCGAGCAGGGACCCGGCCAGCGCGACGGTGACCAGGACGGGCGCGGCGACGGCCGCGGTACGGCGGAGCGCGGCGGCCGTGTTCGCCCGGACGAGCATTCCGGTGGCGCCGGGCAGTGGGAGGGCGCGTGCGACGGGGCGGACGAGCGGCGGGACGAGCAGGGCCACGCCGGTGATGAGGAGCATCGGCAGGGTCGTGTACGTCTTGCGCTTGAGCAGGTCCGACGGGTCGGTGAACAGCGTCCAGGCCAGCAGGGCGGCGCCCGTGAGCAGCAGCGCGGCGCCCAGCAGGCGGCGCCCCAGCGGCAGGACGCCGCTGTCGACGTCGGCCTCGCGCAGCGCCTCGACCGGGCCGGTGCGTCCCGCCCGGCGGGCGGCCGCCCAGGCGCCGGTGACGGCCACGGCCAGCCCGGTCCAGAAGGCGACGTGGTACGGCCAGGCGGCGTCCCGGATGGTGAACCACTCGGGCGCGATCCCGCCCTCGACCAGGACGCGGGCCAGCTCCGGCGCGCCCCACGACCCGAGCGCGCAGCCCGTCGCGGAGGCGGCGGCCCCGACGAGGGCCGCCTCGGTCAGCAGCGCCCGCCGCACCTGCCCGGGCGTCGCCCCGGCCGTGCGCAGCAGCCCGAACTCGCGCCGGCGCAGCGCCACCGCGAACGCGAACGTGGACGCCACGACGAAGACCGACACGAAGGCGGTGACCCCGCCGGCGGTGCCCAGCAGGGCGTTCACCGTGACCAGGGCCTCGGTGTCCCGTTCCGGCCCGGGGTCGGCCTGTCGCCGCTCGTCCCCGGTCAGGACGCGGCCCCGGTCGCCGACGACCCGGCGTACGGCGTCGGGATCGGCGTCCACGCCGACGGCGTCCGGGCGGCCGTCGGTCGCCACCGGCCCGAGGGCGCGTAGTCGGGCGAGCAGGCGCGCGTCCACAGGGTGTGGATGGAACAGCTCGTGCGACACGTCCCCGACCGTGAGCGTATCCGTGCCGATCACCACCACCGGCGAGGCCGCGAACCGCTCCGGCGGCCGCTCCGGTGCGTCGAGCGTCGAGGCGAGGCCCAGGCCCATGGTCGCCAGCAGCCCGACGCCGAGCGCGAGCGCGACGCAACTGCCGAGGAAGGCCGTCCAGCGGCCGCGCAGGCCGCTCAGCGCGAGGGTCAGCACGCCGCACGCTCCCGGGACTGCCGGGACTGCCGGGACTGCCGGGACTGCCGGGACTGCCGGGACTGCCAGGACTCCCGGGCCTCCAGGGAATCCCGGGACTCCCGGGATTCCAGCGCGGCCATCCGGCCCGCGACCGCCTCGGCGGTGGGCGCCGTCAGCTCCCCGCTCACCCGGCCGTCCACCAGGAAGACCACGCGGTCGGCCGAGGACGCGGCCACCGGGTCGTGCGTGACCATGATGATCGTCTGGCCCTCGTCGTCCACCAGCTCCCGCAGCATCCGCAGCACGTCACGGCTCGTCGTGGTGTCCAGCGCCCCGGTCGGCTCGTCACCGAACAGCACGGCGGGCCGGGTGATCAGCGCCCGCGCGATCGCCACCCTCTGCTGCTGTCCGCCGGACAGCTCACCGGGCCGGTGTCCCGCCCGGTCGGCCAGTCCCACGCGCGCGAGGGCGGCGCGCACCTCGGCCCGGGACGGGCGGCGCCCGGCCAGCCGGAGCGGCAGGGCCACGTTCTGCGCGGCGGTCAGCGACGGCAGCAGGTTGAACGCCTGGAACACGAACCCGATCCGGTCTCGCCGCAGCAGCGTCAGCCGCCGCTCGCTCAGCCCGCCCAGGTCCGTCCCGGCCACCTCGACGCGCCCGCTCGTCGGCCGGTCGAGCCCGGCCGCACACTGGAGCAGCGTCGACTTGCCGGACCCGGACGGACCCATGACGGCGGTGAAGGACCCGGCCCGGAAGTCCAGGTCGACCCCGTCGAGCGCGGTGACGTCGCGGTAGGCGCGGCGAAGGGCGGTGAGCCGTACGGCGGTTGTGGTCATGCCTCAAGCGAACCGCTTTCCCGGTCCGTGATCACGACCGCTGGCAGGTGTCTTCGAGGTAGGGCCGGCCCTACCCCCCTGCGACCATGGAGGTCCGGAAGCGCCGGCAGCGGCGTTCGCGCGAGGAGGCAGGGACCATGGCAGCGGGCCACACGGGGGCGAGCAGCGTCGAGCGGGCGTTCGCCGCCGCGCTGTACGCCGAGGACGACGCCGCCCTCGACACCGGCGCCTCGCTGCTGGCCGCCGACCCGGGCGCCGACGAGGAACTGGCGCGGCGGGGCGAGGAGTTCGTGCGCCGGGCGTGGCAGCGCGGCTGGCAGCCGGCCGATGTCGTGCGGCTCGTACGCCGTGACCTGGACGAGCACCATGTGCGGCTCGTATCCGGGCTGATCGCGGCGGAGACGAGCGCGTACGGGGGGCTGCCGCCCCGGTGGGCGGCGCAGCTCGCCGAGCTGCCGGGCGACGACTGGCGCGCGGACCGCTTCTCGTACGCCACGGCCGTGCTGGAGCTGTACCGGCTGCTCGCCCGGCTCCCCGCGATCGAGCCGGTCGGCCCCGTGCCCGGCGCGTCGCCGCTCCACGCCGCGCCCGTGCACGGCGAGCCGCGCATGCTGGCCCGCATCCGGGCGCTGCTGGCCAAGGCGGAGGCGACCGGGTACCCGGAGGAGGCCGAGGCGCTCACCGCGAAGGCCCAGGAGCTGATGGCGCGGTACAGCCTGGACGAGGCCGCTCTCGCGGCACGTACGCACAGCGCGGAGGAGCCCGGCGCGGTGCGGATCGGTGTGGACGCGCCCTACGAGACGGCCAAGGCGATCCTGCTGGACGCGGTCGCGTCGGCGAACCGCTGCCGGGCGGTGTGGAACGAGGCGTTCGGCTTCTCGACCGTCGTGGGCTTCGAGCCGGACCTGGAGGTCGTCGAGCTGCTGTACACCTCACTGCTCGTCCAGGGGACGGGCGCGATGGCGAAGGCGGAGGCGGAGCAGCGGAAGGGGGGACGGAAGCGCACGAAGACGTTCCGCCAGTCGTTCCTGCTGGCCTACGCGCACCGGCTCGGCGACCGGCTCTCGTCCGCCTCCCGCCGGGTGACCGCCGAGGAGCCGACGCTGCTGCCCGTCCTCGCGGCACGGGACGTGGCGGTCACGGCCCGGGCGGACCGGATGTTCCCCGAGACGACGACCACCAGGGTGCGCGGCGCCACCGACGAGGCCGGCTGGCACCACGGCACGGCGGCGGCGGACCGGGCGCGCACGGACCACGCACGCACGCGTGGCCCGGGCCAGGGCCGGCTGCCGAAGTAGGGCAGGCCCACGCAGGGCAGGCCCAAGTCCGGCCGGCTGCCCACACAGAGCACCCCCTCGCAGAGCAAGCCCTCGCAGGGCCAGCCCTCGCAGAGCAAGCCCTCGCAGGGCAAGCCCACGCAAAGCAAAGCCCAAGTCCGGCGGGCCGCCCACGCAGGGTAAATCCCGAGCGGGGCAAACCCACCCATTACGCTCGTCCCCATGAGCTGGCTCCGAGCGCTGAAGGCCACCGCCCGCTCGGGGCTGACGGTCGAGCGGCGGCGCCTGGAGCCGCTCGTCGCGCTGCGCGGGGCCGTCGGACTGGCGCTCGTGGTCGGGGTGAGCCTCCAGCTCTTCGGGGCCGGGGTCGCGGTGAGTTCGGCGTTCGGGGGCTTCCAGGCGGCCATCGCCACCTTCCAGCGGAGCTGGCGCCCGCGCCCCACCCTCGCGCTCGCCTCCGGGACCAGCCTCGCGGTGTCGACGTTCCTGGGGTACCTGACGGGCGCGCACCTCGCGCTCTTCCTCGCCCTGCTCGCGCTGTGGACCTTCCTGGCCGGGCTGGCCTGGGCGACCGGGCCCACCACCGGCATCATCGCCTCCTCCAACGTGGCGATCATGCTGGTCACCGTCACCCTGCCCACCTCCGTCGCGGACGCCGCCGGGCACGCGGCGATGATCGCCGTCGGAGGTCTCGTCCAGGCCGCGCTCATCGTCCTGGTCCCGATCCGCCGCTGGGGCGCCCAGCGTGACGCGCTCGCCGACGCGCTGGCCGCCGAGGCCGACTACGCCCGCCGCCTCCGCCACGACCCGTACGCCCCGTTCGACCCCGTACCGCTGATGACCGCGCGCAGCGCCGCCGCCGTCACGCCCCGCCAGGCCCGCCGCCGCCCGCCCGAACTGCAGGGCGCGCGCGGGCTCGCCGAGCGCATCCGCCCGGTGCTCGCCTCGCTCGCCGACCCGGCCGTCGGCGTCCCGGCCGAGGGTCCGCAGCGCGACCGGGTGCGCGAACTGCTGGGCGCCGCCGGCTCCGTACTCGACACCGCCGCTCAGGCCGTCCGCCACGGCCGCCCCGCCACCATCCCGCCCGCCGCCCTGGCCGCGCTGCGCACCCCCGACACGGGCGCCGTCCTGACCGGCCCCGCCCGCCGCGCGGCGACCCGGCTCGCGGCCCTCCTGGAGGACGTCGTCGAAACGGCGACGCCCACCGACCGGGCCGACGTGGGCGAGCTACGGGAGCGCCCGTCCCTCCTGAAGCTCCTCCCCGTCGCCGCCCGTACCGTCCGGGGCGAACTGCGCCCCGCCTCACCGGTCTTCCGGCACGCCCTCCGCGTCAGCGCGGTCGCCACGGGCGGGTACGCCATCGGCACGGCCCTGCCCCTCGGACACGGCTACTGGGCGCCGATGGCCGCCGTCATGGCGATGCGCCCGGACTTCACCCAGACCTACTCCCGTTCCGTGGCCCGCTTCTGCGGCACCCTGCTGGGCGTCGCGCTCGCCACGGGTGTGGTGCAGGCGGCGCACCCCGGGAGGTACACATCGGCCGCGCTGGCGGTGGTGTGCGCCTTCGGGATGTACCTGCTGATGCGCACCGGGTACGCGGTCGCGCAGGTCTGCGTGTCGGCGTACGTCGTGTTCCTGCTGGGCATGGGCGGTACGGAGTGGACCCAGACGGTCCCGGAGCGGGTGGTGCTGACCCTGCTGGGCGGTGTCCTCGCGATGGTGGCGTACGCGGTGTACCCGGCCTGGGAGACGCCCCGGCTGCGCACCCGGCTGGCCGACTGGCTGGCGGCGGACGGGCGGTACGCGGCCTGTGTGGTGGCGCACTACGCGGACCCGGCGGCGCGCGGCACGGGTGCCGTGCGGCGGGCGCTGCTGGCCACCCGGGACGCGCGCGTGGCGTGGCAGGAGGCCGTCGAACGGGCCGCCCACGAACCGGTCCGGCACCGGGGCCTGTCGCGTGCCGCGGCCGCCGACGCGGGCGACGCCCTGGCCCAGCTCGGCCGGGTCGCCATGCTGATGGAGGCTCACCTCCCGGACCGCGACACGGCCCCGCTGCCGGCCGCCGCCGGCCTCGCGGAGGCGCTGCGCCACGCCACGGAGCAGGGCGCCAAGGCCGTCCGGGAGCGCCGGGTCCCGCGCTGGGACGCGGTGCGTGACGCCGTCGCCCGGTGGGACGCCGGTACGGTCCCCGATCCGGTCGTACGCAACGGGGCGCGGCTTGTGCTGGAAGCCCTGGACGCGTTGTCGGACGCCCTGGAGGAGCGGCCCTCCGGGGCCTAGGCGGTGTCCGCCCTGGTGAGCGTGTCCTTCCCGCCGCCGGTCCAGGTGATGACGAGCCTGTCCTTGCCGGTCCTCGCGGAGCCCTCCGTACGGGCGGTGTATCCGTCGTCGCAAACCAGGGCGAGCGTCACCGGGTCCGTCCCCCGGGCGGTGCCCTGGCAGATGTGGCCCTCGGCCAGCACCAGGGCGTGCCCCTTGCCGACGGTCAGGCTGACGGGCTTGCCGTCCGTGAGCCCCACCCACGACCCCTCCGCCGCGCCGGAAGTGACGGGCGAGGCGGCCGGGGACGGGGTGGGGCTGCTGACGGGTCTGCCGCCGGAGCCGTGGTCGCCGCCGCCCCGCTGGTCGCGGCCGCCGCCGCAGCCGGCCAGCGAGAGGGAGGTGGTTATCGCCACTGCCGCGACGACCCCGGTTCGTACGAGCCTGTGCGCGTCCACGCCACGTCTCCCCAACGTCGGTGCCGGAAACGCGCGCCAAGCTACCAGTCGGTAGTTCCCGGCTACCAGGACGACTTGGTGACCCCGGGCAGGAACCCGGCGTGCGCCTGCCGGCGGACGTTCACCCGGGAGAGCCCGAATTTGCGGAGGTGGCCGCGGGGGCGGCCGTCCACGCTGTCGCGGTTGCGTACCCGGGTCGCGCTGGCGTCGCGGGGCTGGCGGCGCAGCTCGGCCTGGGCGGCGACCCGCTCGGCCTCGGGCGTGCCGGGCCGGCGGATGATCGCCTTCAGCTCGGCGCGGCGGGCCGCGTACCGCTCGACGACCTCTTTGCGCCGTTCGTTGCGCGCGATCTTGCTCTTCTTGGCCATCAGACCTTCACTCCCCGGGCGCGGATGCGGGCCACGGCGGCCTCGATCCCGATGGTGTCGACGGTCTTGATGCCCTTGGTGGACAGGGTGAGCCGGACGTACCGGCCCTCGCTCGGCAGCCAGTAGCGCTTGCGCTGGATGTTCGGGTCGAAGCGCCGGGACGTACGCCGGTGCGAGTGCGAGATGCGGTTGCCGAATCCCGGCTGGGCGCCGGTGAGCTGGCAGTGGGCTGACAAGGGTGACCTACCTCTCTGAATCCTGTCTTGGTAATGGAAACCATTTCCACTTACTCTAACCCCATGGCCCGCAACGAACTCCGACCGGTCATCAAGCTCCGGTCCACCGCCGGCACCGGCTACACCTACGTGACCCGCAAGAACCGCCGTAACAACCCCGACCGCATGACGCTGCGCAAGTACGACCCGGTCGTCGGACGCCACGTCGACTTCCGAGAGGAGCGCTGAGGTACGCGATGAAGCCCGGAATCCACCCCACGTACGAGCCCGTCGTCTTCCGTGACAAGGCGGGCGGCTTCGCCTTCCTGACCCGCTCCACCGCGACCAGCGACAAGACGGTCGAGTGGGAGGACGGCAACACCTACCCCGTCATCGACGTCGAGATCTCGTCGGCGAGCCACCCCTTCTACACGGGCCAGGCGCGCGTGCTGGACACGGCCGGTCGCGTGGAGAAGTTCCAGAAGCGGTACGGGTCCCAGGCCCGGCGCGAGGCCCGCTGATGCTGTCCGTCGCCCTCGTCGGCGGGCTGCACTCCGACGCCCGCGCGGCCGCCGTGGAGCGGCTGCTCGCCACCGTGCCCGGCAGCGTGGCGCTCCACCACGACCTGTCGACGGCCCCCGAGGGCACGGTCGTGCGGACGGTGCGCGACGCGACCGGCGTCCTGTCGTCGGATGAGACGCCGCTGGTCAACGACTGCGCCTGCTGCGCGCTCCGCGAGGACCTCGTGCCCGAGCTGGAGCGGCTCGCCGACGCCGGTCTGACCCGCCTCGCGGTCGTCGAGCTGTGGGACTCGGTCGAGCCCAAGGCGATGGCCGAGGTGGTCGCGGCGGCCGGGCTGACGGTCAGCTCCGTGATCACCGCCGTCGACCCGGCGCTGCTGCTGCCGTACCTGGGCAACGGCGACGACCTGATGGAGGCCGGCCTCGCCGCGGCCGCCACCGACCAGCGCACGGTCGCCGACACCTGGGCGCGCCAGTTGGAGTACGCGCCCGTGCTCGCCGTCCTGGACAGCCCCGACGCCGACGACGAGGACCGGGCGCTGCTCGCCCAGCTCCACCCGACGGCCCGCCAGGTGCCGGTGCCGGACGGCGACCTGGCCGCCGCCGCACTGGCCGGGTTCGACGTCGAGGCGGCGGCGGCCGCCCAGCACCCCGCCTGCGCGCTGCTGCCGCAGGAGGCGGACGCGCACGGCGTCGCCACGTACGTGTGGCACCGGCGCCGTCCGTTCCACCCGGAGCGGCTGTACGCGGCGCTGGAGGACCTGTGCTGCGCGGCCGCGCGCAGCCGGGGGCGGTTCTGGCTGGCCGACCGGCCGGACACGCTGCTGGCGTGGGACGCGGCGGGCGGCGCCCTGTGCGTCGAGCCCGCCGGGCCGTGGCTCGCCTCGCTGCCGGACGCCGCCTGGGAGATGGTCCCGCCCATGCGCCGGGCGGCCGCCGCGCTGGACTGGGACGCCGAGCACGGGGACCGCTGCCAGCACCTGGTCTTCACCTCGCCCGGCCTGGACCGCGAGGGGCTCGCCGAGCTCCTCGACTCCTGCCTGCTCACCGACGCGGAGTACGCCGCGGGCCGCGAGGCCTGGAAGCGGCTCCCGCCCGCCTTCGACGCCCTCCTGGAGGTCTGACCCCATGTCCCCCCGCCGCTCGGCCGACCGCAAGCCCGCGAAGTCCCGCCCCAACCCGCTGGACCGCGACGGCATCACGTACATCGATTACAAGGACACCGATCTGCTGCGGAAGTTCATCTCCGACCGCGGCAAGATCCGCAGCCGGCGCGTGACCCGCGTATCGGCGCAGCAGCAGCGCCAGCTCGCCCGCGCCATCAAGAACGCGCGGGAGATGGCCCTGCTGCCGTACTCCTCGTCGGCGCGCTGACGAGCCGCGCGTACGCACCCGCGGTACGAGGCCCTCCCTCCGGGAGGGCCTTTTCCCATGTTGTGGACAAAGGCGGGAGCCATCGGGCCCCTTCGTACGTCTCTACTCACGTACGGGGGAGTAGCACGAGGCGCTGTAACCGAAGGAGCACCCGACGTGCACGTGCATCTGCACGCGCGTTTGCATGCGAGTCGGCGCTATGATCCCGATAGTTGACACCTGCATCATGTATCTCGGGGAGCGTCCTGTGCACCACGTGTACAACGGCATGGCGGCCACGGAGCTTCACGGCGTCGTATGGCAGAAGAGCAGGCACAGCAACTCACAGGGCTCGTGCGTGGAGTTCGCCAAGCTGCCCGGCGGGCATGTGGCGGTACGCAACTCCCGGCATCCCGACGGTCCGGCGCTGGTCTACACCCCGGCGGAGATAGAGGCCCTGCTGCTGGGCGTGAAGGACGGCGAGTTCGACCACCTCATAGCGGGCTGAGACGCGCCCGCCCGCACACGAGTGCGGGCGCCGCCGGAGTGGCGGCGCCCGGCGGCACACTGGTGACCTTCTGCGCGCCTACGGTTCCCGTGGCGTGTCCGACAGGCGGAACAGCGCCCAGACCACCTTGCCGTGCAGCGTGCCGGCCAGCGGGTGCCAGCCCCAACTGTCGCTGAAGGACTCGACCAGGAAGAGCCCGCGGCCCGACTCCGCCGAGAAGTCCTCCTCCGACTCGCGCGTCGCGGGGCTGTCGGGACTGGGGTCGCGCACCGCGCACACCAGCCGGCTCGCCCAGCGCATCAGGTGCAGCCGGACGGGCGGGTCGTGCGGGCACTCCCGGGGCGTGTCGGCGGGCAGGGCGTGCCGGAGCGCGTTGGTGACGAGTTCGGACACCACCAGCGCGACGTCGTCGAACCGGTCGGTGAGGTCCCACTGGGCGAGCGTCGTGCTGGTGAACTTCCGTGCGCCGCGCACCGCTTCATAGCGGGCGGGCAGTGCGCACGAGGCGGAACTGGAGACGGAAGCGGCATCGATCGGCGGAAGCCCCTGCCTTAAAGGCTCGAGCATGGTCGATCCATTCGTCCCCATGCGAGGCACTCCCGGGATTCGCGGCTGTGGTGCGACAACACGAACGACTACGCAGGTGCGCGGGGACCATGGTTCCGAATGCGACCACCTGATGCAAGGGCAGATGCACGTGCACGCGCCCGACCTGTCCACCCCCGTGCCGGTTCTTGGTCATATCTTCCACCCATGACTTTCACCGACGGGACGCCGACGCGACCCCCAATGAGTCAAGCCTTCGTCTTTCCGTAACCGGTCGAGTACGCGGTGAAGCGTTTTGGTGGCAGAATCCGCCGTCTCGGGGCTCGGGGGTGCTCCGTCGTACACATCAGCGATGGGGAGGGTTGGAGACGTGACCGCAAGTGAATCGAGCGGTTCCGTGGTGCGGCGCATCCTGCTGGGTTCGCAGTTGCGGCGGCTGCGTGAATCGCGCGGCATCACCCGCGAGGCCGCCGGCTATTCGATCCGGGCGTCCGAATCCAAGATCAGCCGCATGGAGTTGGGCAGGGTGAGCTTCAAGGCCAGGGACATCGAGGACCTGCTCACGCTGTACGGAGTCACCGACGAGGCCGAGCGCGAGTCCCTCCTCGGCCTCGCCCGGGAGGCCAACGTCGCCGGGTGGTGGCACAGTTACGGCGACGTGCTGCCGGGCTGGTTCCAGACGTACATCGGCCTGGAGGGCGCCGCCTCCCTCATCCGCATCTACGAAGTGCAGTTCGTGCACGGCCTGTTGCAGACCGAGGCGTACGCGCACGCGGTCGTCGCCCGGGGCATGCCGGACGCCCCGCGTGCAGAGATCGACCGGCGCGTGGCGCTGCGGCTGGAGCGCCAGAAGGTGCTCGTCTCCGAGCGGGCACCGCGATTTCACGCCGTTCTCGACGAGGCCGCCCTGCGCCGCCCGTACGGCGACCGCGAGGTGATGCGCGACCAGCTCAAGCACCTGATCGAGGTCTCCGAGCAGCCGAACGTCACGCTCCAGATCATGCCCTTCAGCTTCGGTGGCCACGCGGGCGAGAGCGGGGCCTTCACCATGCTGAGCTTCCCCGAGTCCGACCTCTCCGACATCGTCTACCTGGAGCAGCTCACGAGCGCGCTCTACCTCGACAAGCGCGAGGAAGTGGCCCAGTACGAGCGGGTGATGGGGCGGCTGCATCAGGACAGCCCGGGTCCCGAGGAGAGCCGCGACCTTCTCCGAGGTCTCCTCCAACTCACCTGACTCGTCAGTAGGATGACGTCTCGTCATCATCAGCACGGCGCGCGCCCTCGGGAAGGGATGGCATGTCCTACTTCACAGACCTGGCCCAGCAGTACATAGACGGTGAGTGGCGGGCCGGCGGCGGCTCGTGGGACATCATCGACTTCAATCCGTACAACGAGGAGAAGCTCGCCTCCATAACCGTGGCCACGGTCGACGAGATCGACCAGGCCTACAGGGCGGCCGAGCGGGCACAGCGCGCGTGGGCGGACACCAATCCGTACACGCGCCGCGCTGTTTTCGAGCGGGCGCTGCGGCTCATAGAGGAGCGCGAGGCCGAGATCACCGAGGCGATCATCGCCGAGCTCGGCGGTACGCGGACCAAGGCCGGTTTCGAACTGCACCTGGCCAAGGAGTTCATGCGCGAGGCGATCCACCTCGCCCTGCGCCCCGAGGGCCGCATCCTCCCGTCGCCGGTCGACGGCAAGGAGAACCGCCTCTACCGGGTCCCGGTCGGGGTCGTCGGCGTCATCAGCCCCTTCAACTTCCCCTTCCTGCTGTCGATCAAGTCCGTCGCCCCGGCGCTCGCCCTCGGCAACGCGGTCGTCCTCAAGCCCCACCAGAACACGCCGATCCTCGGCGGCGCCCTGGTCGCGAAGATCTTCGAGGACGCGGGCCTGCCGGCCGGTCTGCTCAACGTCGTGATCACCGACATCGCCGAAATCGGCGACGCGCTGATCGAGCACCCGGTGCCCAAGGTCATCTCGTTCACCGGCTCCGACCGGGTCGGCAGGCACGTCGCCACCGTCTGCGCCGCCAACTTCAAGCGGTCCGTCCTGGAGCTGGGCGGCAACAGCGCGCTCATCGTGCTCGACGACGCGGACATCGACTACGCGGTCGACGCGGCCGTCTTCAGCCGGTTCGTGCACCAGGGACAGGTCTGCATGGCCGCCAACCGGGTGCTCGTGGACCGTGCGGTGGAGCGGGAGTTCACGGAGAAGTTCGTCGCCAAGGTGCGCACCCTGAAGACCGGCGACCCGGCCGACCCCGCCACGCACATCGGCCCGCTCATCAACTCCTCCCAGGCCGAGGCGGTGACGACCCTCGTCGACCAGACCGTCGGCGCGGGTGCGACGGCACTCGTCCGGGGCGGCGCCGAGGGCAACGTCGTGGCACCGACCGTGCTGGCCGACCTGCCGGCCGACTCCCCGGTCCTGAACCAGGAGATCTTCGGCCCGGTCGTCATGCTGATCCCCTTCGACGGGGAGGACGAGGCGGTACGGATCGCCAACGACACCCCGTACGGGCTCAGCGGCGCCGTCCACACCGGGGACGTCGAGCGCGGTGTGCGGATCGCCCAGCGCGTCCACACCGGGATGATCCACATCAATGACGGCACCGTCCACGACGAGCCGATCGTGCCGTTCGGCGGCGAGAAGCACTCGGGCGTCGGCCGGCTGAACGGCGAGGCGACGGTGGACGCCTTCACCACCTACAAGTGGATCTCGATCCAGCACGGCCGCAGCCGGTTCCCGTTCTAGGGCCCTCCGCTTCGGGTCCCCGCGTTTCGGCTTGATCCGATGTCCATTTAGGACCGGACCTGACCTCAACTGCCCGTAGCGTGGCCGTTGTCGAAAGAGCCCAGGAAACCGGCGAAAGGCGGACGGTCATGGTCACCCTTGTTCCCGCGGAGGCACACGGCGACGAGCGCGGCGCGCTGCTGTCGTTCATCGAGGCGCAGCGCGACGCGCTGCGCCGCTCGCTCCTCGGGCTGACCGACGAGCAGGCGGCGTCACGGCCCAGCGCCAGCGAACTGTCGCTGGCCGGAGTGGTCAAGCACGTCGCCGAGGTGGAGCTGAACTGGCTGCGGCTGGCGCAGCAGAAGCCGAACGAGCGGCAGCGCAGCCGGGACACCTGGGACGAGAGTTTCCGGCTGGTGGGCGACGAGTCGGTCCAGGGGGTGCTGGAGTTCTGGGACGGGGTGGTCAAGGAGACCGAGGAGTTCCTGCGCACCGTGCCGAGCCTGGACGACACCTTCCCGCTGCCCGAGGCGCCGTGGTTCCCCAAGGACGGCCGGGTCTCGATGCGCTGGATGGGGATGCACCTGGTGCAGGAGATGGCCCGGCACGCCGGGCACGCCGACGTGATCAGGGAGTCGCTGGACGGGAAGACCTCGTTCGAGCTCATCGCCCTGGAGCGGGGCGCGGGGGACTGAAGGGGCGCTCCGGCCGGCGTCGAGCGGCCTCTGCGTACCCTGGTCAAAATTGACCAGAAGGGTGCGTGAGGTGATGTCAGTGATCCGGCTGCTGGTCCTGGGGGCCGTGCGCCAGCACGGGCGGGCGCACGGCTACCAGGTCCGCAACGACCTGGAGTTCTGGGGCGCGCACGAGTGGTCCAACGCCAAGCCCGGTTCGATCTACCACGCCCTCAAGCAGATGGCCAAGCAGGGGCTCCTGCGCGCCTACGAGACCGCGCCCAGCACGGCCGGCGGCCCGCCGCGCACCGAGTACGAGGTCACCGACAAGGGCACCGAGGAGTACTTCGCGCTGTTGCGCGAGGCGCTGACGGCGTACGACCAGAAGATGGACGTCCTGTCCGCCGGGGTCGGCTTCATCGTCGACCTGCCGCGCGAGGAGGCCGTCGCGCTGCTGAAGCGGCGGATCGAGGGGCTGGAGCGGTGGCGGGCCGGCGTCACCGAGTACTACACGCCGGAGGACGGGCCGGAGCAGCTCGGCCACATCGGCGAGATCATGAACATGTGGGTGCACTCGGCCGACGCCGGTGCCGAGTGGACGCGCGGGCTGATCGAGCGCATCGAGGGCGGCGCCTACACGTTCGCGGGCGAGGGTGAGCCGTTCGTGGGCGTGCTGGCGGAGGGCCAGGAGAACCCGTACGCGACGGGTGAGCCGGATTCGGGGTCCACGCTCTAGCCCGCTCTGCTCTCACGCCGGGTCGCTGGGCCGCCTCTGAATCCTCCGGCTAATCAAGTTTGACTAATCCATCGGCATGGCTTACTTTGCATGGGTAGTCAATTTTGACTACCGGGTTGGGAGGGTGCATGACGGACGCGATCGTCGTCGAGGGCGCGCGGAAGCGGTACGGCGAGAAGCGGGCTCTTGACGGGCTGGACCTCGTGGTCGGCCGGGGCACGGTCCACGGGGTCCTGGGGCCGAACGGCGCCGGCAAGACCACCACGGTCCGGGTGCTGGCCACGCTGCTGAAGCACGACGAGGGCCTGGTACGGGTGGCCGGGTTCGACGTACGGACCCGCGCGGACGAGGTGCGGCGGCGGATCGGACTGCTCGGGCAGCACGCGGCACTGGACGAGGGGCTCAGCGGGCGGCAGAACCTGGAGATGTTCGGCCGGCTCCACCACTTGGGCGCCCGGCGGGCGGGCGCCCGGGCGGACGAGCTGCTGGAGCGCTTCGGGCTCGCCGACACCGGCCGCAAGGCGGTCAAGCAGTACAGCGGCGGCATGCGGCGGCGGCTGGACCTGGCCGCCTCGCTGATCACCGAACCGGAGGTGCTGTTCCTGGACGAGCCGACGACCGGGCTCGACCCGCGCGGGCGGGCCGAGGTGTGGGCCTCCGTCCGGTCGCTGGTGGGCGCCGGCACGACCGTCCTGCTCACCACGCAGTACCTGGAGGAGGCCGACCAACTGGCGGACCGGATCTCGGTCGTCGACAGGGGCCGGGTCATCGCCGACGGCACGGCGGACGAACTGAAGGGCAAGGTCGGCGGCGACCGGATCGACATCGTCGTACGCGACGCCCGGCACCTGGCCGCCGCGGCCGCCCTGGTGCCCGGCGCGGCCGACGTGGACGAGGACCGGCGGATGGTCAGCGCCCCGGTCGATGACCGCATGGCGGCGCTGACCCGGGTCGTACGGGACCTGGAGGCGGCCGGGATCGAGGCGGAGGACATCGCGGTGCGGCGGCCGACCCTGGACGAGGTCTTCCTGCACCTGACGGGCGGCGAGCACAAGGAGGCGGTGGCCGTATGAGCGCGGACGTGAGCGTGGGTACGGGTACGAGCGTGATCGGCATGGGCCGCATCGGGTGGGCGCTCGCCGACTCGTGGACCATCACCCGGCGCGAACTGGCCCACTGGACACGTGAACCGGTCCAGGTCGTCGTCGGGCTGGCCTTCCCGGTGATGATGCTGCTGATGTTCGGGTACCTCATCGGCGGCGGGCGCGGCGTCGAGGGCGATTACATCGACTACCTCATCCCCGGCATGTTCGCCCTGACCATGGCGTTCGGCCTGGAGGCGACCCTGCTGGCCGTCACGCAGGACCTCAACAAGGGCGTGATCGACCGCTTCCGCTCGATGCCGATGGCCAATGGCGCGGTCCTCGTGGGGCGCTCGGTCGCCGACATGCTCCAGTCGGTGCTCGGCCTGGCCGTGATGATCGGTGCCGGGTACGCCATCGGCTGGCGGGCGCACGGTGGCTTCGGGGCCTTCATGGTGGCCGTGGGGCTGCTGCTGTTGCTGCGGTTCGCGATGCTGTGGATCGGTATCCACCTCGCGATGGTGGCGGGCAGGCCGGAACTGGTGCAGGCGGTGCAGATCCTCGTCTGGCCGGTCGGCTTCCTGTCCAACGCGTTCGCGGCACCCGGCGCGATGCCGGACTGGCTGGGCTCGGTGGTCGAGTGGAACCCGCTGTCGGCGACCGCGACGGCCGTCCGTGAACTGGTCGGCCCGCCGGAGATCGCGGCGGCCACGGATGCCGCCGGGGCGTCGTGGGCGGCCCAGCACGCGGAGCTGCTGGCGGTGGCCTGGCCGCTGGTGCTGCTCGCCGTGTTCTTCCCGCTGGCGGTGCGGAGGTTCGGGCGGCTGAGCCGCTGACGGGAGCGCGCGGTGCGCGGCGTATCCGGGTACGGGCCGGATACGCCGCACGCGTGCGTGGGGGCGGCCGTGCGTGGGGGCGGCCGTGCGTGCGGGCGGCCGTGCGTGCAGGCGGCCGTGCGTGGGGCGTGGCGGGGCGTGGAGGGCCCGCACACTGTTGACGGGCAAACGGGCTTGCACCTCACGTCGCGTGAGGGCTCAGGGTGGGGTGCGTACCGACACGAAGGGAGCGGAGAGCCATGAGCTACTCCGTGGGACAGGTCGCCGCTTTCGCCCATGTCACGGTGCGAACGCTGCACCACTACGACGAGATCGGACTGCTCTCCCCGAGCGGCCGCAGCCACGCGGGCCACCGGCGTTACGACGACGCCGACCTCGACCGGTTGCAGCAGATCCTGTTCTACCGGGAGCTGGGCTTCCCGCTCGACCAGGTCGCGGCCCTGCTCGACGACCCCGACGCGGACCCGCGGGAGCACCTGCGGCGCCAGCACGAGCTGCTGACCACGCGGATCGCCGAGCTACAGAAGATGGCCGAGGCCGTCGAACACGCCATGGAGGCGAAGAAGATGGGCATCAACCTCACGCCCGAGGAGAGGTTCGAGGTGTTCGGGGAGAACGACCCCGAGCAGTACGCGGAGGAGGTCGAGCAGCGCTGGGGCGACACCGAGGCCTACCGGGAGTCCCAGCGCCGTGCGGCCCGCTACACCAAGGCCGACTGGCAGCGCATGCAGGACGAGAACGCCGACTGGGGCGCCCGGTACCAGGCCATGATGGCGGAGGAGGAGCCGCCGACGGGCGACCGGGCGATGGACCTCGCCGAGGAGCACCGGCTCCAGATCAACACCTGGTTCTACGAGTGCACCCACGAGTTCCACCGGTGCCTCGCGGACATGTACGTGTCCGATGAGCGCTTCAAGGCGTTCTACGACGCCATGCGGCCGGGCATGGCGGAGCACTTCCGCGCCGCCATCCACGCCAACGCCGACCGCCACGCCTGACGGCCCCGGCCCGGCGCCGTCCGGCCCCGGCACGGGGGCGGGGCGGCGCCGTCCGGGACGGGCGGCGGGCCCTGCGCGGGCCCGCCGTCCGGGCCTCCGGCCTGGTGGGGGCCTCCGGAACGGCCAGCCGTCGGGGACGGCGGGTCTCCGGAACGGCGGGCCTTGGGGACGGGGGTGGCCCGGGCCGGCCGCTCCCCGCGGGGGCCCGGGGCCGCCCGGGGCCCCCGGGGCAGCCCCGTCCCGGGCGGGCACCAGGCGGTGGAACCGGTACGAACGCGGAAGCGTTGATAGCTTTGGGCAGCCGTCCCCGCCCACCGACCCAGGAGCCCCGGAACCCGTGAATACGCTTGCGCTCGGACCGAGCTGGCTGGACCCGGACTATCTCATCGAGACCTTCGGCCTCATCGGCGTCCTGGTCATCGTCTTCGCCGAGTCCGGACTGCTGATCGGTTTCTTCCTGCCCGGTGACTCGCTGCTGTTCACCACGGGCCTGCTGGTCACCACCGGCGTCCTCGACACCCCGCTGTGGGTGGTGTGCACCCTGATCGTGCTGTCCGCGATCATCGGTGACCAGGTGGGTTACCTCTTCGGCCGCAAGGTCGGACCCGCCCTCTTCAAGCGCCCGGACTCCCGCCTGTTCAAGCAGGAGAACGTGGAGAAGGCCCATGAGTTCTTCGAGAAGCACGGGCCCAAGTCGCTGATCCTCGCCCGGTTCGTGCCGATCGTGCGGACGTTCACGCCGATCATCGCCGGTGTGAGCCGGATGAACTACCGCTCGTTCATCACCTTCAACGTCATCGGCGGCATCCTGTGGGGCGCCGGCGTGACGCTGCTCGGGGCCTCGCTGGGCAACGTCGACTTCGTACACGAGCACATCGAGGCCATCCTCATCCTCATCGTGCTGATCTCGGTCGTCCCGATCGTGATCGAGTACCTGCGGGCCCGCTCGCAGAGCAAGCGGAGCAAGGCGGACGGGCAGGAGCCGGCCGTCGAGGACGGGACGCCGCCGGCCCAGCGCGGGCGGCACGCCAAGCGCTGACCCCCTCCTCAGGAGGAGGCCTTGTCCTCGGCCTCCTCCTCGTGGTCCTCCTCCTGGGCCTCCTCCTCGTGGGCCTCCTCCGCCTCCGCGGCGGCCGTCGCCGAGCGGACCAGCGGCGACAGGGCCGTACCGAGCAGGGTCGCCGCGACGATCGAGCTCAGCGCGATGCCCCAGCCGACCGGCCCCAGCGGGGTGCAGCCGAAGAACTGGCTGACGCCCGGGGTCTGGATGACGGCGGCCAGCACCGCCGCCGAGCCCAGGCTCGCGGCCAGCACGTTGCGGTCCAGGCCCCCCGTCGCGAGGGTCTGCGCCAACTGCGTACCGACGACGGCGGCCAGCGCCACCGTGCTCGCCCGCCTGCCGCGCCCGGTCAGGCGGGCCCCGGTCCAAGCCAGCCCGGCGCCGGTCGCCGTGATGGCGCCGCGCAGCAGCATCTCGTGGGTGAGCGCGCTGCCCAGCGAGCGGCTCGGGCCCTCCGCCAGGAGCCGCTTCGCGGTGTGGCCGGCCGGCTCGCGCACCGCGATGGCGAGCGACGGCGCCAGGTCGGTGAGCAGGTTGACCAGCATGATCTGGCGGGCGTTGAGCGGCGTGGCGCCGGTGAGCGTGGAGACCAGCACGCTGAAGGTGACCTCGCCGAGGTTGCCGCCGATGAGGATGCCCAGCGCGGCCCGCACCGAGGCCCACATGGAGCGGCCCTCCATCAGCGCCGAGACGATCGTCTCCAGCCGGTCGTCGCCCACCACCAGGTCCGCGGCGGCCGTCGCGGACGGGGTGCCGCGCCGCCCGAGCGCGATGCCGATGTCGGCGAGCCGGATGGCGGGCGCGTCGTTGGCGCCGTCGCCGGTCATCGCCACGACCCGGCCGATGCGCTGGTACGCCTGGACGATCCGGACCTTGTGGTGCGGGCTGCAGCGGGCGATGACGTCCACGGTCGGCAGCAGCTCGTCCAGCTCGTCGTCGTCCAGCTCGTCCAGCTCGGCGCCCGTGCAGACCTTCGGGTCGGTGACGTCGCTGATGGTGGACGCGATGGCGTCGGCGGTGGCCGGGTGGTCGCCGGTCAGCATCACGGTGTGCACGCCCGCCGCCCGCAGCCGCGCGGTCGCCGGGGCGGCACCCGCCCGCACCGGGTCGGCCAGCGTGACGAAGCCCAGGAACACCAGGTCCCGCACGCTCTCGTCGGTGAGGTCCTCGCCGGGGTCCATCCGCCGCTCCGCCACCGCCAGCACCCGCCGCCCGGCGCCCGCCAGCTCCTCCGCCTCCGCGTTGAGCCGCTTGAGCCCCTCGGCGTCGAGGCCGGCCGCCTGCCCCTCCGGCGTACGGTGCCGGGCGCAGCGGTCCAGGACGTTCTCGGGCGCGCCCTTCACGCTGAGCAGCAGGCCGTGCGTGGTCTGCCCGGACGTGGCGTGGTACGCGCGGGACGGCTCGAACGGCAGCGTGTCCAGCCGCCGCCACCGCGCCGCCCCGTGCCGTACCGACACCTTGGCGCTGCGCGCCCCGGCCGTCACCGCGCGGTCGGTCTGGTGGGCCATGGGCTCGGCCTGCCGGGCGGGCGGGGTGGCCCGTAGCGCGGCGGCGAGGACGTCCTTGCGGACGCCGTCCAACTGGTCCAGCGGCAGGGCGCCGTCCCCGTCGCTGACCGCCGCGAGCTGGAGCTTGCCCTCCGTGAGGGTGCCCGTCTTGTCGAAGCAGAGCACGTCGGCGCGGCCGAGCGCCTCGATGGTGCGCGGGTTGCGGACCAGCGCGCCCACGTCGGCGAGGCGGCGGGCGGCGGCGAGCTGGGCGGCGTTGACCAGGAACGGCAGGCCCTCGGGGACGGAGGCGACGGCGAGGTTCACGGCGGAGGCCAGGTTGTCCGCGAGCGGCCGCCCGTGCAGGAGGCCCGACGCGGCGACCGCGCTGGCCGACCCGATCGCGATGGGCAGGCTGGACCGGGTCAGCGAGGCGAGTCGGGCCTCCACGCCGGTCTCCGGCGCGGCCTGCCGCGCGGTGGCGAGGCTGCGCCCGACCTCGGTGCTCGAACCGGTCGCCACGACCACGGCCACGGCCCGCCCGGAGGAGACGGTGGTGCCCTCGTAGATCATGGACCGGCGGCCGGTGATGTCGGTGGCGACGACCGGTGCCGGGTCCTTGTGGACGGCGAGGGACTCGCCGGTCAGTGACGACTCGTCGACCTCCAGCCCCTCCGCCTCCAGCAGCCGGCAGTCCGCCGGTACGACGTCCTCGGGCCGCAGCAGCACGATGTCGCCCTCCACCAGGTCACCGGCCGTGACCAGCCGCTCACGGCCGCCGCGGCGGACGCGCGCGCCGATGGCCGAGCGGCGGAACAGCTCCTCCAGGGCGCGTTCGGTGCGTACCCGCTGGAAGCCGCCGATGAGGGCGGACGTGCCGGTGATGGCGGCCACGAGCCCGGCGTCGGTGCGCGAGCCCACGGCGGTGGCGAGGGCGGCGCCACCGGCCAGGACGGGGGTCAGGGGGTTGGCCAGCTCCTCGATGAAGGCGGACGGCAGGGTGAGGCGGGCGGGCTCGTTGCCGCCACCGGGGCCTCCGCTGCGGGCGGCCGCCTCGTCGCCGGTCAGGCCGTCGGGCGTGCTGCGCAGCCGCTCCAGCACCCGGTCGGTGGGCATCAGGTGCCAGGGCACCGTGGTCACGGGTGGGGCGAGGGGGCGGGCCAGGAGCTGCCGGGCGCGCCAGTTGCCGAGGCAGAACGCGAGCGCTCCGGCGGTGGTGCCGGCCGCCATGCCCCGCGCGGTCGCCTGCGGGGAGCGGGCCCGCAGCGCGGCGACGGCGCCGATGCCGCTGCCGCCGGCCGCGAGGACGGCACTGTCCCGGTCGACCCGGGCCGCCACGCCGACGGCGTCCACGATGATCCCGGCCGATTCGAGGTCGGCGCCGACGATGAGGTGGGCGCCCCAGGCCGGCGGCTCGCCCTCCCGGTGCACGCCGACGCCGCAATCGGCCACGCCCAGCGCCCGCCGGTTGCCGGACACCAGCAGGATCACCGCGCCGTCGGCCTGAAGGCCCCGTACGGAGGCGACCAGGCGCCCGCCCGCCGGGACGACCGCGTCGGCGAACGTGAACGCCGGGGCCTCCCGGTCGGTGGCCAGCACCACCCGGGCGCCCGCCCGGCGGGCCGCCGCCGCGACGGCCTCGGCGCCCGGCGCGGTCTGCGTGGCCAGCCCGGCCACGGCCTGCAACCGGCGCCCACGCGCCAGGCCGAGCGTCTTCTCGCTGCCCCGGCGCCGCAGCCGTGCCTCGGCCTGCCGCCCGGTGCGGCCGGTCAGCTCGAGCTCGTCGAGCGGCCCGAGGACCCAGCCGTCGTCGTCACGGGCGGTCCGCAGCGGCGCGTCCGAGTCGAACAGGGCGAAGAGCCGCTGGGCCGTGAGCTCCGGGTCGGCGCCGCTGAGCAGCTCCAGGTCCACCGGCTCGTACCGGTCGCTGCGCAGCGCGTCCTCCTCCAGGACCACGGTGTCCACCTGCCCGAGCCGCCGCAGCGCGCCCCGGTCCATCGTGACGACGCCCCGCAGCGCCAGGGCCCGGCCCAGGCGGGTGGCGAAGCCCTCCCGGCCGGCTTCCGGGGCCTTCGGCACGGTGGACAGGGCGACCGCCAGCCCCTTGCGGGGCCCGGCGAACGGGACGGTCAGGGCGCCGACCGCCAGGCCCGCCGCCATGGCGCGCTCGGCGTACCGGTCGGTGGCGTCCTTGGGCGGCGGACCGGCGCGGTCCACGACGATCGGCTCGGCCGAGGCGTCGTCCGGCCCGGCGACGAGCGCGGGCTCGGCCTCGTTCCACGCGGCGCGTTCCGCGGTGGCCTCCCGCCACTGGGAGAGCCGTTCGAGGGCGTCCAGGGCGATGCCTCCGCCACGGGTGGCGACGCCCTGGGCGAGGGCGCTGGCGACCGGCAGCACGGACTCGGCCTGCTCGACGCTGCTGAGGTCGGCGACCAGGTGGCGCAGTTTCGGGTGGTGCTGGAGGGCGCCGGTGAGCGCCGCCACCTCGGGCGGCAGCCGGAACCACGGGGCCAACTGGCGTACGGAGGCGATGGCGAGCCCCACGGTGTCGGCGGCCAGCGCGGGCACCGACTGGCGGGTCCTGGGGCCCTCGCAGGGGTGGTGCGGCTCGGGGCACCACTCGTCGAACTCGTCGACGTGCGCGGCGAGCTGCCCCTCCGCCCGCTCGACCAGGGCGACCAGCTCGCGGTCGGAAGGCGGGGTCGGGGCCACGGCCACCACGACGCGCTCGGACGGCGCGTTCACCCGGGCCCACAGCACGCGGGGGTGGTCCTCCAGGGCGCGCTCGATGCGCCGGGCGACCCGTTCGCCGCCGGCGCCGTGGACGCCGTGCACCTGGATGTAGCAGCGCCCCGGCCGCCACCAGACGCCGCGCTGCGGCAGCCCCATGAGCTGTGCGGCCACATCGGCGGCTCCACGCACGCCGGCCGCGACCCCGTACGTCACGCCGGACGCTATCGGCCCGAGCAGTTGCAGCGGTGACATGGATTGATGCCTCCGGTCCGTTGTCCCGTCCGATTCAGCCGTCCCGGAATGGATACCCTGAAATGTAGACAACCCGCCCATACCACATCCATGGATGTGAGATCTGTGGCCACCTCTTCAACACCACGCAAGCGCACGACCAAGACCACGACCAAGACCACGAAGCAGGCTGCCCGGCCGCGCAAGGAAGCCGCCAAGGAGCCGGCGCGGGCCGCGTCCGCGGCCTCGTCCCCGTCCCCGTCCGCGTCCTCGGACGGGCAGCGCACGGTCAGCTTCACCGTCCCGTCCCTCGACAAGGTCGCGAGCAACGCGGCCAACGCCGCGCTGCTGCCGGTGGCGGCGGCCCGCCAGGTGCTCCCCGCGAAGGGCGGCCTGCCGCTCTACCTCGGCCTCGGCGTCCTGGGCGCCGCCGACCTCATCGAATGGCCGGTCGCCATCGGCATCGGCGTCGGCTACGCGGTCCTCCGCCGCGGCGGCTTCATGTCCACCCCCCGCCCGGGCGCTACCGCTTGACCCCGTTGTGGGCATTCGTTCCGCAGGGCGGAACGGGTGGGCACAAACGGTCCGCAGACGGACCGGTGCGCCCCGGTGGGGTGCGGACACGGCTGGTGGCGGCGGGGCCCCTCCGGGCTCGCCTCCTCGAGGCCGGCGGCCCTTGGCGCCGGTAAAGGGAGCCCAAGCTTCGCCGCCAACCTCTGCGGGGGCGACCCTGCACGGCCCCACCCGGCCGGACGCCGGGTGCGGACCCGTCAGAAACCGCGCGTCCGCTTCGCCGCGCGGCGCGCCGCCGCTGAGCCCGGCGCGCGGATGAACATGCGCGCCATCTCGCCGCCGAGGTTCACCCCGATCGCGATGGCCAGCGCCAGCGCCGCCGCCCGCGCCAGGGACGTGAAGCCCGCGTCCATGTTGTTCTGGGCGATGTTCAGCACCCCGAGGTACGTGGCGCTACCGGGCAGCAGCGGCCCGATCGCCGCCGTCACGTACGGCAGCGACGAGGTGTGCTCGTACCGGGCCATCAACTGCCCGAACAGGCCCACCAGCCCCGCCGCCACCGCCGTCGCCATCACGGTGGAGCCGTCCGCCGTGACCGCTATCGACGCGTAGACCACCCACGCCACCGCCCCGTTCAGCGCCACGAACAGCACCGTGGAACGTTCCTGCTGGAGCAGGATGGCGAACGTCACCGACAGCAGCACCGCCGCCAGGATCTGGATGACCGGCCGCTCGACCGCGTTGAGGACGCCCTCGGGGTTGAGCTTGGCGCCGAGCTGGACGCCCCCGTACAGGACGGACAGCACGCCCACCACGATGGCGACGAAGAAGTACCCGACCTCCAGCAGACGCGCCGAGGCGGTGATGTAGAAGCCGGTCAGGCCGTCCTGTACGGCGGCCACCAGCGCCCGCCCCGGGATCAGGGCGAACAGCCCACCGGTGATCACCGCGTTCGGCTGGAGCCCGGCGTGCAGCAGGCTCACCAGCACGCCCAGCGCGGCCGGCGGCACCGCGGCCACCGCGAACTGGTAGAACTCCGGCAGCCCCCGCCCCGCGCAGAACCAGGCCAGCCGGTCGCCCAGCATCGCGCCCGCCGCCGCGATCAGGAACACGGCCATGTCGCCGCCCAGCAGCATCGACGCCGCGCCCGCGAGCCCGCCCGCCGCCACGGTGAGGACCCAGCCGGGGTACGGGTGCCGGTTGCGCCGGATCTCCGCGAGGCGCCGGTACGCCTCCTCCAGGGAGACCTCGTAGTCGTCGGCGTTGATGTCGGCGACCAGCGTGTAGACCGCGGACAGCCGGTTGTAGTCGGTGCCGCGCCGCCGCACGGTCCGGTTCGCCGTCACCGGGTCGTCCACCAGCGAGGGCTGGTACGTGATCGACAGCAGCGTGAAGGTCACCGTCGGCTCGCAGCGGTCGAGCCCGTACGAGCGGCAGATCGCGAACATCGCCGCCTCGACGTCCTCCGCGCCCTCGCCGCCCGCCAGCAGCAGCTCGCCGATACGCAGCGTCAGGTCCAGCACGCGCGGCACGGCGGGCCCCGTGTCGCCCTGCTTCTGCACCGGCTCCGGCACCGGCCGCTCGCTCACCGGCATCCGCAGCATGGTGCGCATCCGGTCCTGCCAGGGCGCGTCCTTGGACAGCCGTATCGCCGGGAACCCCTGGGCGGGCGTGAAGGCCGGCGGGGACTCCTTCGCCGAGTACGTGGAGGGCGGGGCGAACGCCGACCCCTCCGGCTCGGCGGGGACCTCGGGCGTCAACCCTTCGGGGAGGGCGAACTCCGACGTCGTCTGCTGGTCCTCCTCGGTGCCGGAGGGCTGCTCCACGCCCGGCGGCGGCGCGAAGGCGCTGTGTGCCTCATCGGACTGAGGCTTACGGTCCTCGGGACCGTCCGTCTCCGGCGCCACTGTGCTCGTCCTCACTCCCATCCGACCCGTCTGCCCAGTATGGGGTGAGGCTAAGTCGTGGTGAGCCCAGCCGGGGGCGCGTGGGCGGGTGTGGGTGGGTGGCTTTCGGGCGAGCCGTTGGGCGGGTCGGTCGTGGTGGGCCGGCAGCGGAGCGAAACCGCGAACGGGCGGCGCACCCGCGAAGGTGCACCGCCCGCCATACGGGGAAACGGGGGCTCAGTGAGCGCCGCCCTGCGCCTCCAGGCGCTTGATGGAGGCCTCGATCTCGGCCTCGGCCTCGGCGCGGCCGACCCAGTTCGCGCCCTCGACGGACTTGCCGGGCTCCAGGTCCTTGTACACCTCGAAGAAGTGCTGGATCTCCAGGCGGTCGAACTCCGACACGTGGTGGATGTCGCGCAGGTGCTCCATGCGGGGGTCGGAGGCCGGGACGCACAGCAGCTTGTCGTCGCCGCCCGCCTCGTCCGTCATCCGGAACATGCCGATGGCCCGGCACTTCACCAGCACGCCGGGGAAGGTCGGCTCGTCCAGGATGACCAGCGCGTCCAGCGGGTCGCCGTCCTCGCCCAGCGTGCCCTCGACGAAGCCGTAGTCGGCCGGGTAGACGGTCGACGTGAAGAGGTGGCGGTCCAGTCGGATACGACCGGTCTCGTGGTCCACCTCGTACTTGTTCCGCGACCCCTTCGGGATCTCGATGGTGACGTCGAACTCCACGGGTGGCTCCTCCAAGATCAACACAAAATCGGGGGTGCCGTGCTCACGGCACAGCTCAGTGGTTAAGTGTCCCTCACGCAACTCTGTGCTCGCGAAAGGGGCTGGTCAGCCGTGCTGGAGCCGAAGGTGGTGCAGCTCACCGCGGGCTCCGCCGTACTCGGCCTCGTCCTGGCGGCCGGGGTGGTGACCCTGGCCGGGCCCTGGGACTCGGGTCAGCGTACGGCCGAGCGGGCCAGAGCCGCCGCCCAGGCCCGCACAGGTGGCGCACATCACGGCGCGACCGGCCCGGAACGCGCCGCCCCGAGGCCGCCTGCGCCGGCCCCCAGCGCCCCCGGCGTCCTCACCGCGCTCACCGCCCCGCGCGCGAAGGCCGCCCCGAAGGCCGGGCCCGGCCCCCTGGCGGCCACCCTGGACCCGCTCCTCACCGACCCGGGGCTCGGCCCGCTGCGCTCGGCGTCCGTCGTCGACCTGACGACGGGCAAGGAGGTGTACGGCAAAGGGGCCGGCGTACCGATGACCCCGGCCTCCACCATCAAGATCGCCACCACGGCCGCCGCCCTCGCCGCCCTCGGCCCCGACCACCGCATCCCCACCACGGCCGTGGCCACCCCCGACGCCCGCCGCGTCACGCTCGTCGGCGGCGGCGACCCCACCCTCGACCCCGCCCGGCTGCGCGCCCTGGCCGCCGACACCGCCCGAGCCCTGCGGGCCCGCCGCGTCACCACCGTCACGCTCACCTACGACACCTCCCGCTACACCGGCCCCGAGCGCCACCCGATCGGCGTCAACGACAACATCGCCCCCGTCACCGCCCTGATGACCAACGAGGGCCGGCTCGACGGCTCGGCCGCCGGCCCCGCCCCGCGCACCGCCGACCCGGCCGGTGACACCGCCCGCGCCTTCGCCGCCCTGCTCGCCGAACACGGCGTCACCACCGGAAAACCCCCGGCACGCGCGCGTGCCCCCAAGAACGCCGTCCCGCTCGCCAAGACCTGGTCCGAGCCGCTGTCCGCCCTCGTCGAGCGCACGCTCACCCACAGCGACAACGACCTCGCCGAGGCCCTCGCCCGCCAGACCGCCATCGCCTCCGGCCACCCCGCGAGCTTCGCCGGCGCCGGGCGGGCCGTGCGCGAACAACTGCGGAAACTGGGCGTACCGCTCGCCGGCGCGCGGTTCGCCGACGGCAGCGGCCTGGACCGGGGCGACCGGATCTCCGCCGCCCTCCTCACCGCGCTGCTCGCCCGCGCGGCCGACCCCGCCCGCCCCGAACTGCGCCCCGTCCTCACCGGCCTGCCCGTGGGCGGCTTCAGCGGCACCCTGGAGGACCGTTTCAGCGACGGCTCCCCGGGCGCGGCGGGCGCCGGACTGGTCCGGGCCAAGACCGGCACCCTCACCGGCGTCAACACCCTGGCCGGCACCGTGGTGACGGCGGACGGCCGGCTGCTCGCCTTCGCGTTCCTGGCGGGCCGGACCCCGTCCCCGTACACCGCCCAGCCCGCCCTGGACCGCCTCGCCGCCGCGCTGCTCCCCCAGGTGCCCCACTGAGCCGACCGGAGCCGCACCCTGACCCGATCGGGCACCGAGCACGTACGGTTGACGCATGACGAGCATCGGTGGTGCCGAGATGGTCGACTGGAACCTCGCGGTCGCGACCGCGACCCGACTGGTACGCCCCGGGCCCGAGGTGAGCCGTGACGAGGCCCGCGCGGTCGTCGCCGAACTGCGGCGGCACGCCAAGGCGTCGGAGGGGCACGTCCGGTCCTTCACCCGGATGATCCCCGAGGGCCACGAACCGGAGGACACCCCCGTCCTGGTCGTCGACCGGGCCGGCTGGATCCGGGCCAACGTCGCCGGTTTCCGCGAGCTGCTCAAGCCGCTGCTGGAGAAGATGCAGGAGCGGCGCTCCGGCACCCCGGGCGGCGCCGTGCTGGGCGCGGTCGGCGGCAAGGTGACCGGCGTGGAGCTGGGCATGCTGCTGTCGTTCCTGGCCTCCCGGGTCCTCGGGCAGTACGAGACGTTCGCCCCCGCCACCCGGGAGCTCCCGGCCGGCGAGAACGGCGGCGGCCGGCTCCTGCTGGTCGCGCCGAACATCGTCCACGTGGAGCGGGAGCTCGACGTCGCCCCGCACGACTTCCGGCTCTGGGTGGCCCTGCACGAGGAGACCCACCGCACCCAGTTCACGGCCGTGCCGTGGCTGCGCGACCACCTCCAGGGTGAGATCCAGTCATTCCTCGGCGCCACCGACATGGACCCCATGACCGTCCTGGAGCGGCTGCGCGAGGCCGCCCAGGCCCTCACCGGCGCCCGGCCCGAGGGCGAGGACGAGGAGGGCGGCCGCTCGCTCGTCGAGCTCGTCCAGACGCCCGAGCAGCGCGAGATCCTCGGCCGCCTCACCGCCGTGATGTCGCTCCTCGAAGGGCACGCGGACTACGTGATGGACGGCGTCGGCCCGCAGGTCGTGCCGTCGGTGGCGGAGATCCGCGAGAAGTTCCAGCAGCGCAGGGCGCGCGGCGCCTCACGCCTGGACCAGGCGCTGCGCAAACTCCTCGGCCTGGACGCCAAACTGCGCCAGTACCGGGACGGCGAGCGGTTCGTCCGCGCGGTGGTCGACGAGGTCGGCATGGCCGGCTTCAACCGGGTGTGGACCTCTCCGAACACCCTCCCCACCAAGGCGGAGATCGCCAAACCGGCGGACTGGGTCGCGAGGGTGCACCGTAAAGCAGAATGAGGAGTCCATTCCGGCCGACGGCAGAAGAACGCCCCTCCAATCACCCATCCGAGGGACCGTGGGCAATGGGTAGGCGTGCGATGCTCGGGTAACGGCCGAGTTCTGTCACCATCGACGCACTCTGAGTGACCGAACCCCCCGCTCCGGCCGTTAAGACTCCGACCGAGGCACCCCCCAACTTCACACGAAGGGCACCGGACATGGGTCCCCATCCTGCGGTCGCGGCGATACGCCTGGCGGTCCGCCGCGTACTCCACGACGTCATCACCGAGCACACCACCCCCGCGCAGCCCGCTGCCGGAACAACCGAAGACTCCGTCACCGGCGGGCGCCCGCAGCCCCCGCTCGTCCTGGTGGCCTGCTCCGGCGGCGCCGACTCCATGGCGCTCGCCTCCGCCCTCGCCTTCGAGGCCCGCAAGCTCGCCGTCCGCGCCGGCGGCATCACCGTCGACCACGGCCTCCAGGCCGGCTCCGACCTCCGCGCCGCCGAGGTCGCGGCCCGCCTCACCGCGATGAACCTCGACCCGGTGGAGGCCATCGCCGTGTCCGTCGGCCGCGACGGCGGCCCGGAAGCGGCCGCCCGCGACGCCCGGTACGCCGCGCTGGACGAGGCCGCCGAGCGCCTCGGCGCCGCCGCCGTCCTGCTCGGCCACACCCGCGACGACCAGGCCGAGACCGTGCTGCTCGGCCTCGCCCGGGGCTCCGGCATCCGCTCCCTGTCCGGCATGGCCGCCGTCTCCGGCACCGGCGACCGCTACCGGCGCCCCTTCCTTCAGCTCGACCGGCAGACCGCCCGCAAGGCCTGCATGGTCCAGTCCCTGCCCGTCTGGGACGACCCGATGAACGCCGACCCCGCCTACACCCGGTCCCGGCTGCGCCACGAGGGCCTGCCCGCCCTGGAGAAGTCGCTCGGCAAGGGCGTCGTCGAGGCCCTCGCCCGGACGGCCGGCCTGTGCCGCGACGACGCCGACGCCCTGGACGCCTGGGCCGCCGACGCCGATCCGACCGTGCGGGACGAGGCGGGCCTGCTGGAGTGCGCCAAGCTGTACGCCCTGCCCCCCGCCGTCCGCCGCCGCGTACTGCGCCGCGCGGCCATCGCCGAGGGCGCCCCCGCCGGCTCCCTGTTCGCCCGGCACGTCGAGGAACTGGACAAGCTGATCACGAGCTGGCGGGGCCAGGGAGCCATCAATCTGCCCGGCCGCGTCGTGGCACGCCGCCAGGGTGGCAGACTGGTCATTCGGCAAGGCTGACGCAGGCTGCAACGAAAGTGACCCGGGTGAACGAGAAAGACATGGGCACCGACCTCAAGTCGGTGCTCATCACCAAGGAAGAGATCGACGCGAAGCTGGCGGAGCTCGCCGCGAAGATCGACGCTGAGTACGCGGGCAAGGACCTGCTCATCGTGGGTGTCCTCAAGGGCGCCGTCATGGTGATGGCGGACCTGGCGCGTGCGCTGTCCACCCCCGTCACCATGGACTGGATGGCCGTCTCCTCGTACGGCGCGGGCACCCAGTCCTCCGGTGTGGTCCGGATCCTCAAGGACCTGGACACCGACATCAAGGGCAAGCACGTCCTGATCGTCGAGGACATCATCGACTCCGGCCTGACGCTGTCCTGGCTGCTGTCGAACCTCGGCTCGCGCGAGCCGGCCTCCCTGGAGGTCTGCACGCTGCTGCGCAAGCCGGAGGCCGCGAAGGTCGCGATCGACGTGAAGTGGATCGGTTTCGACATCCCCAACGAGTTCGTCGTCGGCTACGGCCTGGACTACGCGGAGAAGTACCGCAACCTGCCGTTCGTCGGCACGCTCGCGCCGCACGTCTACGGCGGCTGAACCGCCCCGGACACCCACCGGGCCCCGGGAACCCAGGCCGCCCTCCCGCCGTTGGAGCATGGGAAGGCGGTCGCGGGTGACAATGCTGGGGTACCGTCCGAAGAACAGCTTTTTCTCATAGCAGCATTTACCTACGGGCAGGAGGGACGGGGCGTCATCGCTCCGTATGGATGGACGTGAAGCGATACTTCCGTGGGCCGGTCATGTGGATCGTGCTGGCCGTCCTCGCCGTGGTCGTGTTGATGCAGGTCGTCGGCTCGTCGGGCGGCTACAAGACGGTGGACACCGGCAAGGTGGTCCAGGCGATCGACAAGAACCAGGTCGAGCAGGCCAAGCTGACCACCGGCGACGAACAGATGATCAAGATCGACCTGAAGGATGGCTTCAAGGTCGACGGTGCCGACAAGGTCCAGGCGAGCTACATCGGCACGCAGGGCTCCGACCTGGCCATCACGCTGCAGAAGAAGTACGAAGCCGGCGACATCGACAAGAGCTACACGGTCTCGCCGACCAAGCAGAGCGCCATCGTCTCGGTGCTGCTCTCGCTGCTGCCCTTCGTGCTGATCGTCGTGGTCTTCCTGTTCCTGATGAATCAGATGCAGGGCGGCGGCTCCCGGGTGATGAACTTCGGGAAGTCCAAGGCCAAGCTGATCACCAAGGACACCCCGAAGACGACCTTCGCCGACGTGGCGGGGTCCGACGAGGCCGTCGAGGAGCTCCAGGAGATCAAGGAGTTCCTCCAGGAGCCGGCGAAGTTCCAGGCGGTCGGCGCCAAGATCCCCAAGGGTGTGCTGCTGTACGGCCCGCCCGGCACGGGCAAGACGCTGCTCGCGCGCGCCGTCGCCGGCGAGGCGGGCGTGCCGTTCTACTCGATCTCCGGATCCGACTTCGTCGAGATGTTCGTCGGCGTCGGTGCCTCCCGTGTCCGTGACCTGTTCGAGCAGGCCAAGGCGAACGCCCCGGCGATCGTCTTCGTCGACGAGATCGACGCCGTCGGCCGGCACCGTGGTGCGGGTCTCGGCGGTGGCCACGACGAGCGCGAGCAGACCCTCAACCAGCTCCTCGTCGAGATGGACGGCTTCGACGTGAAGGGCGGCGTCATCCTGATCGCCGCCACGAACCGGCCCGACATCCTCGACCCGGCGCTGCTGCGCCCCGGCCGCTTCGACCGGCAGATCGCCGTCGACCGCCCGGACATGCAGGGCCGGCTGGAGATCCTCAAGGTTCACCAGAAGGGCAAGCCGGTCGCCCCGGACGTCGACCTGTCCGCCGTGGCGCGCCGTACGCCCGGCTTCACCGGCGCCGACCTGTCGAACGTGCTGAACGAAGCCGCGCTGCTCACCGCGCGCAGCGACCGGAAGCTCATCGACAACCAGATGCTGGACGAGGCGATCGACCGGGTGGTCGCGGGCCCGCAGAAGCGGACCCGGATCATGTCCGACAAGGAGAAGAAGATCACCGCGTACCACGAGGGCGGTCACGCCCTGGTCGCGGCGGCCTCGCCGAACTCCGACCCGGTCCACAAGATCACCATCCTGTCCCGTGGCCGTGCCCTGGGCTACACCATGGTCCTGCCGGACGAGGACAAGTACTCGACCACGCGCAACGAGATGCTCGACCAACTGGCCTACATGCTGGGTGGCCGCGCGGCCGAGGAGCTGGTCTTCCACGACCCGACCACGGGCGCGGCCAACGACATCGAGAAGGCGACCGCGACCGCGCGGGCCATGGTCACGCAGTACGGCATGACCGAGCGGCTCGGCGCGATCAAGTTCGGCGGCGACAACACCGAGCCCTTCCTGGGCCGTGAGATGGCGCACCAGCGCGACTACTCGGAAGAGGTCGCCGCGCTCGTCGACGAAGAGGTCAAGAAGCTCATCGAGGCCGCGCACAACGAGGCCTGGGAGATCCTCGTCGAGAACCGCGACGTCCTCGACAACCTGGTCCTCCAGTTGCTGGAGAAGGAGACGCTCAACAAGGAGGAGATCGCCGAGATCTTCGCCCCGATCGTCAAGCGCCCGGCCCGCCCGGCGTGGACCGGCTCCTCGCGGCGTACGCCCTCGACGCGGCCGCCGGTGCTCTCCCCGAAGGAGCTGGCCCTGACCAACGGGGCGGCGGGCACCAACGGCGCCACGCCGACGGACGTCACCAAGGCGAACCCGGGAACCACGGGCTCCTCCTCGGCTCCGTCCGCTCCGTCGGCGGAGGCGGTCCCGGAGGAGCGTCCCGAGAGCTGACCGGCCCATACCGGAAAGCCCCGGAATGAAAGCCGCGCCCCTCAGGTTCTAGCCTGGGGGGCGCGGCTTTCGCGTGCGCGGTTGGGCGCGCACTCAAGCAACACGGAACGAGGCACACATGACCGACCCGGTGACGCTGGACGTCGAGGGCACGATCGGCGAGTTCGACGAGAAG
This sequence comes from Streptomyces sp. NPDC031064, assembly GCF_055570965.1. NCBI lineage: Bacteria > Bacillati > Actinomycetota > Actinomycetes > Kitasatosporales > Streptomycetaceae > Streptomyces > Streptomyces sp. NPDC031064. Next base: position 683,477 of record NZ_JBVIGF010000004.1, read on the forward strand.
CGAGCCGAGAACGCCGTACGTGAACTCCTCCTCGCGGTCGGTGAGGACCCTGACCGCGAAGGGCTGCGGGAGACGCCGGCCCGGGTGGCGCGGGCGTACAAGGAGATATTCGCGGGCCTGTGGCAGGAGCCCGAGGACGTCCTGACGACGACGTTCGACCTGGGGCACGACGAGATGGTCCTGGTGAAGGACATCGAAGTGTTCAGCACCTGTGAGCACCATCTGGTGCCCTTCCGTGGAGTGGCCCACGTCGGATACATCCCCTCCACCACCGGCAAGATCACCGGCCTGTCGAAGCTGGCGCGGCTGGTGGACGTGTACGCGCGCCGCCCCCAGGTGCAGGAACGTCTGACCACCCAGGTCGCCGACTCCCTGATGAAGATCCTGGAACCGCGCGGTGTGATCGTGGTCATCGAGTGCGAGCACATGTGCATGTCGATGCGCGGCATCCGCAAGCCCGGCGCGAAGACGATCACGTCGGCCGTGCGCGGCCAGCTCAGGGACCCCGCGACCCGCGCCGAGGCCATGAGCCTCATAATGGCGGACTGAAATCCCCATCCATAGCGGGGAGTTATCGCGCGAGGCATTGGACGTGCGGGCGTCCGGGGAGAAGACTCATGCCCGTACGTCAGGAAGTCTTACGGATCCTTGGGGGTCCGAGGATGGAGATGCCGCGCATGAGCGACACTGCCCTGCCCACCCGCCGGCTCGGTGACCTGGAGGTGTCGGCCCTCGGCTTCGGCGCGATGGTGCTGTCGCCCGGGGTGTACGGAGAGATCGACGACGCGCGTGCCGAGCGGGCGCTGCTCGCGGCGGTGGACGCCGGGGCCACGCTCATCGACACGTCGGACGGCTATGGGGCCGACGGCCACAACGAGCGGCTGATCGGCAAGGCGCTCGGCGGGCGGCGGGACGAGGTGGTCATCGCCACCAAGTTCGGCTTCCGGCTCCCGGAGGGCGTCGAGCCGCACCCCTTCCCGGTCGGGTACGCCTTCGGTGAGCTGGCCGTCAACGCGGACCCCAAGCATGTGCGCGGGTACGCCGAGGCCAGCCTGCGGGAGCTGGGCACCGACCGGATCGACCTGTACTACCCGCACTTCCCGGACCCCCAGGTCCCGCTGGAGGACACCGTGGGCGCGGTCGCCGACCTCGTCGAAGCGGGCCTCGTCCGGCACCTGGGCCTGTCCAACGTCACCGCCGGACAGCTCCGCGCCGCGCACGCCGTGCACCCCGTGGCGGCCGTCCAGACCGAGTGGTCCATGTGGCGGCACGTCGACGAGGAGCTGCTCGCCGCCGCGCGCGAGCTGGGTGTGGGCGTCGTCGCCTGGTCACCGCTGGGCGCCGGCTTCCTGACCGGCAAGGTCGCCAAGGTGGAGGAGGGCGACTTCCGGCAGCACATGCCCCGGTTCGACGCCGCGAACCACCAGGCCAACAACGACCGCTTCGCTCCCGTCCGAGGGATCGCCGAGGAGCTGGGCATCACCCCGGCGCAGTTGGCCCTGGCCTGGCTCCTGGACCAGGACGACCACGTCGTCCCCATCCCCGGCAGCCGCACCCCGGCCCACATCCGCGAGAACCTGGACGCCGCGCGCGTACGGCTCTCCCCGGACGTCCGCGAGCGCATCTCGGCCGTCCTCGCCGAGACGGAGGTCTCGGGCGGCACGCTGCTGTAGCAGGCGCCGACGTGGGTATCGCCTAGGCGGCGGGCACCCCGCCGCCCTGGTGGTCCTCGTCCTCCGGGAGCTTGCAGACGCGCTCCAGGAAGATCGCCGCGGCGATGACGCCGATGCCCGCCAGCACGGAGAAGCCGGCGTAGATGGCCTGGTCGCGGCGGGCCGGGATGTCGAGGGAGCCGAGCAGGAAGACGCCGGTGCCGCCGTACATGCCGCTCACCAGGGCCGCGACCAGGGCGCTCGCCTGGCCGAAGACGACCGCGCGGGCGGCCATCAGCGGCTCGACGCCCTTGGCGTCGGGGCGGCGCTCGCGCTGGGCGCGCAGCCGGGAGCGCAGTGAGAGCGCGGTGGCGGTCAGGACCACCGCGATGACGGCGAGGACGATGGGCGCGGCCAGGGGAACGCTCGGCAGGGTGCCGAACGACTCCCACAGCCGGGCGCCGCCCCACGAGAGGATGCCGGCGACGGCGAACAGTCCGGCCAGTACCTTGAGCCGCAGTTGTTTCACCAGGGGCCCTTCATCTCGTCGCCGTGCGGTCCGTGCGGTGTTTGCCGATCATTCAACGCTACTCGGGCAGGCGCAGTTCCAGGTCCGCCCTGGGCAGGACGCCCTCGCGGCCGACTCCGCCGAGCAGGTCCGCGATCGCGCCGACGCCGGGCAGGTGCGCCTCCGGCTCCACGTCGTGCCACGGCGCCAGTACGAAGGCCCGCTCGTGGGCGCGGGGGTGCGGCAGGGTGAGGACGGGGTCGTCGGAGACGACGTCCGCGTACGCCACGATGTCGACGTCGATCGTGCGCGCGCCCCAGCGCTCGTCCCGGACCCGGTGGAAGGCCTCCTCCACCGCGTGCGCCCGCTCCAGCAGGGACGCCGGGGGAAGCGTGGTCTTCAGGACGACGACCGCGTTGAAGTACGACGGCTGGGAGCCGGGGTCGACGCCCCAGGGCTCCGTCTCGTACACCGGCGAGACGGCCTTCACCCGGACGCCCGGGGTGTCCTCCAGGGCGTCGATGGCGCCCTGGAGGGTCTCCAGGCGGTTGCCGAGGTTGGAACCGAGGGAGAGCACGGCCCGTTTGGGGTTGGACAGGGTGATGTCGGCGGCGTCGACCTGCTCCGTCACGGAGGCGGGCACCGGCTGTACCGTCGGGTCGCTGTGCGTCTTGTTCATGCGCGGCTCCGGGTGATGGTGATGGTCACGTCGTCGAAGGGCACGGTGATCGGGGCGTCCGGCTTGTGGACCACCACCTCCACCTCCTGGACGCCGTCGTGCTTGAGGCACTGCTCGGCGATGCGCTCGGCGAGCGTCTCGATCAGGTCGACCGGCTCCCCCTGCACCACATCCACGACCTCTTCCGCCACGACGCCGTAGTGCACGGTCTTCGCCAGGTCGTCGTCGGCCGCCGCGGGGCGGGTGTCGAGGCCGAGCACCAGGTCCACGATGAACGTCTGGCCTTCCTCGCGCTCCCGTGGGAAGACGCCATGGTGCCCGCGGGCCTTGAGGCCGCGCAGCGCGACACGATCCACGCGAATCACTCCTGCTGTCGTTGGTCTGGCGGGCACGCGACCGGGTGCGGACGGCGCGATGCCACCAGTCGAATCTACCTGCGAGCACTGACAGGGCCCGCCCACGGGCTCCTCATGGGGCTCGCCTACCCACTCAGGAGGGGTTCTCGTCGCCCTCTTCCTCGCCGGTTTCGGCCAGAACGGGTGAACCGTGGTGCGACCAGATCCGCCACCCGTCCGGTGTGCGGCGGAACACATTCGTGGCGACGACGAGCTGTCCGACGAGCGGCCCGAGGTCGGCGCCGTCCTCGGCCGGGCCGCCGCTGAGGATGTTCTCCGTGCAGGTCACCAGGGCCGTGTCGGCGGCCACCGAGACCTTCACGTCGGTGAGGAAGAACTGGATGTAGTCGGTGTTCGCCATGATCAGCGCGTACGAGCGGAGCACCTCGCCACGCCCGGAGAGCACCGGCCAGCCGGGGTGGACGCAACTGATCTCGCCGAGCGAGTCGTCCAGCCAGAGGTCGGAGATCTCCTCGAAGTCGCCGCGCTCCATCGCCTCGTAGAAGGCGGTGTTGGCGCGCTCGACCGCTTCGATGTCGGTGCGTGCGGCGTCGTTCACCGGGCTCCCTCGACGGCGCGGGCCACCCGGACCGCGTCCGCCGTCGCGCGGACCTCGTGGACCCGCACGGCCCAGGCGCCCTCATGGGCCGCGATCGCCGAGACCGCGGCGGTGGCGGCGTCGCGTTCCCGCGCGGGTGGCGGGGTGGCGCCCTCCCCGGCCAGGACGTGGCCCAGGAACCGCTTGCGGGAGGCGGCGACCAGCAGCGGGCGGCCCAGGGCCCGCAGGTCGGCCAGGTGCGCCACCAGGGCCAGGTCGTGCGGGGCCATCTTGGCGAACCCGAGGCCGGGGTCGACGACGATCCGCTCCGGGTCGACGCCGCCCTCGACGACGGCGTCCATGCGGGCGCGCAGCTCGGCGACGACCTCGGCGACCACGTCGTCGTAGACGGCCAGGCTGTTCATGTCCTTGCTGAAGCCGCGCCAGTGCATGACGACGAACGGCACCTCGGCGGCGGCGACGGAGGGGACCATCTCCGGGTCGGCCAGGCCGCCGCTCACGTCGTTGACCAGGACCGCACCGGCCTCCACGGCCCGGCGGGCGACCGAGGCGCGCATGGTGTCGACCGAGACGGTGACCCCTTCGGCCGTCAGGCCGCGTACGACGGGGACGACGCGGCGCAGCTCCTCGTCCTCGTCCACCCGGGTGGCGCCGGGGCGGGTCGACTCGCCGCCGACGTCCACCAGGTCCGCGCCCTGGGCGACCAGGTCCAGGCCGTGCTTGATGGCGGCCGTGGTGTCGAACCAGCGGCCGCCGTCGGAGAAGGAGTCGGGCGTCACATTGACGACCCCCATGACCGCACAGCGGTCGAACGTGGGCAGGCCCCGGGCCGTGCCCCGTCCGCGCAAGGTACTCATGCGTCCAGCCTAGGGGGTGTCCTGTGGACGCCCCGTTCAGGCGGCGCGGACCTCGTGTTCGCCGTGGGCCGGGGTGATGTGCGCGCAGGGGCGGGCCGTGGCGGCCGTACGGCGGCGGCGGAACGGACGGGGGAGCTCCACGTTCACGAAGCCCTCCGCCTGCATCGCGGCGAAACCGATGCGGGGCAGGTCCCGGGCGTTGCGGTAGACCACGAAGCGGGGCTCCCAGCGCGGCTGAAACTTGGCGTTGAACTTGTACAGCGACTCGATCTGGAACCAGCGGGAGAGGAAGACCAGCAGGCCGCGCCAGACCCTCAGGACCGGGCCCGCGCCGAGCTTCTCGCCGCGCGCCAGGGCGGAGCGGAACATCGCGAAGTTCAGCGAGACCCGCTCGATGCCCAGCTTGGGGGAGGCCTGGAGGGCGGCGACGATCAGCAGCTCGTTCATGCCCGGGTCGGCGGAGCGGTCGCGGCGCATCAGCTCCAGCGACATCCCGTCGGTGCCCCAGGGCACGAAGTGGATGATCGCCTTCAGGTCGCCGTACGGGGAATCCGGATCCTCCTTGTGGGCGGTGGCGATCACCGCGTCACCGTCGGCCGGGTCGCCGATCCGGCCCAGTGCCATGGAGAAGCCGCGCTCGGTGTCGGTGCCGCGCCAGTCGGCGGCGGCGCGCCGGATGCGCTCCAGCTCGCCGTCCGACAGGTCACGGGCGCGCCGGACGCGGGTCGTGTACCCATTGCGCTCGATGCGCTTGACCATCTGGCGCACGTTGCGCATGGCGCGCCCGGTCAGGGAGAAATCCGCGACGTCCACCACCGCCTCGTCGCCCAGTTCCAGCGCGTCCAGGCCGGTCTCGCGGGTCCAGACCTCGCCGCCGGTCTCGGAGCAGCCCATGACGGCGGGCGTCCAGGAGTGGGCCTTGGCCTCGTCCATGAACCGCTCGATGGCGCCGGGCCAGGCCTCGACGTCGCCGATCGGGTCGCCGCTGGCGAGCATCACACCGGAGACGACGCGGTAGCAGACGGCGGCCTTGCCGCTGGGGGAGAAGACGACGCCCTTGTCGCGGCGGAGCGCGAAGTGGCCGAGCGAGTCGCGGCCGCCGTGCTTGTCCAGCAGGGCGCGCAGCCGGGCCTCGTCGTCCTCGGTGAGCCGGGCGACCGGGTGCTCGGGGCGGAAGGCCAGGTAGATGGTGGTGATGGCAGTCAGCAGGCCGAGGGCGCCGAGCGAGTAGCCGACGGTCCAGTCGACGCCGCCCCGGTAGCCGACCGGGCCCTCCACGCCGAACAGGCCGTACAGCACGTGCTCCAGGCGGTCGCTCAGGCTGGGGTTACCGACGACCTTCCCGGGGTGGGCGCTGACGATGAGCAGCCCGAGCGCGATGGAACCGGCGCCCATGAGGACGAAGTTCGCGAGCGCCTTCCAGCGGCTGCGCGGGTCGGGCAGGGCCGCGAACTCGCCCCGGTGGCGCAGCAGCAGCGCCAGGAGCAGCACCGAGAAGAGCACCCCGATGACGGAGTGGCGGTAGACGAACTGCGCCACGGCCCCCACCGGCAGGAGGACCACGGCCGCGCGCCAGGCGCGGCGCTTGTGGCGCTTGAGCCCGTGGGCGAGGAGCAGCAGCAGGACGCCGGCGCTCAGGGAGAGCGCGGCGGACAGCGGCCCCAGGGTGCCGGGCAGCACCTCGGCGATGGCGTGCATGCGGCTGGCGCGGAAGCGCGGGAAGACCCCTGCGGCGATGTCGATCAGACCGATCAGCGTGCACGCCGTTCCGACCAGGGAGGGCACCTTCTCGGCGCGTGGCCCGCGCAGGACGCGGCCTATCCGGCTCGGAACCGATCCCGACTTATCCCCATCTACCGTGACAGACATCGCTTCCCAAGGCTCCGCAAAGATTCGTGTGTCCCTTCGGCCGGAACGTTCGGCCCGGACGATTTGCGCTCTCTAGGACGGGACCCGGGGGAGGCGGGTTCACTCACTCCCCGGAAAATCTCGACGAAGAAGGCTTGAACTCCTCATGGGTCTCACCAGCAACAAAGTCCTGGCGCTGGCCGCCCTGCTGGCCGTGGCACTGTTCGCCGTCACGGTGTGGCTGTGGCCACGGCTGGCGCGCGGCGGCTGGCGGCCGGTGCTCGGCAGGATCGGCCTGCTGCTGGCGACCCAGGTGGCGCTGTTCGCGTCCGTCGGTCTCGCCGCCAACAACTACTTCCTCTTCTACGGCTCCTGGGCCGACCTCTTCGGCCAGGAACAGGAGATGGGGGTGGTCGTCGACCACTCGGCGGGCAGCAAGGACATCAAGGTCGTCGGCAAGCAGAAGCTGGAGGGCGTGCCCGGTGGCGGCCGTCCGGCGGCGGGCGGGCAGATCCAGAAGGTCGTCATCGCCGGTGAGACCTCGAAGATCGACAGCCCGGCGTACGTCTACCTGCCGCCGGAGTACTTCCAGCCGGCGTACGCGAAGAAGACCTTCCCCGCCGCCGTCGTGCTGACCGGCTACCCGGGCACCGCCGAGAACCTGCTGAAGGGGCTGAAGTATCCGCGTACCGCCTTCGAGCAGGCCAAGGCCAAGAAGATGCAGCCGATGATCCTGGTGATGCTGCGGCCGACCGTGGCCCCGCCGCGCGACACGGAGTGCGTCGACGTCCCGGGCGGCCCGCAGACGGAGACCTTCTTCGCCAAGGACCTGCCCAAGGCGGTCTCCGAGACGTACCGCGTCGGCAAGTCGCCCCGGAACTGGGGGTTCATCGGCAACTCGACCGGCGGCTACTGCGCCCTGAAGATCGCGATGCACCACCCGGAGCGGTACGCGGCCGGCGCGGGCCTGTCGGCGTACTACAAGGCGGCCGAGGACATGACGACCGGCGACCTGTTCCACGGCGACCAGCACCAGCGCAACCGGGCGAACCTGCTGTGGAGCCTGGACAACCTGCCGCAGGGGCGGTCGTCCTTCCTCGTCACCACCTCCGCCAAGGGCGAGGGGAACCTCAAAGGGACCCAGTCCTTCATCAAGAAGGTGAAGTCGCCCGCGCGCGTCTCGTCGATCACCCTGGACAGCGGCGGGCACAACTTCAACACCTGGAACCGTGAGATCCCGCCGGCGCTGGTGTGGATGAGCGGCCGGCTCAGCGCGGCCTGATCAGCCGACCGTCTCCAGGTCCACGTCCGTACGGGGGATGTCCTGGGCGTCCGCGTCGATCGAGCGGCGCAGCGCCTCGTGGAGCCGGGCCGGGGTCAGCACCCCGAGGAAACGGCCCTTCTCCTCGCGGTCGATGACGGCGATCCAGCCCGCGTCGTGCTGGAGCATGGTCGCGAAGGCCTGCTTGAGCGAGGCGCCGACGGGCAGCCAGGCCTCCATGCGGCGGGCGTGCTCCCGTACGGTGCCGGAGTCCCGGGCGGCCCGGTCGGCGGCGATCCAGCCGTGCAGGTTGTCGTCGCCGTCCAGGACGACGGCCCAGCGCGAGCCGAGCTCCCGGGGCAGCGCGTCGTCAAGGTGGACGACCGGCGGCTGTTCGAGGTCGCCCACCTCGATGGGCGTGACCGACAGCCGCTTCAGGCCGCGGTCCGCGCCGACGAAGTCGGCGACGTACGGGGTGGCCGGGGCGCCCAGCACGGTGGCCGGCGCGTCGAACTGCTCGATCCTGCCCTGCCCGTAGACGGCGATGCGGTCGCCGAGCCGGACGGCCTCCTCGATGTCGTGGGTGACGAACAGGACCGTTTTGCGCACCGCCGACTGGAGCTTGAGGAACTCGCTCTGGAGGTGCTCGCGCACCACGGGGTCGACCGCGCCGAACGGCTCGTCCATCAGCAGGACGGGCGGGTCGGCGGCCAGGGCGCGGGCTACGCCGACGCGCTGGCGCTGGCCGCCGGAGAGCTGCTCGGGGTAGCGGTCGCCGTGGACGGACGGGTCGAGCCCGACGAGGTCGAGGAGTTCGGCGGCGCGGGCGCGTGCCGTGGCGCGTTTGACGCCGAGCAGGTGGGGGACGGTCGCGGTGTTCTCCAGGACCGTCTTGTGCGGGAAGAGCCCGACCTGCTGGATGACGTAGCCGATCCGGCGGCGGAGCTGGACGGGGTCGGTGTCCGCGATGTCCTGGCCGTCCACGAATATCCGGCCCTCGGTCGGCTCGATCAGCCGGTTCACCATCTTCATCGTGGTGGTCTTGCCGCAGCCCGACGGCCCGACGAGCGTGACCAGTTCGCCCTCGGCCACCTCGAACGACAGGTCGTCGACGGCGGTCGTGCCGTCCGCGTACCGCTTCGTGACGTGCTCGAATCGGATCATGGATCCCATTGTGGCCGCCGTCCGGCCCGTGGCGGCCGTCCGGTGTGTGAAGGCCGTGTTGCCAGGCTGTGGTGACGATCGGTGATTGTCAGCGGCGGGGGTTAGGGTCGTTGTCGGGTCGAACACCGGATCGGACGACGAGGCGGGGGAGGAGGTGGGGGCGGTGGCTGCTGCCGGCTGCCTGGCGGCCAACGAATGGATCTGCGGCGAGTATGTCCGCTCCCGCGCCGAGGAGTTGACCGATGCCACCGTCCAGCACGTGTGGATCACGGCCGTGTCGGTGCTGATCGGAGTGGCGGTGGCCTTCCCGCTGGCGCTGCTGGTACGCGCCCGGCCGGGGTTCGCGGCGCCGGTCCTCGGGCTGACGACCGTGCTGTACGCGATCCCCTCGCTGGCGATGTTCTCGCTGCTGCTGCCGTTCTTCGGCCTGTCGGCCGCCCTGGTGGTGACCGGCCTCGTGCTGTACTCGCTGACCATTCTCGTGCGGAACATCCTGGCCGGCCTGGCCGCGGTGCCCGAGGAGGCGCGGGAGGCGGCGCGCGGCATGGGGTACGGGCCGGGCCGACTGCTGTGGGAGGTCGAACTGCCGCTGGCGCTGCCCGCGGTGATGGCGGGCGTGCGGATGGCGACGGTGTCGACGGTCGCCCTGACGACGGTGGGCGCGTTGGTGGACTACGGCGGGCTGGGCACCCTCATCACGGCGGGGCTGAAGAGCTTCTTCAAGGCGCAGGTGCTGACCGCGTCCGTGCTGTGCGTGGTGCTCGCGGTCACCGCCGACCTGCTGCTCCTCGGGCTCCAGCGGCTGCTGACGCCGTGGACGCGGCCGGCCCGAATACCCGGCGCGGGCGTACGCGGGACGGGGTGAGCCATGGACGCGGTGACCGGTGCCTGGACGTGGCTGACGACCGGGGCCAACTGGCAGGGCGAGAGCGGGGTGTGGAACCGGCTGCTTGAGCACCTGTGGTTCAGCGGCGTGTGCCTGGCCCTCTCGTGCCTGATCGCCCTGCCGCTGGGGCTGTGGCTCGGGCACATCGGCCGGGGCGGCGCGCTGGCCGTCAACGTCTCGAACGTGGGGCGTGCGGTGCCCACGCTGGCGGTGCTGGTGCTGCTGACGATCACGCCGCTGGGCAAGCACGGCGACCTGCCGACGATCATCGCGCTGGTGCTGTTCGCCGTGCCGCCGCTGCTCACCAACGCGTACGTGGGGATGCGCCAGGTGGACCGGGCGGTGGTCGAGGCGGCGCGCGGCATGGGGATGTCGGGCGCCCAGGTGTTCCGCCGGGTGGAACTGCCCCTCGCCCACCCGATGGTGATGACGGGCCTGCGGTCGGCCACCGTGCAGGTGATCGCCACCGCGACGCTCGCCGCGATGGCGGGCGAGGGCGGGCTGGGCCGGATCATCACCGCCGGGTTCAACACCAACAACACCCCGCAGGTGGTCGCCGGGGCGCTGGTGGTCGGCGCGCTCGCCCTGCTGGCCGAGGGCCTGCTGGTGGTGGCGGGCCGGGCGCTCGACCCCATGCGGGCGACCCGGCGCGCGCACTGAACCGAAGCTGACCGAAGCCGAACGGCAAAGCGGCTGGACCGGACGGAGAACGTGATGAACAGGAACTCGCGCATGGCGGGTGCGGTACTGGGCGTGGTGGCCCTCACCGGCGGGCTGGCGGCGTGCGGCGGCGGCCGGAGCCTGGAGGAGCGGGGCGCGGCGGACGGCCCTTCGTCCGGTGGCGGCGGTAAGGGCACGCTGGTCGTCGGCTCGGCCGGCTTCACCGAGTCCAGCGTGCTGGCGGAGTTGTACGCACAGGTGCTGAAGGACGCCGGATACCGCACGTCCATCAAGACGGTGGAGAACCGCGAGCTGTACGAACCGGCCCTGGAGAAGGGTGACATCGACGTCGTACCGGAATACGCGGCTACGCTTGCGGAATTCCTGAACGCGAAGGTGAACGGTCCGAAGGCGGTCGAGGAGAAGCCGGTCGCCTCCAGCGATGTCGCCGCCACCGTAACGGCGCTGGAGAAGCTCGCCGGTCCGCGCGGGCTCAAGGTGCTCCCGGCGGGTGAGGCGGTCGATCAGAACGCCTTCGCCGTCACCAGGGAATTCGCCGAGAAGAACAAGCTCAAGACGCTTTCGGATCTCGGTGCTTCGAAGCTGAAGGTCACGATCGCGGCCGGTGACGAGTGCGAGATCCGGCCGTTCTGCGCGCCGGGGCTGAAGAAGACGTACGGGATCGATGTGGCGGGCATCGACCCCAAGGGCGTGGGCACGCCGCAGGCCAAGCAGGCCGTGAAGGACGGCGTCGACCAGCTCGTCCTCACCACGACGACCGACGCGACGCTGGACGCCTTCGGCCTGGTGCTGCTGGAGGACGACAAGAAGCTCCAGAACGCCGACAATGTGCTGCCGGTCGTCAATGCGAAGGACGCGGGTTCGGCGGAGATAGCCGCGGCTCTCAACAAGATCACCAAGGCGCTCACGACCGCGGATCTGGTCGAGTTGAACAGGAAGGTCGACGCCGAGCGGGCAAAGCCCGCGGACGTGGCGAAGGGTTACCTGGAGTCCAAGGGGCTGATCGAGAAGTAACCGGCGTGGGGAAGTCGGTGCGGGGAAGTCGGCGCGAAGGGAAGTCGGCGTGAAGGGGGCCCGGAAGTAGGTTCCCATGATGTTCGGATCACAGGGCCGAAACATTGCCGGGCCGACACCCCATACGACACCTACGCACGGTAAATTTCAGGCCATGCCACGTGGACGCCACCGCCATTCCCCACCCCTGCACAGGCTTCTGCCCCCTTCCGCGGTAGCCGGAGCGGCCGTTGTGTGCGCCGGCGGCGCCTGGCTCCTCGCGGATCCGCTGGTCCTGCGCCTGCTGACCGCCGCCGCTGCCGCCGCCGCCATCACCGGCTCGGTCCTGATGCGCAGTTGGGACCGCGCGGCCGGGCGCCGCGTCGCCGAACTGACCCGGGCGCGGGCCGGCGACCAGTGGCGCACCGAGGAGCGCATCGCGGAGCTGGAGAGCGACCTGGAAGAGTCCCGCGAGCTGCGCGCCAAGCTCGACGCCAAACTCCGCGCCAAGCGGGTCGAACTGGCCGCGCTGCGGGGCGAGCACGCCGAGCTGCTGCGGCGGTACGCCACCGCCGAGACGGAGCGCGCCAGTGCCCTGGAGGGCCGCCGGCAGCTCGCCCTGGAGGCGGCCGCCCCCACCCGGGCGCTGCCCGCCGCGAGCTCCACGCCCACCCCGGCCGCGTACCTCCAGGCCGCCAAGGCGCTGGAGAACCTCACGCGCAACGCCGCCGAGCAGGAGGCCAGGCGCACCACCGAGGAGGCCCGGCGCCGGGACCTGGCCGAGCGGGCGAGGGAAGCGGCGGCGGAGGCGGACGAGCCGCAGGGGAAGCACGCGGCGGCCGCCGAGCGGGAGCACGACCGCCCGTCGGCCGCCGCCCCTCCCGCTCACGCCCCCTCCGCTCACGCCCCTTCCGCTCACGGTGCCTCCGCGATGCGCCGGGTCCCGCCGGCCGCCGCCGTCGTGCCGTACACCGAACCGCGCCGCCCCGCGTCGCGCCTCCAGGGCGGGTTCGACTTCTTCGGCACGAAGAAGAACGTGCTGGAGTCCGTGCAGCACGAGGACCTGGCGGACGTCGTGGGTGAGGAGGCCCTCGCCGTACGGCGCCGGGAGGACCGCGCGGTCGGCAAGGTCATCGACCTGACCGCGCACGACGAGACCGAGCAGCTCGACGTGGTGGAGCTGCGGCGCGACGCGGTGTCCTGACCCGGCGGTCCCGACTACTTGTCGATGTCGCCGACGACGAAGAAGAACGACCCCAGGATCGCCACCATGTCCGCCACCAGCGTGCCCGGCAGCAGCTCGACCAGCGCCTGGATGTTGTTGTAGGACGCGGAGCGGAGCTTGAGGCGGTACGGGGTCTTGTCGCCCTTGGAGACCAGGTAGTAGCCGTTGAGCCCGAGCGGGTTCTCGGTCCAGGCGTACGTGTGGCCCTCCGGTGCCTTGAGGACCTTCGGCAGCCGCTGGTTGATCGGACCGGGCGGCAGCTCGGCGAGCCGGTCCAGGCAGGCGTCCGCGAGGTCCAGGGAGTTGTGCGTCTGCCCCAGCAGGCATTCGAAGCGGGCCAGGCAGTCGCCGTCGGAGCGGGTGACGACCTCCAGGGTGTCCTGGAGCTCCCCGTACGCCAGGTACGGCTCGTCGCGGCGCAGGTCGAAGTCGACGCCCGAGGCACGGGCGATGGGGCCGCTGACCCCGTACGCGTGCACGACCTCCGGCGAGAGCACGCCGACGCCGCGCGTGCGGCCGCGGAAGATCTCGTTGCCGAGGACGAGCCGGTCGTAGACGTCCATCCGCGAGCGGACCTCGGCGACCGCGTCCCGGGCCCGGCCGAGCCAGCCGGCCGGCAGGTCCTCCTTGAGCCCGCCGACCCGGTTGAACATGTAGTGCATCCGGCCGCCGGAGACCTCCTCCATGACGTGCTGGAGGTCCTCCCGCTCCCGGAAGGCGTGGAAGATCGGGGTGATACCGCCCAGTTCGAGGGGGTACGAGCCGAGGAACATCAGGTGGTTCAGGACCCGGTTCAGCTCGGCGAGCAGGGTGCGGGTCCAGACGGCCCGCTCCGGGACCTCCATGCCGAGCATCCGCTCGACGGCCATCACCACGCCCAGCTCGTTGGAGAACGCCGACAGCCAGTCGTGGCGGTTGGCCAGCATGATGATCTGGCGGTAGTCGCGCGCCTCGAAGAGCTTCTCCGCGCCGCGGTGCATATAGCCGACGACCGGCTCGGCATGCCGGATCACCTCGCCGTCCAGGACGAGGCGGAGGCGCAGCACGCCGTGCGTGGAGGGGTGCTGGGGCCCGATGTTCAGCACCATGTCGGTGCTTTCCGCGGCACCGCCGATGCCGACCGTGGTCTCCGTCATGCCGGACAGTATCCCTCGCCGGGCACCCGCTGGAGCAGCCAGGTGAAGTCCCCGAGCCCACCGCGCGCGGTCAGCTCGGCGGCCTCCCCGGCACGGGCCAGTGCCCGTACGTATCCGGCGGGGTCCGTCCGGGCCATGTCGAGGGGCGGCCGCCCCCCGCTCACCCCGAGCCGCCCGAGCGCCTGGCGCTGGGTGACCAGCTCGGTCCCGGCGGGCAGCCCACCCGCACGGCCACACCCGGCCGGGTCCGCGCCGGCGTCCCCCGCCGCCACGCCTGCGCGGGAAGGACCGGCGATGTCCCCGCGCGCCCCGCTGGGGCGCCCGTCCCCCGCCCGGCCGCCTGCCGCGGCGTCCGCGCCCCCCGCCGCCGCGCCCGCGGCCCGGCCGCCTGCCGCCGCCGCGCCCGCAGCCCGGCCGCCTGCCGCCGCCGGGCCTTCCCGTACCGCCGAGCCGCCCACCGCCGCCGCGCCCGCCGTCGCGCAGGCGTCCAGGGCCACGTGGGCCGTGATGTCGCACGTTCCGTCCGGGGCCGGGGGGACCTCGCGGCCGGCGCGGAAGCCGGTCAGGGTGCCGAACGGGGGCCGGGCGCCCGCCACGTGGGCGTAGTCCACCGCCACCGCCAGGCCGGCCGACAACGACGACACCGCCCCCGCCCACGCCTCGTCGCGGGGGCGGCCGATCTCGGCGCGCTCGCCCGGTTCCCGCAGCGGCCACCAGCGGGCCAGCCACGCCGCGTCCGCGCCCGCCACCGGGGCGCCCAGCCGCTCCGCGCCGTCGGGCGCCACCTCCACGTACCGGGGCGTGCCCGAGGCGTCCACCTGGGCCACGTCCACCGGGACGTTGTCCAGCCACTCGTTCGCGAACAGCAGCCCGCGCACCCCGGGCGGCGGCTCCGCCGACCACGTGACGCGCGGATCGAGCCCCTCGGGCCGGGCGGCGCGCTCGACGGCGTACGCCCGTACGCGCAGCCCGGCCGGGGCGGCCGCCAGTACCCCCGTCACCAGCTCGCCGCGCCCCGCGCCCAGGTCGACCACCGCGACGTCGTCCGTGCCCAGCTCGTCCGCCACCTCGGCGAGCAGCCGGGCCACCGCGCCCGCGAAGAGCGGCGAGGCGTGCACGGACGTGCGGAAGTGCCCCGCCGGCCCCTCGGGGCGCAGGTAGAAGCCGCCGGGCCCGTACAGCGCCGCTTCGGTGGCAGCGCGCCAACCACGCCATTGACACGTCTCATCATTCACGGGCCCCAGTCTCCACCTTGCGGAGTAGGGCCCGCTGACGTGGATGGGACCTCCGGTTGACCCCTGCACCTATCCGGCTTCCCTACGCTGGGTTACGTGCAGCGTCTCTATGACTTCATCCGCAGACACCCCACGGGCGTCGACAGTTTCTGGGCTGTGATGCTCCTCGGGTTCTCGTCGCTGTGGGTGGCCCAGGCCCCGGAGGGTGCCGAGCCCCGCCTCCTGGCGGCCGGGATCGTCCTGCTGCTCTGCCTCGCGCTCGCGCTGCGCCGCCGGGCGCCGGACAAGATGCTGCTGCTCGTCGCGGTCATCGGCGTCGCCCAGCTCGCCCTGGACATCGAGGTCAACCCGGCCGACTTCGCGATGCTCGTGGTCATCTACACCGTCGCCGCGCAGGGCGACGGGCCACGGTGGGCGTCCCGCCTCGCCCTCGTGGGCGGGGTGTGCGCGGCGCCGCTCGCGCAGGTGCGCTGGCCCGAGCCGAACATCTCGACCGCCGGCAAGGTCTTCTTCACGGTCGTGATGACCGTGCCGTTCGTCCTCGCCTGGGTGCTCGGCGACTCCATGCGCACCCGCCGCGCCTACTTCGCCCAGTTGGAGGAGCGCGCCACCCGCCTGGAGAAGGAGCGCGAGGCGCAGGCCAAGGTCGCCGTCGCCGCCGAGCGGGCCCGTATCGCCCGCGAGCTGCACGACGTCGTCGCCCACAACGTCTCCGTCATGGTGGTCCAGGCCGACGGGGCGGCGTACGTCCTCGACACCTCCCCCGACCAGGCGAAACAGGCCCTGGAGACGATCTCGACCACCGGCCGCCAGGCCCTCGCCGAGATGCGCCGGCTGCTCGGCATCCTCCGCACAGGCGAGCCCCAGGACTCCGAGGACTATGTCCCGCAGCCCGACGTCCAGCAGATCGAGGACCTCGTCGAACAGGTCCGCAACGCCGGTCTCACCGTCGACTTCAGGGTCGAGGGCACCCCGCGGCCGCTGCCCAGCGGCGTCGAGCTCACCGCGTACCGCATCGTCCAGGAGGCCCTGACCAACACCCGCAAGCACGGCGGCCCGGACGCCGGGGCGAGCGTGCGGCTGGTGTACTTCGACGACGGTCTGGGCCTGCTCGTCGAGGACGACGGGCGCGGCGCGGCCCACGAGCTGTACGAGGACGGCGGCGCCGACGGCCGGGGCCACGGCCTGATCGGCATGCGCGAGCGCGTCGGTATGGTCGGCGGCACCCTGGACGCCGGCCCGCGCCCGGGCGGCGGCTTCCGGATCAGCGCCCTGCTCCCCCTCAAGCCCGCCCACTGACCCCGTATCCCCGAAGGAATCCCATGTCCATCCGTGTGATGCTCGTCGACGACCAGATGCTGCTGCGCACCGGCTTCCGCATGGTGCTCGCCGCCCAGCCGGACATGGAGGTCGTGGCGGAGGCGGGCGACGGGGCCGAGGCCATCGACATCCTCCGCGCCACCGCCGTGGACGTGGTCCTGATGGACGTACGGATGCCCAGGCTGGACGGCGTCGAGGCGACCCGCCGCATCTGCGCGCGGCCGGACGCCCCCAAGGTCCTGATCCTCACCACCTTCGACCTGGACGAGTACGCGTTCTCGGGGCTGAAGGCGGGCGCCAGCGGCTTCATGCTCAAGGACGTGCCGCCCGGCGAGCTGCTCAGCGCGATCCGCTCGGTGCACAGCGGGGACGCGGTCGTCGCGCCCTCCACCACCCGGCGGCTGCTGGACCGCTTCTCCCCGATGCTCCCGGCCACCGGCAAGGAGCCGCGCGACAAGACGCTGGAGAAGCTGACCGAGCGGGAGCGCGAGGTGATGATGCTGGTCGCCCAGGGCCTGTCGAACGGTGAGATCGCGGCCCGGCTGGTGCTGTCCGAGGCCACGGTGAAGACCCATGTGGGCCGCATCCTCACCAAGCTGGCGCTGCGGGACCGTGTCCAGGTCGTCGTCCTCGCCTACGAGACGGGTCTGGTGCGGGCGGGCGGCGGGGGGCTGTGACCCGGTGCTGATCTGGATCAACGGTCCGTTCGGGGGCGGCAAGACGCAGACCGCGTACGAGCTGCGGCGGCGCCTGCCGGGCGCGGTCGTCTGCGATCCGGAGGAGGTCGGCTTCGGGCTGCACCGGATGACGCCCAAGGCGCTGAGGGGGGACTTCCAGGATTTCGCCGCGTGGCGGCAGGGCGTGTACGAGGTGCTCGACCTGACGCTGCGGCGGTACGAGGACGGGCCGGTCATCGCCCCGATGACGCTGACGGACCCCGGGTACTTCGACGAGGTCGTCGGCCGGCTGCGGGCGGCCGGCCACGACGTCCACCACGTCGCGCTGCTGGCCCGGCGGGAGACCGTGCTGCGCCGGCTGACCGAGCGCGGCCTGGGGCGCGGGCTGAAGCGGGAGAGCTTCGCGGTCCAGAAGCTCGACGAGTGCCTGGAGCGGCTGGACCGCCCCGCCTTCGCCGAGCACATCCGAACGGACCGGCTGACCGTCCCGGAGGTCGCCGACCGGGTCGCGGCCTCCCCCGGACTGCGGCTCGCCCCGAACACGGACGGCCCGCTGCGCCACCGGCTGCGGCGCGCCGGGGTGGGACTGCGCCACATCCGGCTCTGAACCGGGCGGCTAGGTCGTGTCCGGCGGATCATGCCTGGGCCGCGAGGCCTGGCACGCCCTGCCCCAGAGGGGGCGCCCCCAGCGGCGTTGTCGTCGGTCGCCGATGCCCCCCGTAGCCCTTCGGGCACGGGAGGTGCCCCCACCGCAGTGGCTCCCTCCTCCGCCTTGCATCTGCACGCTCCCCCCTCGGCTTCGCCTGGGGGGGGACCCCAGACCCCGCTCACCATCACCACAAGCGCACCCGACTCCGATGACGCCATGATCCGCCGGACACTCCCTAGCGCAGCACCGTCTCCAGGAAGTCGCTGCCGATCCGGGCCACCGCGGCCACGTCCAGTTGGTGCAGGACGTACCGGCCGCGCCGGCGGGTCGTGACCAGGGACGCCTTCTTCAGCACGGCCAGGTGGCGGGAGACCTCCGGCGGGGTGATGCCGTACGTCTCCGCCAGCTCCCCCGTCGTGTACGCGGCCCGGGCGAGCTGCCGGCACAGCCGCATCCGCATGGGGTGCGCCAGGGCGTCCATGCGGAGCTGGAGCAGCTCCACGGAGGCGGGGCTCGGCAGCTCGGGCGCGCCCACCGGGTAGTGGACGACGGGGCGCCAGCCCGGGGCGTGCAGGACCATCAGGTGGGGCCAGCCGTAGCTGGACGGCACGAACGACACCCCCGGGCCGGTGCCCGGGTCGGTGGCGGTGGTCCGCCCGTTCGCCAGCTTGTCCACCTCGACGCGCTGCTGGGCGCCGTCCTCGGAGAACCCCAGCGTCACCGCGGGCGACACGGCCCGGAGCGTCTCGGGCAGGCCCTTGCGGCGCAGCAGCTCCGTCTTGTGCCGGGCGTCGGCGGCGAGGGTGGGCGCCACCCGGCGCCAGGTGTCCGCGAAGAACGCCTGGTCGCAGTCCTCGAAGAGCCTGCGCAGCCAGGCGCGTACGCCGGCGGGGTCGGCGAGCAGGCGGCGCGTGAAGTCCAGCGGCCCCGGTCCCCGGTTGGCGGCCAGCTCCAGGGCCCGCTCGGCGCGTACGGGGCCGCCGACCGCGTACTGCGCGGAGCAGGTGAACTCCAGGGCGGCGGCGACGAACCGGTCGTCGTCCAGCCGGTCCAGCATGTCCAGCTCCTCGGCGAGCGTGGCGCCGGTGCGGCCGTCGCCGCCGCGGATGCCGGCGTACGGCATGAAGATGTCGGAGAAGGTGGTCGTCCAGAGGAAGTTCGCCTCGTGCAGCCGGTCGGCCAGGTCGGGCTTGAGCGCGGCGGCGGTGGCGGTCGCCCAGCCGTGCAGCCCCGGGTGGTGGCCCGGTTCGGACAGCGCGTGCAGCGCCACGCCCAGCTCGGCGAGGGGCGACGGCTCGAAGACGATCCGCTCGGGCGGCAGGCCGGTGATGTCGATGGTCACGCTCACGCCCCCATGGTGAGGGGTGCGGCGGCGGGCCTCGCGCCATTTGACGGGGCTCGTCAATCCACGGGGCGGCGCGGCGCGCGGGGGCGGAGGGTGGCGTACATGAACGCCATCGAGCAGCACATGATCGACGCCTACCGGGCGCTCCAGCGCGGCGAGGCGCCCCCGCCGCCGCCGGGCCGGGACGACCTGGCCGCCCTCCGCGCCGCCCGCGACCACCACCTCGGCGGCTCCCGGCCGAGGGAGGAGTCCACAGGCTGTGGACAGTGACGTAGCCGCGCGTAACGCTGGCGTAGCATGACGAGAAATCGTCCGGTACCCCTGGCGGACTGGAACGGAAGGCCGTCGACGCGTGAACGCACCCTCACAACCCCGCCCCGCCCGGCTCACCGTCGGTGTCGTCGGCGCCGGCCGGGTGGGCCCCGCCCTGGCCGCGTCCCTGCGGCTCGCCGGGCACCGCCCCGTCGCCGTCTCGGGCGTGTCCGACGCGTCCCGGCGCCGCGCCGCCGAGCTGCTGCCGGACGTCCCGCTCGTGCCGCCCGCCCAGGTCCTGGAGCGCGCCGACCTCGTCCTGCTCACCGTCCCCGACGACGCCCTGCCCGGCCTGGTCCAGGGCCTGGCCGACACCGGAGCCGTACGGCCGGGCCAGCTCCTGGTGCACACCTCCGGGCGGTACGGCACCGCCGTGCTCGACCCGGCCCGCCGCGCCGGGGCACTCCCGCTCGCCCTGCACCCCGCCATGACGTTCACCGGCACCAGCGTCGACGTCCAGCGGCTGGCCGGGTGCTCCTTCGGCGTCACCGCCCCCGACGAGCTGCGCCTGGCCGCCGAGGCCCTCGTCATCGAGATGGGCGGCGAGCCGGAGTGGATCGAGGAAGCGGCCCGCCCGCTCTACCACGCGGCCCTCGCCCTGGGCGCCAACCACCTGGTCACCCTCGTCGCCCAGTCCATGGAGCTGCTGCGCCAGGCCGGGGTCGCCGCACCCGACCGGATGCTCGGCCCGCTGCTGGGCGCCGCCCTCGACAACGCCCTGCGCTCCGGCGACGCCGCCCTCACCGGCCCCGTCGCGCGCGGTGACGCGGGCACGGTCGCCGCGCACGTGGCCGAGCTGCGCAAGCACGCGCCCGCCACCGTCGCCGGATACCTCGCCATGGCCCGTACGACCGCGGACCGCGCCCTCGCCCATGGCGTCCTCAAGCCCGAGCTCGCGGAGGACCTCCTCGGTGTCCTCGCGGACGGCTCGGCGTCAGCCGGCGACGGCCCGGCAGGAGCAGCAGGAGCTGAAGGAGACAGCGGCCGATGAGCCCCGACTTCGAACTGATCCCGACGCGCGACGAGCTGGAGTACGTCCTCGAACACTTCGCGCCCCGGGGCCGTACCGCCGTCGTCATGACCATGGGCGCCCTCCACGAGGGGCACGCCACCCTGGTGCGGGCCGCGCGCAAGCACGTCGGCAAGAAGGGGTACGTCCTGGTCACGGTCTTCGTGAACCCGCTCCAGTTCGGCGCGGGCGAGGACCTCGACCGCTACCCCCGCACCCTGGAGGCCGACCTCAAGACCGCCGAGCAGGCCGGCGCGAACGCGGTGTTCGCGCCGTCCGCCGACGAGGTCTACCCGGGCGGGGAGCCCCAGGTCCGGATCACGGCGGGCCCCATGGGGGAGCGGCTGGAGGGCGCCTCCCGCCCCGGCCACTTCGACGGCATGCTGACCGTCGTCGCCAAGCTGCTGCACCTGACCCGCCCCGACGTGGCGTTCTTCGGCCAGAAGGACGCCCAGCAGCTCGCCCTGATCCGCCGCATGGTCACCGATCTGAACTTCCCGGTCGAGATCGCCGGCGTACCGACCGTGCGCGAGCCCGACGGCCTGGCCCTCTCCAGCCGCAACCGCTACCTGTCGCCCCGTGAGCGCCGTACCGCCCTTGCCCTGTCCGCCGCGCTGTTCGCCGCCCGCGACCGGCTCGCCGCGCAGACCGCGCTGCTGGCCCGCGCCGAGACGCTGCCCGCCTCCGAGAGCCGCGCCGAGGCCCTGTCCCGGATCGGCGAGTCCCGCGCGGCCGCCGACGCCCACGCGGTCGCCGCGGCCGTCCCGGGCGGCGGCGCCCACGCGGTTCTGGCGGCCGCCCGCGCGGTACTCGACGAGGCGGCGAAGGCCGACCCGCCGCTGCGCCTGGACTACGTGGCGCTGGTGGACCCCGCCGACTTCACCGACGTCCCCGACGACCACACCGGCGAGGCGATCCTCGCCGTCGCCGCGAGGGTCGGCACCACGCGGCTGATCGACAACCTCCCCCTCACCTTCGGAGCCCCCGCATGACCGGCATACGCCTCCAGGCCCCCGCACCCGGCTGGGCGATCGACGCCGACGTCGTCGTGGTCGGCTCCGGCGTCGCGGGCCTGACCGCCGCACTGCGCTGCACGGCCGCCGGGCTGCGTACGGTCGTCGTCACCAAGGCCCGCCTGGACGACGGCTCCACCCGCTGGGCCCAGGGCGGCATCGCGGCGGCGCTCGGCGAGGGCGACACCCCCGAGCAGCACCTCGACGAC
This sequence comes from Streptomyces sp. NPDC031064, assembly GCF_055570965.1. Lineage (NCBI taxonomy): Bacteria > Bacillati > Actinomycetota > Actinomycetes > Kitasatosporales > Streptomycetaceae > Streptomyces > Streptomyces sp. NPDC031064. The sequence goes on from NZ_JBVIGF010000004.1 coordinate 705,090, forward strand.
ACGCTCGTCGCGGGCGCGGGCCTGTGCGACGAGGAAGCCGTACGCCTGCTGGTCACCGAGGGCCCCGGCGCCGTACGCCGCCTGATCGCCACCGGCGCCCGCTTCGACACCGACGACGCCGGCGCCATCGAGCTCACCCGCGAGGGCGGCCACCACCGCCGCCGCATCGCGCACGCGGGCGGCGACGCGACCGGCGCGGAGATCTCCCGGGCGCTCGTCGAGGCCGTGCGCGACCGCGCCGTGCGCACCATCGAGAACGCGCTCGTCCTGGACCTGCTGACGGACGCGGACGGCCGCACGGCGGGCGTCACCCTGCACGTCATGGGCGAGGGCCAGCACGACGGCGTCGGCGCCGTCCACGCGCCCGCCGTCGTCCTCGCCACCGGCGGCATGGGCCAGGTCTTCTCCGCCACCACCAACCCGGCCGTCTCCACCGGCGACGGCGTCGCGCTGGCGCTGCGGGCCGGCGCCGAGGTCAGCGACCTGGAGTTCGTCCAGTTCCACCCGACGGTGCTCTTCCTCGGCCCGGACGCCGAGGGCCAGCAGCCGCTGGTGTCGGAGGCGGTACGGGGAGAGGGCGCCCACCTCGTCGACGCGGACGGCGTCCGGTTCATGGTCGGGCAGCACGAGCTGGCCGAGCTCGCCCCGCGCGACATCGTCGCCAAGGGCATCATGCGCCGCATGCGCGAGCAGGGCGCCCGGCACATGTACCTGGACGCCCGGCACTTCGGCGCGCAGATGTGGGCCTCGCGCTTCCCCACGATCCTCGCCGCGTGCCGCGCCCACGGCATCGACCCGGTGACCGAGCCGATCCCGGTCGCCCCGGCGGCCCACTACGCCTCCGGCGGCGTCCGCACCGACCTGTACGGCCGCACGACGGTGCCCGGGCTGTACGCGTGCGGGGAGGTCGCCTGCACGGGCGTCCACGGCGCCAACCGGCTCGCGTCGAACTCCCTCCTGGAGGGCCTGGTCTTCGCCGAGCGCATCGCGGACGACATCGCGGCCTCCCGGGCACGTGCGGGCGCGCCCGTGCCGCACCCGGCGCCCCGGGTCCTGCCGCTGCTGGACCCCGACGCCCGCAGCCGCATCCAGCACGTCATGACGCACGGCGCCGGTGTGCTGCGCTCCGCCGCCAGCCTCGCGGAGGCGGCCGACGCGCTGGACGCCGTGCACGCCGAGGCGCTGAACGGCGGCCCGGACGGCAGCAAGGCCGCAGAGCCGGGCGTGGAGTCCTGGGAGACCACCAACCTGCTGTGCGTGGCCCGCGTCCTGGTCGCCGCCGCCCGCCGCCGCGAGGAGACCCGGGGCTGCCACTGGCGCGAGGACCGCCCCGACCGCGACGACACCTCCTGGCGCCGCCACCTGGTGGTGCGCCTGGCCCCGGACCGGACCCTGGACGTCCGCCCCACCGACACCCAAGACTTCCCCCCGACCGACGCCGACGCCCCCAGGGAGCCGTAACCGTGAGCACGCCCGAAGAACGCCCGCAGCCCGTGGACGTACCCCTGATCAACATCGGTGCCGCCCCCCAGGGATGCGGCGACGGATGCGGGTGCGGCGGCGACGACGAGGTGTACGAGTGCGGCCTCGACCCCGCGCTCGCCGCGCTCCTGGTGAACGCCGGCCTCGACCCCGTACTCGTCGAGGACGTGGCGTACCGCGCGATCGAGGAGGACCTGGACGGCGGCGAGGACGTGACGAGCGTCGCGACCATCCCCGAGGACGCCGTCGCCACCGGTGACTTCACCGCGCGCGAGGCGGGGGTCGTCGCCGGCATCCACGTCGCCGAGGCGGTCCTGTCGGTCGTCTGCACGGAGGAGTTCGCGGTCGAGCGGCACGTCGAGGACGGCGACCGGGTCGAGCCCGGCCAGCAACTGCTGTCGGTCACCACCCGCACCCGCGACCTGCTCACCGGCGAGCGCAGCGCGCTGAACATCATGTGCCGCCTGTCGGGCATCGCCACCGCCACGCGCGCGTGGGCGGACGCCCTGGAGGGGTACAAGGCGAAGGTCCGCGACACCCGCAAGACCACTCCGGGGCTGCGCGCCCTGGAGAAGTACGCGGTGCGCTGCGGCGGCGGCGTCAACCACCGCATGTCGCTGTCCGACGCGGCCCTCGTCAAGGACAACCACGTGGTGGCGGCCGGTGGGGTGGCGGCGGCCTTCAAGGCCGTACGGGAGCGGTTCCCCGACCTGCCGATCGAGGTGGAGGTCGACACCCTCCACCAGGTCCGCGAGGTCCTGGAGGCGGGCGCCGACCTGATCCTGCTGGACAACTTCACGCCGGCCGAGACGGAGGAGGCCGTCACCATCGTCGCGGGCCGCGCGATGCTGGAGTCGTCCGGCCGCCTGACCCTGGAGAACGCCGCGGCGTACGCCGCGACCGGCGTCGACTACCTGGCGGTGGGCGCCCTGACCCACTCCTCCCCGATCCTCGACATCGGCCTCGACCTGCGAGAGGCGGACCAGGGCTGATGCTGCTCACGATCGACGCGGGCAACACCCACACCGTCCTGGGCCTGTTCGACGGCGCGGAGATCGTCGAGCACTGGCGGATCTCCACCGACGCCCGCCGCACCGCCGACGAGCTCGCCGTGCTCCTCCAGGGCCTGATGGGCATGCACCCGCTGCTGGGCGACGAGCTGGGCGACGGCATCGAGGGCATCGCCATCTGCTCGACCGTCCCGTCCGTGCTCCACGAGCTGCGGGAGGTCACGCGGCGGTACTACGGCGACGTCCCGGCCGTGCTCGTCGAGCCCGGCATCAAGACCGGTGTACCGATCCTGACCGACAACCCCAAGGAGGTCGGCGCGGACCGCATCGTCAACGCGGTCGCCGCCAACGAGCTGTACGGCGGCCCGGCGATCGTCGTCGACTTCGGTACGGCGACGACGTTCGACCCGATCAGCGCGCGCGGCGAGTACATCGGCGGCGTGATCGCCCCGGGCATCGAGATCTCGGTCGAGGCGCTCGGCGTCAAGGGCGCCCAGCTCCGCAAGATCGAGCTGGCCCGCCCGCGCAGCGTGATCGGCAAGAACACGGTCGAGGCCATGCAGGCGGGCATCGTGTACGGCTTCGCGGGCCAGGTCGACGGCATCGTCAGCCGCATGAAACGCGAACTCGCCGGCCGCGACGGCGACCCCTCGGACGTCACCGTCATCGCGACGGGCGGCCTGGCCCCGATGGTCCTCGGCGAAGCCACCGAAATCGACGAACACGAGCCCTGGCTGACGCTGATCGGCCTCCGCCTGGTCTACGAACGCAACGTCGCCCGCATGTAGCCCCGCCGGGCGGTGCCCGCCCCCCCGTTGTGGGCGATCGCCTCGCCCACTTCCGTTGTGGGCAGTCGTCCCGCAGGGCGGGACGGGTGGGCACAACGGACCGGGGCGGTGCCTGTTCCCGGTGACCACGGGTGCGGTGCCCGTTCCCGGTGACCACGGGTGCGGGGAGGTGGGGCGGGCGGCCACCGCCGGTGGGTGGGTGCGGACCGCTACGGGGTCAACGCGCCCGAGAGGCCCCGGTAAGCGAAGTTTGTCCGATTAGCACGTATCGTCGGGCCATGCCCACGCCATACGGATCCCGCGGCGGCCTGGCGTTCGGCGCAGACGAGCTGCGTGTGCTCCGACGCGCCCTCGCCCACGCCCTCCACCCCACCCCCCTCGACGACGAAGACGTGCAGGACTGCCTGCGACTCGCCGGTTCCGTGGACGAGGCGGTCCGCGAGGCCGGCCGGATGCGGGCCTTCCTCCTCGCCGACCTCGCCCGCTACCGCGACGCGCTGCCCGGTTCGGCGGCCGGGTACCTGGAGCTGCTCCAGGACGCCCTCGCCGCCGGCTACGACCCCCGCCCCGAGGACCTCGCCGCGCTGCGGACCCTGCGCGGTACGCCCGTCGGCGCGGCCCTGCTGGTGCGGTGCCAGACGCTGGCCGAGCACTCGGTCCGGGCCCGCCTGGCCGGACGGCACGTCACGCCCGGCCCGCGCACCCGGCTGCTCGCCCTGCCGGGCGGCCGCAAGGGGGAGGGGGAGGGCGAGCCGAAGCCCCGGCCCGCGCCGCCGAAGCCCAGCCCGGCTCCACCGCCGGCCGACCGCCCGGTGCCCAAACCGTCCGAGGTGTTCCCGCCCCGTCGCCGCCCCGCCCGGCCCCCTTCGGAGGAGCGGGCCGTCGGCTAGCTACCCTGGAGTCATGGAATACGTATCCGCGCTCCTGCCCCCCGTGGTGATGGCCGCCTTCTTCATCGGCCTCGTCGTGACGATCGTCAAGAGCCAGGGCGGCCCCAACAAGGCCAAGGAGGACGCGGCCGTGGACGCGGCGCTCGCCCGCGCCGAGGCCGCCCGGCAGGCGGACGGGACCGCGAGGGCCGGCCAGGCCTGACCCGGCGGCACCCACGCCGAGGGCGTACGACCACCGTTGTCGTACGCCCTTTTTGGTACGTCAATAGCCAGTTATTCCGACATCTCCCACTATGGTGGCAGTGTGCCCCGTCAATTGGGAGAGCTCGAAGACGCCGTCATGACACGCGTCTGGCAATGGAACCGGCCCGTCACCGTCCGGGAAGTCCTGGAGGATCTCCAGCAGGAACGGTCCATCGCCTACACCACCGTCATGACCGTAATGGACAATCTCCATCAGAAGGGCTGGGTGCGCAGGGAAGTCTCGGGCCGCGCCTATCGATATACGGCGGTCTCCACCCGTGCCGCCTACTCGGCCGCACTGATGAACGAAGCCTGGTCGAAGAGCGACAACCCCGCCGCCGCGCTCGTCGCCTTCTTCGGCATGATGTCGCCGGAGCAACGCGAGGCACTGAACGACGCCGTCCGCATCGTGCAGCGCGACAACCCCGAAGACCCCGAAGAGCCCGAAGAGGGCCGGGGCGCCGAGGGTGAGACGGGCGGCGAGCGATAGCGTCCAGCCATGTCGTCCTCCTCTCCCGCCGCGAAAGCGGTGACCGTCCGCCGGGCCCGGACCAGTGATGTGCAGGCGGTTCGCCGACTCGTCGATCCGTACGTCACCGAAGGCATCCTGCTCGACAAAGCGACCGTGACGCTTTACGAGGACATCCAGGAGTTCTGGGTCGCGGAACGCGACGAGGACGGCACCGTCGTCGGCTGCGGCGCACTCCATGTGATGTGGGAAGACCTCGCGGAAGTGCGTACTCTCGCCGTCGACCCCCGCTTCAAGGGCGCCGGGATCGGGCATCAAGTGCTGGGCAAGTTGCTGGACACCGCCCGCTGGCTCGGGGTGCGCCGGGTATTCTGCCTCACCTTCGAAGTGGACTTCTTCTCGAAGCACGGCTTCGTCGAGATCGGTGAGACCCCGGTCGCCGGAGATGTCTACGCCGAGCTCCTCCGTTCCTATGACGAGGGCATCGCCGAGTTCCTCGGTCTCGAACGAGTGAAGCCGAACACCTTGGGCAACAGCCGGATGCTTCTGCACCTGTGATCTGTCGATCCGGGGCGGCGAACGCGATCCCGGGCGATCCCTATGTCCGAATCGCGCACGTTTCCCGCGTTCTCGAGGATCTGAACCTCTCCCAGGGGTTTGTGTTTTCCAGGGAAAAGCGGTTTCCTTTCCGCGTACTGCATTTTCGATGAAAGGAAATCCGGTGGCACAGAAGGTTCAGGTCCTTCTTGTCGACGACCTCGACGGTGGCGAGGCGGACGAGACGGTGACGTTCGCTCTGGACGGCAAGACCTACGAGATCGACCTCACCACCGCCAATGCGGACAAGCTCCGTAGCCTGCTCGAGCCGTACACGAAGAGCGGCCGTCGTACCGGTGGCCGCGCTTCCACCGGCCGCGGCAAGGGCCGGGCCGCCACGGGTGGCAGCCCCGACACCGCCAAGATTCGCGCTTGGGCCAAGGAGAATGGCTACAACGTGAACGACCGCGGCCGTGTGCCCGCCGATATCAAGCAGGCTTACGAGGACGCCAACCGCTGAGTGCGGCCCGCACCCAGCAATCGGACCCGGTGACATTCCGATGCCGCCGCGTCCACGAGTCGTACGAGACAGGGGGCGCCGACTCCGCCCCCTACGGCCGACATGGCCGGAAGCGTCGGCTCCACTTCGCGCCCGGGTTCGGGGGGGCGCAGCCACGAGGCGGCGCCGGGTGAGCCGGATCCGCTCCATCCTGGGGGAATCGGAGCGGTCATCCGGTCACCGGCGCCCAGGGCGACGAGGTCGAGGGCGATCCCGCCCCACTCCAGCCAGTCGAGCAGCCCCGGCAGCTCCTCCGCGGCGCCCGCGGCCACCAGCAGCCGCATCCTCGGCCCCGCCAGGGCGGCCGGCCACCGGCCCCCGAGCCGCCGCAGCACGGCGAACCCCGCGGCGGCCGGCAGCTCCAGGACGTCGAAGCGCAGTCCGGTGAGCAGCTCCACGCCGTCCCCCCGGGCCGTGGCCCAGCCGAGCTCGTGCTCGTACCACCACGCGACCCCCTCACGGTTGAACGGTGAACGGGGCAGCGGGAGGGGAGCGGTGAAGGCCATGTCCGGGGAACTCGTACGGCGGCCGTCAGGTTACGGACCGCGTCCGGCCGGACACCCTGTGTATTCAAGGTGGGGGCGCGCGAAGGCGTGGAGGAGCGCAAGGGTGTTCGCCCGTAGCTGAGGGAACCGGGGTGCGCCGCATGGAGTGTCACTGCTTACGGGTAAGACATTCCTAGTGGGGAGGGGCGACACGCAGGATCGGGCGTCTCACGTTCGCCATCGGCGTACTGCCGGTGAGGGTAAGTGCCTGGCCTGCGGGAACATCGTCTCGGACCATTGGGTTGGAGCATTTGTCGGCGTTCGGGTCAGGAGGCCAGAGACGGGTGTCGGCAGTTGGAATGAGCGGTCCCCGCTTGCGGGACTAAGCTGCGGAAGGACAGGGAGGGGACCGACCCCTTACTGCCTGACCGCTCTGAGGAGCGATTAACGATGTTCGAGAGGTTCACCGACCGCGCGCGGCGGGTTGTCGTCCTGGCTCAGGAAGAAGCCCGGATGCTCAACCACAACTACATCGGCACCGAGCACATCCTCCTGGGCCTTATCCACGAGGGTGAGGGTGTCGCCGCTAAGGCCCTGGAGAGCCTCGGGATTTCGCTCGAGGCGGTCCGCCAGCAGGTGGAGGAGATCATCGGCCAGGGCCAGCAGGCCCCGTCCGGGCACATCCCCTTCACGCCCCGTGCCAAGAAGGTCCTGGAGCTGTCGCTCCGCGAGGCCCTTCAGCTCGGCCACAACTACATCGGCACCGAGCACATCCTGCTCGGCCTCATCCGCGAGGGCGAGGGCGTCGCCGCCCAGGTCCTCGTGAAGCTGGGCGCCGATCTCAACCGGGTGCGGCAGCAGGTCATCCAGCTGCTCTCCGGCTACCAGGGCAAGGAAGCCGCCACCGCCGGTGGTCCTGCCGAGGGCACCCCCTCGACGTCCCTGGTCCTCGACCAGTTCGGCCGGAACCTCACCCAGGCCGCTCGTGAGTCCAAGCTCGACCCGGTCATCGGGCGCGAGAAGGAGATCGAGCGGGTCATGCAGGTGCTGTCCCGCCGTACCAAGAACAACCCGGTCCTCATCGGCGAGCCCGGCGTCGGCAAGACGGCGGTCGTCGAGGGCCTGGCGCAGGCCATCGTCAAGGGCGAGGTGCCCGAGACCCTCAAGGACAAGCACCTCTACACCCTCGACCTGGGCGCGCTCGTCGCCGGCTCCCGGTACCGCGGTGACTTCGAGGAGCGCCTGAAGAAGGTCCTCAAGGAGATCCGCACCCGCGGCGACATCATCCTGTTCATCGACGAGCTCCACACCCTGGTGGGTGCGGGCGCCGCCGAGGGCGCGATCGACGCCGCGTCCATCCTGAAGCCGATGCTGGCCCGCGGTGAGCTCCAGACCATCGGTGCCACAACGCTCGACGAGTACCGCAAGTACCTGGAGAAGGACGCGGCCCTGGAGCGCCGCTTCCAGCCGATCCAGGTCGCCGAGCCGTCGCTGCCGCACACCATCGAGATCCTCAAGGGCCTGCGCGACCGGTACGAGGCCCACCACCGGGTCTCCATCACGGACGAGGCGCTGGTCCAGGCCGCCACCCTGGCCGACCGGTACATCTCGGACCGCTTCCTGCCGGACAAGGCGATCGACCTGATCGACGAGGCCGGCTCCCGGATGCGCATCCGCCGGATGACCGCGCCGCCGGACCTCCGCGAGTTCGACGAGAAGATCGCGGCCGTCCGCCGGGACAAGGAGTCCGCGATCGACTCCCAGGACTTCGAGAAGGCAGCGTCTCTCCGCGACAAGGAGAAGCAGTTGCTGGCGGCGAAGGCCAAGCGGGAGAAGGAGTGGAAGGCCGGCGACATGGACGTCGTCGCCGAGGTCGACGGCGAGCTGATCGCCGAGGTCCTCGCGACCGCCACCGGCATCCCGGTCTTCAAGCTGACCGAGGAGGAGTCCTCGCGTCTGCTCCGCATGGAGGACGAGCTCCACAAGCGCGTCATCGGCCAGAAGGACGCCATCAAGGCCCTGTCGCAGGCGATCCGCCGTACGCGCGCCGGCCTGAAGGACCCGAAGCGCCCGGGTGGCTCGTTCATCTTCGCCGGCCCGTCCGGTGTCGGTAAGACCGAGCTGTCCAAGACGCTCGCCGAATTCCTCTTCGGCGACGAGGACGCGATGATCTCGCTCGACATGTCGGAGTTCAGCGAGAAGCACACGGTTTCCCGTCTCTTCGGTTCCCCGCCCGGATACGTGGGTTACGAAGAGGGCGGCCAGCTCACCGAGAAGGTGCGCCGCAAGCCGTTCTCCGTCGTCCTCTTCGACGAGGTCGAGAAGGCCCACCCCGATATCTTCAATTCCCTTCTCCAGATCCTGGAGGACGGTCGCCTGACCGACTCCCAGGGCCGGGTCGTGGACTTCAAGAACACGGTCATCATCATGACGACCAACCTCGGGACCCGGGACATCTCGAAGGGCTTCAACCTGGGCTTCGCGGCCCAGGGCGACGTCAAGACCGGTTACGACCGGATGAAGGCGAAGGTCAACGAAGAGCTGAAGCAGCACTTCCGGCCCGAGTTCCTCAACCGCGTCGACGACACGGTCGTCTTCCACCAGCTCAGCCAGGACGACATCATCCAGATCGTCGACCTGATGATCGCCAAGGTGGACGAGCGCCTGAAGGACCGCGACATGGGCATCGAGCTCAGCGGTTCCGCCAAGGAGCTCCTGGCCAAGCACGGCTACGACCCGGTGATGGGCGCCCGGCCGCTGCGCCGGACGATCCAGCGCGAGATCGAGGACGTGCTCTCGGAGAAGATCCTCTTCGGCGAGCTGCGCCCCGGTCACATCGTGGTCGTGGACACCGAGGGCGAGGGTGAGGAGAAGAAGTTCACCTTCCGCGGCGAGGAGAAGTCCGCCCTGCCGGACGTCCCCCCGATCGAGCAGGCCGCCGGCGGTGCCGGTCCGAACCTCTCGAAGGACGCGTAAGCGGTAACGACCGCTGACTGAAGGAGCTGCCCCGGGCGTGAACGCCCGGGGCAGCTCCTTTTCCGTGCCCAGCAGCACACGGGCTGTCTAGCAGCGCACGGGTTTCGTCCAGGAGCATTCCAGCTCGCCGGGTGCCTCGGAGGTACGGGCCCGGTCCGGCCGGACGGTGGTGATCGTGCCCTTGGAGGTGTCGGACCTCGCCAGGGTCACGACGATGGCGTCCTCGACGCTCTTCACGGAGGACGCCAGGTGGTTGTTGAGGACGATGCCGTAGACGAGGCGTCGGCCGCCGGCGTCCGTGACGTAACCGGAGAGGGCGGAAGCGCCGGTGAGCGTCCCGGTCTTCGCGCGGGTGTTGAGTGCGGCGGGGGTGTTGCACATCCGGGTGCGGAGTGTGCCGCCGGTGGCGCGGTCCGGGGCGCAGGCGACCGGCAGCGACGCGTACCAGTCGGCGAACCAGGGGGCGTCCTGCACGGCCAGGAGCAGGCGGGTGAGCTGGCCGGCCGGGAAGAGGTTCATCCGGGACAGGCCGGAGCCGTCGACCTGCCGGACGGTGGACGTCTGTACGCCCTGCTCCTTCAGGTACGTGCCGATGGCGGCGAGCCCCGCGCTCCACGTGCCCTGGCCGGACGTCTCGTACCCGATGGTCTTGGTGAGGGCCTCGGCGTGCATGTTGTTCGACAGCTTCATGAAGGGCCGCATGAGGTCCTTGAGCGGCATGGAGCTGTGGGTGGCCAGCACCCGCGCGGTGGGTGGGGTCGGCTCGCCCTGCCGGGGCTCGCCCCCGACCCGTACGCCTCGGGCGGCGAGGGCGTCGGCGAAGACGGCGGCCGCGTAGCCGGTGGGCTCCCAGACGGTGACCCATTCCTTGGTGGGGGAGCCCTGGACGGGGATCTCGCCGGTCACGGTGATGGTGTTCGTACCGTGCTCGCGTTCGATCGTGAGGGTGTCGGGGCGGCCGGCGGGGACGGTGGTGGCGCGGTTGTCGATGCGTACGTAGTCGGTGGCGGGGGTCACGCCCACCCGGGGGCGCGCGCCCGCCTCCGCCGCAGGGGCCGCCTCGACGACGACCGTGCCGGAGTCGTAGTCGGTGTCCGGGGCGACCGTGAGGGGCGAGATCTGCGCCGAGTAGTACGACGACTCGTCGTCGGCGGCCCAGGCGCGGCCCAGCCGGCTGGCGTCGAAGCGTGTGTCGTCCGCGACGAGCCGGCCGGTCACCCGCCGGACGCCGGCGGCGGCGACCCGGGCGGCCAGCGCGTCGTAGTCCCTGGCGAGCGTGGTGGGGTCGCCCGTGCCGCGCAGGTACAGGTCCCCGTGCAGCACGCCGCCCTTGGGCCGGGCGGTGGCCAGCACCTCCGTGCGGAACCGGTACTCGGGGCCGAGCAGCGCCATCGCGGCGACGGAGGTGGCGATCTTGGTGTTGGAGGCGGGCATGAGGCGGTCGCCGCCGTCCCGCTGGTAGAGGGTCTCGCCGGTGGCGGCATCGGCGACGACGACGCCCGCCGCGCCGCCGTCCAGCCGTGGGTCGGTGAGGATCGTGTCGATGGCGCCCTTCAGTCCGGTGTCGGAGGGGTCGGCCCCGGCCGTGAGGGTGCTCGCGGCGAGGAGTCCGGCGAGCCCTAAGGCGAGGGCGGTCACGCGCGTCACGTGTCTGCTCATGGGGCGAGGATGGCGGAGCTGGGGTGGGGTGGGAAGGAGGCGGGGGCAGGCGGACACGCACACCCGCCGACTGGGTCGGCGCGCGGCGCCGCGACCGGCCGGGGTCGCCTCCTTCGTCCCGGAACGGGGGGTCTTCCGGCCCGGTGGCCGTGACAAGGCGCACAGGCGTTTTGGGCGGTACTAGGTGGAATAGTGCGTTCGGCCGGGTAGGAGGCGCGGTTTCGCGGGGGTGGCCGGGTCTCCGGCGGGCGGGGGGCGGCGGTGGGGGCGGTGAGCAGGGCGGAAAGCGCCAGGTGGCAGGGGGCCCTAGGGGGATAAACCTTCCTTTCTAAGGACATTTCGGGCTGTTGCCCTGGGTTGGGGCGGCACGTCAAGAGTCCACGTCACACCGGGGGGCCTACGACCAGATGTCGTAGATGGGTGGTTTGAGCCGGGATGGGTGGGCGGGTTACCAAGGATGAGCCCAACCGCCCGGCGCGCCCTTCGCGTCGGGTCCGTTCTTGTCCGGAGGACTTCCCCGCATGTCGAAGCGCGTCAAGCATCCCGCCCGTAACGCCGTCGTCGCCCTCGCCGCCGCCGGCATGGGAGCGTCGATGGTGTTCGGAGGCGGTGCCGCCGTCGCCGCCGACAGCAAGACCGCCCCTGCTCTCGGGTCGGCCACCGCCGCTGCCGTCGCCGCCCAGGCCGACGCCCAGGCGGCGCAGGCCAAGGCCGCCAAGGTCGCCGCCGCCAAGAAGGCCGCTGCCGCCAAGGCCGCCGCCGCGAAGAAGGCCGCTGCCGCCAACGCCGCCAAGAAGGCCGCCGCCAAGAAGGCCACGTCCTGGGTCAAGCCGGTCACCGGTGGCTACACCCTGACCGCCAGCTTCAACCAGGGCGGCTCCATGTGGTCCAACAAGCACTCCGGCCAGGACTTCGCCGTGCCGGTCGGCACCCCGGTCAAGGCCACGCACTCCGGTGTCGTCGTGAAGGCCGGCCCGAACGGCGGCGGCGACGGCCCGGCGTACGGCAACGCCATCGTGGTCAAGCACGCCAACGGCACGTACTCGCAGTACGCGCACCTGTCGAAGATCAACGTCGGCGTCGGCGAGACCGTGAAGACCGGCGAGACCATCGCCCGCTCCGGCAACACCGGCAACTCGTCCGGTCCGCACCTGCACTTCGAGATCCGTACGACCCCGAACTACGGCTCCGCGCTCAACCCGGCCAAGTTCCTGCGCGGCGAGGGCGTCGTCATCTGACGCTCAGCGCCGCGACCCCTGTGACGGCCCCTGGTGGGCCTGGGTCACCAGATCGATGGCGACCTCGAGGACGGCTTCACGCTTCTCCTCGGGGTCGCCGTCGACGTGCTGCATGAAGAACATCCCGGCGTGCATCGTGAACAGGGCGCTGATGCAGCGCACCCGGTCGGCCATGGCGAAGTCCGGCTCCTGGACGAGTCGGGTCAGCGTGACCATGCGCTCCTTGAACGTCTCGCCGATGCTCAGGTCGCGCACGGTCGCCTGGTTCTCCTGCATGAAGCGGAAGAGCGGCGCCGCGCCGATGAGCGCCGCGTGGTAGCGGCGGAGCATCTCCCGCTTGGTCTCCAGCGTGCGCGGTTGCCGCTCGGCCCAGGCGATCAGCTCGTCGATCGGCCGCGTCAGATCGCGGAACAGGCTGATGACGATGTCTTCCTTGGTCTTGAAGTGGTAGTACAGCGCCGCCTTCGTGACCTCAAGGCGCTCGGCGATCTCGCGCAGCGACGTCTTCTCGTAGCCCTGCTCGGCGAAGAGTTCGAGGGCCACGTCCTGGATGCGCTGACGGGTGTTGCCTCTGGCCATGGTCCGCTCCCACAAACTTACTTGACGCCCGGCTAGTGACGGGTCTACCGTCCCCAGTCTAGTAACTAGCCGGGCGGCAAGTAAGTAACGGGAGTGGGGATCATGTCGGAGCCCTTGCACACACCAGCCACCGACCAGGGCAAACCGCCGCGCAGCGTACGGGTCGTGCTGCTCGCGCTGATGATCGCGATGCTGCTGGCCATGCTGGACAACATGATCATCGGTACGGCGATGCCGACGATCGTCGGCGAGCTGGGCGGCCTCGCGCACCTGTCGTGGGTCGTCACCGCGTACACCCTCGCCACCGCCGCCTCCACCCCCATCTGGGGCAAGCTCGGCGACCTCTACGGCCGCAAGGGCACCTTCCTCACCTCGATCGTCATCTTCCTGATCGGCTCGGCGCTCAGCGGCATGGCCCAGGACATGGGCCAGCTCATCGGCTTCCGGGCCGTACAGGGCCTGGGCGCGGGCGGCCTGATGGTGGGCGTGATGGCGATCATCGGTGACCTGATACCGCCGCGCGAGCGGGGCAAGTACCAGGGCATGATGGCCGGCGTCATGGCGCTCGCCATGATCGGCGGACCGCTGGTCGGCGGCACCATCACCGACCACTGGGGCTGGCGCTGGTCCTTCTACATCAACCTGCCGCTCGGCGCCGTCGCGCTCGCCATGGTCACCGCCGTCCTGCACCTGCCCAAGCGGCAGCGCGACACCCGGCCCCGCATCGACTACCTCGGCGCGGCCCTGCTGACCGTCGGGATCACCGCCATCGTGCTGGTCACCACCTGGGGCGGTACCGAGTACGCCTGGGACTCCGCCGTCATCATGGAACTGACCGCCATCGGAGTCGTCGCGCTCGCCGGCTTCCTCCTCGTCGAGACCCGCGCGCCCGAGCCGATCATGCCGCTGCACATCTTCCGCAGCCGCAACTTCACCCTCATGTCGGTGATCGGCTTCCTCACCGGCTTCGTGATGTTCGGCGCCACGCTCTTCCTGCCGCTGTACCAGCAGTCCGTGCAGGGCGCGTCCGCCACCAACTCGGGCCTGCTGCTCCTGCCGATGCTGCTGGCGATGATGGCGGTCTCGCTCATCGCGGGACGCGTCACCACCAACACCGGCAAGTACAAGATCTTCCCCATCGCCGGTGGCGCCCTGATGGTCGTCGGCCTCTTCCTGCTCGCCCAGATGGACACCGGGACGTCCCGGTTCACCTCGGGCGTCTACATGGCGGTCCTCGGCGCCGGCATGGGCTTCCTGATGCAGATCACCATGCTCGTCGCGCAGAACAGCGTCGAGATGAAGGACATGGGCGTCGCCTCCTCGGCGACCACCCTCTTCCGCACGCTCGGCGCGTCCTTCGGCGTCGCCATCATGGGCGCGCTGTTCACCGGCCGCGTCCAGGACGAGATGGCCGCCAGGGGCGGCGGCGCGGCCACGCAGCAGTCGGCGCAGCTCGACGCGGCGAGCCTGGCGAGGCTTCCGGAGCACATCCGCGAGGCGTACCAGTTCGCGGTCTCGTCCGGTACGCACCTCGCGTTCCTGGTGGGCGCGGCGGTCGCGGTGATCGGCTTCGCGGCGGCGTTCTTCGTCAAGGAGGTCCCGCTGAAGGGCGCCGGCCCCGAGGGCGCGCCTTTGGAGGCCGCCCGGAAGGACGAGCGGCTCGCCGACACGGCGGCCTGAACCCGCGCGGGCACGCCCGCACCCGCTGACGGCCGTGGGCCCTGACGAAAGGGCCCACGGCCGTCAGGGCGTGTCGGGGAACTGAAGTATCGGGAAGCTGCCCGTCGTCGTGGGGGCGTGCTCCGGGAGCCACAGCACCGCGATCGCGCCGCCCGACTCCGTGGCGGTGCCCGTGGGCGCCGCGTTGCGGAAGGTGAGCCGTGCGCCCAGCACCCGGGCCTGGCCCGCCGCGATGGTCAGGCCCAGGCCGTGGCCGTGTCCGGCGCGGTCGCTGGCGCCCGTGCGGAACCGGCTCGGGCCCTCCCGCAGCAGGGCCTCCGGGAAGCCCGGCCCATGATCGCGCACCCGCACCACCCGGCCCTCGACCGTGACCTCGACCGGACCCGGTCCCTTGCCGTGCTTGGCGGCGTTGGCCAGCAGGTTGCCCAGGATGCGCTCAAGCCGGCGCGGATCGGTGTTCACCCACGACTCGTGCACCACCCGCACCACGGCGTCCGGGTACAGGGCGACGACCCGCCGCTCGACGAACTCCCCGAGCGCGATCTCCTGGAGCTCGGCCCGCTCCGAGGCACTGTCCAGCCGGGCCACCTCCAGCACGTCCTCGACCAGTGTGCGCATCGCCTGCGCCCGGTCCCGCACCAGCTCGGTCGGCCGCCCGGGCGGCAGCAGCTCGGCGGCGGTGAGCAGCCCGGTCACGGGCGTGCGCAGCTCGTGCGCGATGTCCGCGGTGACCCGCCGTTCGGCCTCGATCCGCTCGTTCAGCGCGTCCGTCAGGGCGTCCACCGCCCGCGCGAGCTCGTCCGTCTCGTCGCGTACGACACCGCCGATCGCGTCCCGGACCCGTACCTCCGTATTGCCCTGGGCGACCTTCCCGGCAGCGGTGGCGGCCTTGCGCAGCCGCCGCGACAGTTGGCCTCCGATCAGCACGCCCAGCGCACAGCCGCCGAAGACCACCGAGACCGAGCCGACGATCAGCGCCTCGTCCAGGTCCTTCATGATCGTCGTGCTGCGGCTGGCGAACTGGCTGTGCAGCGACAGCACGTCCCCATTGCCCAGCGGCACGGCGGCCCACACGTCCGGCGGGCCGTCCTCGTGCTCCTGCACGTACGTCCCGCGCCGCCGCTCCCGCATCAGCTCGTCGAGCTGCGGCGGCAGCGCCGGGTCGTTGAGCTTCGCCCCGAACTTGGGGTCGCCCTTCGGCTTCGCCGACTCGTACATCCGCTGGGCGAACAGCAGCCGCTCCATCTGCACGTCACGCGCGTTGCCGAGCATCGAGACGCGGGCGGCGTTGTGGACGACGAGGCTGAGCGCGACCGCGACCAGGGCGCCCACGGCGGCGATGGCGATCGAGATCTTCCATCTGACGCCGGTGCGCAATGCGGGCGGCTTCATGCCTTGAGCTTGTAGCCGAAGCCGCGGACCGTCTCGATCCGGTCCTGGCCGATCTTGGTGCGCAGCCGCTGCACATGGACGTCCACGACCCGGGTGTCACCGCCCCAGCCGTAGTCCCAGACCCGCTCCAGCAGTTGGTCGCGCGACAGGACGGTGCCCGGCGCGGAGGAGAACTCCAGCAGCAGCCGCATCTCCGTCGGGGTCAGCGCCACCGGGGCACCGCCCTTGCGGACCTCCATGCCGTCGGTGTCGACCTCCAGGTCACCGAAGACCAGTACGCCGCCCTGGGCCTGCCCGGCCCGGTCCGCGTCGCCGGCGCCGCCCCCGGGGCCGCCCGCGTGCCCGAAGCGGCGCAGCACGGCGCGGATGCGCGCGACCAGCACGGCGCCGTCGAAGGGCTTGGTGACGTAGTCGTCGGCACCGGCCTCCAGGCCGAGCACCACGTCGATCGAGTCGGCCCGGGCCGACAGCATGATCACCGGCACGGTCGACTCGTCACGGATGCGCCGGCACAGGCTCACGCCGTCCATGCCCGGCAGCATCACGTCCAGCAGCGCGATGTCCGGCTGCCGCTGCCGGAAGGACTCCAGACCGGACAGCCCGTCCGGCATGGCCGTCACCGCGAAGCCGTCCCGCTCCAGGGCGAGCTGCGTGGCCTCACGGATGACGTCGTCGTCCTCCACGAACAGGACATGGGTCTCGGCCATCGACGTCTTCTCTCCGTGCTCTCTCAGGTCTGCTCAGTTCTTGCTGGGCGCGGGCTGCTCGCCGGGGTCGTCGATGCCGCCGTCCCCGACCGTCTTGCTGTACTCGTTGTGTACCCGGTCGTGCTCGGTGAACTTGTTGCCCGTCCACCGGTAGGTGATCACGTCCTCGCCGGAGGGGTACGACACCGGGTCGTCCTCCGCGTACACCTGCTTGGTGACGACCAGGTCGCCGCGGTCGATCGTCGAGTAGACGGCCGGCTCCTCCAGGGAGAACACATTCTCGTACGCCGTGCCCTTGGCGTCGTCCTTCGGGTCGCCGAGGCGGTACACGTACGTCCCGACGCCCACGGCGTCACCGCACGTCAGCACGTTCACCACGACGTCCGGGCTACCGGAGTCGGTCAGCGTCCCGTACGAGGTGTCCACCGGGTAGGCGTCCGCCACGCACGGCTTGAGGTCGTCCTTGACCCGGTCGCTGACCTTCGGGTCGTTCATGATCAGCCCGACCGCGTTCACCTTCTTCAACGGCGACGACGCGGGCGACGAAGGGGCCGGCGCGCTCGACGGCGTGCCCTGGTCGGTCCGTGCGGCACCCTCGTCGCGCGTACCCGTGCCGCCGGTGGAACAACCGGCCGTGAGCAGGCCGATGGCGGCGGCCACGGCCATCGCCGTGGTGCCCGCCGCCCGGATCCTGCCCGTGCCGCTTGTGCCGCTCGTGTGCTCTCTGGCGCTCAGGCCGCGCACCGCTCCCGCCCCCGCTCGTCACTGCGTTCCGTACGCTCCAGGGCGCGGGCGTCGATGTCCCGGCTCTCCAGCTCCTGCCGGAGACGGGCGAGTGCCCGGTGAAGCGTGGACTTCACCGTACCGGTCGACATGCCGAGCGCGGCGGCCGTCTCCTCGGTGCTCATCTGCTCCCAGTGGCGCAGCACGACGACGCTGCGCTGCTTGGGCGCCAGCACCTTCAGGATGTCCATCAGCAGGGCCCGGTCGGCGTGCTGCTCGGTGGCGTCGTCGACGGACGCGTCCGGGAGCTGCTCGGTGGGCACCTCCTCCAGCTTGCGGGCGCGCCACCACTCCGTACGCGTATTGATCATCACCCGGCGGAGGTAGGCGTCGGCGAGGTTCTTGTCGGCTATGCCGTCCCAGCGGCCGTACGTACGGGCCAGCGCCGTCTGGAGCAGGTCCTGCGCGTCCACCGGGTCGGGGACGAGACGTCGGGCGCTGCGCAGCAGGGCGTCCTGCCGTGTGCGTACGTACTCCTCGAATTCGAGCACCTCGCCGTGCGACATCCCGAACCGCCTCCGATCCCCGTGAAACCCCGTGTGCTGCTTACGTCCGGAGACGCTACGGAGCTCTTGTCACGGGGCTGTCCGCGCAGGCCCTCGGAGGACGCACGGCTGGCCATCGGTTGTGTAACAGCGATGGTGTTACGAAGCCGGGGGCGGGCCCGGCTCCGTACGCCTCACCCGGCCGGGAGCCGGTACCGCCCGCCGTCCAGGGGCTCGACCAGACCGTCCGCGACCAGGCCGTCCAGGGCGCGGGCGCGCTGCACCGGGTCGTGCCAGACCGCGTCCAGCGCGGCCTGGCCCACCGGGGCCACCGCCTCGCGGAGCACGGCGAGGAGCTTGCCGCGCACCTGGCGGTCCGTACCCGCGTACGTCTGGCCCCGCCGGGCCGGGCCGTCGTGGGCCGGCTTGCCCGCCAGCCGCCACGCGCACCGCGCGGCGATCGGGCACCGGGCGCAGTCCTCGTTGCGGGCCGTGCACACCAGCGCGCCCAGCTCCATGGAGGCCGCCGCCCAGCGGGCCGCGGTGCGCTCGTCGTCCGGCAGCAGCGCCCGCGCCAGTTGCCGCTCGGCCGCGGTGGTGGCGTTCGGCGGGTACTGCACACCCGTCACCGACCGGGCGAACACCCGCCGCACGTTGGTGTCCAGCACGGCGTGGCGCTGCCCGTACGCGAACGACGCCACCGCCGCGGCCGTGTACTCGCCGATGCCGGGCAGGGCGAGCAACTGCGCGTGATCGCTCGGTACGTCGCCGCCGTGCCGTTCCGTTATCGCGACCGCCGCGCCGTGCAGCCGCAGCGCACGGCGCGGGTAGCCGAGCCGGCCCCAGGCGCGCACGGCCTCACCGGGGGCCTCGGCGGCCAGGTCGGCGGGGCGGGGCCAGCGGGCCAGCCACTGCTCGTACACCGGGAGGACCCGGTTGACCGGGGTCTGCTGGAGCATGAACTCGCTGACCATCACCCCCCAGGCACCGGCCTCGGGGCGGCGCCAGGGGAGGTCGCGGGCGTTCTGCTCGAACCAGGCGAGCACCGGCGCGTGCAGCTCCACGGCGGCGGGCCCGGAGCCGGGCCTGGTTTCGGGGGAGGAGGGGATCGCAGTCATGGCACGTCCGATCCTGGCACGTTCCTCACCCGCGACGGTGCATCGGCTCCCGGCGCCGCCGGGACACGGCGTGGTCGGGAACGGCCGGCCCGGGCCCGGCCAGCCACGCGGCCGCGGCCGACCGGCTCATCCGCATCGTGTCGGCCAGTGCCCTGGCCGGCCCGGTCAGCAGCTTGACGAACAGCACCGCGGCCAGCGCGCCCAGCACCAGGCCGGCCGCCACGTCGTGCGGGTAGTGCACCCCGACGAACACCCGTGAGAACGCCATGAGCAGCGCCATCGGCACCGTCAGCCAGACGATCCCGCGCCACGCCAGGGCGAGGGCGACCGCGGCGGCACCCGCGATGGCGGAGTGGTTGCTCGGGAACGACCAGTCGCCGTGCGGCGGGCACTCAACGATCGAGGCGGCGGCCCCGGCCACCGCGCGGCACGGACGCTCCTCGTCCACCACCGACTTCAGCAACTCGCTGACCACGTACCCGAACGCGGTGCCCAGCGGCGCGAGAACGGCCAGCGCCATGGCCCGGGAGTCGGCGGGGCGCGCCCGCCACCAGCCGGCGATGAACAGCGCGCCGAACAGCAGCAGGCCGGCCTCCGTCCACAGCTCGGCGACGAGCTGCAACCAGCCCGGGGTGTCGTGGGCGAGGTCGGTGATGTCGCGATAGAGGTCCTGGCTCATGGTTACGGACGGTACCTGGCGCCGGGAGCGCGCCCGACCGGGAGCCGGGGTGTTCGAGTGTGATCATCGGCAAAACTTGGTGCACAGGCGGCGGGTGGGGCGGGAGTTGGTGCCGATCTCTCGTACAGTTTGCGCCGTGGGATCTCTGCGCAATCCGGTCGGGCCGCTTCCCTCCTCCATCTACTGGCGACGGAGGGCAGTCGCGGCGAGTCTGGTCGTGCTCCTCGCGCTGCTGATCGTATGGTTCGTCAGTTCCGGTGACGACAACGGGCAGAAGGGCAGCGACAGCTCCAACGGGGCCGCTCCCGCGACCTCCATCACGCCGGGTCCCTCCCGGCCGGGACCGGCGATCAGCGAACAGCCGGGCGGCCGCGACGAGTCGGCGCCCGGTGAGGGCGACGACGGCGGGAAGAACGGCGACACGGCGGCGCCGGGCGGCGCGGACTCCGGTACCGGCGGCGACGCCGGCTCGGGCACCGACGCCGGAGCGGGAACCGGCACGGGCACGGGCTCCGGCGGCGGCACGGGCTCCGGCGGTGCGACCTCCGGCCAGCAGGTCCCGGCGAACTCCCCGCTCCCCGACTGCGCCCCCGGCTCACTCCAGTTGACGCTGCGCAGCACCAAGGTGAGCTACGTGCCCGGTGAGAAGCCCCGCTTCCAGCTCGTGGCCCGCAACACCTCCACGGCCACCTGCAAGGCCGACCTCGGTCCCAGGACCGCCGTGCTGACCATCAAGAACAACGAGGCCGACCAGGTCTGGTCGTCGAAGGACTGCCCGCGCGGCTCCGGCACCCTGCTGCTGCGCGTCCCGGCGGGCGGGAGCGTCACGCACACCGTGGAGTGGGACCGCCGCCCGAGCGCACCGCGCTGCGCGACCCCGTCCGCGCCGGCCGCCGGGCCGGGCACCTACCTGGTCGAGGCGACCGTGCCGGGCGCGAAGGTGATGCCGGCGTCGTTCACGCTCACCAAGGACTGACGGCCCGCCGGTCGGGCATACCGCCGGCCGTACCGCTCCAGGGTCGGACGTACCGCCCCGGGGTCAGACGTACCGCTCCAGGATCGACGACTCGGCGAGCCGCGACAGGCCCTCGCGCACGCTGCGGGCCCGCGCCTCGCCGACCCCGTCGACGGTCTGGAGGTCGTCCACGCTCGCGGCGAGCAGCTTCTGCAGGCCGCCGAAGTGCTCCACGAGCCGCTCGATGATCGCGCCGGGCAGCCGCGGCACCTTGGCCAGCAGCCGGTAGCCGCGCGGCGAGACCGCCGAGTCGAGCGTCTCGGGCGAGCCGCTGTAGCCCAGGGCGCGGGCCACGATGGGCAGTTCGAGCAGCTCGGCGTGGCTGAGGGCGTCCAGCTCGGTGAGCGCCTCGGCGACCGTGCGGGACCGCTTGGCGGTGGGCTCCGGTACGTAGTCGCGCACCACGAGCTCCCGTTCGGGCTCGACGCCCGCGATCAGCTCGTCGAGCTGGAGGGCGAGCAGTCGCCCGTCGGTGCCGAGCTCCACCACGTACTCGGCGATCTCGGTGGCGATCCGGCGCACCATCTCCAGGCGCTGGGCGACAGCGGTGACGTCCCGGACGGTCACCAGGTCCTCGATCTCCAGCGCCGACAGGGTGCCGGCGACCTCGTCGAGGCGGAGCTTGTACCGCTCCAGGGTGGCCAGGGCCTGGTTCGCCCGCGACAGGATGGCCGCCGACTCCTCCAGGACCCGGCGCTCACCGTCCACGTACAGGGCGATCAGCCGCATCGACTGCGACACGGAGACCACGGGGAAGCCGCACTGCTTGCTCACCCGGTCCGCGGTGCGGTGCCGGGTGCCGGTCTCCTCGGTGGGGATGGAGGCGTCCGGGACGAGCTGGACGCCGGCCCGGAGGATCTTGGTGATGTCCTTGTCGAGGATGAGCGCGCCGTCGAGCTTGCACAGCTCGCGCAGCCGGGTCGCGGTGAACTCCACGTCCAGCACGAACCCGCCGGTGCACATCGACTCGACGGTCTTGTCCATGCCGAGGACGATGAGTCCACCGGTGTTCCCGCGGAGGATGCGCTCCAGTCCGTCGCGCAGCGACGTACCCGGGGCGACGGCGCTGAGCGAGGCGCGCATGAGCGCCTCGTTGCCGGAGCCCGCGCCGGACTTTCCGGGAGCTGCTGCCCCGTCCTTGGCTGCCACTGCACTCCTCCGGCTCGTACGGATGGGCGAGACCTGGGCAAAGTCTAGCGACCCCGCCCGCGCCCGTCGGGCCTCCCGGCCCGTCCACGGTGCTCTCCCGCGGAACGGGTGGGCACAACGGACCAGGGTGGCGCCCCTTCCGGTGTGCACCGCGGCGGTGCCCGGTGGGTGGCGGGGCGCGGCCCCTCCGGGCTCACCTCCTCGAGGCCGGCGGCCTTGGGCGCCAGTAATAGGGAGCCCGAGCTTCGCCGCCAACCTCTGCGGGGGGCGACCCTGCACGGCCACCCCCCAGGTGGTACGCCGGGTGCGGGCGCGTTTCATCGACGACGGCGAGGAGGTGAGCCCGGAGGGGCCCCGACCGGGCCCACGGGCCTCAGCCGACGGGCCCCGGGGCGTCAGCCTTGGAGGGCCTCCTCCCGCGCGGCAGCACCCGCAGCGCGTCGCCCATGTCGGCGACCTCCGTGACCGTCATGCCCGCCGGGACCCTGCCCGGGTCGGCCGGGACCAGGGCGTGGGTGAAGCCCAGCCGGTGGGCCTCGGCGAGGCGGCGCTGGACGCCCGTGACGCGCCGTACCTCGCCCGCGAGGCCGACCTCGCCGATGGCGACCAGGTTCTTCGGCAGCGGGGTGTCGCTGGCCGCCGAGGCCAGGGCGAGCGCGACGGCCAGGTCGGCGGCCGGTTCGGAGAGCTTCACCCCGCCGACCGTCGCCGAGTAGATGTCCCGCTTGCCGAGGGCGGTGATCCGGCCGCGCTGCTCCAGGACCGCCAGCATCATCGAGACGCGGGACGTCTCCAGACCGGAGGTGGTGCGGCGGGGCGAGGGGATCTGCGAGTCGACCGTGAGCGCCTGGACCTCGGCGACCAGCGGACGGCGGCCTTCGAGGGTGACCGTCAGGCAGGTGCCCGGCACGGCCTCGGCGCGGCGGGTGAGGAAGAGGCCCGACGGGTCGGCCAGGCCCGTGATGCCCTCGTCGTGCAGCTCGAAGCAGCCCACCTCGTCCGTCGCCCCGTACCGGTTCTTCACGCCCCGCACCAGGCGCAGCCGCGCGTGCCGGTCGCCCTCGAAGTGGAGGACGACGTCCACGAGGTGCTCCAGCAGGCGGGGCCCGGCGATCGCGCCGTCCTTGGTGACGTGGCCCACCAGCAGCGTGGACATGCCGCGCTCCTTGGAGGCGCGGATCAGCGCGCCGGCGACCTCGCGGACCTGTGCCATGCCGCCCGGCGCGCCGTCGATCTCGGGGGAGGCGACGGTCTGCACGGAGTCGAGGACGAGGAGCGAGGGCTTGACCGCGTCCAGGTGGCCCAGGACGGCGGACAGGTCCGTCTCGGCCGCCAGGTACAGGTGGTCGTTGAGCGCGCCGATCCGGTCGGCGCGCAGCCGGACCTGGCTCGCGGACTCCTCGCCCGTGACGTACAGCGTGCGGTGGTCGTCGCTCGCCGCCTTGGCCGCGACGTCGAGCAGCAGGGTGGACTTGCCGACGCCGGGCTCGCCCGCGAGGAGGACGACCGCGCCCGGTACCAGCCCGCCGCCCAGGACGCGGTCCAGCTCGTCCACCCCGGTCGTCCGCGCGGTGGCCTGCCGGCCGTCGACTTGACCGATCGGCAGGGCGGCGGTGGAGACGCGCCCCGCGGCAGTGGTACGGACGGCGGGCGCGCCGTACTCCTCCACCGTCCCCCACGCCTGGCACTCGGGGCAGCGGCCGAGCCATTTGGCGGTCGTCCAGCCGCATTCCGTGCAGCGGTAGGAGGGCCTGTCCTTGGCGGATTTCGTACGGGCAGCCATGCCGAAGACCGTAGCGGGCCCCACTGACAACGCCGTCCGCGCGGGGCTCCCGGGGCGGCCGGGACCGCAGGGACGCGGGTGGGTGACCGGCGTAGAATCTGCGCTTCCTGTCCCCTTTTGAGGGATACGTTCACCCGTAAGGATTAAAAGTGCGGAAGGGGTGCGAAGGGTGTGCCTTCCACTGCCTACGGTCGCCGGGTGACGAGCAGCAGGCTGGAGCCCCCCACGCACACCACCGGCGCACACCGGGCGCGGCGCCGCGCGCCCCGGACCGGGCCCCGCACCCTGGCCCAGCGCCCACCGGCGCGGTACGAGCCGTATCTGGACGGGCTGTTCACGTACTGCCTGTCCGTGCTGTGCGACCACGACGTGGCCACCACGGTGCTGGGCGACGTACTGGCCATCTCCGAGCGGCAGTTCGGGCGGTGTCCCGGCGCCGACCCCGAGCGGCGGGCCTGGCTGTACGCTCTCGCCCGCTGGGCCTGCCTGCGCGAGCTCGGCGAGCAGCGGCGCCGGCGCAGCGGGCAGCGGCACGGCCAAGGGGCGCACGCCGGCCGCCCCGCCGCCGCGCCCACCTCCGCCGCCTCGGAAGGCGTCCCGCACGTTCCGCCCGAGACCGCCGAGCGGCGCCGCCGCGAACTGTCCCTGCTCGCCTGGCCCGAGGCCGCCGGCACCACGCCCGAGCAGCGCGAGGCGCTGGAGCTGGCCGTACGGCACCAGCTCGCCGCCCCCCAGGTCGCCGCCGTTCTCGGCATGGAGGCCCTCGCGGCCCGCGAACTGCTGTCCGCCGCCGCCTGCGAGGTGGAGCGCACCCGCGCCGCGCTGGCGGTCGTCGAGACCGGCACGTGCCCGGCCGTCGCCCGGCTCACCGGTGACAACCAGGTCCTGCTCTCCGCGGCCCTGCGCCGCGAGCTGGTCCGGCACGTCGACGACTGCCCCCGCTGCCGCCGCGCCGCCGAGCGTGCCGAGGCCGGCGGCCCCTGGCCCGGCTCGTCGGTGACCCCCGCGCAGTTGCCGCTCGTCGAGGCGCCGAGGGCGGCGGCGTACGTCGCGATGCTGCACGTCCCGCGCGCGCGGGCGGGCGGGCCGCGGTTCGGCCGCGACGGCTTCCCCCTGGACCCCAAGGACCACGCGGCCCGCCGGGACCGGATGCGGGCGCGGGCCCTGACGACGACCGTCGTGGCCACCGTGGTCGCCGCGCCGGTGCTCGCCCTGTGGGCGGCCTACCGGGGGGCTCCGGTGACGGGGGAGGGGCACGACGGTGCCCCGATCAGCGCGGCGGAGGCCGACGACCGGGCCGCGCGGGCGGACGGGTCCGGCGACCGGCCGGAGCACTACGAGAACGCGGGCAACGCCCGTAACGACCCGAGCCGCTCCGCCGCCCCCGGCTCGTCGCACGTCTCCGTCGAGGTCCTCAGCGCGGGTACGCCCCCACCGCCGTCCGCACCCGGCCGCCCCTCCCCGGGCCGCGTCACGGTCACCGCGCAGCCGTCCGGCGGCGACACGACGATGCTCACGCTCACCGCGTCGGGCGGCTCACCCGTGACCTGGTCCCTGTGGACGGACGCCCCGTGGCTCTACGCCAGCCGCGCCTCCGGCACGCTCGCCCCCGGCCAGTCGGTCACCGTGTACGTCTCCGTCGACCGTGCCCGCGAACCGGCAGGCCCCTGGACCGCCCGCGTGGGCGTCGACCCGGCGGGCGCGGTCGTGGAGATCGACGGCCGTGGCGCGTCCCGCCCGCCGTCCCGGCCGGGCCAGGGCCCGCGGCCCACCCCGAGCACACCGGCGACGACCCCGCCGCCGTCCCAGGACCCGACGCCGACGCCGCCCCCGACGCCGCCCCAGTCCACGCCCCCGTCGACCCCGCCGCCCTCGCCGGACCCGACGCCCTCGGACACGCCCGCGCCCACCGCGAGCCCGTCCACGGACGCACCGGCGAGCTGACCGGCGTCAGTCCACCGGGGACACCGGGGACACCGGGGACACCGGGGACACCGGGTCCGCCGGATGCGGGGCCACCAGCGGCAGGTGCGACGCCAGGCGGGCCTCGCACAGCTCCACCAGCACGTCGTACGCCGCCTTGCCCATCAGCTCCGTCAGCTCCGGGCGGTACGTCACGTACACCGGCTCCCCCGCCCCGTGCGCCGAGGTCGCCGACGTACACCACCAGTGCAGGTCATGGCCGCCGGGCCCCCAGCCGCGCCGGTCGTACTCGCCGATCGAGATCTGGAGCACCCGCGTGTCGTCGGGACGGTCGATCCAGTCGTACGTACGCCGCACCGGGAGCTGCCAGCAGACGTCCGGCTTCGTCTCCAGCGGCTCGCGGCCCTCCCGCAGCGCCAGGATGTGCAGCGCGCAGCCCGCCCCGCCCTTGAACCCCGGGCGGTTCTGGAAGATGCAGGAGCCCTCCCAGCGGCGCGTCTGCCGCTCGCCGTCCTCGTCGAGCTGCGTCCAGCCGCCCGCGGACGTGCCCTCGTCGTGGAACTGCCACAGCTCCGGCGTCAGCCGTGCCACGTGCGAGGCGACCCGCTGCTCGTCGTCCTCGTCGGAGAAGTGCGCGCCCAGCGTGCAGCAGCCGTCGTCCGCACGCCCCGCCTGGATGCCCTGGCAGCCGCTGCCGAAGACACACGTCCAGCGTGACGTCAGCCACGTCAGGTCGCAGCGGAAGACCTGCTCGTCATCGGCCGGGTCCGGGAACTCCACCCACGCACGGGGAAAGTCCAGGCCCTTTTCATCGGAAACGCCCGTTACGGGCAGGACGGGGGACTTCTCGTGCTTCTTGGCGGGCTTCGCCTTCTTCGTCTTTGGCACACACCAAGCGTATGCGCCAGGCGCAGTAGCGTTCAGGGCATGAGACTCGGAGTCCTCGACGTCGGTTCGAACACAGTGCACCTGCTGGTGATGGACGCCCACCCCGGCGCCCGGCCGCTGCCCGCCCACTCCCACAAGGCGGAGCTGCGGCTCGCCGAGCTGCTCGACGCGGACGGCTCCATCGCCGACCACGGCATCGAACGGCTCATCACGATCACCCATGACGCGCTGCGCACCGCCGAGGACAAGGGCTGCGAGGAGGTCCTCCCCTTCGCCACCTCGGCCATCCGCGACGCGGCCAACGCCGACGCCGTACTGAAGCGGGTCAGGGACGAGACCGGCGTCGACCTCCAGGTCCTCACCGGCGAGGAGGAGGCCCGTCTCACCTTCCTCGCCGCCCGCCGCTGGTTCGGCTGGTCCGCCGGGAAGCTGCTGCTCCTGGACATCGGCGGCGGCTCGCTGGAGATCGCGTACGGGATCGACGAGGAGCCCGACGCGGCCGTGTCCCTCCCGCTGGGCGCCGGGCGGCTCACCGCCGGCTGGCTGCCCGGCGACCCGCCGGATGCCGCCGACGTGAAGGCGCTGCGCCGCCACGTACGGGCGGAGATCGCCCGCACGGTCGGCGAGTTCGCCCGTTTCGGCAAGCCGGACCACGTCGTCGCCACGTCCAAGACGTTCAAGCAGCTCGCCCGGATAGCCGGCGCGCCCGGTTCGGGCGAGGGTCTGTACGTGGAGCGGATTCTGAGTCGTACGTCACTGGAGGAGTGGGTCCCCAAGCTCGCCGCCATGACCGCCGAGCAGCGCTGCACCCTTCCCGGGGTCTCCGAGGGCAGGGCGCCGCAACTGCTGGCCGGAGCGCTGGTGGCGGAGGGCGCGATGGACCTGTTCGGCGTCGAGGAACTGGAGATCTGCCCATGGGCCCTGCGCGAAGGAGTCATCCTCCGTCGGCTGGATCACCTCCCGACCGCCTAGCGGGTGCCCGTAGTCTGTCCCTCGTGGCTGAAACGTCGGAATCAGTGGTGCGCATCCCGGATGCGAAGGTCGCACTGTCGACGGCCTCGGTCTATCCGGAGTCGACGGCGACGGCCTTCGAGATCGCCGCCCGCCTGGGCTACGACGGCGTCGAGGTCATGGTGTGGACCGACCCCGTCAGCCAGGACATCGAGGCGCTGCGCCGCCTCTCCGACTACCACCAGGTCCCGGTCCTCGCCGTCCACGCGCCCTGCCTGCTGATCACCCAGCGCGTCTGGTCGACCGACCCGTGGGTGAAGCTCCAGCGCGCCCAGGCGGCGGCGGAGAAGCTCGGCGCCTCGACCGTCGTCGTCCACCCGCCGTTCCGCTGGCAGCGCCAGTACGCCCGGGACTTCATCGACGGCATCTGGCGGATGGCGAACGAGACGGACGTGCGCTTCGCCGTCGAGAACATGTACCCGTGGCGCTACCGCGACCGCGAGATGCTCGCGTACGCGCCCGAGTGGGACGTCAGCAAGGACGACTACCGCCACTACACGATCGACCTCTCGCACACGGCGACCGCCCGGATCGACGCCCTGGACATGGTGGGCCGGATGGGCGACCGGCTCGGCCACGTCCACCTCGCCGACGGGCGCGGCTCCGCCAAGGACGAGCACCTGGTGCCCGGGCGCGGCACACAGCCGTGCGCCGAGCTGCTGGAGCACCTGGCGCGCTCCGGCTTCGACGGCCACGTCGTCATCGAGGTCAACACCAGGCGCGCCATGTCGGCCGCCGAACGCGAGGCCGACCTGGCGGAGGCGCTCGCCTTCACGCGCCTGCACCTGGCCTCCTCGGCCCGGGTCCGGTGAGGCGCTCCACCGGGGGCCGTCCGGTGAAGCCCTCCACCGGGGGAGCGGGGCTCCGATGACCGGCGTACGCAGGGGGCGCGGCCGGCCGCCCAAGGTCGAGGCCGTCGGCGGCCCCGACGCGCGGACGCGCATCCTTCAGGCCGCCCGGGCCGAGTTCGCCGAGCGCGGCTACGACAAGACCTCCGTACGTGGCATCGCCAAGGCGGCCGGTGTGGACCCGGCCCTCGTGCACCACTACTTCGGTACCAAGGACGAGGTCTTCGCCGCGGCCATCGAGCTGTCCTTCGAGCCGGCGCTGCTCATCCCGGCGATCATCGGCGAGTCCACCGAGGGCATCGGCGAGCGGCTCGCCCGCTACTTCATCGGCGTCTGGGAGAACCCGGTGACCCGGACGCCGCTGCTCGCCGTCATCCGTTCCGCGCTCACCCACGACGCGGCGGCGAAGGTGCTGCGCGGGTTCGTGCTGCGGCGGGTGCTGGAGCGGGTGGCCGACGACCTCGACGTACCGGACCCGAAGTTCCGGGCGGAGCTGGCGGCCTCCCACATGATCGGCATCGCGATCCTGCGCTACGTCATCCAGGTGGAGCCGATGGCGTCCGCGCGCCCCGAGGACATCGTCGCCATGGTTGCGCCGACCCTCCAGCGGTACCTCACCGAGGCGTGACCGAAAGCTGAGCCTGCCGTCCCGCCATCCGGACGGCTTGTCCAGATCTTGGAGCCGAAGCGTACGCTCGAAGCAGACACCTCTCTGTTAAGGAGCGACGGATCATGCCCGAGCTGAGGTCCCGCACTGTCACCCACGGCCGCAACATGGCGGGCGCCCGCGCCCTTATGCGGGCCTCCGGTGTACCGGGCGCGGACATCGGCCGCAAGCCGATCATCGCCGTCGCCAACTCCTTCACCGAGTTCGTGCCGGGCCACACCCACCTCCAGCCGGTCGGCCGGATCGTCTCCGAGGCGATCCGCGAGGCGGGCGGCATCCCGCGCGAGTTCAACACGATCGCCGTCGACGACGGCATCGCCATGGGCCACGGCGGCATGCTGTACAGCCTGCCCTCCCGCGACCTGATCGCGGACAGCGTCGAGTACATGGTCGAGGCGCACTGTGCCGACGCGGTGATCTGCATCTCCAACTGCGACAAGATCACGCCCGGCATGCTGATGGCCGCCCTGCGCCTCAACATCCCCGCGGTCTTCGTCTCCGGCGGCCCGATGGAGGCCGGCAAGGCCACCCTCGTCGACGGCACGGTCCGCACGCTCGACCTGGTCGACGCGATTTCGGACGCCGTCAACGACAAGATCTCGGACGCGGACATCCTCCGTATCGAGGAGAACGCCTGTCCGACCTGCGGCTCGTGTTCCGGCATGTTCACCGCCAACTCGATGAACTGCCTGACCGAGGCGATCGGCCTGTCCCTGCCCGGCAACGGCTCGACCCTCGCCACCCACACGGCCCGCCGCGCCCTGTACGAGAACGCCGCCCGCACGGTCGTCGAGCTGACCGACCGCTACTACGCCCAGGGCGACGAGTCCGTCCTGCCGCGCAACATCGCCACCATGGCCGCCTTCGAGAACGCCATGGCCCTCGACATCGCCATGGGCGGCTCCACCAACACGATCCTGCACCTGCTGGCCGCCGCCCAGGAGGCGGGCGTCCCCTTCGGCCTGGAGGAGATCGACGCCGTCTCGCGCCGCGTGCCGTGCCTGGCCAAGGTCGCGCCGAACGTCGCCAAGAACCGCACGTACTACATGGAGGACGTGCACCGCGCCGGCGGCATCCCCGCCCTGCTCGGCGAGCTGCACCGCGCCGGGCTGCTCAACGAGGACGTGCACAGCGTCCACAGCCCGTCGCTGGCCGACTGGCTCAAGACCTGGGACGTGCGCGGCGGCTCCCCGTCGGCCGAGGCCGTCGAGCTGTGGCACGCCGCCCCGGGCTGCGTCCGCTCCGCCGAGGCGTTCTCGCAGTCGGAGCGCTGGGACACCCTGGACACGGACGCCGCCGAGGGCTGCATCCGCTCCGCCGAGCACGCCTACTCCAAGGACGGCGGCCTCGCTGTGCTGAAGGGCAACCTGGCGGTCGACGGCTGTGTCGTGAAGACGGCCGGCGTCGACGAGTCGATCTGGACCTTCGAGGGTCCGGCGGTCGTCTGCGAGTCGCAGGAGGAGGCCGTCGAGAAGATCCTCAACAAGCAGATCACCGACGGCGACGTCGTCGTCATCCGCTACGAGGGCCCCAAGGGCGGCCCCGGCATGCAGGAGATGCTCTACCCGACGTCGTTCCTCAAGGGCCGGGGCCTCGGCAAGACCTGCGCGCTGGTCACGGACGGCCGCTTCTCCGGCGGTACGTCGGGCCTGTCGATCGGCCACGCGTCGCCCGAGGCGGCGAGCGGCGGCACGATCGCGCTGGTCGAGGACGGCGACCGGGTCCGTATCGACATCCCCAACCGCTCCATCGAGCTGCTGGTCTCCGACGACGTGCTGGCCGCCCGCCGCGAGGCCCTCGGCGGCGTGTACGCGCCGAAGAACCGCGACCGCAAGGTGTCGGCGGCCCTCCGGGCGTACGCGGCGATGGCCACCAGCGCCGACAAGGGCGCGGTCCGGGACGTCACCAAGCTCGGCTGACCCGGCGCGGGCGCGCGCGGCGCGCGGTAGCGGGGTGCGCGGTGCGCGGGTCATGCCACGCGGGCCCGCGCCCCGCTGGTCACCTCCGCCGGGTCGTCCGCGCCGGGCTGTCACCACGCCGCCGGGTCGTCCGCGCCCGGCTGTCACCACGCCGCCGGGTCGTCCGCCTTCACCGCGAAGACCGAACCGTCGGGCGCCGTCGCGAACACCGTGCCGTTCGCGACGGCGGGCGCCGGCAGCAGCGGCGCGAACGTGTACCGCCCGCCGTCCATGCGCGGCTTCGTCATCCCCAGCAGCACCCCGCGCCCCGCGTCCACGGCCAGCAGCCGCCCGTCGGCCGCCGCCAGGTACACGTGCCCGCCCGCCACGACCGGCCGGGAGGCGCGCGTCACCCCGGTCTCCAGCCGCCAGCGCTGGGCGCCCCCGCCGGTGGTGTCCACGGCGAGCAGCGAACCGCCCGACCCGATGACGTACACGGTGTCGCCCGCCATCGCGGCCTGCGCCTGGTCCACGGGGACGGCGAGCGGCACGCGCCGAGCGGTCCGGTCGGCGGTGTCCAGCCGTACGACCGCGTCGGTGTACAGGTCCTCGTCGGTCGACAGCAACAGCAGCGCGCCGTCCGACGCCTGTACGGGGCTGAGGGCGCCGCTCAGCCGCTTGCTCCACAGCACCCGTCCGTCCGCCGGGTCGAGCGCCCGCACCAGCGTGGCCGCCGCGTCGGGCGAGGCGGTCGCCGCGTAGGCGACACCGCCGGGGCCGGTCACCCACTGCGCGCCGGGCGTCCCCGCGACCCGCTTGGCCCAGCGCTCCTCGCCGGAGGCGCCGTCCAGGGCGCGCACGCCGCCGTCCGCGGCCACGAGCAGCACGGTGTCGCCCGCGTGCAGCACGTTCGCGTAACCCGAGACGTCCTCGCTCCACCTGGCCCCACCGGTGGCCGGGTCGAGCGCGTCCAGGCGGGCGCGGCCGGGTGTCACGACGTGGACCAGCCCGCCGGACAGCACGGGCGGGGTGCCGGTTTCGGTGGCGGCCGCCTTCGTCGTCCAGGCCTTGTCGCCGTTCGCGGGGCTGA
Source organism: Streptomyces sp. NPDC031064 (assembly GCF_055570965.1). NCBI lineage: Bacteria > Bacillati > Actinomycetota > Actinomycetes > Kitasatosporales > Streptomycetaceae > Streptomyces > Streptomyces sp. NPDC031064. The sequence goes on from NZ_JBVIGF010000004.1 coordinate 737,121, forward strand.
GGCGGGCCGCCTTGACGCCGGGGGCGGTGCAGTACAGGGCGTCCGGCGCGGCCGTGCACAGGGGCGTGAGGTTCTCGCCGCCGGCACCCAGGGCGGCGGACCAGGGCCGGAACGGCTGGGCCTGCCGCCCGGCCTCGGCGGTGGTCCGTGACGGCTCGCCGTCCGGGCCGGGCAGCACGGCGACGGCCCCGCCCGCGATCAGCGCCGCGAGGACGGCGAGCCCGGCGGCCCACCGCAGCCGGCGGCCACGGCGCGGCGTCGCGCCCGGGCCCGGGCCCGGCTGTGCGGCGGGACCGGGGTCCTTCTCCGCCCGCCGCTGGGCGGGTATGAACGGCGCGGCCGTCCCCTCCGGCTCCCCGGCCGCCCGCAACTCGCCCATCAGCTCGTCCGCCGTGGGCCGCTCGGCGGGGTCCTTGGCCAGGCACCGCATCAGCAGCGGGACCAGGTCCTCCGGTACGCCGGCCAGGTCGGGCTCGTTGTGGACGACCTGGTAGGCCACGATGTACGGCGAGTTGGAGTCGAACGGGCCGCGCCCGGTCGCGGCGTGGACGAGGACGGCGCCCATCGCGAACACGTCGGCGGCCGGCCCCACGTCGCGGGGCCGCTGGAACTGCTCGGGCGCCATGAACGGCGGGGTGCCGATCAGCTTCCCCGTCTCGGTGCGCAGATCGCTGTCGGCCGGCCGCGAGATCCCGAAGTCGATGACCTTCGGACCGTCGGCGGCCAGCAGTACGTTGCTCGGCTTCAGGTCGCGGTGCACCACGCCCGCCCGGTGGATGTCGCGCAGCGCCTCCGCGAGCCCGGCGCCCACCCTCCGCAGCTCCACGGAGCCCAGCGGGCCGTTCCGCTTCACCCGCTCGGACAGGGTCGGCCCGTCGATGAACAGCGTGGCCATCCATGGCCGCTCGGCGGCCGGGTCGGCGTCCACGACCGGCGCGGTGAACGCCCCGCTGACCCGCCGCGCCGCCATGACCTCCTGCCGGAACCGCGCCCTGAACTCGGCGTCCGCCGCATGCTCGGCATGGACGACCTTCACCGCCAGGCGCAGCCCGGAAGCGGACCTGGCCAGGTGGACGACACCCATGCCGCCCGAGCCCAGGCACTCCTCCAGCCGGTACCGTCCGGCGTACTCCGGATGCTCCGCTTCCGGAAAGGCTGCCCGAAACGGCTCCGGAACCGGTCCGGTGCTGCGCAACGGCGGCATCGCCCACCCCCGTGTGTGTTCGTCCGCGCGCGTCCCGCGTCCAGCGCGACGCACGGAGCCTAGTCGATGATGCGTGCGATGCCGTGGGGGCTTGCTAGCCTGCGCGCGGCGCGCGTGCACGGGGCACGCGCCCGACGGGGGAGGGCCACATGGCCATGGAAGAAGTCACCGAAGAAGCGGTCGAGGCCGCGACGTACACCGTGAAGCGCTACCCGGTGGCGCCGGGCTACCGGCTCAACGTCCGCAGCGGTCCGGGCACGAACTACAGCATCGTGAAGGTCCTGGCGGAGGGCGTCCGCGTCCCGATCAACTGCCAGAAGCCGGGCACGACGGTCACCGGCCCGTACGGCACGACCAACCTGTGGGACAACATCGCCAACGGCCAGTACGTCTCCGACGCCTACGTGAACACCGGCAGCGACGGCTACGTCGCCGTGCGCTGCTCCTGACCGCACCACGGCCCGCCCGGGGATAATCGACCCCGTGAGCGACCAGACGACCAGCACCAGCACCAGCACCGGCACCCCGGCCGGGCCGCAGCCCGAGCCCATCCGCTTCTTCGGCACGACCTGGGTCGGCCACGACGGCGGTTACGGGCTGCGGCGCGCCGGGGTCGCCGCCGGCTCGCTCGCCGCCGCCGTGGCCGGGGCGTTCGTCCTCCGCTTCGCCTACCAGGGCCTGGCCATCGCCGACGTCGGCGGCTTCGTCAACGCCCTGGTCGTCGTCATGTTCGCCGTGTGCTCCGCCATCGCGTTCAGCCGGACGTGGCAGGGCTTCACCCGCCGCCCCGCCGACCCCTCCCGCGAGGACGCGCTGCGCAGCCTGAAGGCGATCGGCTTCATCGGCTCCCTCCTCGCCTACTTCCTCCGCTCGCTCACCGAGGCGCCCGGCGAGAAACTGCTGCGCTCCGAGTACGAGACGGCCCGCGCCCAGTACGAGAAGCGCCGCTCCACGCGCACGGGCAACCCCGCCGCCCGCGCCAAGAAGCCCAAGCGCCGCTAGGCCCCGCTTCCCGGACCGCCATGCCTTGACGCCCACCTTCCGCGGGCCCACTATTCATCACGTGATGAATTTTAGCGGCCCTGCCGTCGAAGCCCGCGGCCTCACCGTCGTACGCGGCCATCGCACCGTCCTGCGCGGCCTCGACTTCGCCGTGGCGCGCGGCCGGATCACCGGCCTCCTCGGCCCCTCCGGCTGCGGCAAGTCGACCCTCATGCGGGCCATCGTCGGCACCCAGGCCAAGGTCACCGGCACCCTCGACGTCCTCGGCCGGCCCGCCGGCGACGCCTCCCTCCGCGCCCGCGTCGGCTACGTCACCCAGGCCCCCTCCGTCTACGACGACCTCACCGTCCGGCAGAACCTCGACTACTTCGCCGCCGTCCTCCTCCCCGGCCGCCGGCACCGCGACGCCCGAGCCGACACCGTCACCCGCGCCATCACCGACGTCGACCTCGCCTCACACGCCGACGCCCTCGCCGGAAACCTCTCCGGCGGCCAGCGCAGCCGCGTCTCCCTCGCCGTCGCCCTGCTCGGCACGCCCGAGCTGCTCGTCCTCGACGAACCGACCGTCGGCCTCGACCCCGTACTCCGCCGCGACCTGTGGAACCTCTTCCACCGCATCGCCGCCGACCGGGGCGCCACGATCCTCGTCTCCTCACACGTCATGGACGAGGCCGAGCGCTGCCACCGCCTCCTGCTCATGCGCGACGGCGACATCCTGGCCGACGACACCCCCGAAGCCCTCCGCCGCCGCAACGACACCGCCACCGTCGAAGACGCCTTCCTCCGCCTCGTCGACGCCGCCAACGCCCTCCAGGAGGCCCAGCGATGAACGGCTCCCGCACGCTCGCCACCGCCGCCCGCGTCCTCCGCCAACTGCGTCACGACCCCCGCACCATCGCCCTGATGCTGCTCGTCCCGATCCTGATGATCACGCTGCTGCGGTACGTGTTCGACGGCAGCCCCGGCACCTTCGACTCCATCGGCGCCTCACTGCTCGGCATCTTCCCGCTGATCACCATGTTCCTGGTGACCTCGATCGCCACCCTGCGCGAACGCACCTCCGGCACCCTGGAACGCCTCCTCGCCATGCCCCTCGGCAAGGCCGACCTCATCGCCGGATACGCCCTCGCCTTCGGCCTCCTCGCCATCGTCCAGTCCGCGCTCGCCACCGGAGTCGCCCTCTGGGTGCTCGGCCTCGACGTCACCGGCTCGCCCTGGCTGCTGCTCGTCGTCGCCCTGCTCGACGCCCTGCTCGGCACCGCCCTCGGCCTGTTCGTCTCGGCGTTCGCCGCCTCCGAATTCCAGGCCGTCCAGTTCATGCCGGCCGTGATCTTCCCCCAGCTCCTGCTCTGCGGCCTGTTCACCCCACGCGACCGGATGCAGCCGGCCCTCGAAGCCGTCTCGAACGCCTTGCCCATGTCATACGCCGTCGACGGAATGAACGAGGTCCTCCGCCACACCGACATGACCGCCGACTTCCTCCGCGACACCCTCGTCGTCGCCGCCTGCGCCCTCCTCGTCCTCACCCTCGGCGCCGCCACCCTCCGCCGCCGCACCGCCTGACCGACCGGCCCGGCCGCGTACCGCCCCTCGGACACACCCGCCCCACCCGGCACCCCGGTGCGAGGATGGCGTCACGTACCCCCCGTCCGGCGAGGTGAACTTCAGCCATGACCCAGACAGTCGCAGTCCTTGGCACCGGAAAGATCGGCGAAGCGCTGCTCAGCGGGATGATCCGGGCCGGCTGGCCCACCGCCCACCTCCTGGCCACCACCCGCCGCGCCGACCGCGCCGAGGAACTCCACGCCCGGTACGGCGTCGAGACCGTCGGCAACGCCGACGCCGCCAAGCGCGCCGACACCCTCATCCTGGCCGTCAAGCCGCAGGACATGGGCAAGCTCCTCGACGAGCTCGCCCCCCACGTCGCCCCCGACCGCCTCGTCATCAGCGCCGCGGCCGGCATCACCACGACATTCATCGAAGAACGCCTCGCCGCCGACACCCCCGTCGTCCGCGTCATGCCCAACACCCCCGTCCTCGTCGACGAAGGCATGTCCGTCATCTCGGCCGGCAGCCACGCCACCGGCGACCACCTCGCCCACGCCGAGGAGATCTTCGGCGGCGTCGGCAAGACCCTCCGCGTCCCCGAGTCCCAGCAGGACGCCGCCACCGCCCTCTCCGGCTCCGGCCCGGCGTACTTCTACTACCTCGTCGAAGCGATGACCGACGCGGGCATCCTCCTGGGCCTGCCCCGCGCCCAGGCCCACGACCTGATCGTCCAGGCCGCCATCGGCGCCGCCGTGATGCTCCGCGACAGCGGCGAGCACCCGGTGAAGCTCCGCGAGGCCGTCACCTCCCCGGCCGGCACCACCATCAGCGCCATCCGGGAACTGGAGAACCACGGCGTACGCGCCGCGCTGATCGCCGCCATCGAGGCCGCCCGCGACCGCAGCCGCGAGCTCGCCACCGGCAACGGCTGACCCCGGCCGCTCCACGCTCCGCAGGACTCCGGAGGGAGGAGGGGCCGAGGTTGACACGGCTTTGCTCGGTCCGTACTGTTCTCCGGGTTGTCCGACGTGAGCGCCGACTCCGGTCGGTCCCCGGACAGCCATCCCGCAAGAACCACTCCAAGCGAGCGACGCTCCGTCGCGCCGCTTTCCGTGCGCTTTTGCGAAATGAGGAATCCGCGTTCGAGAGAGCGCAGCCCCGATTAGCGTCGGCGGCAAGGAATCCGCTAAAGTCTCACTCGTCGGAACGGCCCAACAGCCGGAAAGACAACCCGCTCTGACCGGGAATCAGGCCCGAAAGGATCTGATAGAGTCGGAACCGCCGGAAAGGGAAA